>CAYQAY010000025.1:0-57665 GCA_964415585.1 uncultured Reyranella sp.
GAAGTGCTTCATGGCGGCATGGCCGACGAGACCGGTGGCGCCGGCGACCAGGACTTTCTTGGACGACATGCTCGTTAGTCTAGGGCGCGGCTCAGCACGATCCAGCTCCGGCTTTCCAGCCGAAGGGCGAAATGATCGGCGAGATGATCGCCGTAGAGACGCACGGCCTTGTCGGTCCACGGGCTGAAGGTCGGGAACCTCGGAATGAACACATGGTCGGCGCTGGCCAGCAGCGCGGCGGCCGGGAGTGCCGGCGTTCCCCAGCCCGACCATAGGGTGCCGTAGCGGGGCGGCGGGATGCCCAGCATGAAAGGCAGCGGATTCACTTGGTCGAGGACGACGATGTCGCCGGGCGGCACCCGACCGCTCTCGATCAGGTCCGCAGCCTCGATCAGCGTGTCGACATACTCCGCGGGCGTGATCTCGTGTGCCGGCCGCAGGATTCGGGCACGACTGAGCAGCGATGGATCGGGGTGCGCGTCTGCGAAAGCGTCGAGCAGCCCCGCCGGCTCGGCCGGCACGGCGAGACCCGCGAGCCGCGTGCGTTCGACGCTTTGAAAGCGGAGATCGTCCACCGCATAGCCGATCAGGCTGAACGCAGCCGTGGCGATGGAGGCGAGGGGAAAGGCCATCAACGCGAACGCACCGGAAGGCGACTGGCGCCGTAGCGCATCGTAGAGCAGGATAGCGATCATCACGCCGAGCGGTAGACCGCGCGCCTGATGATTCTGTGTCAGCAACAGCAGGCCCGAGCCCATCAGGAAGACGATCGCCAAGGCTAGGCGGAGCGGCGCGCGACCACTCCACCACATCCAGAGCGCGAGACCGAAGCCTGCGACATAGGCGGCGTTCGCGGCCGCATCACCGAGGAAGGTATCGAGCGGACCGCCGATGCTCGTCCGCGCCTGGCCAGCTTGGACGGCGCTCCAGATGTCGATCAGGTAAGGATGGCTGTAGGGCGCTACTGCGTTGGCCGCGACGGCGATGCCGACGCCGAGCCAGCCCCACCAGCGCCGGCGCACATGCGGGTGGAGGAGCAGCGCCAGACCTAGCGCCGCGAGGCCGACGGCGAAATAGGTGATTTTGAGATAGAACAATGCCAGCAGGAGCGCCCCTGCGACCGCCATGTCGATCGCGTCGCCCCACGCCACCGGCCTTGGCGACACGAAAAAGACGAGCCCCAGCACGCACAGCGCACTCCAGCCGTAACGGTTGTAGGACATGGCGAATGAGTAGTCCCGCGGCGGGTCGCCGACGTTCGCGGGCATCGCCACGAGCAGACACGCGAATACGACGAAGATTGCCGCCGGCAGCAACGGCAGCCGCCGTATCGCCACGAGGGCAGATGCTGCGAAGGTGACGATCGTCCACGCAAGGCTTCCCACGACCAGGGCAAGTGGCGTCGGACCGACGAGACGGAAGCCCAATGCCGTTAGCAGGAAGGAGAGCTCACCGACCGGCTCGTGGAAGTCGACATGGGCGGTGTGACCGCTTGCAAGATGCCAGGCGCCGGCGAGGTTGAACAGAAGATCCCACGTCATCTCGCGCGACAGCACTCGGCCGGGCATCAGCAGCGCGCAGGCGGCGGCGATAACCGGCAGGCCAGCAACAATCAAGAAAAGCGCCGGCTTGAAGCCGGCGCTCCGCGAGGCGGTATCGCGATATCGCTCGGGACCCGCAAGTTCGGTTGTCACACCTAGTCGTTTCCCTTCCCACACCACGAAGTTTACGGGCGAGCGAAGAGGGCGACAGTGATCTTTCGGAGGCTACTCGACCTTGGCGCCGGAGGCCTTGATGACAGGGGCGAGTTTGGCTTCGTTGTCGGCCCGGTACTTGGCCGTGTCGGCCGGGCTCAACCACTTGCGCTCGGCACCCTGCTTGTCGAATGCCTCCTTGACGGCTTCGCTCTCCAGTGCCGTCTTCAGCAGCGCCGAGAGCTTCTCGACCATCGCCGGCGGCAGGCCGGCCGGGCCGCAGATGCCGCCCCACGAGGTGATCTCGAAGCCGGGCAGGAACTCCGCCATGGCCGGTATGTCGGGCGCCGCGGGGTGGCGCTTGGCGGAGGTAACGGCAAAGCCCTTCACCTTGCCGCCCTTCATGAGGCCGAGCGGGCCGGGAATGTTGTCGAACATCATGTCGACCTGGCCCGCAAGGATGTCCTGGTGGGCCGGTGCGCTGCCACGGTAGGGCACATGCAGGATGTTGACGCCGGCCAGGCTCTTGAACAGCTCGCCCGTGATCTGCGGGCTGGTGCCGGCACCCGACGATGCGAAGGAGTATTTGCCCGGATTGGCCTTCAGGAGCGCGATCAGCTCCGGCACCGTGTTGGCCGGGAAGTCGACGCGCGTCATGAGCATGTTCGGCACTTCCCAGAGGATGGAAATGCCGGTGAAGTCCTTGCCGGCGTCGAACGGCAGCGACTTGTAGAGCGTCGGCGCTATGGCGTGCGCGGCGATGGTGTAGAGGCCGATCGTGTAGCCGTCGGGTACCGACTTGGCGATCGCGTCGGCGCCGACCACGCCGCCCGAGCCGCTCTTGTTCTCGATGATGAACTGCTGGCCGGTGAGCTTCTCAAGCTCGCGGCAGACGATGCGCGAGAGAGTGTCGGTCGGACCGCCGGCCGGAAACACTACGATGTACTTCACGGGACGGTTCGGCCAGTCGGTCTGGGCGCGGGCGACGCCCGACGCGATCATCGGCGTGGCCAGCACGCCGCCGGCCAGAGCAAGCGCACGACGGCGCGGGAAGACAATCCTAGTCATCTTGAACGTAGCCTCCACAATTCATTGTCTATGCATCTTACAGGCCGCGTGTGGCGGAAACAGGGCTTTTCGCGCGGTTTCCGCGGCTCGCCGAGGTCGCCCTTTCCGGGGTGTGGCCAGAGGCCTGCTCATCGAGAACCCGAAGCGATTCCGCCGGGATGGGCCGCTGAAGCAAGCCGTCGCCCTGACGGCCGGCTACTGAACACTACTTGAGACCGTAGGCCGAGAACTGCTTGTCGACGCCGGGATTGAGGGTCGTGGCGGCGGCCTTGTCGGCCTCGCCGTCACGTGTCTGGCCGATCATGATCCGCGCGATCCCGCGGCCGTACAAGGCGAGCGGCCGATTGGGATCGATGTCGAGGGCGGCGTTGTACTCGTTCACCGCGAGCGCGGGATCGCCCAGCTTCAGATAGATGAAACCGCGCGTATCGCGCGTATCGAGATTGAGCGGGTTGAGCTTCAGCGCCTGGTCGCAGTCGGCGAGCGCGGGGACGAGGTCCTGGCCCGAGATGGCGCGCGACAGGCAGCGATTGTTGTAGGCGATGCCCATCGTCGGATCGATCTCGATCGCCTTGCTGTAGTCGTCGATCGCCTTGTCGTGCTCGCCCTTGGCGAAGTGGGCGTAGCCGCGATTGTAGTAGGCAAGCGGATTGCTGGAGTCGATGGCGATCGCATGGTCGAGATCGCGGATCGCGAGATCCTGCTTTCCTTCGGAGGCGTAGATCGCCGCGCGATTGGCCAACGCAGACGCGAAGCGCGGATCGAGCTCGAGTGCCTTGTTGTAGTCCCTGAGCGCGGCCGCGATCTCGTTGCGGCGATTGTAGGCGAGGCCGCGCACGACATAGGCCTGCGGGTCGTCCGGCGCGAGCGCGATTGCCTTGTCGAGATCGGCAATGGCTCGGCCGTTGTCGCCGATCTGGCTGTAGGCATTGCCGCGGGCGATGTAGGCTGCGGTACTATTGGGTTCGATCTCGATGGTGCGGCTGAAATCGTCTATCGCCCGGTCGTAGGAGCGCTTCCGGCTGGCCAGCAACACGCCGCGGCCGAGAAAGGCGAGCGCGCCCTTGGGATCGACGCGGATGGCCTCGCTGTAGTCGGCGAGCGCCCGGTCGGTCTGACCCAGCGCATCTAGCGAGGCGGCGCGGCGATATAGATTGAGGGCGTCTGGATTGCGCGGATCGATGGCGCCGTCATAGTGCTTCAATGCCTCGCGGTAGTCCTCGGTCGCCAGCACCTTGTCGCCGAGAACGGATCGCGCAATGCCGCGCGTCAGGCGCGCGAGGGCCACTTCGGCGGGCTGGAGTTGGCGTGTCTGCAGGGCCCTGGAGCAGGCCGCGTTGCGCTTTTCTGCGTCGGCGGCATTCGGCCAGGCGCCACTCACGCATGCCTCGTAGAGTTCCATGACGCTGGGGCCGGCGGGTGCGGGTGGTGCCGACGCCGATGCCGCCGGCGGCGGTGTGGGGGACACGGTGGTCACGGGCACGGCTGGTCTGGTGGTCTGCTCGACACGAGTGCTGGGCGGCGGAAACATGTGGTAGGCCAGCGCGTAGATGCCGGTAAAGCCCGCGACGACGATCGTGGCGGCGACGAGAATCTTCTGGGTAGGCCGCATCGTCGAAACCTGGGCTGGATTGGGCTTTCAAATCTGACGCTTGTACCAGAATGTGTCGGGCACGCGCGCCATTTCGGCGCGTTCGTAAAAGCCTGTGACGTCCGGCATCGAGGTGAGGATCAGGGTTACCTGGGGCCCCAGCAGGCGGCGGGTCTCTCCCAGCAGGCCGCGGCCCACGCCGAGGCCCTGGGCCGACCGCGAGACCGCGAGCTCGGCAAGGTAGGCGCACCAGGAGAAATCGGTGATCGTGCGCGACACGCCCACCAGCCGACGGTCGGGGCGGTCGAGGCGGGCCGTCACGATCAGGCCGGCACCCTTCATCATGGCTCGGAGGCGCGCCGGATCGCCGAGCGGGCGCGTGGCGCCGAGGCCGGACTCGTCGAGCACGCGACTGAACTCGGTCACGTCGAGATCCTGCTCGCGGGCGTAGTGGACGTCAGCGCTCGAGCTCATGACACCAACGCCTACCACTCCTCGATCCGCCGCGTCGGACCGCTGCTGCCGGCCTCCACAGCCATCGACCTATCCCGGGCGTCGAATACGGTCTGGCAGCGGCCGGCGCCTGCGGGGGAGCGTCCAACCGGCACCTGTATGCCGACCGAGTCGGAGGGGATCGTCTCGATGATCTGCGTCGCCATGGACCCGACTGTCGCGCGGCCAAGCGAAAACCTCAACTGCCCGCGGGCGGACGATGCTTTTCAAGCCCTGCCGAGAAATGACCGCACTTCCGCTACCGCATCGGCCAGCCCCGTCCGCTCGACCACGACTCCTGGCGGGAAAGCGCCCAGCAGGCGACTGGGCAGACGCGAATCCAGCACCACGAAGATGCCGCGGTCGTCGGCGCGCCGGATCAGCCGACCATAGGCTTGCTTGAGGCGCAGGCGTGCCAGCATGTCGTCGTAGCCGTTGGACCCGGCGCCGGCCGCCTTCCACTGCGCCTTGCGTGCGCGATGGAGGATGTCGGGACGCGGCCACGGCACGCGATCGAACACGATGAGGCGGAGCGACCGGCCCGGCACGTCGACGCCGTCGCGTACTGCATCCGTTCCGAGCAGGCACGAATGCTCCTCGGCGCGGAAGATGTCGACGAGCGTCGCCGCATCCATGCCCCCGACGTGCTGGGCATAGAGGGGTATGTTGGCCTCCTCGAGCTGCGGGGCGATGCGCTGGTGGACAGCACGCAACCGGCCGATCGCGGTGAAGAGACCGAGGGCGCCGCCGCCCGCTGCCAGGAAGAGTTCGCGATAAGCGGCGGCGACCTGGTCCGAATCGTCGCGCGTCACGTCCTTCACGACCAGCACTTTGGTCGCGTTGGGGTAGTCGAATGGCGAGGCCATTGCAGCGCGCGTCGCAGGCACGACGAGATGCTTCGTGCCGGTGCGCGCCTCGGCGACCTTCCAGTCGGCGAGGCCAGCCGGATCCTCGTCGTTGGCGGCGTTGGGCGCACCCAATGCATCGCGGAGCGTCGCCGACGTGATCACCGCGCCATGCGAGGGCCGGATGACCGAGTTCACGAACGGCTCGGTCGGGTCGAGATAGTGGCGGTACATGCCGACGTCGAACTCGCGCTGCTGTACGCGCTCGACGGCGAACCAGTCGACGAAGGCGGGATCGGGATCGTTGTGCAGACCACGCAGCATGGCGCGCCAGGCTTCGAGCGTCAGCTCGCAGCGATTGGCGAGCGAGCGCGTCACGCCCTCGATGCGCGACCGCTGGCCGGAGTCGAGCTTGTCCGCCTCGGTCTCGAGCTTGGTGCGCAGCGCCTGGCGCAGCCGGCGCACCGGAGTCAGCATCTTGTCGAGCGCGTCGGCGAGCTGGTCGGCGGCCTCGATCAGGCCGGGATTGAGCGGCCGCACTTCGCATTCCTGGCCGAAGCCCTGGTCGTCGCCAGCGGCACGGGCGCGCACCTGCTGACGAACCAATGCAAGAAACTCCTCGGCCGGTCCCAGCACTGTGCCGTCGGCGAGCCGTGTCTGCCAGTTGGGCGACGGCAGCTGCTGGGCGAGATCGAGCAGCCGGCGCAGCGCCTGCTGTGCCTCGACATCTTCGCCGATCAGGTCGCTCAACCGCCGTTCGAGGCCGCGTGCGCGGCTGCCGCGCCGCCCCTCGGCGCCGAGCAGCCAGCGTCGCAGGTCCGAGGTCTCGACACCGCTGAGATGTGCGCCGAACGCACCGTCGGCGGCGTCGAACAGATGGTGACCCTCGTCGAACACATAGCGCAGCGGCCGCGTCGCATCGTCGAGCCCGCCCATCGCGGCTTGGATCATGACCAGCGCATGGTTGGCGATCACGATGTCGGCCTGGCGGGCGCGGCGGATCGTGCGCTCGACGAAGCATTTCCGGTAGTGCTCGCAGGCGGAATAGATGCACTCGCCGCGGCGGTCGGCGAGGCGCTGCACGCGGCTCCTGCCCACGAGGTCGAGCAGCCAGGCCGGCAGGTCGCCGCCGATCATGTCGCCGTCGCGGCTGGCAAGCGCCCAGCGTGCCAGCAGACCGAGGCCGACGGCGTTCTCCGGCACGAGGCCGGTACGCATCACGGCCTCTTGGAAGTTCAGCAGGCAGAGATAGTTCTCGCGGCCCTTGCGGATGACGACGCGACGGCGCTTCTCGGCGCTGTCGCGATGCAGGCGGTCGAGCTCGCTGTCGATCTGGCGCTGCAGGTTGCGGGTGTGGGTCGCGATCCAGACCGGCGCACCGTTCTTCTCGGCCCACAGGCTGGCCGGCGCCACGTAGCCCAGCGTCTTGCCGACGCCGGTGCCGGCCTCGAGCAGCACCACGCGCGGCTTGTCCTCTTCTTCGCGCGGCGCGAAGGCCTCGCTGGCGGCGGAGGCGTAGTCGCTCTGCGTCGGCCGCGCCTCGGCCATGTTTGTCCCGGCCGAGACGAGCTGCGCCAGCCTGAGACGCGCTTCGCGCGGCTCGACCGGCGCGCCACCGGGCGGCGGGGCAGGCGGCGGCTCTTCCCACACGGGGAGCGTCCTCCAGATGTCGAGCCCGGCGCCCGGCCGTGGCTTCTTCGCGCCCTGGTCGATGCCGAGCGCCGCCAGCACCGCGTCGCCCCACGGCCAGCTGCCCCGCGCCATGGCGAGCGCGATGTCTTTCATCTCGGGCGAGGCGAGGGCCGCCACATCGTCCAGCTCATCGAGCAGGCCACGCGCGACCTGAAGCAGTGCCGATACTTCTTCGTCCGGCGTCGCAGGCACGGCGAGGTCGAGAGCCTCGCAGAGGCCACGTACGGTCGGCAGACAGAAGCGCGCCGGTCGCACGAACGCGAAGAGTTCGAGCAGGTCAAGGGCAGGCAAGTCTTCCAACCCGAGACGAGCGGCGACGGCGGGGGCATGGCAGACCAGCGGTGGCGTCCCGGCTGCGCGCAGGGCGACGTTGCCTGCAGTCAGCCGCTCGATCGCGCCATCGGGCGACCGCCACAGCGCGCCGCGGGCAGTCGCGACCAGGGCGGGCCAGGAGGAGGGCGCGGGGATCGTCACCGGGCGGTGCATAGCACAGGCCAAATGCCCGATGCAGCGACCGTCGGTTGTCACTAGAATCGCCTGCCATGAAACCTCCGTCCGTCGCCCGGAAGACCACCTCCGTCTTCCGGCAGTCCGGCGCCATGGAAGTCGGCAAGGGCAAGATCACCGGCGTCGTGGCACTTACCCTGGGCGGCCTGGCCGTGCTGGCAGTGCTGGCATTCCACTTTCCCGAGTACCTCACGACGCCGGATCTCCGGAAGAAGTACGACGTGGGCGTGCTGCGCCAGGTGATGCTGCTCGGCATGGTGATCGCAGGCGGAATGGCGATCGCCAACCTGGTCCAACTGCGCAATCGATGGCTGAACGGCACGGCACTGGCGCTGATCCTGCTGGCCGCCGCAATGGGCGGCCATCGCGTCCCGGTCGCCGACTTTCCCGACGACACACCCTATATCGGGCTCGACTGGTTCATCCTCGATCTTCTCGGGTCGAGCATGATCTTCATCCTGATCGAGAAGCTCTTTCCGCTGCATCGCGACCAGCCGGTGTTCCGCCCTGGCTGGCAGACCGACTTCACGCATTTCATCGTCAACCATCTGCTGGTGGGGTTGGCGCTGCTGATCGTCAACTTCGCGATCCACCGCCTGTTCGGCTGGCTGGTTTGGCCTCCGTTGCAGAAGTGGGTCGGCGGCCTGCCGTTCTTCGCCGCGTTGGTTCTCGTCCTGCTGGTCGCCGATCTCGTGCAGTACTGGACGCACCGCGCCTATCACGAGATCCCGTTACTCTGGCGCTTCCATGCCGTGCACCACAGCGCCGAGCACATGGACTGGATGGCGGGCTCGCGGCTCCACCTCTTCGAGCTGCTGACGACGCGGGTCTCGATTCTGGGCGTGCTCTACGTGCTTGGTTTCAGCCAGGCGGTCACCGATGTCTACATAGTGATCGTGGGCTTCCAGGCGGTGTTCAATCACGCCAACGTCCGGCTGCCCGGGATCTTCGGCCGGGCGCCGCTCAAGTGGCTGATCGTGACGCCGGACTTCCACCACTGGCACCACAGCTCGGAGCGCGAGGCGATCGACCGCAACTACGCTGCCCACTTCGCCTTCATCGACTACCTCTTCGGCACGGCGGTGAAGTCGGACCGGCGATTCCCCCGCAAGTACGGCGTGCTGGGCGACTACATGCCGCCGGGTTTCGTGCGCCAGCAGCTCTTCCCGTTCACCTGGAAGGGATGAGGCGCCGCGACATTCTGCTGGCGGCGGGAGGGCTCGCGGCGCTGCCACGCGCCGCGTTCGCCGCCGATCCCGACGTGGTGATCATCGGTGCCGGCGTGGCGGGGCTCACGGCGGCGCGCACTCTCATGGCCGCAGGCAAGAGCGTGCAGGTTATCGACGCGCGCGACCGCATCGGCGGCCGCGCCTTCACCGACGCGAAGACCTTCGGCCTGCCTTTCGATCACGGGGCGCAGTGGATCGAGGCGGCCAAGATCAATCCGGCCATGGCGATCGTGAAGGAAGCACAGGCGCGCACCATCCCCGAACGCGACGAGCAGCGTCTTTATCTTTCCGGCACGGAACTGCCGAAGGACGAGTACACCCGCTTCGAGAAGATCGCGCAGGACGCCTCGCGCAAACTCGAGGAGGCGCTGAAACGCGCACCGCCCCAGTTCGGCGATGCCGTCGTCGGCCGTGTGCTCGTGCCCGGCGACCCGTTGCAGACCCTGGCCTACGCGATGGTCGGTCCGTTGGAGCAGGGTGTCGAGAACATGGAACTGTCGGCGCGCGACTTTCTGCGCCAGCCCGAAGCCGACCCGCAGCTTTCGGTCGAGGGCGGCCTCGGCGCGATGATCGCGCGCTGGGGCGCCAGGGTCCCGGTGAAGCTCGGTGTCCGCGCCGTTCGCGTCGACTCCACGGGGCCCGCGATCGCCGTCGAGACCACGGCGGGGCAGATGCGCGGTCGCACCGCCGTCGTGACCGTGCCGACCGGAGTGCTGGCGACCGGCCTGCTCGGGTTCGCGCCGCAGCTCAGTGCAGCGCGGCGTGAGGCGATCGAGCAGCTTCCCATGGCGACCTACAACAAGGCGATGCTGCAGTTTTCGTCCAGGGTGATCGATGCCCCGGCCGGCCGCAGCATCGTCGGTCTGACGCGCAAGGGCGCGCCGTTCGAGGGGGTCGTGCGGCCCATGGGACGCGATGCGGCGCTGATCCTGATCGGAGGTGCGACGGCGCGCGCCCTTGAAGAGGAGGGCGGTCGCGCGGCGTCGGCTTTCGCGGTGTCGGCGTTGGCCGAGATCTTCGGCAACGAGCTGCGCGGCGCGCTCGTCAGCTCGCATGCGACGAGATGGGGCAGGGATCCGTTCGCCCGCGGTGCGTGGTCGGTCGCGCGGCCGGGACATGCCGACAAGCGCAAGGTCCTGGCGTCGCCGCACCACGACCGCGTGTTCTTCGCTGGTGAGGCGACCGATCCGGTCTGGGCGACGCGGATCGCCGGCGCCTACACCTCGGGCGTGCGTGCGGCGCGCGAGGCACTCGCGCTGCTGGCCGGAAGGTAGTTCGCCGGTCGCCCCGCAGATTGCCGCCGGCAGTCGTTCGCGCTCTACTGGGGCGGGGCTTGGGGAGAGGACATTGCGGGACTTCACGCTACGCGCCGCCGCGTTGGGCGGCATACTTACTGTGCTGTTCACCACCGCCAACGTCTATCTCGGACTGAAGGTCGGCTTGACGTTCGCCACGTCGATTCCCGCAGCCGTAATTTCGATGGCGGTGCTTCGCCTCGTGGGCGGCAGCAACGTCTTCGAGAACAACATCGTGCAGACGATCGTGTCGGCCGCCGGCACGCTCGCGGCGATCATCTTCGTGTTGCCGGGCCTCGTGATGATCGGCTGGTGGCACGGCTTCCCGTACTGGATGACCGCCGCTGTGTGTGCGATCGGCGGAACGCTGGGCGTGATGTTCTCCATCCCCCTGCGGCGGGCGCTGGTCACGGGATCCGACCTGCCCTATCCGGAGGGCGTGGCGGCAGCCGAGGTCCTGAAGGTCGGTGCGGGCTCCCGGGACGGCGCGCAGGAGAACGCTCGAGGGCTCAAGGTCATCCTATGGAGTTCCATCGCGTCGGCAGCGTTCGCCGCGCTCGCGGCCACCAAGCTCGTCACATCCCATGTCGCGATCCGCTTCAAGATCGGCGGCGCTGCGACCGGCCTTTCGGCGAGCTTCTCGATGGCGCTGATCGGGATCGGGCACCTGGTCGGGCTCTCGGTCGGCATCGCCATGCTGCTCGGCACCGTCTTCTGCTGGGCCGTCTTGATCCCCTGGCTGACAACGGATGCAGGCGGCCCCGCCGCCGAGGTCGTCGCTTCCGCTTTCGGCAAGGAGGTCCGGTTCATCGGCGCGGGCACTATCGGCGTCGCGGCCCTTTGGACGCTGGTCAAGATCGTGGGGCCGATCGCCGGCGGAATCCGGAGTTCGCTTGCCGCCACCCGGTCGCGTCGCAGCGGCAATGTGCTGGACGTGACGGAGCGCGACATACCGATGTCCATCGTCTTGGGAACGATCCTGCTCTCGCTCGTCCCCATCGGTGTCCTGCTCTGGTGGTTCGCCGCCGGCGGACCAGTGGCTGCACATCCCGGCCCTGTCATTGCCGGCAGCCTAGTCTACGTCGTCCTCGCCGGGGCGATCGTCGCCGCGGTGTGCGGCTATATGGCCGGCTTGATCGGCGCATCGAACAGCCCGATCTCGGGCGTCGGCATCCTGGCGGTTCTCGGCGCTGCGGCTCTGCTGGCGCTCTACTTCGGCCCCGTCGGCGATCCGGCCGCGACACGCGCCCTGGTGGCCTATGCATTGTTCACCACCGCCGTGGTGTTCGCCATCGCCACCATCTCCAACGACAACCTTCAGGATCTCAAGACCGGCCAGTTGCTCGGCGCGACGCCGTGGCGGCAGCAGGTGGCGCTCGTCCTGGGCGTGGTGTTCGGATCGCTCACGATCCCGCTCGTGCTGGATCTCTTGAATACCGCGTTCGGTTTCGCCGGCGCGCCGGGGGCAGGACCGCAGGCGCTGGTGGCGCCGCAGGCCTCGCTGATCTCGGCACTGGCGACCGGCGTGCTGGGCGGGGCGCTCGACTGGCGGCTGATCGGGCTGGGGGCCGGCATTGGCATGGTGCTTGTCGCGCTCGATGAGGCGCTGGGGCGGGCGGGCAAGATGCGGCTGCCGCCGCTCGGCGTCGGCATGGGCATCTATCTTCCCATGAGCATGACGCTCCTGATCCCGATCGGTGCCCTGATCGGCCTTGCGTACGATCGATGGGCGGACCGTCAGTCCAGTTCCGAATTCGCCAAACGCGTGGGCGTGCTGGCGGCGACCGGCCTCATTGTCGGGGAGAGTCTGTTCGGTGTGATCTTCGCCGGGGTCGTCGGTATAACGGGCAACGACACGCCGCTGCGCCTGGTCGGGGAGAACTTCGCGCCCGTAGCGATGGTCGCTGCGCCCATAGTGTTCTTTGCCGTGATCGCCCGTCTTTACGCCTACACCATGAGGGCGTCGGCGAACTTGCCCCGCTCCGATTGACGCCACCGGCGGCCGCTCCTAGTTTGGCCCATCCATGTCCGAAATCGATCGTTCCCTAGCCGAGGCCGCGCGCGCGTGGCCGTTCGAAGAAGCCCGCAAGCTCGTCGCCCGCATCGGCGGCAAGGCCCCGGCGAAAGGATACGTGCTGCTGGAGACCGGCTACGGACCTTCTGGCCTGCCGCACATCGGCACGTTCGGCGAGGTCGTGCGCACGACCATGGTGCGCCAGGCGTTCCGTCGGCTGAGCGACGTGCCCGCTCGGCTGTTCTGCTTCTCCGACGACATGGACGGTCTGCGCAAGGTACCGGACAACGTGCCGAACAAGGAGATGCTTGCGGCTCATCTCGGCAAGCCACTGACTGCGGTGCCGGACCCGTTCAGCAACGAGCATCCAAGCTTCGGCGCGGCGAACAACGCCCGGCTGCGGGCCTTCCTCGATTCCTTCGGCTTCGAGTACGAATTCCAGTCGGCGACGGATTGGTACAAGTCGGGACGCTTCGACAAGATGCTCCTGGCCATGCTGCGCCACTACGACGAGGTGCAGGCGGTGATGCTGCCGACGTTGGGCGAGGAGCGTCGCGCGACCTACTCGATCTTCCTGCCGATCTCGCCCAAGACCGGCCGCGTGCTGCAGGTGCCGCTGGTCAAGGTCGACGCCGATGCCGGCACGATCGCCTATCGCGATGAGGACGGCAGCCTGGTCGAGACGCCGGTCACCGGTGGCAACGTCAAGCTGCAGTGGAAGGCCGACTGGGCCGGCCGCTGGTACGCGCTCGACGTCGACTACGAGATGTACGGCAAGGACCTGATTCCCTCAGCCGAGCTCAGCGCCAGGATCGTGAGGATCCTGGGCGGCAAGCCGCCGGAGGGCTTCAACTACGAGCTCTTCCTCGACGAGGAAGGCAAGAAGATCTCCAAGTCCAAGGGCAACGGCCTCTCGGTCGAGGAGTGGCTGCGCTACGCGCCACCCGAGTCGCTGGCGCTTTACATGCAGCAGCAGCCGCGGCGGGCCAAGCGTCTCTATTTCGACGTGATCCCGCGTGCGGTCGACGACTATCTCGCCGCCGTCGAGAAGATGCCGGCCGAGGAGCCTGCGAAGTCGCTCGAGAATCCCGCGTGGCACATCCACGACGGCAAGGCGCCCGCCAACTCGGCGGCCGGAGTCACCTTCGGCATGCTGCTGAACCTGGCAGGCGTGGCGCATACCGACGACAAGGACGTGCTGTGGCAGTATTTGCGCCGCTATGTGCCGGGCGCCACGCCGGACAACGCCCCCTATCTCGACAAGCTGCTGCAAGGCGCGGTCGCCTATTACCAGGACTTCGTGAAGGCCTCGAAGAAGTTCCGCCTGCCCGCCGACAAGGAGCGTGCTGCGCTGCGGGACCTAGCCGAGACGCTGCGCAAGCTCTCCGACGACGCGACGGCCGAGGCCATCCAAGACGAGGTCTACGAGGCCGGCAAGCGGCACTTCGCCAAGGAAGAGCTGCGCCAGTGGTTCAAGACCCTCTACGAGGTGCTGCTGGGCAGCGAGCAGGGGCCGCGCATGGGCGCCTTCATCAAGCTCTACGGCCGCGACAACGTCGTGAAGCTGATCGAGCGCGCGCTGGCTGGCGAGGATCTCGGCAAGGCCGCCTGACATGCAGGACGGCGTCGTCTTCGACTATCTCAACCCCGACATTCCCGAGGGGCTGAAGCTGCTCGATGTGCCGCTGGTGCGGGCGACGGCCGAATCGATGAAGGGTTACGGCGCGATCGTCGACGATCCAAGAAAGCACGAGATCGAGATCGTGCCGTGGCCGCTGCAGGGCTGGCGGCGACTCGATGCCGGCACCGGCAACGAGGGCGGCACGACCGAGGGGGTGTTCGCCTGCGAATGGAAGGGCAACGAGCTGGTCGGGCGCAATGAAGCCGTGGGCGGCCACTACGTCATCGGCTTCCGTGACCTGCCGGAGAAAGCCCGTGCGGGCGTGAAGCTCTCGGCCGGCCGGGTGCTCCTGTGGCACTGCAACTACCATCCCGACGGCGGCCAGCTCTTCTTCCCGCTCGACGGCAAGCCGTTCGTCGTACCGGCGGCACTGCCCGGCGACGACCTCAAGCCGGAGTTGTTCAAGGCCTTCTGGTCGGACGGCACGTTCGGGATCTACATCCACCCCGGCATCTGGCACGAGGGTGTGTTCCCGGTGGAGGAGAGCGGCCGCTTCTTCGACAAGCAGGGCAAGGTGCACGCGCGCGTGAGCTGCGACCTCGCGCGTGAGTTCGGCGTGCTGCTCAACGTACCGCTGCCGAAGGTCTGAAGCCGGCCACTGCCTTCTGGCCAGCTCGATCGACGAGACGGCGCCCTGAGAGGCTTGTCAGCAAACACGGAGATTGACGCGATCGGCGCGCTACGCTGCGAGGTCAACCGATTACCTCGTCGGCGCGGGCTAGAACCGCCGGCGCCACTTCGACGCCGATTGCACGAGCGGCGCGACTGTCGATAAACAGTTCGAATCGCGTTGGCTGCTCGACAGGCAATTCGGCGATCGGCGTGCCATTGGCCGCACGCGCGAGCTGACGAGCCGCGCGCCGGAAGCCTTCGCTGACATCCGGACCGTAGCTCATCAGACCGCCACCAGTCAGATAACGCTTGTTGGAGAGCATCAGCGGCATTTTCTGGCGGATGGCCGCTTCGTTGATGGCAAAGCGGTTTGTGATCGTCGTGAGGTCGGAAACGACGAAGATCGCCGCGACACCTTCTCCCTTCATAGCCCTGAACGTTTCGTCCACTTCGTCGGGAAAGCGCAACCCGCGCGCGATGAGTTCGATACCGAGGAGATCGCGTGCACGCGCGGCCTCAGCGAGCTGAAGTTCGGAAGGATAGTGAACATTATAGATCACGCCGAAGCGACTCGCAGCCGGAAAGGCCTCGCGCATCAGTTGGACACGCTTCGCGGAAAGTTCGCCGGAGTGGAAGGACTGCCCCGTCACGTTTGCTTCGGGGCGCGAAAGACTGAGTACCAGCCCATCCTGGATCGCGTCGCGCGTGGCGCCGAAGATGATCGGAATTGTCTTGGTTGCGGCCTTGGCTGCATGCGCGGCATTACGGTTCGACACCACGATCGCGTCGACCTGCGCTGCGACGAATTCACCCATGATTGCGCGCACGTCCACATCCGGTCGGGCTTGGAAGCGATAATCGATCGAGATGTTCTGTCCCAACGTGTAACCGCTGTCGCGCAAACCCTGTTCGAACTGATCCTCGAATACAGATCGCTCTGGCCCGCTGACCACATACCCGATCCGCAGGGGCCGTAGCTTGTCGGCTAATGCCGACCTCGACACCGATACGGTTAGAAGGGTCGCCATCGAACCGGCAAATCGACGTCTGTTCATCAAGACCTTCCTGCAGGTTGCCGTGCTTCATCTCTTTCATGCATATCTTCACTGTCCGCCTCCAGTCCAGCAATGCCCATGCAAGGCTTGCAGGATGCGGCGGGATAGCTGTGGCAATTGACCAATCTCGGGAAGCTAGTGACCTGCCTCCTTCCCGGTCGGTCCAGGAGTCAAGTTGGACGGGCCTCCGCTGGGTCCGGCTGCCGCCTTGAAGACGCGGAAGAGTGACGCGATCGCTTCGGGCCGGTCGAGCACCGCAGCATCCTGCGCGATCATTTCCCATACCGCGCCTTCGACGGCGGCGATCGCGACGGAGAGATTCGCTGAGTCGGACACGGCGGCGCCGGCAGCCTCGAACTTCGCCTGCAGTGCGGGTACGAAGGTGCGCGCCTCCTCGATGATGGCCTGACGGCCCTGCACCTCGGGCAGGGCGTCGCGCAAGGCGAGCGACACATCGAGGCCCTTGCGTTTCTCGGTCACGAAGGCGGCGATGGCGAGGTCGAAGACATCGTCCGATCCCGCCGCCGCCGTGAGGTCCGCTTCGAGCACCGCCGACAAATAGAGGCGGGTGCGTTGGCGTATGATCTCGACCACGATGGCGTTGCGGTTGGGAAAATACTGATAGAGCGAGCCCACGGAGACGCCGGCCAGAGCCGCGATCCGAGTCGTGGTGCAGGCAGCCCATCCATCCTGCCGCAGAATGCGAATGGTCGCCTCGACGATGGCCTCGACGACCGCGGCCGAGCGGGCTTGCGAGGGCTTCTTGCGCGGGTTCAGGGCGGTTGGCAGGACTCGGGCTCCCATGCGAATGGACGGCGAGGGTAGCGGTTTCCATCTTCGATGGACATCGACCGGAGCGAAATCAATGCCCTCGATCCATCTCGTCACTGGAGCCACTTCCGGCCTCGGCCTCGAACTCGCACGGCTCTTGCTGGCCGATCCGTCGGCCCGACTGATCGTCGGTGCGCGTCGGCCGGCCGAGGCGGCGACACTCCGTAGTCTCGCCGATGAAGCTCAGCTCGAGATCCTGCCGCTCGATCTCGCCTCGCTGGCCTCGACCCGCGCCTTCGCCCGGTCCGTCACCTCGCATCTCGCCGGCGCACGCCTGGCGTCGTTCGCGGCCAATGCGGGCCTGCAGATCGTGGGGGAAACGCGGATGACGGCCGACGGTTACGAGGAGACTCTCCAGGCGAACTGGCTTTCCCACGCCGCGCTGTGCGAATGGCTGCGGCCGTCGCTGGCGCCCGGCGCGCCGGTTGCGATCACCGTGAGCGGTACGCACGACCCCGACGATGCCGGTGCGCGCCGCTTCGGCTTTCGTGGCGGCATCTATCCGGGGATAGAGCGCGTCGCTCGAGGTGCGCTTGACGAGCGCGCATCGCCCAAGCAGCAGGGTATGGATCGCTACGCCACCTCCAAGCTCGTTTCGATCCTGCACATCTACGCTCTCGCGCGCAGCACGCCGGCCGGTGGTCCGCGATGGTTCGCCTTCGACCCGGGCCTGATGCCGGGCACTGGCTTGGCGCGCGGCCGCTCCGCCGTCGAGCGCTGGGGCTGGTCGACGATCCTGCCGGTGCTGGCGCGGGCAATCCCCGGGGCAAGCACGCCGCGCCGGTCCGCAGAAGCCTATGCGCGGTTGCTGACCGGCAGCCTGTTTCCGCACGACAGCGGCGTGCACCTCGATTTCTCCGGCGAGCGGACGGCGAGCTCGGCTGATTCCCATCGCGTGGAATGGCAAGAAGAGGTGGCGGCATTTGCCCGAAGGGTCGCCCGCTGACCGGGCCCGTTGCGAGTAAATTCACTTGCGCCATAATATTCTATGGAATATATCTATATTCCATAGAATATTACGGAGGAACGCATGGCTCTTTCACGCAAAACTTTCCTGCGAGTGCTGGGTGGCGGCTTCGTGATGGCGGCGGGCGCGGCTTTGGCGATCCCACGCCTCGACGCGATGCCGGCGTCGGCGGTCGAGGCCTGGTCCGGTCCGCAGCCGTCGGAGTCCGACCCACGACGGCGCGCCCTGGCCTGGGCGCTTCTTGCCCCCAATCCCCACAATCTACAGTCTTGGGCGGTCGATCTCTCAGAGCCCGACACGATCCTGCTCCACGTCGATCGCAGGCGGCTGTTGCCCGAGACCGACCCCTACTCGCGTCAGATCCTGATCGGCCACGGTTGCTTCCTCGAAATCCTGGCAATGGCCGCCGCCGCCGAGGGTTGGCGGACCGATATCTCTCTCTTCCCCGAAGGTGAGTGGTCATTGGACAGGCCCGTCGCACGCATCGTCCTCGCGAGGGAGCCAGGCGTCGCGGTCGATCCGCTGTTCGCCGAGGTCCCGCGCCGCCGTACCGCAAAGGCGAAGTTCGAATCGCGGCCACTCGACGCCCACCACAAAGTCGCGCTGTTGGCGAGCCACGCGCCGGCAGGGTTGTCGCTTTCGATCGTCGACGACGCAGCGAAGGTCGACCGGCTGCGCACCCTCGCCGTGGCAGGCTCGGACGTCGAGATGAACACCCATCGCACCCACAAGGAGAGCATCGACGTCGCACGCATCGGTGCGGCCGAGATCGCCACCCATCGCGACGGCATCTCATTGAAGGGGCCGATGATCTGGGCGCTGCGCCAGGCGGGTCAAATGACGGTCGAGAAGGCGATGACGCCAGGTACGCTCGCGTGGAACGGTGGCCGCGACTACGCGATGGCGGGTTACGCGAGTGCGCGGGCCTTCGGCTGGATCGCCAGCCCCGACAACGCACGTGTCACCCAGATCGCGGTTGGGCGCGCCTTCGTGCGCCTGCAGCTCACGGCGACGGGGCTCGGCGTTGCGTTGCAGCCGCACAGCCAGACCCTGCAGGAATATCCGGAGATGGCCGGGCTGCGTGCAGCCATGTACCAGGAGACCGGCACAGAAGACGGCGCCACCCTGCAGATGTTCTTCCGGCTGGGCTATGCTGCCGATCCCGGCCCGTCGCCGAGGCGGGCCCTCCCAAGCTTTCTGACCGCATGACCGAAACGTCTCTCGCCTTCCGGATCGTCAACTGGATCGGCATCATCAGCCAGCTCACCACGACCGAGGGAAACCGGGCGCTCAAGCCGCTCGGTCTCACTTTGCCGCATTTCATTATGCTGAACCACTTCAGCCACCGTCCGGACGAGGCGAAGACCGTAATGTCGATCGCCCGAGCGCTGCAGCAGCCGCAACCCGGCGTCACCAAGACTGTGCAGAAGCTCGTCGCCAAAGGCTGGTTGCGTGAGCGGGCCAACGGCACCGATGGCCGTTCCAAGCTGCTGGTCCTGGCACCCTCTGGGCTCGCCAAACATCGCGCCGCCGTTGCGGCGCTGACGCCCGGAGTGGAGCGTGCGTTCGCCGGTTGGCCGGAGAAGGATCGGCATACGCTGTTTGCGATGCTCGACCGCCTCAAGATCTGGTTCGACCAGGAGCGAGATCCGAAGCAGCGGTGACGGCGCGGAGATAGGACACGATCATCCGTACCAGTTCGTCCTCGAAGGCTTGGTTGCGGAAGAAAGGTTGCTCCTCGAGCACGGCGGCGCGGATCGTTCCCATCAGGCCGCGCGACAGAACGAACACCTGTTCGCGTGTGAGGGGACCCAACAGCGAGTCGGGCCCGCGGCCGACCTCCTCGCCGGCGCAGGAGATGAAGGCCGCGATCGGCGCCATCATCTCGATGCCGAGCCCCTGGGCCAGGATCGCCTGCAGCACCGCCTTGCGGGCGCGCTGGCGGCCGCGGAAGGCATGCACCATGGCGCGCACCATCGCGCGCACGCGGTCTTCGACCGACGAGTCGGCTTCGCCGCGCATGGCCGAACCGACATTCTCCAGCGCACGCTGCGTCTCCTGGCTGGCCAGCGCCATCAAGAGCGCGCTCTTGTCCGAGAAGTACTGGTAGAGCGTGCCGATCGAGACGCCGGCACGTTCGGCCACGGCGTTGGTCGTGAAGGCCGCGAGCCCGCCTGCTTCGAGAACCTGAGCCGCCGCCTCGAGGATCGCCGACACGGTTTCCGTCGAGCGTGCCTGGCGGGGTGTTCTGCGTTTCCTTTCAACAACTTGGCGACTGCGGGCCACGGCGGCTCTCCAGCAGGGAAGGCGAGTACAAGAATGTGAGTATCATTCATATTCTGCAAGGCCAAGGAGGCCCCCGTGTACGAACTCGCCCTGCTCTACATGATCATCCTGCCCCTCGTGGTCGGCGCCGCCCTGGCCGAGGGCGTCTGGCTCGCCCGCACGCGGGCCGAGCGCTACGACTGGAAGTCGTGGGCCTGCTCGATCGCCGATCTGGCCGGGAGGCGCCTGCTGGCGCTGATTCCCTATACGCTCGCGGCGCCTTGGCTCGACTGGATGTGGCAGCACCGGCTTTTCACCCAGTCGCTCGACAGCGTGGGCTCGGTGCTGCTGCTCTTCATCGGGCTCGAGTTCTTCTATTACTGGTATCACCGCACCAGCCACACGGCGCGCTGGTTCTGGAATGCGCACTCCGTCCATCACTCACCCAACCAGTTCAACCTGGCGGCCGCCTATCGCCTGGGCTGGCTCGGCCGCTTCACCGGTACGTCGCTCTTCTTCACGCCGCTGGTGCTGCTGGGCTTCACGCCGACCACTGTGCTCACGGCGCTGTTCCTGAACCTGCTCTACCAGTTCTGGCTGCATGCCGACTGGATCCCGAAGCTGGGGTGGCTGGAATACGTGATCAACACGCCGTCGAGCCACCGCGTTCATCACGCGCGGAACCCTGAGTATCTCGACGCCAACTTCGGCGGCGTGCTGATCGTGTTCGACCGTCTGTTCGGCACCTACGTGCCCGAGCGCGCCAACCTGCCGTGCGACTACGGCCTCGTGTCGCCACGGGAGTCCTCGCGCAACCCGTTGGTGCTGAACTTCATGCCCTGGGTCGGCATGGCGAAGGACCTCGCCTCGGCGCGCTCGCTGCACGAGGCCTGGATGTTCCTGTTCGGCCCGCCGGGCTGGCGGCCGGACGGCAAGGGGCTGACCACGGCGGAGTTGCGCAAGGCTCACGCCGCCCCGTCTCAGGTTGCCATGACGTAATCTCCCTTGAGCCGTTTCCGTGCTGCCGACAGATTGGGGGGCGAAGGAGATCAGCCATGGCGAAGGACAAGGTCTGCGTCGTGATCGGTGCCGGCGACGCGACCGGCGGGGCGATCGCCCGCCGCTTTGCGCGTGAGGGCTACACTGCCGTCGTCACGCGCCGCAGCGCCGACAAGCTGCAGCCCCTGGTGGCGCGCATCACCAGCGAGGGCGGCAAGGTCCATCCCTTCGGCTCCGACGCGCGCGACGAGGAGCAGGTCGTCGAGCTGTTCCGCCGGATCGAAACCGAGATCGGCGAGGTCGAGGTCTTCGTGTTCAACATCGGCGGCAATGTCCGCTTCGACATCCGCGATACGACCAGCCGGGTCTACCGCAAGGTCTGGGAGATGACGGCCTTCGCGGGCTTCCTGACGGCGCGCGAGGCGGCCCGGGCCATGGTTCCGCGCGGCCGCGGCACCATGCTGTTCACCGGGGCGACGGCCAGCCTGCGCGGCGGCCGCGGCTTCTCGGCCTTCGCCGGCGGCAAGCATGCGGTGCGGGCGCTGGCGCAGTCGATGGCGCGCGAGCTCGGGCCGCAGAACATCCATGTGGCGCATGTGGTGGTCGACGGCGCCATCGACACCGAGTGGATCAAGGCCAACTTCCCCGACCGCTACAATGCCGGCCCCGACGCGATCCTCAATCCCGACGACATCGCCGAGAGCTACTGGCAGCTCCACCGCCAGAAGCGCAGCGCCTGGACCTTCGAGATGGATCTCAGGCCTTGGAAGGAGACTTGGTAGCGCGGAGCTTCAGCAGCGCCAGCATCATGTCGATGGTGGGGGTTGCAATGCCGGAGAGCTCGCTCAAGTCGGCGATCGAATCGGCCAGTGCATCGATCTCCAGCGGCTTCCCCGACTGAAGGTCGGTCAGCATCGACATCTTGTGCGCGCCGAGTCCGACGGTGAACTCGATGCGTTTCTCCTTGGGCGTCGCCATGGTGGCGCCGAACCGGGCGGCAACCTCCTCGGCCTCGGTCATCATGCGCCGCGCAATCTCCACACAGGCAGCACTTGCGCCGATCTCGCCGTTGTTGGCCAACGTCAGCACCGCGATCGGGTTCCAGGTCAGGGAGTTGATCATCTTGGTCCAGATCTCGGCGCGGATGTCGTCCTTGACCGGCGCTTTGAGGCCGGCCTCGGTCATAGCGGCGCCGAGCTTCGTGACGCGCGGGCTCGCCGAGCCGTCGGGCTCGCCCAGCGGCAGGTAGCAGACGTCGTTCTCGAGATGCGCGACGCCCGGCGCCGGCACGACGCCACCTGCCCAGTAGGCGCAGCCCAGCGCCCGCTCCGGTCCGAACATCGACCATTGCCGGCCACCGGGATCCATACGCTTCAGCCGACTGCCCTCGAACGGGCCCTTCAGTTTGTGGAAGAACCAGTAAGGCGCTCCCGTCGTCGGCGGGATCAGCGCCGTCTCGGGCCCCAGCAACGGCAGCACCTTGTCGAGCACGCCGAGATACTGGTGGGTCTTCAGGGTGATGAACACGACATCCTGCGGCCCGAGCTGGGCAGGATCGTCGGTCGCGTTCACCTTCACCGTGAAGGTCTCCTTCGGCGAGACGAGCTTCAGCCCGTTGCGGCGGATCGCCTCGAGATGGACGCCGCGTGCCACAAGGCTCACCTCGACGCCCTTCACGCGGGCGAGATGCGCGCCGATGATTCCGCCGATCGAACCGGCGCCGTAGAGGCAGATTTTCATGGAACCCGAGCCTAGAGAACCGGAACTCCTCCGTCAGCCCACCGTTGAAGGGCGGAACCGGAAAGGAGACGCCATGGCCGCCGAGACCGTCGACACCGGTAGACTGTGGGGCATGATCGGGGGCTTCCGCCTCGGAATGCTCACCTTGCGCGGGCACGACGGCCAGCTCCATTCGAGCCCCATGACGACACAGAACGGCGCGTCGGATCGCGGCGGTGTTCTGTGGTTCTTCATGTCGCGCTCGGGCGAGCGCATCCGCGCCCTGCAGGCCGAGCCCGAGGTCAATGTCGCCTATGCCGACCCCGACGCCGATCGCTACGTCTCGGTCTCCGGCGTTGCGCGCATCGTCGAGGACCCGGCGAAGAAGCGGGAACTCTTCGCCGCCGGCGCCGACGATCCCGATCTCGCGCTCGTGGGCGTCGTCGTCCGCGAAGCCGAATACTGGGATGTGAAATCAGGCAAGGCGGTGCAACTCCTGAGGCTGCCCGAGCATCGTGGCGTCCGTCTGCACTGACCTGAAAAAGAGAAGGGCACGGCGCCGAGGCCGTGCCCTTCCTTCCACACTTGGCCGGGCGGTCAGCGTCGCGGCGGAGTCGTTGCCGCGCCGACGCCCGCACCCACGGCGCCACCCACCAGGGCGCCGGGCAGCAATCCGATCGGAGTGACAGCGCCCACCAGAGCGCCGGTGCCGGCGCCGATACCGCCGCCGGTGACGGCGCGCTGGCCCCACGTCTCGCCGCAAGCGGCGAGGGACAGCGCCATGGCAGAGAGGGCGATGAATTTGAGCATTTTCATTGGCTCCCGAAGAGTTAGGCTGATGGGCAGTTCGATGGCGGACACAAACGCCTCCGCCTACCGCAAAGTTCCCACGGAACGCCGATGACCCGCTGTGGCCGTCCTGTGACCTTGTTGGCCCTCTTGGCCACCGTTCTCGGTCTGGCCGCGCCCGGCCGCGCCCAGACCGTGGGGGGCGCCGACTACGATCCGGCCTACGATTTCTCGGAGTTCTGGGCCGTGACCGACGGTCGGCTGTTCCGGGTGGCCTTCGTGGGCAATCCCTTCCCGAACCTGCCGCCCGGCGAGGTGCGGGACCGCCTGCTGCCGGTGATGCAGGCCAACAAGCCCCGGCCCGCGCTCACCTTCACCTATGAACAACCGCCGGAGCCCCTGCGCCCCGACTATCGCCTGGTGCTGGTGTTCGATCCCGCGAACGACCTCACGGCGGCCCGCGCCTGCGCGAACCAGTTCTTCTTCAAGCCGCCAACCGCCGGCCGCGTCTATGTCTTCGGCATCTACTGCCGCAACGACCTCGCGCTGTCGCAGACCACTGCCTGGACCGAGGCGACCGGCCCCGACGATCCACGCGTCGGGCAGATGTTCGCCTATCTTTTCCTGACCTTGTTCGACGACCGGCGCTGGCGGCGCTTTCCCTTCAATCCGATGTTTCGCTGACGTCCAAGGGAACCTATTCGGCGATCAGGCCGACGACTTCGTAGGCGCCGGGGTCCCCGACCGTGGGCTGGCAGGCCGCAAGAACCAGCGCGAGAAGGCCAAGGCACGCAAAGACCCGGGAGAACATGGCGACACCCTCCATCGGGCGAGCAAACGCCGGCCGGAAGGCTTTGGTTGCCGCGTTCCTGCGAATCTCGGGCTACAATTGCCGCGAATGAAGCTCTTCCAGCCCGCCCACCGCCGCCTCGCGCGTCGGATCGCCTATATCCGCCGCAACCGCTGCAGCGCCCTCGTGACGGCGCTCTGCCTCTTGATCCTGGTCAATCCCCTCATCATCGGCTCGACGGTCGGTACGATCGTGGTCGGCGCCGGTCTGTTCGTCGTGCTGATGCTGGCGATCTGGGCGCTCCGGCTGCGCGGCCGCTTCTTCTGGATCATGGCGGCGCTGGCGTTCCTGGCGATCGACGCGCTGGCGGCCGACCGGCTGGGCGAGCACTCGCTGAAGCCGGTGTCGCTCGCCATGGCGGCGGTCTTCGTCAGCATCGTCACCGTGCTGCTGCTGCGCTACGTGCTCGACCGGCGGCCGATCACCACCGACAAGGTGTTCGGCGCCGTCGCCGCCTACATGCTGATCGCCCTGTCCTTCGCCTGCGTCTTCGGCCTGCTGCAGGTCTTCCAGCCCGACGCCTTCAACGCCGCCGTGGCGCACGGCCCGGACGGCACGCTCAACTGGTCGGACATGATGTACTTCTCGTTCACCGTGCTGACCTCGACCGGCTTCGGCGAGATCACGCCGGCCACCCACATGGCGCGCGCCCTGATCGTGCTGGAGCAGGTGCTGGGCGTGATGTACGTCGCCTTCCTGGTGGCGCGGCTGGCCAACATGTACGGCATGCCGCGCCTGCGCTGACCCTCAGCGCGCCGGCACGCGCTCCACGATCTCGACGCGGCGGTTCTTCGCCCGGCCTTCGTCGGTGCGGTTGGTCGCGACCGGTGCGGCCATGCCGGCGCCGGCCGGCGTCAGCCGCTTGCGGTCGATGCCATGGGCCGCGACCAGGGTGTCGACCACGGCCTGGGCGCGGCGCTGCGACAGCGACAGGTTGTAGTCGAAGGCGCCCTGTCCGTCGGTGTGGCCGACGATCAGGACCTCGAGGCGCGGGCTCTTCTTCAGGAGCGTCGCGAGCTGGTCGATCTGCGCCGCCGATTCCGGCCTGATGTCGGCCTTGTCGAAGTCGAACTGGATTCCGTAGATCGCGATGCGGCCGTCGCGGTCGAGCGCCTTCTCCAGCTCGCCCGCGTCGATCACCCGGATCTTGTCGGTCTCCATCTTCTTCGCGTCGACGATGGTCAGCGCAACGTGCGGCGTCAGCGGCCGGTTGGCGCTCGCCTTGGTCTCGACGCCGAGCGCTCCCACGGTGGTGCGCTGGCCGCCCTCGTCGCGTTCGGCCAGCAGGTAGACCGTGCTGTCCCAGGTGCTGGGCATGCCGATGCCGCCGCGCGCCGCCTCCCAGAAGGTCGTGATCAGCCGGCCGGGCGAGCATTCCGCCTCGCCACGGCAGAACATCTTCACCTCGAAGCCCTTGGCCCTGAGCGCCGCCTCGTAGTTGCGCATCACCTCGAGGATCGAGCGGCCGGCCGGACCCTCGTAGCGGATCGAGGTCAGCTTGCCCGCCAGTTCGACCGTCCAGGCGGCCGGCCTGTCCTTGTCGGCGCGCTCGAGCGGCCGGGCCGGCAGGCGGACCTCCTCGTAGGCCTTGACCTGGTAGTGCGTCGCCACCGAGCCGTCGTAGCGGCCGACCAGCGGATGATCGCCGGCGCCCTTGACGTCGCGCGGCTGGGCCAGCGCCGACGGCGCGGCGAGAAGCGCGAGCAGGAACGCATGAGCCGTCAGGCGGAAGAAGGACATGGTGCGACACTCCCGTTTCTTTGCAGTCGTTCCCGCATGGCATCCAATCTTTGACAAAATGTGGCGGCGCCGTCGGCTATAGTGACGGGAGACGAATCGAGGAGACACCCCAATGGCCCCCCCTGAAGTCGAGCGCTGGGAAGTCGTCGTCATCGGCGCCGGCCTGTCGGGCATGTACCAGCTCCTGAAGCTGCGCGAGATGGGCTTCAAGGCCCGCGTCTACGAGGCCGGGGGCGGCGTCGGCGGCACCTGGTACTGGAACCGCTATCCCGGCGCGCGCTTCGATTCGGAGAGCTGGACCTACGGCTTCTCCTTCTCGCCCGAGGTGCTGAAGGAGTGGGACTGGAAGGAGCATTTCTCCGGCCAGCCCGAGAACCTGCGCTACTGCGAGTTCCTCGCCGACAGGTTCGACCTGCGTCGCGACATCACCTTCGACGCCCGCGTGAAGGCCGCGCACTGGAACGACGCGGCGGGCGAGTGGGAGCTCGCCTTCGAGGACGGCCGTCGCGCCGCCGCGCGCTTCCTCGTCACGGCGATCGGCCCGCTCTCCTCGCCCACCATGCCGGTGATCCCGGGCGTCGAGGACTACCAGGGCGAGTCCTGGCACACCGGTCTCTGGCCGCACCGTCCCGTCAGCTTCGAGAACAAGCGCGTCGCGGTCATCGGCACCGGCGCCTCGGGCGTGCAGGCCATCACCGAGATCGCCAAGACGGTGGGCCATCTCACCGTGTTCCAGCGCACCCCCAACTGGTGCACGCCGCTGCGCAACAGCCCGATCGCGCCGCAGGAGATGGCGGACATCAAGAGCCGCTACGCCGAGATCTTCGCCCGGTGCCGCGACAACTGGGGCTGCTTCATCCACACCGCCGATCCGCGCCACTCGACCGACGTGACGCCGGAGGAGCGCGAGGCCTTCTTCGAGAAGCTCTACGCCCTGCCGGGCTTCGCCTTCTGGCAGGGCAACTTCCGCGACGTGCTGATGGACCAGGCGGCCAACGACGCGCTGACGGCGTTCGTGGTGAAGAAGATCCGCGCCCGCGTGAAGGACCAGCGGATCGCCGACAGGCTGATCCCGACCAACCACGGCTACGGCACGCGCCGCGTCCCGCTCGAGAGTGGCTACTACGAGGTCTACAACCAGCCCAACGTCGAGCTGGTCGACCTGCGCGAGACGCCGATCGAGCGCATCACCCCGAAGGGCATCAGGACCAGCGACAGGGAACGCGAGTTCGACCTCATCATCTACGCCACCGGCTTCGACGCCATCACCGGCGCCTTCGACCGCATCGACTTCCGCGGGCTGAACGGCGCGAAGCTCAGGGACAAGTGGGCCGACGGCCCGCACACCTATCTCGGCCTGAACGTCGCCGGCTTCCCCAACATGCTGACCCTGGTGGGGCCGCACAACGCGGCGACCTTCTGCAACCTGCCGCGCTGCATCGAGCAGAACGTCGAGTTCGTGAGCGAGCTGCTGGGCTGGATGCGCGAGCACGGCAAGACGCGCATCGAGGCGACGCCGGAGGCCGAGGAGACCTGGACGGCGCATGTCTACGAGACCGGGTCGCGCCTGCTGCTGACCAAGGTCGATTCCTGGATGACCGGCGTGAACAAGAACGTCGCCGGCCGCCAGAAGCGCACCTTCATGGCCTATGCCGGCGGCGCGCCGAAATACCGCCAGAAGTGCGAGGAGGTCGCGGCCAACGGCTACGAGGGCTTCGCGCTGCGGTAGCTTCTCCTTCTCCTCCCCGGCGAAGCCGGGGAGGTGGCGCGAAGCGCCGGAGGGGTCACGGCGACGAAACCTCAGTCGAGACGCCCATCCATCTCCGGGCGATGCAGGGCTTCGTAGATGGTATCGATCACATCGCCGGTTCGCGCGAGCACGTCGGCATTCCAGAATCTCAGGACGCGCAGACCTTTCGATCTCAGATAGGCGTCGCGACGCGAATCGTATGCCGCCTGCTCGACATGCTGACTCCCGTCGAGCTCGACGACGACACCGGCACCCAGGCACACGAAGTCGCAGACGTACGGACCAACCGCGTGTTGCCGCCTGAACTTGAAGTCATTCAACTGTCGCCGACGCAGATGCCTCCAGAGGTGCCGTTCGGCATCCGTCGGAGACCTGCGCAGGGCACGGACAAATCTGATCACCTGCCGAGTTGACGATACGAAAAGGGCGCAAGTACGGCCAGACTACAACCTATAATTGCACAAGGCATGACCCCTCCGCGCCCGATGACGGGCGCACCTCCCCAGCGACGCTGGGGAGGAGAAGACTTCCTCCCCTTCGCGGACTCGCGAAGGGGAGGTGGCGGCGTCCTACGCCGCCGGAGGGGGTCACCGGGCGCCGCGCACCAGGCGGCCGGGCAGCGCGCCGGTGAAGGCGCCGTCGCGATAGGTGATCTCGCCGCCCACGATCGTGGCGCGGTAACCCTCGGCCTTCTGCTCCAGCCGCCGTCCGCCGCCCGGCAGGTTGTGCACCGGGTGCGGCGCGGCGACCCTGAGGCGGTCGAGGTCGATCACGTTGAGGTCGGCCTTGTAGCCCGGGCTGAGCCGGCCGCGGTCGCCGAAACCCACGGCGCGCGCCGGCACGTCGGTGAGCTGCTGCACCGTCCAGGAAAGCGGCAGGCGCTCGCCCCGGCGGTCGCGCCTCCAGTAGGTCAGCGCGTGCGTCGTGTAGCTCGCGTCGCAGATCAGCCCGTAATGTGCGCCGCCGTCGCCCAGTGCGATCACCGTGTTGGGGTCACGAAGCATGGCGGCCATGTTGGCGTCGGAGCAGTCGGTGTAGTTGGCGCCGGGATGGAACAGGATGGTGCGGCCGTCGCCCTGCACCAGCAGGTCGTAGGCGAGCTCGAGCGGCGTGATGCCCAGCGCCGCGGCGCGCGCGTCGAGCCGCTCCGCGGCGGGCGGCGTGTAGTTCGGCGGATCGCCCAGCACGAACATGTTGGCGACGCTGCGCATGAAGGCCAGCATCTGCGGGTTGCGATAGACCGGCTCCTCGGCAAGCAGCCGCGCCTTCATGGCCGGATCGCGCAGCCGTGCGAGCTTGGCCTCCAGCGGCAGGCTCCGGATCTCACCGTAACCCGGGCAGGTCGAGAAGGGATGGAAGGAGAGTTCCAGCCCGTAGAGCAGCGCCACGGGCCGCGCCGCCACCTGGCCGCGGATCGGCAGCCCGTCGCGGTTGGCGCGGTCGACCTCGGCCAGCAGCGTCTTCCAGCGGCCGGGGTAGAGCGAGATGTCGAGCAGGGTGAAGGAGAGCGGCCGGCCCGAGGCCTCGACCAGGCGGCGCAGCATGGCGAACTCGGTCGAGCCGTCGGCCGTGGTGTCGGCGAAATCGTCGAGGAGCTGGATCACGCCCTTGCCGGCGCGGCCGAGGCCGCGGGCGATCGCCGTCAGCTCTTCTTCCGCCGCCGTGATGGTGGGGGTGAGCGCGCCGTCCGACGCGCGGTGGAAGAGCGAACGCGATGTCGAGAAGCCCAGGGCGCCGGCGTTCACGCCTTCCTCGACCAGCGCGCCCATCGCCGCCATGTCCTGCGCGGTGGCGGGCTCGCGCTCGACGCCGCGCCGACCCATGACGAACACGCGCAGCGGCGCGTGCGGCACCTGCGTGGCGAAGTCGATGTCGCAGCGCCGCGCCTCGAGCGCGTCGAGATACTCGGGGAAGCTCTGCCAGGTCCAGGGCACGCCCTCGCGCATCACGATCTCGGGGATGTCCTCGACGCCCTCCATGACCCTGATCAGCGTGTCGCGGTCCTCGGGCCGGCAGGGCGCGAAGCCGACGCCGCAATTGCCCATCAGCACCGTCGTGACGCCGTGCCCGGAGGAGGGGGTGAAGCGCTCGTCCCAGGTCGCCTGGCCGTCATAGTGGGTGTGGATGTCGACGAAGCCCGGCGTCACCGCGAGGCCTTTGGCGCCGATCTCCTCGCGGCCCGCGCCGGCGATGCGGCCGACCGCGGCGATCCGTCCGTCCTGCACCGCCACGTCGGCGTCGCGCGGCTCGGCGCCGGTGCCGTCGATCACGGTGCCGCCGCGCACCACCAGGTCGAATTGCGCCGCCATGGCGTCCTCCTGCGGGAATGAGTGGCTAAGGGTCGCACCGCGCCGGGGGAAGCGCAATTCGTCTGCGCAGCGTCAGTTTCCTGACGGACGGCGATGTACCCAATGTTCGTAGGTGCAGCCGTGCAGCTCGAACGTCCGCTCGCAGGCCGCGCCAAGGCGTTCGGCGACGCGTTTCGAGGCGAGGTTGCCGGGACGTATGAGGCTGGCCGCCCGGCTCAACGGGAAGTGCGCGAACAGCCAGTCGCGTGCCGCGCCCGCCGCTTCCGTGGCGAAGCCCTGTCCCCAGAAGGGCTGGTCGAAGGAATAGGCGATCTCGGGCTCCGGCCAGTCCAGCGGATGGAACGTGCCGACGCTGCCGACGAAGACGTCGTCCGCGACCCTCTCGCACGCCCACATGCCGTAGCCGCGCAATGCCCATGAGCCGAGCGACATCAGCATCGTTCGCCAGACCTCGCCTCGGGTGGAGGTCTGCCCCATGACCATGTGGCGCATCACTTCCGGGTGGGTAAGGAAAGATGGGCATATCCTGATGCTTGTCGCTTACCCCAAGTCGCGGAAGGACAGTTCGACGGCAGCAGAGACCGCTATCCTGCGCAAGCTTGTGAAGGAGTTGTGAGATGGAGAAGAAGCTGTTCGGGGAACTTGTCACGAGCCTCGAGGAAGCCGCGGCCATCTCGCGCGGCAAGGCTCGCCCTTCGCGGCAGTTCAAGGTCGCGCCACCGAATGTAAAGGGTGTGCGCGAGCGCATCGGCTTGAGCCAAAGCGAATTCGCCCGCCTCATGCGGGTGAGCGTCCGGACCTTGCAGAACTGGGAGCAGAAGCGGTGCGTGCCGACCGGTCCCGCGGCGGCGCTGCTCAGGATCGTGGCCGCCGCTCCGGATGTGGCCCTGAAATCGTTGCACCGATAGGCGCACCCACCCAAGGTCTGGTGCCCGGCCGCCGCCGCGTGCTGGCATTTTGCTGGCAACTCCGCCCCGTTCATTTTTCTTTTCGGGGGAGTTGCAGGTTCAGCAGGAATCTGGTAAGAAAAAGCCTATGGTCGGCGTTCCCTACGCTCGACCCCACGGCCCGCTCCGCCCCTCCTGACCGAGGGGCCTCCGAGCGGGCTTTTTCATGTCCCGACTCCCGAGGAGAATCTCATGTCCCGCACCGTCCGCAGCGACGCGGCGTTGCCGCCGCGCGCCGTCGCCGATTTCTTCCGCCTGTTCGCCGCCTCCGGCTCGGTCGCCTTCGCCGCCGACCGCACCGGCCTGTCGCGCACCGTTCTCTATCGCCGCCGGCGCACCGACCCGGCCTTCGCCCGGCGCTGGGCCGAGGCGCAGGAGCTGGGCGTTTCCAAGGTGCGCGACGAGGTCTTCCGCCGCGCCGTGGTCGGCGTCAAGCGGCCGGTATTCCACGGCGGCGTGCAGGTCGGCAAGATCCGGCACTACGACAACCGGCTGCTCTGGTCCTTGCTGAAGTCGCACGAGCCCGAGACCTACGGGCCGCGGCGGGCGCGGCCCGCCACCGGCGCGCCGGTCGATCTCGCCCGCCGGCTCGACGCCGCCGACGAACGCGTCGCGAAGTACGAGGCCGAGCTGCGCGAAGCGGCGAAGCTGCGCAATTCCTGATCTTCCTTCTGTCGCCCTGAGCGGAGCGAAGCGAAGTCGAAGGGCCTTGCCTGCGTCCGGCGAAGTCCCTCGGCTGCGCTGCGCTTCGCTCGGGACGACAGCTTCCATTGGAGACATTCATGTTCGATCAAATAGACTCGCGCGCCGAGGCCGAGGAGAAGGTGCTCGGCCTCGCGCGCCTCTATCGCAAGGATCCGCTGGGCTTCGTGCTCACGGCCTTCCCCTGGGGCCAGCCGGGGACGCCGCTCGCCCGCTTCGCAGGACCCGAGCCGTGGCAGACCAAGGTGCTCGCCGACCTGCGCGACGATCTCGTGCTGGGCCGCTCTCCGGCCCGCATCGCCGTCGCCTCGGGCCACGGCGTCGGCAAGTCGGCGCTGGTGGCGTGGCTGGTCCTGTGGGCGCTCGCCACCCAGCCCGGCACCAGAGGCGTCGTCACGGCCAACACCGAGACCCAGCTCCGCACCAAGACCTGGGCCGAGCTCGCCAAGTGGCACGACCTCTCGATCTGCCGCGACTGGCTCGTCTGGTCGGCGACGGCGATCGCCTCGGCGGAGGAAGGCAAGGCCGCCGGCTGGCGCGTCGATCTCGTGCCGTGGTCGGCGCACAACGCCGAGGCCTTCGCCGGCCTGCACAACCAGGGCGGACGGCTGTTGCTGGTGTTCGACGAGGCGTCGGCCATCGCCGACACGATCTGGGAGACGGCCGAGGGCGCGCTGACCGACGCCGGCACCGAAATCGTCTGGCTGGCCCTCGGCAACCCGACGCGCAACGGCGGCCGCTTCCACGACTGCTTCGCGAAGTTCCGCGAGCGCTGGCGCGGCGTCCATGTCGATGCGCGCGAGGTCGCCTTCACCAACAAGGCGCAGATCGCCGAATGGGTGCGCGACTACGGCGAGGAGTCGGATTTCGTGAAGGTCCGCGTGCGCGGCACCTTCCCGCGGGCCGGCGCGCTGCAGTTCATCGACGGCGAGAGCGTGCGCGCGGCGATGACGCGCGAGCTGCCGCCCGCGGCCTACGATCCGGTCGTGATGGGCGTCGACGTCGCCCGCTTCGGCGACGACCGCTCCGTCATCTTCACCCGCAAGGGCCGCGACGGCCGGTCCTGGCCGGTCGAGAAGCTGAAGGGGCTCGACCTGATGCAGCTCGCCGGCATCGTCTGCCAGCGCGCCGCCGCGGCGAACGCGCGCGCGGTGTTCGTCGACGAGGGCGGCATCGGCGCTGGCGTCGTCGACCGGCTGCGCCAGCTCGGCGTGCCGGGCGTCCACGGCATCAACTTCGGCTCGCGGCCGGGCGGCTGGACGCCCGAGGGCCAGACTCCGCTCTACGCCAACAAGCGCGCCGAGATGTGGGGCATGGCCAAGCGCTGGCTCGATGGCGGCGCGCTGCCCGACGATCCCGAGCTGGCGCAGGACCTGACCGGCGTCGAGTTCGGCTACGACGCCCGCAGCGCCATCCAACTCGAGAGCAAGCAGGACATGAAGAAGCGCGGCCTGCTCTCGCCCGACATCGGCGACGCCTTCGCGCTCACCTTCGCCTGGCCGCTTCATCCGGAGTTCGACCACAGCCACGACACCCGCGCCCGGCCGCCCTTCGTCTGCGGCGCGCCGCTCGGCGACTACGACGTCGTGGAGGCCTGGGACCGGGAATGGGCGGCGATGGACGACGAGGAACTCTACGACTCGGAGAACATGAGATGGCGCTGAAAGGACGACCTACAATATATAGTTTCCTGGGCAGTTCGGGCCCCAGATTTAGTTTATTGGCGATCTGCACTTGACCTGCCATTGTTGACTTATATGTCAATACGCGATCAGCTTCGTTTTCGGTGCGAAGAGGGGCGGCTTCATTGCCTAGCCCCCCTCTTGCCGAGTGCGCCAGTTGATCCGAACCGAGCAATGTTCGTTTCACAGGAGGTCTACGATGTCGTTGCCCCACCATGGTCTCAAGACTTGCGAGGTGTCCGAGCCGCAGGTCTGCGTGCGGCCTTAGACGCATTCGTTGAGGGTCGCCGCATTAGCGTCGCGAATGATCCGTTCAAGAAGCCGAAGGCGACCTATATGGCGCGCCTCGCCCCGGAAGAAGATCACGGCTTCGATATTCGCTACCGGGATCCGAAACCTGGAATTCGCGTCTTGGGAAACTTCGCCTTAACCGATGTGTTCGTCGCGCTGACGTGGCGTTTTCGCGAGGACTTGGACACAGACAAAAAGTGGCAAGACGAAATCAATCGGGCCAAGGCCAAGTGGCGTGAACTCTTCTTTCCGTATCTGCCGCACCACGGAGCAACGCTCAATGACTACGTATCCAGAAACTTTGACCCTGTCTGAGCCCGTCGGTTCAGAGCGCGTGCCTGCAGGAAACCTCGAGTACTTCCGGGCCAGGCATCGGCATCGGGTGTACGACATGATAGTGGATGAGCTTCTAGCTAGCGGTATCTCAAAGGCTGATCTCGCTAAGCGACTAGGAGCATCGCCGGCTCGAATCTCCAGAGTGCTTGGTGCGCCATCAAACTTGACGCTCGACACTTTGAGCGACCTGCTGTTTGCCACGTCAGGTGCGGAGCCTACTTATGCGATTGCGTACCCACTAAGCGCGCCGACGCGCAATTACGCTCATCCAGAATGGCTCGATTCGCCGACGTTGAGAACATCACTTGCGAACCAGTCTAGTCGCAATAGCTTTCAGGCTGAGATGCCAACTTCTAAGGCGAAGAAAGGAGACGGGGCAGGTCCGATGAGTGCACGGGGCGTAATGTCCGTGTTGGCGAGTGCTCGGCAATGAAGCTAGTTCAGTGTCTTGCCAGTCAGGCGATCAGATTGATTGACGCCAGCGTCAAGCGCGCGGACGGCAATTTGCCTGCTCCTAAGCTCGCAAGGGCAATTGAAGAGAAGTACGGCTTTTTCCAGGGGCCTAGAGTCATTGAAGACTATGACTTGAGCAAAGGTGTTGTCTTCTTGCACTGCGAGTATCGCGGTCAAATCATCGACAAGCTTTCAATCTTCAATGATGGAATTGTCTGCGATGCAAAAGGACCTACTGAGCTTTCTGATGACTTCGTGGACGACGTTCTGGAAACCCTCAGAGAGCTTGCAGGCTTGGACTCAGAAGCCGGCAAGACAAGAGTGCAGATATATATGAGCCGCTTGGAAGTGCATTCCGAACTCGACGTCGGAAAGTTCTTCCTTGCGTTCTCTGAGTTCGGGAAGAGCGTTGCCTCATCGATTAGAGGCTACGGCCAGAATGTGAATGACTACGTTCCCTCCGGGTTGAGCTTCCATTATGACTGGCCAAACCCCAAGGAGCCGCGCCCACCAGCTGTGACGTTCGAGCGTCGAGAAGGTGTCGCGTATGGTGAGAACATCTATTTCTCTAGCGCGCCTCTGCGGACCAATGACCATCTAAAGCACTTGATGGAGCTGGAAATGGCTTTCGGCTTGATTGAAAGGGCTGATTTCTGAGTTGGCCACCTCTGAATTCTTCGCGGGCATCTGGCGCGCAATGCCGAACCCAAGTTCAGAATGCGCTTTGCGCTGGTAGGTTATCCGTTCTGCGTGCCGTCCTGGTAGCCGCCGCCGATGCGCTGGCCCGGCGCCAGCAGCCCCTGACCGGGGACGTGATTGATCTCGAGGCGCACGCCGTCGGGATCCTCGAACAGGATCGAGTAGTAGCCCGGCGCGAAGGCATCGTCGCGAGGCCCGTGGACGATGTGCGCGCCGATCGACTGCAGGAAGGCGAAGGCCTCGTCGATGTCCTGGCGGTCGCGCGCCCGCCAGCAATGGTGATGCAGGCCGACCGTGCCCTGCCGGAAACGCTGGCCGGCATTTTCGGGCGAGGGGGCATGGATGCCGAAGCCGGTGCGGCCGCCCACGCCATAGAAGGTGTTGTGGGTGTCGGCGACGATCGTCATGCCGAGAAACGGCAGCAGCTTGCCGTAGAAGGCGCGGGCCGCGGCGAAGTCGCCGGCGGTGATGAAGGTGTGGGCGACGCCGTTCACTTGCATGGATGGTTCCCCGGTCGCGGTCAGCCACCGTTGCCGGAGCCGAACTGGATGCCCCAGTGGTCGTTCTTGTTGGTGACGACGTAAAGCGAGAAATACTTGCCGATGGCCGAGCCGTCCTTGCGGTAGCGGGTGAAGTCGACGGCGACATGCGCCTTGCCCCGGGTGGCGAACACGACCTGCGTGCGGTCCCACCTGGTGTGGTCCCAGCCGTCCGCCGAGACGGTGTTCAGGAAGTTCTCGAAGCGATAGTCCGCCGGCGTCTCGTACCGCACGAGCGTGCCCTTGGCGCCGATCCGGGCGTGCGGGAAGTTGAAGGCGTCGCGGATCGCCTCGGTGTCCCGCGCGTTCAGCGCCGCGAGATAGCGGTCGACGACCGCCAGGGCCTCCCGCTCGACATCGGCCGACGACATGTTCGTTCCTCCGTTTCAGGCGTGATCCAGAAGCGCATCGTAGCCGCGCGCGCTGAGCTTCAGCACGCAGACGCCGTTGCCGAACGGGTCGGCGAGGCCTGCGATGCGGCCGAACGCGGCGGTCGTGGCGGGACGTTCGAGGACAGCGCCGGCGCCGACGGCACGCTCGACGGCGGCGTCGACGTCGTCGACCAGCACGTCGAGATGCACGGGCGTCCAGTGGCGCTCGTAGCGCCGCTTGTCGCCGCCGGCACCTGCGGTGCCCGCGTCCTTGACGAGGAGATAGAGCGGGGCGGGCCAGCCCAGCAGCTCGGCGAAACCGTCGAAGCGGCGGCCGACCTCGAGGCCGAACGCTTCGGTGTAGAAGCGGATCGCCGCGTCGAGGTCGGGCACGTCGATGTTGATCATCAGGGACATCGCAGGTCTCGCGTTCTTCTCCGGACGATTCGGCACTTTGGCCGGGCATTCTGCCGCGGCCGCGCGGACTCCGCGATAGTGTCGGCGCGCCGGTCGCGCCAGCGGGAGAAATGACTCGCCATGGCCCGCAGACTTGCCGAAGCCGAAGAGGATGCCCTGATCGAGGCGCAGGCCCTGGTGTTCGACGCCATGGAGGCGCCGACCAAGGCCGGGCGCGTCGCGGCGGGCGAGGCGGGGCTCGGCGAGAGGTCTTCGAGGAGATGGGGGGCAACTCTGGGCTGTCATGGAAACACGCCTCTGCATGCGGGCGCGCCACGGGCTCGCCGAGACGATGAAGACTAATCCTCACGTCCGCGACCTGCTCTGCGGCGACAAGGCGATGCCCAGGCGTCCGCCACCCTACTACGGCCCCGGTGAGGCCTCCGAGGCGGTCGTCTACCTGCAGGAGTTCCGCAGCGCCTGGCGGCACGCGCCGGGAGCGCTCGACTGGGTCCGTGCCCGGGCGCGAGCCAAGACATCGAGAGGCAAGACATCGAAATGACACGGGCGAAGGGCCCGCAAGCCGAAAGGAACGACCATGTACGATCTCGACCAGGCGACGACGGCATTCATCGAAAACGAGCGGCTCGAGCAGACGCGGGACTATCTGGCGCGGGGCCGGTGCCATGCCGGGCTGGCGCCGGCCGAGCTGGAGCCGCTCTGGGTGGCGGCGTTCCGCGACTTCGCCGCCGATGTCGGCGACGACGCCGACATCGTCCGGATGTTCGACCTCGAGGCCGAGTACCGGCTGCGCGGCGTCGCCCTGCCCGAGGCGCTGGTGGCGGCCGAGCAGGAGGCCTTCGACCGCAGCATGGAGGCCTGGGCGGCAGAGGATCCCCAGTCGTGGGACCGCACGGCCGACGAGATGATCGAAGAGGTTGCGCGGTTCACCGTCGATGTTTCGCTGCGGACGAAGAGCTGACGGCGCTGTGCCGGGCCGGCCGCGCAAGTGATTGGGGCGGCGGGGAGAATCGTCCGCCGCGGCACAGGCAGCGGCACACCTGGCGCGGGCAGCGGCACGTTTCGTGTGCCGCTGCCCCGCCGCCACAGGCCTCAGATCACCCGCTGGGTGCGCGCGAAGGCCATGTAGAGTTCGTGGGCGCGGGCGGCGATCGGGCCGGGCTGCAGGTCGCGGCTCTCGAAGCGGCTGACCGGCTGCACCTTGCCGGCGTTGCCGGTGGTGAAGAGCTCGTCGGCGTCCTCGAGCTCGGCGACGCTCACCGTACGCTCCTCGACGGTGAAGCCGGCCGTGCGCAGGAGCTTCACCGTGCGGTTGCGCGTGATGCCGGCGAGGAAGGCGCCGTTGGGCACCGGCGTCGCCACGACGCCGTCCTTGGCGAGGAAGATGTTGGAACTGCAGGTCTCGGCCACGTTGCCCAGCGCGTCGAGCACGATGCCGTTGGTGAAGCCGCGCCCCGTCATCTCGGCGACGCCGCGGCTCGAGTTGGGGTAGAGGCAGGAGGCCTTGGCGTCGGTCGGCGCGCTCTCCGGCGTCGGCCGGCGGATGGTGCGGCAGAGGCCCAAGGTCAGCGGCGTGCCGGCGCGCATCGGCGATACATAGGTGCAGAGCAGGAACTGGCAGGAGTCGGGGTCGACCGAGATCGGGCCGGCGCCGCCCTTGCCGGCCCAGAACATCGGCCGCACGTAGAGCTCGGCCTTGGGCCCGAAGCGGCGCACGCTCTCGTGCATCAGCGTCAGGATCTCGGCCGGAGTCTTGCTGGGGTTCAGCCCGATCGCGCGGGCCGAGCGGACCACGCGTTCCGCATGGAGGTCGAGGTCGGGGCCGCAGCCCTCGAAGGCGCGGCCGCCGTCGAATACCATCGAGCCCAGCCAGAAGGCGTGGTCGCGCGGGCCCAGGATCGCCGGGTTGCCCTCGTGCCAGGTGCCGTTCCAGTAGGTGAGCGTGTCCATTCTTCCCTCGTCCGTCGCCCGAAGCGGGCGGACATAGCAGACGATGAGCGGCGCGGCCATCGCCGCCCTGGGCGCGGCCTTCTGCTTCGCCCTGGCGCTGATCCTGACCCAGTACGGCTTGCGGACCATGCCGTCCTGGCGCTCGCCGCTCTATTCCATCGGCGGCGCGCTGGTGGTGGCGTGGCTGGCCTCCGTCGTGTTCGTCGACTGGAGCAGCTTCCGCATCGAGGCCGCGCTGATCTTCGCCGCCGTCGGCTGCATCTTCCCGGTCGTGGTGTCGATCCTGGCCGTCCGTGCCAACGAGGCCTTGGGGCCGGCGGTCTCGGGCGCGGTCGGCAATGTGACGCCGCTCTTCGCGGTGCTGGGCGCCGTGCTGTTCCTCGGCGAGACGCTGGGGCTGCTGCAGCTCCTCGGCCTCGGGCTGGTGATGGGCGGCGTGGCGCTGCTGGCGTTGCGCGGTGGCGCGGGCGGACGGCACTGGTCGGTCTGGGTGCTCGGCCTGCCGCTTGCCGCGGCGCTGGTGCGCGGCTCGATCCAGCCCGCCATCAAGGCAGGCCTGGCGATCTGGCCCGAGCCGCTGGCCGCCGCGGCGATCGGCTACATGATGTCGGCGGTCGTGATCCTCTCGCTGGTCGGCCGGCGGGCGTGGCGCGAGGGACCGGCCGAGCGCACGGGCGTGCTGTGGTTCCTGGGCGTGGGGTTCGCCAACGGCACGGCGACCTTTCTTCTCTATGCCGCCCTCGGCCTCGGCTCGATCGCGCTCGTGGCGCCGCTCGTGGCGCTGTTCCCGCTGCTGGCGGTGGTGATGAGCTATCTCCTGCTGCGCAACGAGCGGCTGCATGCGATCGGCCTGGCGGGCATCGTGGTCAGCGTCGCGGGCGTGATTCTGCTGTTGGCCGGCGGCTGACCGGCTATCATCGACGGCAACGAAAGTGAGGAAATCCCGTGCCGCTGCGCGCCGATCGCTTCGGACTTTCCGTCGCCCTCGCGACGCCTTTCTCCGAGGACCGCTCCATCGACTTGGCCCGCCTGGTCGCCCACGGGCGCCAGTCGCTGGCCGACGGCTGCACCAGCCTTACCGTGTTCGGCACGACGGGCGAGGGCGCCTCGCTCGGCCTTGACGAGCGCAACCGCGCGCTGGGCGCGCTGGCCGGCGCCGGCATCGATCCCAGGACGCAACTCGTGGTCGGCATCGCGGCCTCGTCGGTCGAGGATGCGATCGCGCAGGGGCGCGCCGGCCTGATGCTGGGCTGCCCCGGCTTCCTGCTGGCGCCGCCGTTCTATTTCAAGAACCCGGAAGACGAGGCGCTGTTCGACTGGTTCTCCGCGGTGCTGAACGGACTGGGGCCGCAGGCGAGCAACGTCATCCTCTATCACATCCCGCAGGTCACCTCGGTCGGCCTGTCGGTCGAGCTGGTCGGCCGCCTGAAGAAGGCGTTTCCGGCGCAGGTGAAGGGCGTGAAGGATTCGTCGGGCGACTGGGCGAACACGCAGGCGCTGCTGAACCGGCATCCCGACCTGCACATCCTGATCGGCGACGAGCGCCTGCTCGCCAGGGCGATGAACCTCGGCGCTTCGGGCACGATCTGCGGCCTGGCCAACATCGCGCCCGACCTGATGCAGGCGCCGGTCGACGGCATCGAGGAGCCGCGCATCGCCGAGATCATCGAGCAGCTCGTGCCCTTCGCCTTTACCGCTGCCTGCAAGGCGCTGGTCGGCCACCGCCGCAACGATCCGGTGGCCTGGAGCCGCATGCGCGCACCGCTGCGATCGCTGGAGCAGGCCGATTGTGCGAAGCTCTTCGCCGCAGTCGATGCGATCCGTTCGCGCCGCGCTGCTTAGCGCCTTCCTGTTGTTTTTCTGGACGGCGCCCGGGTGGACGCAGGCGCCGCCAAAGCCCGGTGCCTGATCAAAGGGAATGTCAGCAGCAAGGGCGAGCGCATCTATCATCCGCCCGGGTGTCGCTACTACGCTTCGACCGTGATCGATCCCCGGCGGGGAGAGCGGTGGTTTTGCAGCGAGCGAGAAGCGCAGGAGGCCGGCTGGCGCCGCACGAAGGTATGTTGAACGACATCGGTCGAGGCAGCTACGCTTGCCGGACCTCGGAGGAAACAAGATGACCGCACCCCTCGCCATCCGCCTGCATCCCGCCGACAACGTCGTCGTGGCGCGCATGGACATCCTGCCCGGCACGAAGGTCGAGGGCGAAGTGGCGGCGGCGACGCGCGTGCCGCCCGGTCACAAGATTCTCACAAGAGCGGTCAAGGCGGGCGAGCCACTGCGCAAGTACAATCAGATCATCGGCTTCGCGACCGAGGATCTCGCGCCGGGTACGCATGTCCATACGCACAACTGTGCCATGGGCGACTTCGAGCGCGACTACGCTTTCTGCGCCGACGCCCACCCGACCCACTTCATCGTGCCGCCAGCCACTTTCCGGGGATATCGCCGTGCCGATGGTCGTGCCGCGACGCGCAACTACATCGGCATCGTGACCACGGTGAACTGCTCGGCGGCGACCAGCCGCATGATCGCATCGCGGCTCGAGCCGTTGCTCGACGAGTTTCCCAACATCGACGGCGTCGTGCCGCTGACTCACGGCGGCGGATGCGGCATGGCGGCATCCGGCCTCGAGATGGATGTGCTGCGCCGCACGCTCGCGGGCTACGTCAGGCATCCCAACATGGCGGCGGTCGTGGTGCTGGGGCTGGGCTGCGAGACCAACCAGATTTCCGGCCTGATGAGCGCCGAGGGGCTTAAGGAAGGGCCGAAGCTGATCCCGATGGCGATCCAGGACGAGGGCGGCGTGGCCAAGACGGTCGGTCGCGCCGTCGGCTTCCTGAAGGAGCTGCTGCCCGAAGCGAACCAGGTGACGCGCGAGCCGATCCCGGCCAGCGAACTGATCCTGGCGCTGCAGTGCGGCGGCTCGGACGGCTACTCCGGCATCTCCGCAAATCCCGCGCTCGGCGCGGCGGTCGACCTTCTGGTCCGCAACGGCGGCACGGCCGTGCTCTCGGAGACGCCGGAGATCTATGGCGCCGAGCATCTGCTCACGCGCCGCGCCGTCAGCAAGGAGGTCGGCGAGAAGATCGTCGAGCGGATCCGGTGGTGGGAGGACCATTGTGCTCGCACTGGCGGTGAGATGAACAACAACCCGTCGCCGGGAAACAAGGCCGGTGGTCTCACGACCATCCTGGAGAAGTCCCTGGGTGCGGTTGCGAAAGGCGGCACGACGAACCTGGTCGACGTGTACAAATATGCAGAGCCGATCACCGCAAAAGGGTTCGTCTACATGGATTCACCAGGCTACGACCCGGTGTCGGCCACGGGGCAGGTGGCCGGCGGTGCCAATGTTCTGTGCTTCACGACCGGCCGCGGCAGCGTCTTCGGCTGCAAGCCGACGCCGTCACTCAAGCTTGCGACGAATACCTCGCTCTATCGACGCATGACTGACGATATGGACATCAACTGCGGGACCATCGTCGACGGCGAGGAGACGATCCCGGAGAACGGCAAGCGCATCTTCGACCTTATTCTTGCCACGGCTTCGGGCCAGAAGACGAAATCGGAAGCGCTGGGTATCGGGGACGACGAGTTCGAGCCATGGAAGATCGGAGCAACAATGTGATGCCGCTCGGGCAGCCAACTTGACTTCCCGGCGTTACACCCTCATATGCGGCGATACGACTACGAACTTGGCCTTGCTTTGGCGGCCCAGCCCACAGCGGCCACGGATTTCCCCACGAGCTTCCACCCAAATTCATCGGTTGTCGCAGACGGTTGCAGCGAGCGCTCCGTCCGCGCGCATATGTGTGCTCGTCTAACTGCCTAGGAGAGAGAGATGGCTACTGGCACGGTCAAGTGGTTCAACGCCACCAAGGGCTTCGGGTTCATCCAGCCGAGCGACGGCGGCAAGGACGTGTTCGTTCACATCAGCGCCGTCGAGCGCTCGGGCCTCAATGGGCTGAACGAGGGCCAGAAGATCAGCTACGAGATCGCCACCGAGCGTGGTCGTTCGGCTGCGGTCAACCTGAAGGCCGCCGACTGACGGTATGAAGATCGTCCCACTCGCCGAGCGTCCCGATCTGGCCGAGCAGGTCTCGGTGTGGGGCTTCGCCGAGTGGGGCCATCTGAACGAAGGCCAGACGCCGCAGACGCGGCTGGCCGAAGTGCGGGGAGAGATGAACGTCGACCGAGTTCCGGTCACGTTCGTCGCCCTCGGCGAAGACGGCGGCCTCGTCGGCACCGCAGCACTCATCTTCGACGACCTCGAAGGCGATCCTCGCAATCCCTGGCTGGCGAGCGTCTACGTGCCTTCCGAGCATCGCAGAAAGGGTATCGCCTCGGCGCTCGTGCGCGCGGTCGAGGACAAAGCCCGCGAACTCGGTTATGCGCGCCTCTACCTCTTCACGTCCTCCGTTCCCGCCCTCTACGCCGGCCTCGGCTGGCAGGCTCTTGAGCGACGCGACTATCGCGGCGAACATATCCAGGTGATGGATAAGGTTCTCTAGAGGGCGTTCGTATGTCCGACGATCTGCATTACCTGTCGCTCGACGAGGTCGCTCGGCGCCTGAAGACGCGCAAGATTTCCTCCTTCGATCTCACGCAGACGATGCTCGATCGCATCGCGCGTCTCGATCCTGGCCTCAAGAGCTACATTACCCTGACGCCCGAGCGGGCACTCGGCGAGGCGCGCCGTCTCGATGCCGAGACGGCGTCGGGCTCGTCGCGCGGCCCCCTTCACGGCGTGCCGATCGCGGTGAAGGATCTCTGCAACACCGCGGGCATCCCGACCGCCGCCGGCATGACGATCCATCGTGACCACATTTCGACAAAGGATGCGACCGTCGTCACACGGCTCAAGGCGGCGGGCGCAGTCATCCTCGGCAAGCTGCAGATGACCGAGGGTGCCTATGGCGCCCACCATCCGAAGATGCCGACACCGGTCAATCCGTGGAACGCGGCCTACTGGCCCGGCACCTCGTCCTCAGGCTCGGGCGTGGCGACTGCGGCCGGGCTCTGCTTCGCCTCACTCGGGTCGGACACCGGCGGTTCGATCCGCTTCCCCTCGACGATGAACGGGCTGTCGGGCCTCAAGCCGACCTGGGGCCGTGTCAGCCGCGCCGGCGTCTTTCCGCTGGCCGAGTCGCTCGACCACATCGGCCCGATGGCGCGCAGCGCGCTCGACGCGGCGATCGTGCTGGGCGTGATCGCCGGCGCCGATGCCGACGATCCGACGGCGGTCGGCCTCGACGTGCCGGACTACGCAGCGGCGACCGCTGCCGGCGTCCGCGGCAAGCGCGTCGGTCTGCCGACCAACATGATCGGGCTCGACGCCGACGCCGAACGTGCGCTGGCGAACGCGGTCGAGGGCCTGAAGCGCGCGGGCGCCACCTTCGTCGATGTCGCCTTGCCACGGGAGTTTCTCGAGGCGTCCTCGGATTGGGTGGCGCTCTGCGGCGCCGAGACGGCCGTCGCGCACGAGGCGACCTATCCGTCGCGCGCCGCCGAGTACGGTCCGATCCTGGCCGATCTCATCGATCAGGGACGGCGGCTTTCGGCCATGGAGCTTGCGAAGATTCAATTCCGCCGCGCTGCCCTGACAGGAGCGTTCAACAGGCTGCTGGCATCGGTCGATCTCCTCCTGCTGCCCGCCATGGGCAAGTCGACATGGACGATCGACGAGCTCGCATCGGCGGGCCGCACGCCGGAGATCGTGGCAGCCCGACTCCGCTACACCGCACCCTGCGACATGAGCGGACATCCGACGCTGACGCTGCCCGGTGGAATGACTTCGGATGGCATACCGGTCGGCTTCCAGATCGCCGGTCGCGCTTTCGACGAAGCCGGCCTCCTCGCAGCGGGCCACGCCTATCAGCAGGTCACCGACTGGCACCTCCGGAGGCCGCCGCTGACCAACGGCTGACAATGCCGGCTGAATGGACGGTGATTCACCTTTCAACTATAGTGAATCAACCGTCTCCAGAGTGCCCGCTGGCGCATGAAGCTTCTCCGCGACACGAACCTGCGCCTGCGTCCCAGCATCCTCATGCTGTTCGTCATGCTGACGGTGCCGGTCTTCTTCGCCATCGTCGCGGTGAACTACCTGTCGAACGAGAAGATCGCACGCTCGAACGCCGAAGAGCTGGTTGCGCGCTTCAGCGTCGAGGCGATCGAGAACGTCCAGCACGTCTTCGATCCCATCAAGTCGCTCGTCCGCAGCGCTGCGGCGATCGGCACCGAGCAGCCCGACTTCTACGTGAGCAAGGGCTCCGTCAACTATCTGTTCAGCGTGGTGCAGCACAGCGACCGGATCATCAGCGCTTATGTCGGGCTGAGCGACGGCGCCTTCCGCCAGGCCCGCCAGATCGATCCGGCGGTCGAGATCCAGGGCAAGCTGCCGCCACCCGGCACACGCTACGCCGACCGCTGGATCGACCGGCTGTCGGGTGCGGCGCCGGTCGACCACTACGTGTTCCTCGACGCGGAGCGCCGCGAACTCGGCGCCTCAGAGCAGACCACTTCCTACGATCCGCGTTCGCGGCTCTGGTTCAGGACTGCCCAGGAGACGCGCGGGATTTCGGTCAGCGACGTCGATGTCTTCGCCACCCTGGGCCTGGTTGGCTTCACCGTGGCCGCGCCGTTCTACGCCGACGGCAAGCTCCAGGGCGTTGCTGCGGCCGATATCACTCTCGACGGTCTTTCGGACTATCTCTCGCAGCGCAAGATCAGCTCAGGTACCCTATCCTACATCCTCGACCATCAGGGACGCGTGATCGCCAACTCCGATCGCACGAAGACCTACGCGAGTCAGGGCGGCAAAGTCGATTTGCAACACATCACGTCGCTCGGCAACGATATCCCGGCGGTTGCCTTCAGCTTCCGTCCGCGCGACGTCGAGCGGCCGTTCTCCTTCAAGCACGCCGGTCACGACTATCTCGCCAGCCTCACTACATTGCCGCCGGAGTTCGGCAAGAAGTGGCAACTCTTCGTCATCACGCCGCTCGACGACTTCACCAGCGCCTTCGACGATCACAACAGGAAGCTCTTCTTCTTCGGTCTTGTCGCGATCGCCCTGCAGATACTTATCATCTACTTCCTGTCGAGCGTGATCTCCTCGCCGCTCGAGCGGCTGGCACTCAAGGTCACCAAGATCCAGGACCTCGAGGGCCAGAACCTGCCGCCGCTCCATTCGCCGATCCGCGAGGTCGCGCTGCTCTCGCGTGCCATCGACACGCTCGACACCGCGGTGAAGTCGTTCGCCGCCTTCGTGCCGGTCGGCTTGGTGCGCGAGCTGCTGGACTCGGACCAGAAGCTCGAGCTGGGCGGCCACAGCCGCTTCCTCACCATCTTCTTCTCCGATCTTGAGGCCTTCTCCTCGCTCTCGGAGGAAGTGCCGTCGCAGGAGCTGCTGCTGCGTGTCTCGGCCTATCTCGAGGTCGTGACCCGCGCCGTCAACGAGGAGCACGGCACGATCGACAAGTTCATCGGCGATGGCGTCATGGCCTTCTGGGGGGCGCCTGCGCTGCTCGACGACCACGCGCAAAGGTCCTGTTTCGCCGCCCTCCGCATCCGTGAAGGCATGAAGGAGCTCAACGCGCGCTGGGAAGCGGACGGTACGAAGCCGCTTAAAGTTCGTATCGGTATCCACAGCGACGCGGTCCTCGTCGGCAACATCGGCTCGAAGGAGCGCATGAGCTACACGGTCATGGGCGATGGCGTGAACGTCGCCGCGCGGCTGGAAGGCATCAACAAGGAGTACGGCACGCGCATCTGCATCAGCCACGCCGTCTTCAAGGAGGCGGGCGAGCGGCTCTGTGTGCGTCCGATCGACGATGTCGCCGTCAAGGGCCGCCGCTCGCGCATCCCGGTGTACGAACTCATGGGCGCCTATGGACTCGGGCCGCAGTTCGAACCGGACGAGGCGACGGTCAGACTCTGCCGTCTGACGCGCAACGCCTACGAGGCGCTGATCGCCGACGACCACGACCAGGCGCTGTCGCGCTACCAGGCGGTCCTTGCGGAGTATCCGGACGATCCGGTTTCGCGGGAGATGGTCCGCCGCCTCACGGTCGATCCGGCTCGCCGGGCGCCATTGCAGATGTCGCGCTGAACGATGTTCGACGCTGGCAAGCCGTCTCCTGCGACTGCATCGCTGCGGCCGAGCGAATACACCGCGGCGCTCCTGCATGCCTTGCGCATGGAGCCTCGGCGGGCTCGCGGCGCGAGCGTCCTCGAGATCGGCTGCGGCAGCGGCGTGCTGCTTGCCGCGCTCGGGACGATGGGCGCCAGCTCCCTCTGCGGCGTCGACATCGAGCAGGACGCTGTCGAGACCGGTGCGTCGCTGCTGGAGGGGTTCGGCTACCGGTCGGAGTTCTTCCGCGGCGACATGTGGCAGCCGGTCTCGGGCCGCCGCTTCGATCTGATCGTCGCCAACCTGCCGCACTTTCCCATGGAACATTGCCCGGTGTCGGGAAGGCGGGCGAGCTGGAGCTCCGGCGGTCCCGATGGGCGTGAACTGCTCGACCCCTTCATCGAGGGGTTGCCGGACCACCTGTCGCCGGGAGGCCGCGCAGTGATCACCCACAACGCGTTCGTCGATCTCGATCGCTCGCGCGAGGTCGCGGCCGGGCATGGCCTCGAGCTGCGTGTCGTCCTTACCGTCCTGGTCTACATCGCCGTCGAAAAAGCTGCCCTCATGACGCCGACGGTGCTGCTGGCGGAGGAGGGCAGGTCGATCCGGACTTACGGTCCGCACGTCTTCGGCGACATGCACATCGTCGAGATCGCAGTGTCGGGAGCGGCCGGCTGACATGAGGCGTGCGGCTCGTCTTCTTGCCGCCCTTGCGGGAGCTGTCCTGTTCCTGAACGGCGGCGCCAGCGCCGAGACGCCCGACGCCGCCTTGGCCGCGCTGATCGATCAGGCGCGCCGCGAGGCCGCCGCGCCGGGCGCCTGCGGCCAGCCGGGACTCGACCGGCTTGTCCGCATCTTCTGCGACCAGAAGCTCCGCGCCGGCGTGCGCGAATACTACCCTTTGTTCGGCACGCGCGAGGGACAGGTTCGCTCCGGCTACGACGTCGACGTGGCGCATGCGGTCGCCAAGCATCTGGATGTCGAACCGGTCTTTACGCGTGTCAACGCAGCCTCTCGCATTCCACTCCTGGCCGAAGACAAGATCGACCTGATCATCGCCACGATGGGCCACAACGCCCAGCGCGATGGGCAAGTCCGGTTCATCCGGCCTCATTACTACCAGTCTCAGACTGTCATCGTCGGGCCGAAGGCGCTGCCGATCGGTGACTGGCGCGACATCGCCGGCCGCACGGTCTGCGTAACGATCGGCAACAACTCGAACGCCCAGATCGTTTCGCACAACGCCCGCCTGATGCTGTTCGACGAAGCAGGTGTCCTGCCCGATCGGCTGAAGGACGAGACCTGCATTCTGGCGGCCCAGGACGACAGTTTCTTCGACTACTACTTCACCGAGCCGGACTTCGCTGCGCGATTCGGCCAGAAGTTCGGCTTCGCACAGCTTCCCTGGGGGATGGCGGTAGCGCTGAACGGCAGCGACCGGCTCGCTCGCGCCCTCGACCTCATGAGTCAGATCTTCCACCGCGATGGTGTCTTCATTGACATTGCGAAGGAGAATCGCGTCAGCACGGGGTTCCTCGAACAGCAGCGCCAGGTCTGAAACCGGCCAGCCTGCAATACCGACAAGGGCAGCTCCGATCCAGCTTGCGTGTTGCCCGCCCTCAACACCGCGCTTGAACCGACGCGCTACGCCCGGCAGGTCGCCGCGTTCGAAAGCTGGGTCGAGGCCAGAACCGGGCTCGCCCTGCAGCTCCCGATGTTCAAGACCATGCCGGCCTGGCTGCTGTTCAAGGCCGGCATCATCAACTCGCTGGTGTTGGTGGTGGGTGCGCTCGCGGCGACGCTGGCCTTCTCGATCGTGCTCGGCGCCGTGCAAAGCTCGCGTTCGGCGGCGATCCGCTGGCCGGCCCGCGGTCTCGTCGTCGTCCTGCAGTCCTCGCCGGTCGTGCTCACCTTGGTGATCGCCGCCGCGGTGGCGCAAGCGATCTTCGCCTACTCCTCGACGGTTGCGATCGGCGCGGCCATCGTGGCGCTCGGCCTGATGAACGGCAGCAACGCCGGCCAGGCGATCGCCGAGGCCATGCAGACGCTGCGCGCGGAGCGCGGCAGCGCGTCGATCCCGACGCTGGAGCTGCTGAGCCGGGCCGTCGGCCGATCCGCCACCCAGATCGTCTCGTTCCTGATCAACGCGGCCAAGGGTACGCCGATCGCGAGCTTCATCGGCGCGCCCGAGCTGCTGAGCGCTCTCACCGACATCACCTCGTTCGCCAGCGGTCGCGCCAGCACCTACTCGCTGCTGCTGGTCTTCTATGTGGCCGTCGTCATCGTCGTGGTGTGGCTCTGTGGCAAGCTCAGGGACGCGCTGGAGCGCCGGCAGGTGGCGGCATGACCCCGCGTATCTCCGCCGACTTCGTGCCTCAGTTCCTGGCCGGCATGGCGGTGAACTTCGAGATCGCCGCGATCGCCCTGGTGGCCGGCCTGGCGCTCGGCGGCCTGCTGGGGCTGGCGCGGATCTCGGGCGGCTTTCCGGGCGGCATCGCCACGACCCTGATTGGCCTGATGCGCGCAGCGCCGACCTTCGTCGTGATGTTCTTCCTGCTGAACATCATCCCGCCCGATGCCACGCTGTTCGGCTTGCCGGCCGCACCATCGCCCCTGATGACAGTGGCGCTGTCGCTGGTGCCATACTCGGCCTCTTACGTCGCCGACAACGGGGTGGAGGCGTTGAAGCAGCTCAGGGCCGGATCGCCGCTCGGCGCGCTGCTCTTCCTGCCCAACGTCACCAGGGCCTTTTTCGTGCTGGTCATGTCGTCGAGCGCCGGTGCCGCGATCGGCGTTACCGAGGGCATCGCCGTTATCCTGCGCGAGGCCGAGCAGATGCCGACTCTTGGCGACAAGCTGGTCCTGTTCGGGATCGGCATCCTGTTCTTCGGCATCGCCCTTCAAGCTGGCTTCGCCCTGGTGCGTCTGCTGCAGCGCCGTCTCGGGCGGCTCGCGTTGCGCGACCGGCAGGGCTAGGCTTCCGGCCAGGACATGTTCGGAGGAAAGCATGAAGCTCTCACGACGGCACGCGCTCGCCGCGACCGCAACGATCGGCCTGACGCCATCCATCGCCCGCGCACAGTCCTTTCCTTCGAAGCCCATCCGGCTGGTGGTGCCTTACTCGGCGGGCGGCGGTGCCGACACGACGGCGCGTCTGATCGCGCCCAAACTACAAGAGGCGCTGGGCCAGACGATCGTCGTCGACAACAAGCCGGGTGCCGGAGGCATGATCGGCGATGAGATTGTCGCCAAGGCGACGCCCGACGGACATACGCTGCTGATCGGCGCCTTCGCGCATGCCGTGAATCCGTCCCTGTTCGCCAAGATGGCCTTCCGCACGCCGGAGGATTTCGCGCCGGTGTCGCTCCTGGTGACCGTGCCGGAGCTGCTGGTGATCACGCCCTCGCATCCGGCAAAGACCGTCGCCGAGCTGGTGGCGCTGGCCAAAGCCCAGCCCGGCAAGCTTTCCTATGCCTCGTCCGGCAACGGCAGCGCCCAGCATCTCGCGGCCGAACTGTTCAAGATGCGCACCGGCACGGACATCCAGCACGTGCCCTACAAGGGCGGCGCGCTGGCCGTGGCCGACGTCGCGGCCGGCCACGTGCCGTTCTACTTCGGCAACATGAGCTCGGCCCTGCCGCAGGTGCGCGGCGGCCGCGTGCGCGCGCTCGCGGTCACCAGCGCGGGCCGATCGCCCGCCGCACCCGATGTTCCGACGATCGCCGAAGCCGGGGTCAAGGATTGCGAGATCTCGGAGTGGAATGCGCTGATCGCACCGGCCGGCACGCCGCCACAGGTGATCGCGCGCCTGCATGCCGAGGTCGCCAGAATCATGCGCCTGGAGGAGATCAAAGCTAAGTTTGCCGACCTCGGCGCCGATGCCGTCGGCTCGACGCCGGACGAACTGGCGGCGTTCCTGCGTGCCGAGATGACCAAGTGGGCCGAGGTCGTGAAGACCGCCAACATCAAGGCGGAGTAGGCGGTGGCGTCCTACGACTCCGTCTTCCGGCCGGGTCTGTTCACGGGCAGGACGGTGATCGTCACCGGCGGCGGCTCTGGTCTCGGTCGCTGCACCGCGCACGAGCTTCGGTCCCTCGGTGCGCGGTTGGCCCTGATCGGCCGCACGATGGAGAAGCTCGAGCGCGTGCGCGAGGAGCTGGGCGATCCCGACACGTTCGTCTTCGCCGCCGACCTCAGGCGCGAGGAGGAGGTGAAGGCGGCAATCGACGGCGTGCTCGCCTGGGGTGGCCGTATCGACGGGCTGGTCAACAATGCCGGCGGCCAGTTCCCTGCGCAGCTCAAGGACATCTCCTTGAACGGCTGGAACGCCGTCGTGAACAACAACATGACCGCGACCTTCCTGGTGTCCAAGGCGGTCTATCTCGGCTGGATGGAGGCGAACGGCGGCGCCATCGTGAACGTCGGAGCCGACTTCGAGCTCGGCAATCCCGGCATGGCGCACAACGGCGCCGCGCGCGCCGGCCAGACGAACTTCACCTACAGCGCCTCCGTCGAATGGGCGCATTCCGGTGTGCGGGTGAACTCGGTGCTGCCGGGCTTCATCGCCTCCTCGGGCTTCGACCGCTATCCCGAACGCGCACACGATGTGCTGCGCGGCGTGAAGAAGCGCGTGCCGCTCAAGCGCCACGGCACGGAGTCCGAGATCGCGGCGGCCATCGTCTATCTCCTGAGCGACGCGGCGGCCTACATCACCGGCACGACGCTCAGGGTCGACGGCGGCCTTCACAATGCCGGCAAGTCGAGCTTCTACGAGGTGCCCGATCACGACCGCTCCAGACCGTACAACGGCTTTCCGCTCTACCGGCCGCCCAAGGTCCTGGAGTAGGGTGGCGGCCGCAACAACGGACCGGAGGGAGACGATGCGTACTGCTTCGACGATGTTCGGCCTGGTCGCGGCTGCCACCGTGTCTCTCGGCGCGACGTTTGCCAACGCCCAGACCGCCAAGGCGGTGCTCAAGGACGCGACCGGCAAGGACGTCGGCACCGTTCAGCTCGTGCAGACGCCTCACGGCGTCCTCCTCAGGATGGCGCTGAAGGGCGTGCCGGCCGGCGAGCGTGCTTTCCACATCCACGCGGTCGGCAAGTGCGAGCCGCCGTTCACCAGCGCCGGCGGCCACTTCAATCCCGAAGGCAAGAAGCACGGTGCCGAAGCGAAAGAGGGCTTGCACGCCGGCGACATGCCGAACCTTCATGTTCCGGCGAACGGCGAGCTCAGGGTCGACGTCTTCAACCACATGGTCACGCTGGCCAAGGGGCCGCCCAATTCTTTGTTCGATGCCGACGGTTCGTCCATCGTCATCCACGCCGGTCCGGACGACTACAGGTCCGACCCGACCGGCAATGCCGGCGACCGCATCGTCTGCGGCGTCATCACGGAGTGAACTGAGCAATGGATCTGGCCCGTTTTCCGCGTCGTCACTACACCCACGCCCCAACGCCCATCGAGAAGCTTCCGCACTTCACCAGCGCGCTGGCAGCGAGCTGCCCCGGCGGGGTAGGGCCCGAGATCTGGATCAAGCGCGACGATCTGCTGGGGTTGTTCCCCGGCGGCAACAAGACGCGCAAGCTCGAGTTCCTGGCGGCCGATGCCCTCGCGCAGGGTGCCGACACGCTGATCACCTGCGGCGCGCCGCAGTCCAACCACTGTCGCATCACCCTCTCGGCAGCGGTGAAGGAGGGGTTGAAGGCCCGCTTCGTGATCGAGGAGCGCGTGCCGGGCTCCTACAAAAAGGAAGCCGGCGGCAACAACTTCATGTTCGAGCTGATGGGTGTCGAGCAGATCACCGTTGTGCCCGGCGGCTCAGACATGGGCGCCGCCATGTCGAAGATCGCACAGGATCTCGCCTCGCTGGGCCGCAAGGGCTACATCATTCCGGGCGGCGGCTCGAACGCGATCGGCGGCCTGGGTTACGTGGCCTGTGTACAGGAGATGCAGGTCCAGTGGGCCGACATGGGTGTCGCCTTCGACGCCGTGGTCGTGGGCTCGGGCAGCTCGGGCACGCACGGCGGCATGGTCGCGGGCTTCGTCGGCAACAACATCAAGATCCCGCTGATCGGCATCGGCGTCAGCCGCGATCCCGCCGACCAGGAGCCGCTGGTCTACAAGGAAGCGCAGGCGGTCGCCGACCTGCTGGGCATCGGCAAGATCCCGCGCGAGGCAGTGAAGAGCTTCGGCGGCTACTGGCAGCCCAAGTATTCCGTGCCCAACGCGAGGATGGTCGAGGCCGTGCAGATGCTGGCCCGCACGGAGGGCATCCTTCTCGACCCGGTCTACACCGGCAAGATCATGGCGGGCCTGATCGGACTGGCGCGTCAGGGCCACTTCAAGCCCGATGCCAAGGTCCTCTTCATGCATACCGGCGGCCTGCCGTCGCTGCACGTCTACGAAGACATCGTGCTCGGCCGCACGGCGGTCGCGGCGGAGTAGTCGGTGTCAGCCGCATTCGGTCCGCTGCAGGGCGTCAGGGTCGTCTCCTGCTCGACGGCGCAGGCCGGCACCGTGCCGTGGATGCTGATGGCCGATCTCGGCGCCGACGTGATCAAGATCGAGACGCCCGACGGCGGCGACCCCTCGCGTCGCATGACCGTGCTGCCGGGCAAGGGCAGCACCTTCTTCGAGACCAACAATCGCGGCGTGAAGAGCGTCACGCTTAACCTCAAAACTCCCGAGGGTCGGGAGATCCTGCACAGGCTGGCCGCGAAGGCCGACATCTTCGGCCAGAATTTCCGCCCCGGTGCTGCCGAGAAGAATGGCTTCGGCTGGGAGGAGCTGCGCAGGATCAACCCCAGGCTGGTCTACGTCTCGATCTCCGGCTACGGCACTAAGGGGCCACATGCGCATCTGCCGGGCACGGATTCGATGGCACAGGCTTTGGGCGGCATCGCCGAGGCTTACGCGACGCCGGGAGAACGCATGAAGACCGGCATCGCCTCCGTGGCCGACGAATCGACCGCCATGCTGGCGTTCGGCGGCGCGCTGGCTGCGCTCACCCATGCGCGAACGACCGGCGTCGGCCAGAAGATCGATCTGTCGCTGCTGGGTTCGCTCGTCCGGCTGATGGGCTGGACCTTGACCACGACCATGTGGCGTGACCAGAACCCGGTGACCGGGCAGGCCCGCGTCACCGGCACGCGCGAGCGGCCGGGCATCAGCGCGTCGTTCAACGACCGGGACGGCAAACCGCTGGTCTTCCAGCTCACCGGACCGGACAACTGGAAGGACGCCATGACGGCCTTGGGTTTCCATGAGCGTCTCGCGGCGGCGGGCTTCGAGAACCTGGGCATCATCATCGACAACGATGCCAAGCGCATCGAGCTGCTGGCGCTGCTGGACACGCTGTTCGCCACCGGCACGCGCGCCGACTGGGTGGCGAAGCTGCGCGGCGCCGACATCGTCTCCGCGCCGATCAACACGCTGCTCGAGGCGTCGAACGATCCCGACGTGGTGGCCAACGGCTACGTGACACACGTCGACCATCCCCGGCACGGCAAGCTCAAGGTCCACGGCTCGCCGTGGCAGTTCTCCGAGACGCCGGCGAAGCTCGGCATCGCGCCCGAGCTCGGCGAGCACAACGACGCGGTGCTGCGCGAGCTAGGCTACGGGATGGCCGAGCTCGCCGACTTCAAGGCGCGCAAGATCATCTAGCGCTTCCGGATCTCGCCCAGCACTTCCTCGGTGTGCTCGCCAAGCTTGGGCGAGGAGCGCAGCGACACCGGCCGCACGCGGTCGAAGGCGATCGGCAGGCCCACCACCTTGGGGTCGCCGTTGGGAAGCTGCTGCACCAGCTTGGAGGCGGCCATCTGCTCGCTGGTCGCGACCTCGCCGATGTCGTTGACCGGCGCACACGGCACGCCCGCCTTGTCCATCGCCTCGATCCACTGGGCCCGTGGCCTTGTCTTGAGCACGGCGGCGATCTGCGGCAGCAGCTCGTCCTTGTTGGCGACCCGCTGCGCGCTTCTGGCGAACTTCGGGTCTGTCGCCCATTCCGGCCGGCCCAGCACCTTGGCGCAGCGCGCCCACAGGCGGTCGTTGCCGGGCGCGAGGCAGAGCGGATGATCCGCCGTGTCGAAGGTCTGGTAAGGTACGATCACCGGGCTGCCGGTGCCATGGCGCTTGGAGACCGTACCGTTGGCGAGGTAGCTGTTGACGCTGCCCTCGACCCAGTGGACTGCCGAGTCGAACAGTGACGTGTCGACGATGCAGCCCTTGCCCGTCTTGTCGCGCCGCCGCAGCGCCGCCAGCGCGCCGATGGTGCAGAACATGCCGGTCGCCTTGTCGTTGATCGAGGCGCCGCAGAAGGTCGGCGGATCGTCGGGCCGGCCGGTCACGCTCATCATGCCGCCATAGGCCTGCAGCAACGGATCGAACCCCGGCTTCATCTTTAGTGGCCCCTCGTAGCCGAACGCCCAGATCGAGCAGTAGATCAGTCGAGGATGGCGCTTCAGCATCGCCTCGGGGCCGATGCCGATCTCGTCGACCACGCCGGGACGCAGGTTCTGGATCAGGATGTCGGCGGTCTCGCAGAGCTCGTGGAGCGTTTCGATGTCGGCCTCGAGCTTGAGATCGAGCACGACCGAGCGCTTGTTTCGGTTTTGCGAATAGAAGTAGAGCGAGGTCTTGCCGTCGGGTCCGAACGGAGGGCCCCAGATGCGCGCATCGTCGCCGCCGTCGGGCTTCTCGATCTTGATCACGTCGGCACCCATATCGGCCATCAGCACCCCGGCGAGCGGCCCGGCCAGTGCCTGGCCGACCTCGATGACGCGAACCCCTTCGAGCGGCAGCGTCATGGCAGGATCGCCTCCGCCTCGATCTCCACCTTGGCGTTGGGATCGATCAGTGCGGAGACCTGCACCAGCGTCATCGCCGGGAAGTGCTTGCCGAGCGTAGCGGCCCAGGCGGCGCCGATCGCTGCACCTGCCGCGTTGAACTCCTTGATGTCCGTCACATAGGCGCGTAGCGCGACGAGATGCGGCGGTTGGCCGCCTGCGGCCTTCAGGACGGCCACGACGTTCTCCAGTGCGATCCTCCATTGGGTGCCGGCGTCGGCGCCGGTCGGGATCGCGCTCTGGGTCGGCGCGCGGCCGATCTGACCCGCGATACGCACGCTTTTCGTCCCCTTTGCCACCACCGCGTGGGAGAAGCCGCGTGGCCGGTTCCAGCCCTCGGGCAGCACCGGTGTGTAGGCGATGTCGCTCATCTTATGTTTCCTCCTGCAGACTGCACGGCAGCTTAGCGCGTTTGCGCGCGGGCCGTCCCTCGTGGAGACTGCGCCGGCGATGACCGTTCCGTCTCTCGATCCGGCGCGCCGCGCCGATGCGTTCGTCCATGCGCTGGGCCTGACGCTGGGCGCCATCGGTGCCGCGGTCCTGCTGGTCGCCGCCGCGCGCAGGGACGGGGCGGGTCAGTTCGTGCCGATCCTCGTATATGTCGTGGGCCTGATCGCCATGCTGGGCTTCTCCGCAGCCTACAATCTCCGTGGGTTCCGGAGCGGGCCGGGCGAGGATCGCTGGCGCGACTGGCTGCGCCGCTTCGACCATGCCGCGATCTTCGTAATGATTGCCGGGACGTACACGCCCCTCGTGCTGCTGCGTCTGCCCGAGCCGTGGGCGACCGGTCTCACCGTGGCGATCTGGAGCGCCGCCGCGCTCGGCATCGCCGCCAAGCTCCTGCGGCCGCGCGGCATCGAGACGGTTTCGGTCGTGCTCTACCTCGCCATGGGCTGGATCGGCCTGGTGGCGATCGATCCGCTCCTCGCGTCGGTCGAGCATGGCGCGCTGATCCTCGTGCTCGCGGGCGGGCTGGTCTATTCCGGCGGCGTCGTCTTCCACCTGTCCAGCAGGATGCGCTACCAGCGTGCGCTGTGGCATGCCTCGGTGCTGATCGCCGCGTCGATCCACTACGCCGCAATCCTCTCTCTCGTCGTGGTCTGACATGCCGGCCGTGACGCGCCTTCGTCTCCTGGCCGCCATCGTCTTCATCGTCGGCATCGGCATGGCGGCGGCCGGCGGCACCTTGTCGGCCTGGGCTTGGATGACGCCCGGTGTCCATGTTGCCTTCAGGGTGGTGCTGCCGGTCGCGACCGCCTGGCTGCTCTTCACGATGGTGCGGTTGGCGCTCGAGCTGCCACGGGCGCTGGACACGAAGAAGCACATGCCGCCCGCCGGGGAAGAGGAAACGGTGTCGACGGTCCAGGAGATCGCGCTGCCGGGACAGGTCGCGCATCGCACGGTCTATGCCGACGGTCGCACCCACTATCGCGTGCGGCCGGTGACTCGCCGCCGCGCGGTCACGCCCCGTCGCGTCGCGGCGGCTCTGGTGCTGGCGTTTGCCGCGGCCGGTGCCGCGGCGATGCTGGCGCCGGCCGGCAGCGGCGAATGGCTGGCCTGGCTGGCGTCGGACTGATCAGCCGCAGCGTACGACGACCGAGGGCGGAGCCGCCTCGGCCGCCCGCCTCAGGACTTTCGGCCCCCGCGGCATGCAGATCGCGCGCGCCCGCTGTCCGCAGCCGCGCGCTTCCGCGCATCGGATCGCGACCGCGGGCTGCCCGTCGTTCCATGTCACGAGCTCGGCCTCCGAGTGCGACAACGGATCGGCCCCCATGTCCGACTTATAGGCCGCGCAGCCTGCCAGCGTGCAGCCGGCCGCCACTATGGCGGCAATGCGGAGAAGAGGCCGGAACGTCATGCCGCCACCCTGCCGCCGGTCCGCCCGGCCCGCCACGACGAACGGTTCCAACATGGATCGACATTCGTACCGTTTCCGATGCAACAGCCGGTCCTGCTGGCCGTTCCTCCCGGGACGCGCCTGTTCAACGGAAGACCGTCATGAACCGCATCGACGAGGATGTCCGCGACGTCATCACCAACGCCATGGCCGAGGCCGGCATCGACGCCCGGAATCTCGATGTCGAGGTCCACGGTGACTGCGCCGTCGTCGCTGGCACAGTTCCCAACGAGGACGAGCGCGTGCGCCTCGTTCGGCACCTCGGCCGCTTCCCGCCACGAGAGCCGCCACCAGCTCGACGGCAAGTGAGCCGCCGGACCTGATTGCCTCGACCGCCGGTGCCGGCGGTATGCCTAGCGATACACCGTCGTCGTGGTGGTCGGCGTCGTATAGACGGTGGTCGCGC
>CAYQAY010000025.1:57765-63644 GCA_964415585.1 uncultured Reyranella sp.
GCCTAGCGATACACCGTCGTCGTGGTGGTCGGCGTCGTATAGACGGTGGTCGCGCCTGGCGTCGGCTCGGTCACATAGGTGGTCGAGCGGGTCGTGGTCGCCGGCACGGGTTTCTCCACGACGCGTTCGCTGTATGACGCACAGCCTGCACACACCAGGCCGGTTGCGGTTGCACTCAAGGCGAGAAATTTCAGCATGACGTCGCTCCTCGTTCGATGGTCGAGGCCCAACGCCGGCCGGGCCGGGTGGTTGCCGGTGCCGGCTATCGGGGCGTGACGGGAACGGCCGTCCAGCGCGGCGGCAGCAGGCGGGTGTTGAGGAAGAAGTGCCCGCTGTCGTCGGTAATGCGCAGGAAGCGGATATACTGCGCCAGCCACGGCACGTCGTACTGGGCGCGGAAGTAGATTTCCGCCCGCTTGGCCTTCTCGGCGTCCTGGGCGATGGGATGGCCGATCAGCGCGCGGAACGGGCAGGTGAAGGTCGCGGTCTGGCCCGGCATAAGCCCGGCCACGTCGTTGGCCGGCAGACGCACGTCGCGTGCCTCGACGAGCGTCGGCTCGATGCCGGAGGCGCGGACCTGAGCCAGCACGCAGGAGACCTTGAGGTTGGCCAGCGCCATCGAGGCGCTGCCGTTCTCGACCCTGAAGATCGTGTCGAACGGCGAGCCTTCCTCGGCGGCTTCCGAGGAGAAGGTCGGCGTCGGTCGCAAGGTCCACACGATGTAGCCGATGCCCGTGAGGCCCGCGACGACGAACAGCGTCACCAGCACGCTCCTGAGCGTACGCACGCCGCCGCGCGCCATCGCCATCAGCTCCTCTTCCAGGGTCGAGGTCGGCGGCGGGAGCGGCTTCGGGGCGGCGGCGGACGCGGCGGCCGGCCGGCGCAGGCGCAGCGACGCCTGCCGCGGCGCCGGCGCGGGGGTCTTTCTCTTCTTCGTTGTCGTCGTGCGTCTGCGCGCCATTCAGGATCGCAACAAGGGGGACGGCATCATGCCCGTACCGGGGCGGGGATTGCCAGCGCTACGGAGTCGCGTCCTGCTCGTGCTAGCTTGGCCGGCAGATGTGCGAACTGTTCTGCCTCTCGGCCCGCCGCCCGACCCGCGCCACTCTTTCCCTGCGCCGCTTCGCCGCCCACGGCACGCCGGATTACGGTCGCAACGTCGACGGCTGGGGCGTCGCCTTCCACGAGGGCCGCGACGTCCGCCTCTACCGGGAGCCCGAGCCGGCCGGCGACAGCCCGCTGCTGCAGTTCATCGAGCAGCAGTCGTCGCCGACGCGGCTGTTGATCTCCCACATCCGCCGCGCCACAGTCGGCCCCAATGCCTTGGCCAACACCCAGCCTTTCGCGCGCGAGCTGGGCGGGCGCATGCATCTCTTCGCCCACAATGGCGGCTTCGCGGGCATCGTGGAGAGCTTCGCCGCCGGCACCCACCGCTTCCGCCCGATCGGCGACACCGATTCAGAGCGCGCCTTCTGCCTGCTGCTCGAGCGCATCGCGCCGCTGTGGGAGGAGGCCGTCATGCCGTCGCTCGACGCGCGGCGCGCCGTCGTCGAGGCCTTCGCCGCCGACATGCGACCGCTCGGCGTCGCCAACTTCCTCTACTCCGACGGCGAGGTGGTGTTCGGCCACGGTCATCGCCGCACCCAGGCCGACGGCACCGTGGCGCCGCCTGGCCTATGGCTGCGCCATAGCCATCATGAGTCGACGTCCGCCCTGTCGGGGCTCACCATTCATCCGAACGACCATCGACATCACGAGCCGCAGGAGATGGCGCTGCTCGCCAGCGTCCCCGTCACGACCGGCGGCTGGCGGCCGCTCGAGGAGGGCGAGATCGTGATCGTCTCGGCGGGAGAGCTCGTTACGCCGCCCGCAGCGTGATCACCGCCGCCTCGCCGCGGCAGTTGTAGCGCACGGGCGGGTAGGCGACGCCGAGGCCGGTGCTGGTGTAGCCCGCCATGTTCCCCTCGCGCCAGAGCCCCGACGCCCCGTGCCGGCAGCGCCTGAGGTTTGCGACCACCGGCCGCCCGCCCGGCAGGCAGATCTGGCCGCCATGCGTGTGGCCCGCGAGGTAGAGAGCGAAGCCCGCCGCGGCCGCCCAGTCCGCGACCTCGGCCGAGTGCACCAGCGCGATGCGGCAGTCCGGGTTGCCGGCCTCGGCCTCGAGCGCCCGCCGCGCCGCGTCGGTGTAGAAGTAGTGGACGTCGTCGAGCCCGGTGACTCCGAGCCGCGCAGCCCCGCGCTCGATGACCGTCGAGCGGTTCACCAGCACCTCGAAGCCACGCTGCGCCAGCGCGTCGGCCATCGTCGCCGGATCGTGGTTGCCCAGGATGGCGAGCCGCCGGCCGGTCACGCGCAGGCCGGCCAGCGCCTCGCCCAGCATGTCGGCCGAGGGCCCGACCGGCGCACGATAGTCGCCCAGCACGTCGCCGGTCAGCGCCAGTAGGTCGACCTCGACGCCGTCGAGCAGCCGGCGCGCGATCGGCACCAGCGCCGGCATCTGGTCGAGATGCGTGTCGCTCACGTGGCAGATGCGGAAGCCGTCGAACGCGGCCGGCAGGCCGGGCAGGGCGACCTCGAACCGGCGGAGCTGCAGGTCGGCGGCGTTGCGGTGGCCGCGCGCGTGGAGGCCGGCGAGCCGCAGCCACAGGCCGCTGCTGTCGATGATCTTGGTCTTGATGGCCTTCAGCCATTTCGGCCGACGGCCGTCGGGCCCGCTGAGATGGCGGCCGCTTTCCAGGGTGCGCCGCGCTGCGGCCCAGTCCGGATCAATTTGCATTGACCCCAGTCTAGCAGGCTGTGCGCTCTTGGCGCTTTCCAACGTATTCTCTTTGTCGTTCAGTGGCGGCGAGTTCGGGGGGAGAACCAGCATGTCGCGCATCCTGTCGGCTGGATTGGCCGTGCTGGTCCTGTTGTCGGGCGTCGCCCATGCGCAGACGCCGCCCGCCGGCCTGTCGCAGCAGCAGTTCGACGCCCTGGTCGACGCGATCGGCAACTCCGTCACCGAGAAGCTCAAGGCCGAGGGCGCCACCGCGCCTGCGCCCGCTGGCGCCCCCGCCGCTCCCTCGACGTCGAGCAGCAGCAAGTCCAAGACCAAGCCGCCGCCGCCCACCGCCATCCGCACGCCGATTCCCGAGGGGCCCGGCGCCTTCGCGGTCTTCTTCGAGCGCGCCGGCAACGTCGTCGCCGCCGTGCCCGAACTCGGCCGTCGCCTCGCCTCGATCCCCGGCCTGCTCGACCAGAGCGCGAAGGGCGGCCGCGGTACCTCCGCGTTCCTGCTGCTGCTGGGCCTCGTCGTCGTGGCGGCCGTCGCGGCCGAATGGGTGCTGCGCCTCCTCATGACCCGCTTCCGCCATCGCTTGGCCGACGGCGCCCTGCCCGAGCAGGGGCTGCGCTCGCTGGGCAACCTCGCCGGCCTGGCGCTGCTCGACGGCATCGGCGTCCTCGCCGTCTGGCTGATCTGCAATGCCGCGATCGGTGCCTGGTTCTCCGCGCCGCTGGGGCAGGATCGCCTCGCCGTCGCCGTTCTCGACGGCATCTTCAACTGGCGCCTCTACGTCTTCCTCTTCCTGATCGTGCTGCGCCCGGCGCTGCCGCAGGCCCGGCTCTGCGAGGCGACCGACCACGATGCGCGCGGCATGTACGGCCGCATCGAGGCGGTCATGCTGCTGATCATCCTGGCCCGCATCCTGGCCCAGGTGCTGCACGCCATCGGCACGCCGCAGCCCGCCGTCGCGGCCTACCTGGTGATGGGCGCGCTGGTCTACATCGTGGCCTTCGTCTGGCTGGTGCGTGCCTCGCGCGCCGCCGCCGCCCAGTGGTTCGGCGGCCTCGGCCGGGTCGCCCCGCTGGCCGGCCTGCTCGGCCGCCACTGGGTCCCGGTCGCCACCGGCTTCTTCGTGGCGCTGGGCCTCACCCAGATCTACGGCACCGTCTCGGGCCGCGCCCATGTCGGCGCCGCCATGCTGACCACCGTCGTGATGGTGGTCGGCGTGCTGCTCTTCGAGACCTTCATGCAGGCCGTCGTGCGCCGGCTCGACTCGCAGCTCGAGGGCGGCACCCCGGCCAGCGACCGGCCCAAGCTGCCCGACGTCGTGGCGCGCTGCATCCGCGTCGCCGTGCTGATCGGCGCCGCCGTCACCATCGCCGAGACCTGGGTCGTCCAGGTCTTCGCGCTGGCCGACGAGGGCCAGTGGGACCTCATCACGCGCTCCTCGCGCACGGCGGGCTTCACGCTGTTCGTGGCCTTCGTGATCTGGGAGCTCTTCAAGTACGCGACCGATCCCTACATGGTGCGCAAAAACAAGGACGCCGCCGCCGCCATCGCCGACGGCGACGCCAACGCCGCGCCGGTCTCGCGCATCAGCACCATGATGCCGCTGCTGCGCGGCACCGCCGCCGTCCTGATCGCCGTCGTCGCCGTCATGATCGCGCTCGAATCCTTCGGCATCAACATCACGCCGCTGATCGCCGGCGCCTCGGTGTTCGGCATCGCCATCTCGTTCGGCAGCCAGACGCTGGTCCGCGACATCGTCTCGGGCATCTTCTATCTCTCCGACGACGCCTTCCGCGTCGGCGAGTACATCGACTGCGGCCGCGCCAAGGGCACGGTCGAGGGCTTCACCTTGCGCTCGATAAAGCTCCGCCACCAGAACGGCCAGGTCCACACCATCCCGTTCGGCCAGCTCGGCCAGATCACCAACTTCAGCCGCGACTGGATCACCACCAAGTTCAACCTGCGCTTCGCCCGCGACACCGACATCGAGAAGCTCCGGAAGGCCGCCAAGAAGATCGGCACCGACATGCTGGAGATCCCCGCGATCAAGGCCGACATCCTGGCGCCCTTCAAGATGCAGGGCGTGGCCGACATCACGGAGAACGCGCTGCTGGTGCGCTTCAAGTTCACCGCGCGCCCCGGCAACCCCGCCGCCATCCAGCGCGAGGCGGTGAAGCGCATGTTCAACACCTTCCCGGCGCTGGGCATCGAGTTCGCCAAGGAAGGCGCGCGGGTCATCGTGCAGACGGGGGCGGCGTCGGCCGCCGAGATCGCCGAAGCGGCGGCGGAAACCAAGCCGCAGCCGGCGCCCCCGCAGCCGGCACCCCCGCAGTCGGCACCCACGGCGACCGCCGCGAGCTAGCCGCCTGTCCCGCCGGCGTGCGGTCGGCCGGTTGCCTCGTTCCCCAAAAAATTCCCGTCCCCGGGCTTGAACGCCGGCGGGCCGGTTTCTAGATCGTTTTCCGGCCGGGGCTCCGGTTCCGGCTTCATGACCCCATCGTTCTGCACCTGGAGGAACTGCATGCATTTCCGCCCGCTGCACGACCGTGTCGTCGTGCGCCGCATCGATGCCGAAGAGAAGACCGCCGGCGGCATCATCATTCCCGACACCGCCAAGGAAAAGCCCATGGAGGGCGAGGTGCTGGCCGTCGGCCCGGGCGCCCGCGACGAGCAGGGCAAGCTGGTGCCGCTCGACGTCAAGGCCGGCGACCGCATCCTGTTCGGCAAGTGGTCGGGCACCGAGATCAAGCTCGACGGCGAGGAGCTCCTCGTCATGAAGGAGAGCGATATCATGGGCGTGCTCGACAAGAAGCCGCCGCTGCGTCGCGCCGCCTGATCCCACCCGTATCGCAACCACCCCGTGAAAGGAGGAAGGGGAGATGTCCGCCAAGGAAGTGAAGTTTTCGTCGGAAGCCCGCGAGAAGATGCTGCGCGGCGTCGACACGCTGGCCGATGCCGTCAAGGTGACGCTCGGCCCCAAGGGCCGCAACGTGGTGATCGAGAAGAGCTTCGGCGCGCCGCGCATCACCAAGGACGGCGTCACCGTCGCCAAGGAGATCGAGCTCGCCGACAAGTTCGAGAACATGGGCGCCCAGATGGTGCGCGA
>CAYQAY010000026.1:0-21371 GCA_964415585.1 uncultured Reyranella sp.
TCCGCGAGGGCGGCCGGACCGTCGGCGCCGGCGTCGTAACCAAAATCGTCAAGTAACACCTGACGCGACAAGGCGAACCATCATGGCCATGGACAGCACCAACATCCGGATCCGGCTCAAGGCCTTCGATCATCGCGTGCTCGACACGTCGACGAGCGAGATCGTGAGCACGGCCAAGCGGACGGGCGCGCAGGTGCGCGGTCCGATCCCGCTGCCGACCGGCATCGAGAAGTTCACGGTCAACCGCTCGCCGCACATCGACAAGAAGTCGCGTGAGCAGTTCGAGATCCGCACGCACAAGCGCGTGCTCGATATCGTCGATCCGACGCCGCAGACGGTGGACGCGCTGATGAAGCTCGACCTCGCCTCCGGCGTGGATGTCGAGATCAAGCTCGGCTCGTAGGGGCGGACAGGGAAGAAGGAACAGGACCATGCGTTGCGGTCTCGTCACCCAGAAGGTCGGCATGACCCGCGTCTTCAACGACGCGGGAGAGCACGTGCCTGTCACCGTTCTGAAGGTGCACAATCTTCAGGTCGTCGCCGTCCGCTCGGAAGAGAAGGACAAGTACGTCGCCGTGCAGCTCGGTTACGGCAAGGCCAAGGTCAAGAACGTGACACAGCCGATGCGTGGTCACTTCGCCAAGGCCAAGGTCGAGCCGAAGAAGAAGCTCGTCGAGTTCCGCGTCGCCAAGGACGCCGTTCTCGAGGTCGGCGCCGAGCTGGTGCCGAGCCACTTCGTGCCGGGCCAGTTCGTCGACGTCATCGGCACCACGATCGGCCGCGGCTTCACGGGCTCGATGGTCCGCTGGAACTTCGGCGGCCTCGAGGCCAGCCACGGTGTGTCGGTCTCGCACCGCAGCCATGGCTCGACCGGTAACCGCCAGGATCCCGGCCGCACGTTCCCCGGCAAGAAGATGGCCGGCCACTACGGCAGCGAGCGGGTGACCACGCAGAATCTCAAGGTCGTCGCCGTCGACGACGAGAAGGGCCTCTTGCTGGTGTCCGGCGCCGTTCCCGGCCCGGCCAACGGCTACATCATCGTCAAGGACGCGTCCAAGCGCGCCCGCCCCAAGGATGCGCCGTATCCGGCCGGCCTGCGCAAGGCCGCCGAAGCGGCCGCACCGGCGGCCTGAGCGGCAAGGGTAGGATCATGAAGATCTCCGTCAAGACCATCGAGGGCGGCAGCGCCGGCGAGCTCGATCTCGCCGACGCCGTGTTCGCCGTTCCCGTCCGCCAGGACATCCTGCAGCGCTGCGTGGTGTGGCAGTTGTCGCGCCGCCAGCAGGGCACGCACAAGACCAAGGGCCGCTCGGAGATCACGGCGACGGCCAAGAAGATGTACGCCCAGAAAGGCACCGGTCGCGCCCGTCACGGCAACGAGGCAGCTCCGCAGTTCCGTGGCGGCGGCAAGGCATTCGGCCCGGTCGTGCGCAGCCACGCCAGCGACCTGCCGAAGAAGGTCCGCAAGCTCGCGCTGCGCACCGCGCTGTCGGCCAAGGCGGCGGAAGGCAAGCTGATCGTGGTCGAGACCGCGACGCTCGCCGAGCCCAAGACCTCAAAGCTCAAGGACCACTTCGGCAAGCTCGGCGTCTCGAGCGCCCTGGTGATTGCCGGCGCCGAGGTCGACACCAACTTCGCCCGCGCGGCAGCCAACATCGCCCATGTCGATGTGCTGCCGCAGCAGGGTGCGAACGTCTACGACATCCTGCGCCGCGACACGCTTGTGCTGACGAAGGATGCCGTGAAGCACCTCGAGGAGCGTCTGCAATGAGCGCCAAGCGGTACGTGGCGGCAACCGTCTCGCGGTCGCGGATGTACGAAGTCATCCGCTCGCCACTGATCACCGAGAAGACCACCAACGGCTCCGAGCACGGTCAGGTGACCTTCCGGGTGTCGATGGATGCCACCAAGCCCGAGATCAAGCAGGCCGTCGAAGGCCTGTTCAAGGTCAAGGTGAAGTCGGTCAACACCGTCACCGTGAAGGGCAAGAGCAAGGTTTTCCGCGGCCGTCCGGGCCTGCGGAGCGACTGGAAGAAGGCGATCGTCTCGCTGGTCGATGGTCACAAGATCGACGTGACCACGGGCCTGTAGGACGGGGGAAGCAACAATGGCCTTGAAGACATACAAGCCGATCACGCCGTCGCTGCGACAGCTGGTCATCGTCGACCGCACCGGCCTCTGGAAGGGCAAGCCGGTCAAGGAGCTGACGCGCGGCAAGACCAAGACCGGCGGGCGCAACAACCACGGCCACATAACCAGCCACCACATGGGCGGCGGTCACAAGCGCCGGCTGCGCCTGGTCGACTTCAAGCGTCGCAAATTCGACGTGACCGCGACGGTGGAGCGGCTCGAGTACGACCCCAACCGGTCGGCCTTCATCGCGCTGATCAAGTACAAGGACGGCGAGCTCGCCTACATCCTGGCGCCGCAGCGCCTCAAGGCGGGCGACGAGATCGTTTCGGGCGAGCGCGTCGACATCAAGCCGGGCAACGCCATGCCGCTCGGCAACATGCCGGTCGGCACGATCGTCCACAACGTCGAGCTGAAGAAGGGCCGCGGCGGCCAGCTCGCGCGCTCCGCCGGCACCTACGCCCAGCTCGTCGGCAAGGACGCGGGCTATGCCCAGATCAAGCTGAACTCGGGCGAGCTGCGCCTGGTCTCGGGCGAGTGCCTGGCGACCGTCGGCGCCGTCTCCAACCCGGACAACCAGAACACCGTGATCGGCAAGGCCGGCCGCGCCCGTTGGCTGGGCATCCGCCCGGTGGTCCGCGGCGTCGCCATGAACCCGGTCGATCATCCGCACGGCGGCGGCGAAGGCCGCACCTCGGGTGGCCGTCACCCTGTGACCCCGTGGGGCAAGCCGACCAAGGGCAAGAAGACCCGCAAGAACAAGGCGACGGACAAGATGATCATCCGCCGCCGGCACGCGACGCGCTAGGAGATAGACAGTGGCACGCTCCGTTTGGAAGGGCCCCTTCGTCGAAGGCAGCCTGATCAAGAAGGCCGAGAAGTCGCGCGGCAACATCCGCAGCGAGGTGATCAAGACCTGGTCGCGTCGTTCGACGATCCTGCCGCAGTTCGTCGGCCTTACGTTCGGCGTCTACAACGGCAAGAAGTTCATCCCGGTGAACGTCACCGAGGAAATGGTCGGTCACAAGCTCGGCGAATTCTCGCCGACCCGCACCTTCACCGGACATTCCGGTGACAAGAAGGTGTCGAAGGAGTAGCGCGCGATGAGCAAGCCATCCGCTCCCCGCCGCGAGGCGGACAACGAGGCCAAGGCCGTACTGCGCGCCGTGCGCATCAGCCCGCGTAAGCTCGACCTCGTCGCAGCCACGATTCGCGGCAAGAAGGCCGCGACCGCGGTCAACGAGCTCACCTTCTCCAAGAAGCGTATCGCCCGCGACGTCAAGAAGGCGCTGAACTCGGCCATCGCCAACGCCGAGAACAACCACAACCTCGACGTCGACCGCCTGGTGGTCGCCGAGGCATCGGTCGGCAAGGGCCTCATCATGAAGCGCTTCCATACTCGCGGCCGTGGCCGCGCGGCCGGCATCGTCAAGCCGTTCTCTCATCTCACCATCGTGGTGCGCGAGCGCGCCGAGGCGGAGGACAAGTAATGGGTCAGAAGGTCAACCCGATCGGCCTGCGGCTCGGCATCAACCGGACGTGGGATTCCCGCTGGTACGCCGAGGGCGGCGAATACTCGAAGATGCTTCATGAGGACATCCACATCCGCAAGGTGCTGCGCGAGCGGCTCGCCCAGGCGGGTGTCGCGAAGATCGTCATCGAGCGCCCGGCGAAGCGGGCCCGTGTCACGATCCATACCGCACGCCCGGGCGTGGTGATCGGCAAGAAGGGCGCCGATATCGAGAAGCTGCGCGGCGACCTGGCCAAGATGACCAAGGGTGAGGTGGCCCTGAACATCGTCGAGATCCGCAAGCCCGAGATCGATGCCACACTGATCGCTGAGAACATCGCCCAGCAGCTCGAGCGTCGCGTCGCGTTCCGCCGCGCCATGAAGCGCGCCGTGCAGTCGGCGATGCGCCTCGGTGCCCAGGGTATTCGCATCAACTGCTCGGGCCGCCTCGGCGGTTCGGAAATCGCCCGCATGGAGTGGTACCGCGAGGGCCGTGTGCCGCTGCACACGCTGCGCGCCGACATCGACTACGGCACCGCTACCGCATTCACCACTTTCGGCACCTGCGGCGTGAAGGTGTGGGTGTTCAAAGGCGAGATCATGGCGCACGACCCGCTGGCGCACGACAAGCGCGCCGAGGAGGCCGCGCCGCAACGCACGCCGGCGCGCGTCGAGCGCACCGAGCAGAGGGACGCGTAAGTCATCATGCTGCAACCCAAGCGCACCAAGTATCGCAAGGCCTTCAAGGGCCGCATCCACGGCGCGGCCAAGGGCGGCTTCAACCTCGACTTCGGCTCGTACGGGCTCAAGGCGATGGAGCCCGATCGCCTGACGGCGCGCCAGATCGAGGCGGCCCGCCGGGCCATCACGCGTCACATGAAGCGTGCCGGCCGCGTGTGGATTCGCGTGTTCCCGGACGTTCCGGTGTCGAAGAAGCCGGCCGAGGTTCGCATGGGCTCCGGCAAGGGTGCGCCCGAGTTCTGGGCGGCGCGCGTGAAGCCGGGCCGCGTCCTGTTCGAGCTCGAGGGCGTGCCGGTGACTGTCGCCAAGGAAGCGCTGGCGCTCGCCGCCGCGAAGCTTCCGATCAAGACTCGTTTCGTCGCCCGCGTCGGCGTCGAGGGCTGAGGGAGAAGGACATGAAGGCCACTGATCTTCGCCCCAAGACCAAGGACGAGCTGAAGAGCGAGCTCGGCAGCCTGCGCAAGGAGGCGTTCAACCTGCGTTTCCAGAAGGCCGGCGGCCAGCTGCAGAAGACCGCCCGCGCGCGCCAGGTGCGCCGCGACATCGCCCGCATCAAGACGGTGCTGGGCGAGAAGGCCGCGGGTTAAGGAGCAAGAGATGCCGAAGCGAATTCTCGAAGGCGTCGTCGTCAGCGACAAGATGGACAAGACCATCGTCGTGAAGGTCGAACGGCGCATTCAGCACCCGATCTACAAGAAGTTCATCCGCAAGTCGAAGAGGTACCACGCGCACGACGAAGCCAACGCCTACAAGGGCAAGGTCGGCGAGATCGTGCGCATCCGCGAGTGCCGCCCGCTGTCCAAGACCAAGAGCTGGGAAGTTCTGGTCGAAGGCGCGAAGGCTTAAGCGGTCGGAGCAGCAGTCATGATTCAGATGCGAACCAACCTCGAGGTCGCCGACAATTCGGGCGCCCGTCGGGTCCAGTGCATCAAGGTGCTGGGCGGCTCGCGCCGCAAGTATGCGAGCGTCGGCGACGTCATCGTCGTGTCGATCAAGGAAGCCATTCCGCGCGGCCGCGTGAAGAAAGGCGAGGTGCATCGCGCCGTCGTCGTCCGCACGTCGTTCCCGCTGCGCCGCGTCGACGGCAGCGCGATCCGCTTCGATCGCAATGCCGCGGTGCTGATCAGCAAGCAGGACGAGCCGATCGGCACCCGTATCTTCGGACCGGTGACCCGCGAGCTGCGCGCCAAGAAGTTCATGAAGATCATCTCGCTCGCGCCGGAGGTCCTCTAAGCCATGGCGACCAAGCTGAAGATCAAGAAGGGCGACCGGGTGAAGGTCATCACCGGTGGCAGCAAGGGCAAGGTGGGCGACGTCCTGCGCGTGCTCCCGAAGGAGCAGCGCGTCGTCGTTTCCGGCGTGAACATGATCAAGCGCCACACCAAGCCGAGCCGTACCGAGCAGGGCGGCATCATCGAACGCGAGGCCGCGATCCACGTGTCGAACGTGGCCCTGCTCGACCCGAAGTCGGACAAGCCGACCAAGGTCGGGTTCAAGTTCCTGGAAGACGGCCGTAAGGTGCGCATCGCGCGCGCCTCCGGCGAGACCATAGACCGCTAGGAGAACGGGTAGATGCCCGCGCGACTGCAAGACCACTACACGAAGACCGTTCGTGACGCGCTCACGAAGGAGTTCTCCTACAAGAACGCCTTCGAAGTGCCGAAGATCGAGAAGATCGTGATCAACATGGGTGTCGGCGAAGCGGTCAACGACCGCAAGGCCGTCGACGGCGCCGTGGCCGACCTGACGGCGATTACCGGCCAGAAGCCGGTCGTCACCCGGTCGCGCAAGTCGATCGCAACCTTCAAGCTGCGCGAGGGCATGGCGATCGGTGCCAAGGTCACACTGCGTCGCGAGCGCATGTACGAGTTCATCGACCGCCTGGTGAACATCGCGCTGCCGCGCGTCCGCGACTTCCGCGGGCTGAACGGCAAGTCTTTCGACGGCAATGGCAACTACGCCATGGGCCTGAAGGAGCAGATCGTGTTCCCCGAGATCGACTACGACAAGGTCGACCAGGTGCGCGGCATGGACATCATCATCTGCACGTCGGCGAAGACGGACGCGGAAGCCAAGGCGCTTCTCCGCGGCTTCGACTTCCCGTTCGTGAACTGAGGCCGGAGAAGCAAATGGCCAAGACGAGTTCAGTCGAGAAGAACAATCGGCGCGCCAGGATGGCGAAGCAGTACGCTGCTAAGCGCGCCAAGCTCAAGGCAATGGCCGTCGACGACAAGTTGACGCCGGAGGAGCGGTTCGGGGCAAGGCTCAAGCTCGCCGAGCTGCCGCGCAACTCCTCGCCGACGCGCATCCGCAATCGGTGCGAGCTCACGGGTCGTCCGCGGGCCGTGTACCGCAAGTTCAAGCTGTCGCGCCTCGCGCTGCGTCAGCTCGCGTCGCTGGGCGCCCTGCCCGGCGTCGTGAAGTCGAGCTGGTAACGGGAGACCGTAGAACCATGGCGATGACAGATCCCGTCGGCGATTTGCTGACCCGCATCCGCAACGGCCAGTCGGCGCGCCTCGACAGCGTGACCGTGCCGGCCTCGCGCCTGCGGTCGAGTGTTCTCGATGTGCTCCAGCGCGAGGGCTATATCCGCGGCTGGTTCGAGGAAGAGCTCCGTCCCGGCGTGAAGGAGCTTCGCGTCGAGCTGAAGTACGACAACGGCCGTCCGGTCATCAAGGAGATCAAGCGTGTCTCCACTCCGGGTCGTCGCGTCTATTCGAAGATCCGCGAGTTGCCGCGCCACTTCAACGGGCTGGGCATCTCGATCCTCTCAACGCCGCGGGGCGTCATGTCCGACGCCGAGGCGCGTGCCGCCAATGTCGGCGGCGAAGTCATCTGCAAGGTGTTCTGACCATGTCGCGCGTCGGCAAAAACCCGGTCGCCATCCCGGCCGGAGTCACCATCGAGCTCAAGGGCCAGCATCTCAAGGCCAAGGGCAAGCGGGGCGAGCTGCAGCTCACGGTCCATGACGACGTCTCCGTCGCCAAGGAGGCCGAGGGCCTGGTGTTCAAGCCGCGCTCGGAGAGCCGTCGCGCACGCATGCAGTGGGGCACGGCGCGCAACCTGGCGAGTAACATCGTCAAGGGTGTCTCGGACGGCTTCACCATCAACCTCGAGATCAACGGCGTCGGCTACCGCGCCCAGGCCGACGCCAAGATGCTGAAGATGCAGCTCGGCTTCAGCCACGATGTCGAGATCCCCATTCCGGCCGGCATCCAGATCAAGGCGCCGAAGCCGACCGAAATCGAGATTTCCGGCGCCGATCGTCAGCGCGTCGGCCAGATTGCGGCCGAGATCCGCAATCTGCGTCCGCCCGAACCCTATAAGGGCAAGGGCATCAAGTACTCGACCGAGACGATCCGGCGCAAGGAAGGCAAGAAGAAGTAGAGGCGACAGAACCATGTCCGATCGCAACGCCCTTTTCGCCCGCCGTCAGCGGCGCACGCGCTTTGCGCTGCGCCAGGCCGCCGGCGGCCGCCCGCGCCTCAGCGTGTTCCGCTCGGGCAAGCACATCTACGCCCAGGTCATCGACGACCGGAAGGGCATGACCCTCGCCGCGGCGTCGTCGCTCGACAAGGACGTCAAGGGCAAGCTCAAGACGGGCGCCGACAAGGGCGCGGCCGCCGAAGTCGGCAAGCTGATCGCCGCCCGCGCCATCGCGGCCGGCGTCAAGGAAGTCGTCTTCGACCGCGGCGGCTACATCTATCACGGTCGCGTGGAAGCGCTGGCCAATGCCGCCCGCGAGGGCGGCCTGTCGTTCTGATCGGGAGTTAGCACATGGCTCGTTCACCCTCTGGTTCCGGCCGTCCGCCGCGCGAGCGCGAGCGGGGTCGCGACCGCGAGCGCGACGAAGAGAACGAACTGACCGACAAGCTGGTCACCATCAATCGCGTCGCGAAGGTGGTGAAGGGCGGCCGGCGCTTCGCCTTTGCGGCGATCGTCGTCGTGGGCGACCAGCGTGGTCGCGTCGGCCACGGTGCCGGCAAGGCTCGTGAAGTGCCCGAGGCGATCCGCAAGGCCACGGAAGCCGCCAAGCGCGGCCTGATCCGCGTGCCGCTGCGCGACGGTCGTACGCTGCATCACGATGTCCGCGGCCGCTTCGGCGCCGGCAAGGTGACCCTGCGTGCCGCCCCGGCCGGCACCGGCATCATCGCTGGCGGCCCGATGCGCGCCGTGTTCGAAACGCTCGGCGTCAAGGACATCGTCGCCAAGTCGGTCGGCACGTCGAACCCGCACAACATGATCAAGGCGACGTTCAAGGCGCTCGAGCAGCTCAATTCGCCGCGCATGGTCGCCACACGCCGCGGCAAGAAGGTCGGCGACCTGCTCGGCCGTCGCGACGAGACGACCGCCGAAGCGGCGGCCTAGGGAGCCGGACAATGGCCAAGGGCAAGACCATCAAGATCACCCAGATCGGCAGCCACATCGGCCGAACGGAAGACCAGCGCGCGACGCTGATCGGCCTGAAGCTGAACAAGCGCCACCGCACCAGCGAGCTCGTGGATACGCCCGAGGTGCGCGGCATGATCAACAAGGTGCGCCACCTGGTGCGCGTCGAAGAGGAAGCGCGCTAGGCGGGGAGCCGCGGCGCGGAGGTAACAGACGATGAGACTGAACCAGATCTCCGACAACCCGGGCGCCCGCAAGGGCCGCATGCGTGTCGGCCGTGGCATCGGCTCGGGCAAGGGCAAGACCGCAGGCCGGGGCGTCAAGGGCCAGAAGTCGCGCACCGGCGTCGCCATCAAGGGCTTCGAGGGCGGCCAGATGCCGCTCTACCGCCGCATCCCCAAGCGCGGCTTCCGCCCGCCGCACCAGAAGAGCTTCCAGGTCGTCAACCTCGGTACGCTCCAGAAGGCGATCGACGACAAGAAGCTCGACGCTGGCAAGCCGATCGACGCGGCCGCCATGCTGGCTGCCGGCCTGTTCAAGAACGCTGCCGATGGCGTGCGCCTCCTTGGCAAGGGTGAGCTGAAGGCCAAGATCGAAGTCAAGGTCGCGGGCGCCTCGGCGTCGGCGATCGCCGCGGTCGAGAAGGCCGGCGGCAGGGTCGAATTGCCGTCCAAGCCCGTGGCCGAGGCGGCGTAGGCCGGACGGCGTCGCCGGGGGGCGTCGTCTCCCCTTGTGTCGTTCATGCGTGAGGTTTCATGGCATCCGCCGCCGAGCAACTCGCATCCAACCTGAACTGGGGCTCGATCGGTAGGGCTACCGAGCTGAAGAAGCGCCTGTGGTTCACCGTGGCCGCGCTCGTCGTCTTCCGCATCGGTGCCTACATTCCCGTCCCCGGTGTCGATCCGGCCGCCCTGGCCGAGATCTTCGCCCAGAACGCCGGCGGCATCGCCGGCCTGCTCGACGTGTTCTCCGGCGGCTCGATCGGCCGCATGTCGGTGCTGGCGCTCAGCATCATGCCGTACATCTCGGCCTCCATCATCATGCAGATCCTGACGACGGTCGTGCCGTCGCTTGAGGCGCTGAAGAAGGAGGGCGAGGCCGGACGCAAGAAGATCAACCAGTACACGCGCTATGGCACGGTCGTGCTGGCGACGTTCCAGGCCTACGGCATCGCCGTCGGCCTCGAGAGCCAGGTCGCCTCGGCGGGCCCGGTGGTGATCGATCCCGGCATCTTCTTCCGCTTCGTCACCATCGTCACCCTGGTGGGCGGCACGCTCTTCCTGATGTGGCTGGGCGAGCAGATCACCGCGCGCGGCGTGGGCAACGGCGTTTCGCTGATCATCTTCGCCGGCATCGTGGCGGCTCTTCCTGATGCGCTGGTGCAGACCCTCGAGCTCGGCCGCACCGGCGCCCTGTCGGCGCTGTTCATCATCGCCCTGATCGTCGGCGTCGTGCTGGTGGTCGCGGTCGTGGTCTTCGTCGAAACCGCGCAACGGCGCATCGTGGTCCAGTATCCCAAGCGCCAGGTCGGAAACCGCATGTACGGCGGCGAGGCTTCGCACCTGCCGCTGAAGATCAACACCGCGGGCGTCATCCCGCCGATCTTCGCCTCCTCGCTGCTGCTCTTCCCCGCCACCATCGCCTCGTTCCAGGGCAATTCGGCCGAGCCGGGCTGGATGCAGTGGATGTCGACCTACCTCGGCCACGGCCAGCCGTTCTACCTGCTGGCCTATGTCGGCCTGATCGTCTTCTTCTGCTTCTTCTACACGACGGTCGTCTTCAACCCGAACGACACCGCCGACAACCTGAAGAAGAACGGCGGCTTCGTGCCGGGCATCCGCCCCGGCAAGAACACCGCCGAGTATCTCGAGTACATCCTCAACCGCCTGACCGTGGTCGGCGCGCTCTACCTCTCGGCAGTCTGCATCCTGCCCGAGCTGCTGATCGCCCGCGGCGGTGTGCCGTTCTACTTCGGCGGCACCAGCCTCCTGATCGTGGTCTCAGTGACGCTCGACACGGTGACCCAGGTGCAGGCGCACCTGCTTGCCCACCAGTACGAGGGTCTCATCAAGAAGGCCCGGCTGCGCGGGAAGGGCCGATGAACATCATCCTTCTCGGACCGCCGGGCGCCGGCAAGGGCACCCAGGCGCAGCGCCTGCAGCAGGAGCGCGGCATGGTCCAGCTCTCGACGGGCGACATGCTGCGCGCCGCCGTGGCCTCGGGCAGCGAACTCGGCCAGCAGGCCAAGGGCATCATGGAGCGGGGCGAGCTGGTTCCCGACGCGCTGATGGTCGGTCTGATCAGGGACCGCATCGCGCAGCCCGACTGCGCCAAAGGCTTTATCCTGGACGGCTTCCCGCGCACCGAAGCCCAGGCCAGGGCGCTCGACAAGATGCTGGCCGAGGCGGCCAGAAAGCTCGACCGGGTGGTCGAGATGGAAGTCGACGAGAAGGCGCTGACCGAGCGCATCGTCGGCCGGTTCTCCTGCGCCAAGTGCGGCGCGGGTTACCACGACAAGTTCAAGCGGCCGAAGGTCGACGGGGTCTGCGACGTCTGCGGGGGCAAGGAGTTCACCCGCCGCAAGGATGACAATGCAGAGACCATGAAGACGCGCATGGCGGCTTACCGGGCTCAGACCGAGCCCCTGTTGCCCTACTACAGCGCCCGGGGGGTGCTGCGGAAGGTCGACGGGATGGCCGCGATGGACGAGGTGTACCGCCAGATTTCAGGGGTTTTGGCGGGGACTTGACAAGGGTGAGTTCCGTTGACTCGGGGGCGCAGGTACATATAATCGCGCGCTTTTCCGGGGCCAGCGGAACGTGATACGGGCGCGCGCAAGCGCGCCGTAAGTCTTTGAAGGAGTTGGACTTTGGCTCGTATAGCCGGTGTGAACATCCCGACCGCCAAGCGTGTGGTGGTGGGGCTTCAGTACATCCACGGGATCGGTCCGGCGAAAGCCAGGGAGATCTGTGGAAAAGTCGGGATCGACGAGTCGCGTCGCGTGAACACGCTGAGCGACGACGAGGTCATCCGCATCCGCGAGACCATCGACCGCGACTACACGGTCGAAGGCGACCTGCGGCGCGAAGTGGCGATGAACATCAAGCGATTGATGGATCTCGCCTGCTATCGCGGGCTGCGGCACCGCCGCGGCCTGCCGGTCCGCGGCCAGCGCACGCATACCAATGCGCGCACCCGCAAGGGTCCGGCCAAGCCGATCGCCGGCAAGAAGAAAGTCACGAAGTAGGTCGAGGGGAACCGGATCATGGCCAAAGCTGCTGCTGCCGCTTCGGGCGGCGCCACCGCCGGCGCGCGTCCTCGCCGCAAGGAACGCAAGAACATCATCGCGGGCGTCGCTCACGTGAACGCCTCGTTCAACAACACGATCGTCACCATCACCGACGCGCAGGGCAATGCGATCGCCTGGTCGTCTTCGGGCCAGCAGGGCTTCAAGGGCTCGCGCAAGTCGACGCCGTTCGCCGCCCAGATGGCGGCCGAGGGCGCAGGCCGCAAGGCCATGGAGCACGGCATGCGGACGATCGAGATTCTGGTGCGCGGCCCGGGGTCGGGCCGCGAGTCGGCCCTGCGTGCCCTTCAGGCCGTCGGGCTTGCCGTGACGTCGATCCGCGACGTGACTCCGATCCCGCACAACGGCTGCCGCCCGCCCAAGCGTCGTCGCGTGTGAGTTTGCGCCGGCGCGCCCGCCGCGCCGCGCTTTGTGAATTGTGTCGCGAGCCCTCCGGGCGTCGCGTTGAACAACCGGTCTAGAGAGGTAGCCCCCGTGCTTCAGAAGAACTGGCAGGATCTCATCAAGCCGGAGAAGCTTGTCACCGAAGCCGGCGTCGATCCCGGTCGCACCGCGACCATCGTCGCCGAGCCGCTCGAGCGCGGCTTCGGTCTCACGCTCGGCAACGCGCTGCGTCGTGTCCTGCTGTCGTCGCTGCAGGGTGCCGCCGTCACGTCGATCAAGATCGACAACGTGCTGCACGAGTTCTCGTCGATCCCGGGCGTCCGCGAGGACGTGGTCGACATCGTCCTGAACATCAAGGCGATGGCCGTGAAGATGCAGGGCGACCGCCCGCAGCGTCTCTATCTGCGCGCCGTCGGCCCCGGCGAGGTCACCGCCGGCATGATCGAGCTGCCGGGCGACGTGCAGATCATGGATCCCAAGCACCTGATCTGCACGCTTGACGACGGCGCCTCGATATCGATGGAGCTGATGGTCGCCACCGGCAAGGGATACGTCCCGGCCTCGGCGAACCGTCCGGAAGACGCGCCGATCGGCCTGATCCCGGTCGATTCGGTTTTCAGCCCGGTCAAGCGCGTCTCCTACAAGATCGAGAACAGCCGCGTCGGGCAGGTCACCGACTACGACAAGCTGTCGATGACCGTGGAGACCAACGGCACGACCCGTCCGGACGACGCCGTGGCGCTGGCCGCCCGCATCCTGCAGGACCAGCTCCAGCTCTTCATCAATTTCGAGGAGCCGCGCGAGGTCCGCAAGGAAGAGCAGCAGGACGACTTCCCGTTCAACCGCAACTTGCTGCGCAAGGTCGACGAGCTCGAATTGTCGGTCCGCTCGGCCAACTGCCTGAAGAACGACAACATCATCTACATCGGCGATCTGGTCCAGAAGACCGAGGCGGAGATGCTGCGCACGCCGAACTTCGGCCGCAAGTCGCTGAACGAGATCAAGGAAGTGCTGGCCGGCATGGGCCTCCACCTGGGCATGGAAATCCCGGGCTGGCCGCCGGACAACATCGAAGAGATGGCCAAGCGGCTGGAAGAGCCGTACTAGGCCGACGAGAAGGAAATCAAGTCATGCGCCACAACAATCGCGGCCGGAAGTTCCACCGCACAGCCGAGCATCGCAAGGCGATGTTCATGAATCTCGCCGGTGCGCTCATCAAGCACGAGCAGATCACGACCACGCTGCACAAGGCGAAGGACCTGCGTCCGATCGTCGAGAAGCTGGTCACGCTCGGCAAGAAGGGCGGTCTGCACGCCCGGCGCCAGGCGATCGGCTTCCTGCGCGACCCCTACGTCGCCGACAAGCTCTTCACGACGCTGGGCCCGCGCTATTCCAAGCGCAACGGCGGCTATCTGCGTGTGCTCAAGGCGGGCTACCGCTTCGGCGACGCCGCCCCGATGGCGGTGATCGAGTTCGTCGAGCGCGACGCTGCCGCCAAGGGCCAGGACAGCGGCCCGTCCGCCGAGCCTGCCGAGCAGCAGGCAGCGGCCTGAGAAACCAGAACGCCCGGTCATCGACCGGGCGTTTTTCTTTGCCCATGGCGCTTACGTTCAGAACGGCAACTCCGCCCGAGCACGACGAGGCCCGGCGTGTGCTGTGGACGGCGTTCACGCCCTATGTGCGTGCCCTCGGCCGCGAGATCACGGCCGATCACTACACCTTCCTCGCGGCCGCCATCCTGCGCGGCGGCGTCTACCTCGCGCTCGACGGCGGGGAGATCGTGGGCGTCGCCGTCACGGAGCCGCGCGACGGCGGCATCTACATCGACCGTCTGGGCGTGGTACCGACGCGACAGCGCGGCGGTGTCGGGAGCTTCCTGCTGGAGCGCGTCGAGGAGGTCGCGCGATCGAGCGGCCTCGAGCAATTGTCGCTCGTGACGGCCGAGATGGCGGAGGGCAATATCCGCCTCTATCGCCGCTTTGGTTTCGAGATCGTGCGCCGCGGCCCGCTCCCGAACGGCATGGACGCCCATACCCGCGTCTTCATGGTGAAGCCGCTTTAGTCACCCCAGGCGATCGGGTAGCGGTTGAAGCCGCGGAAGCGCGCCCGGCCGCCGCGCTCGAAGTCGCCGTCGCGCCGGAGACCGCCGAGGCGGCTCACCAGCCTGCCGATGGCGATCGCGCCCTCCATCCGGGCGAGCACCGCGCCCAGGCACATGTGTACGCCCGAACCGAAGGCGAAGTGGCGGTTGGGCTCGCGGCCGATGTCGAAACGGTCGGGCTCGGGGAACTGGGCGGGGTCGCGGTTGGCCGCGCCGATGCCGATGTGGAGATAGGTGCCGGCCGTCAGCCGCGCGCCGCCGATCTCGAGGTCGGCCGTCAATCGCCGGTTGCCGAGCTGGTTGGAACTCTCGAAGCGCAGCCCCTCCTCGACGCAGCCTTTCAGCAGCGACGGATCGCGCCGCAAACGCTCCAGCTCAGTCGGGAACCGCAGCAACGCATCGACGGTGTTGCCGATCAGGTTGGTCGTGGTCTCGTGGCCGGCGTTCAGCAGGAATATGCAGTTCTGCACCAGCTCGTCGAGGCTCAGCCGCTCGCCGTCGATCTCGCCGTGCACCAGCGTGCCCAGCACGTCGCTGTCGTCGGCCGGCCGCTTGCGCCGCTCGGCCACCAGCCCGTCGAGATAGGCCGAGAATTCCGTCACCGCTTCGTTTCCCGCAGCCTGCCGCTCCGGCCCTGCGACGGGCTCGAGGGTGCCCAGGATCGCCAGCGAGTAGCGGCGGAAGGGCGCTCGGTCGCCCCGCGGCACGCCCAGCATGTCGCAGATCACCTCGACGGGCAGGCGGAAGGCGAAATCCTCGATCAGATCCATGCGTCTGTCGCCGACGTGCTCGGCAAGGAGAGCATCGACGACGGCCTCGACCCGCGGCTGCAGGTTGGCCAGCGCGCGCGGCGTGAACGCCGCGGCCAGCAGTCTGCGCACGCGCGTATGCAGCGGCGGATCGTTGAACACCAGGCTGGTCGTGTGATGGCGGTAGAGCGGCGTGCCCGGCCCGAACTTCGGCCCGAACTCGGCCTTCTTGTCCGAGCTCATGCGCCCATCGCGATAGCACACCGCGACGTCGGCGTAGCGCGAGAGGAAGACGCTGCCGTCGGGCAGGCGCTTCAGCGGCGCGAAGCGGCGCAGTGCATGGTAGCGAGGGAAGGGGTCGTCGAGGAAGGCGCGGTCGAGCCGGGCGAGATCGAAGCTCGCGGCGAAGGCCTCGGCTTCGGCCGCGGGCAGCTCGATCAGGCCTCCCATCTGCCCATCGCTCAGAACTGCTCGGAGCCCAGAGCGAAGACGGTACGGCCGGCGGCCTTGAGCGGTCCGAGCTGCGCCAGCTCCGGCGGCAACAGGACTTCGGCGTAGAAGCGTGCCGTCACCAGCTTGGCTTCGAGAAAGGCCGGATCGCCGTCGCGCGCGGCAAGCCGCGACTGCGCGACCAGGGCGCTGCGGGCCAAGAGCCAGGCGCCGAGCGCCGTGCCGGCCAGCCGCAGGAACGGCACCGAGCCCGCCAGTGCGTCGACCAGTTCGGTCCTGGCCGCCTCGGCCACCCATTTCGTGGCGTCGGCCAGCGCATCGGCCGCCGCCGCGACACCGGCGGCGATCGCCGCAAGGTCATCACCCGGCGCGCCCTTCAGTTCCGCCACCAGCGCCCGCATCTCGGCCACCAGGCCCAGCATCGCCTCGCCACCGTCCTTGGCGATCTTGCGGCCGACCAGATCGCGCGCCTGGATGCCGTTGGTGCCTTCGTAGATCGGCAGGATGCGGGCGTCGCGCAGATACTGGGCGGCGCCCGTCTCCTCGATGAAGCCCATGCCGCCGTGGACCTGCACCGCCGTCGAGGCGACCTCGTTGCCGAGATCGGTGAACCAGGCCTTCACGATCGGAATCAGCAGGTCGACGCGGTTCTGTGTCTTGCGCGCCGTCTCCTTGTCCGGATGTTTCAGCGCGCCGTCGATGCCGGCAGCCGTGAAATAGCCCAGCGCCCGCATCGCCTCGATCTGGGCGCGCATGGTCATCAGCATGCGGCGCACGTCGGGGTGATGGACGATCGACACCGGCCCGGGCACTTTGCCGCCGTCGGCCGCCGACTGCACGCGGGTACGCGCGAACGCAGCGGCCTGCTGGTAGGCGCGCTCGGCGATCGCCAGGCCCTGGATGCCGACGGCGAGGCGTGCGTTGTTCATCATGGTGAACATGTAGGAGAGCCCGCGGCCTTCCTCGCCGACCAGGTAGCCTACCGCGCCACCGTCGTCGCCGTAGGACATCACGCAGGTCGGGCTGGCATGGATGCCGAGCTTGTGCTCGAGGGAGACGCAGCGCAGGTCGTTGCGCTTGCCGGGCTTGCCGTCGGGGCCCACCAGGTATTTCGGCACGATGAACAGCGAGATGCCGCGCACGCCCGCCGGCGCGTCGGGCGTCCGCGCCAGCACGAGGTGCACGATGTTCTCGGCCATGTCGTGCTCGCCGTAGGTGATGAAGATCTTCTGGCCGCGCACCAGGTAGTGGTCGCCGTTCTTCACCGCGCGGCTCTTGAGCTGCGCCAGGTCGGATCCCGCCTGCGGCTCCGTGAGGTTCATGGTGCCGGTCCACTCGCCGGAAATCATCTTCGGCAAGTAGATGGCCTTCTGCTCCTCCGAGCCGTGATGGTGGATTGCGTCGATCGCGCCCTGGTTCAGCAGCAGCACCAGGCCGAAGCCCATGTTGGCCGCCTGCCACATCTCCTGCACGGTGGTGGCGAGAAGCCACGGCATGCCCTGGCCGCCGAACGCCGGATCGAAGGGCAGGGAGTTCCAGCCGCCGTCGACGAACTCCTTGTAGAGGCCCGCGAAGCCCGGCGGCGTGCGCACGACGCCGTTCTCGAGCTTGGCACCCGCCTTGTCGCCCTCGCGGTTGAGCGGCGCTAGGCCGTTGCCGGCGAGCTTGGCCGCCTCCTCGAGCACCGCATCGACCGTATCGTCCGTGGCATGCTCGTAACCCGGAAGAGCCGCGACGCCGGCGAGGCCGGCGATCTCGCGCAGGGCGAAACGCATGTCGGCCAGCGGGGCGATGTAAGTCATTTGTTTTCCTCCGGACCGCAATATGGCGCGCGCGGTCGCTTTTGGCGACCGGCTCGGCTATTTTGCCTGCGACATGACGGCCACTGTTCTGCTCTCCATCGACGGCCCGCGCGCCACCATCACGCTCAACGATCCGGCGAAACACAACCGGCTCGATCCGAACGGCTTGCGCCTCCTGCGCGAGGCGGTGGAGAAGGCCGATGCCGATCCCGCCGTGCGCGTGACGGTGATCACCGGTGCCGGCGACAAGACGTTCTGCTCGGGCTACGACCTCGGCTCGATTCCGGCGGGCGAACGCAAGGACGAGGGTGGCGACGACAGCTTCGAGAAGGTGATGGATCGCATCGAGGCGATGCGCATGCCGACCCTCGCGGCGCTGAACGGCGGTGTTTACGGCGGCGCGACCGACCTGGCTCTGGCCTGCGACTTCCGGCTGGGCGTGAAGGGCATGCGCTTCTTCATGCCGGCGGCGCGCTTCGGCCTGCACTACTATCCGAGCGGTCTGCGCCGCTACACCCAGAAGGTCAGTCCGAGCTTCGCTAAGAGGGCGTTCCTTCTTTCGGAGGATTTCCATGACGCGGACCTGCTGGCCGTAGGCTATCTCGACTGGCTGGTCGAGCGCGCCGAGTTCGCGGACAAGGTCGACGAAAAGGCGGCGCGCCTCGCAGCCCTGGCGCCGCTTTCGATGGCGGGCATGAAACGCGCCATCGAGCAATTCGCCCAGGCCGCACCCGACGTGCCGTCGATCCGACAGAGCGCCAAGGTGTGCGCCGCCTCCGAGGATCTACGCGAGGGGCTGGCGGCGCTCAGCGAACGGCGTACGCCTGCATTCAAGGGCCGCTGATGCGGCGAGGCCTGCTGGCTTTTGCCGTGCTGCTCCTGAGCTGGGGCGCCGCGCAGGGCCAGCAGCTCGACTTCGCGCGCGCCGTGCAGGGCAATGAGGAGAAGCTCTCCTATCGCTGGCGCGACAGCGCCATGCGCGAGCATCTGACGAGCTTCAGCCTCTCCCGGCGGGACATCGCCGATGCCGAGGCATCGTTCCGGGAGTTCAGTCTCGCGGGCATGTGGGGTGCCATCGAGGCCGATCTGCGCGAGGAGACGGCTTCCTTCGGCAACGGCGCGCGGATCGATTTCACGCGCGAGCGGAACCGCCTCATGTGGACCGCGTCGGCGCGCGATGCGGGCGGCCAGGCCGCCCTGATCCACCGGCTGAACGCACGCTTCGAGCGAGCCCAGAAGGCCTATCTGTCGCGCCATCTGCGGCGCCGGACGGAGGATGGTCGGATCCTGGTCGACTTCGCCGTCGCCACCACGTTCCAGGAAGGTCCCCTGCGCGGGGTCTCGCGAGCGCTCGCGGGAACGCCGGGCATCGGTGCCGACGAGCGTGCCCGCGTGGCCCTGGCGCTCGCGTTCTTTCAGCAGATTCCCTATGTCGGGCTGGGCGACGGCGAGGCCCGCGGCAGCGACTTCCTGGCCGGCCCTGCGGTACTGGCGCGCAATCGCGGCGACTGCGACAGCAAGGCGGTCGCCTTGGCGGCAGTACTGCGGACGTACGCGCCTGTCCGCAAGCTCGTCGCCGTGTCGATGCCCGGTCACGTCGTCCTGGGGATCGATCTGCCGGCGCTTCCGGGGGATCGAACGGTGCGTACGGCGACAGGGCAATATGTCATCATCGAGGCTGCCGGCCCGCATTTGTCGGCGATCGGGAATGTCGATGGCCGCACGGCGAAGTATCTTGCAGACCCGCGCCAAATCGAGATATGGCCCCTGAACTGAAGCCATCATGCAACGCCGCCTAGCTGCCATCGTCCATGCCGACCTCGCCGGGTTCACCCGGATGATGGAAGGCGCGGAGACCCGTACCTTTCGGCACCTCAAATCGGCCCAGCTCGAAGTGTGGCGGCCCGCCATCGACGCCGGCAAGGGCCGGCTCGTGGGCACGGCCGGCGATGCCATGCTGGCCGAGTTCGGGTCGGCCGTGTCCGCCGTTGCCGCGGCGATCGACATCCAGGAGCGCATGGCCCGGTTCAACGAGAAGCTCAGCGATGACCAGCGCATGCTGTTCCGCATCGGCGTGCATCTCGGCGAAGTCATCATAGACGACGAAGACCAGAACATCTTCGGCGACGGCGTCAATCTCGCCGCCCGCATCCAGGCGATCGCCGAGCCCGGCGGCATCGCCGTCTCGCGCGCCGTGCGCGACCTCGTCGAGCTAAGGGTCGAGTACGCTTTCCACGACGGCGGCGAGCACCAGCTCAAGAACGTCAGCCGCTCGGTGCAGGTCTATCATGTGCGCCAGGCCAAGATGGCGCCCGGCACCACGACCCGCATGGTGCCGCAGATCACGCTACGCTTCGAGGGACCGGACTCGACCGGCCGCAAGCACACGTTCGAGGTGCCGCTCGAGAAGCTGGTCGGGCAACCGCAGGGCATGTTCATCGGCCGCGCCGCCGACCAGTGCGAGCTGGTCGTACCGCATCCGACGGTGTCGCGCCGGCACGCCAGGCTCAGCCTCGCCGGCGAGGCGCTTCAGGTCGAGGATCTCGGTTCGACCAACGGCACGGCGGTCAACGGAGCGGCCCTGAAGGCCGGCATGCCGGCCGCGCTGCAGGCGGGCTCCAAGCTGCGGCTCGGCGACGTCGAGCTGGTCGTACATCACACCTGACGGTGCGTCGCCCGTGAGCGAACCCACCACCACTTCCGGCGGCCCGCCGCCCGACGTCGACTATGTCGCGCTGAAGCCCGGCCAGACGATCGGGCGCTACGAGATCGTCGCCGTGCTGGGCCAGGGCGGGTTCGGCATCACCTATCGCGCCCGCGACGTGCAGCTCGGCCGCGAGGTCGCGATCAAGGAATACCTGCCGTCGGCGCTCGCGGTGCGCCAGGACGGCGCCACCGTGCTGCCACGCGCCACCAAGATGGCCGACGATTTCGGTTGGGGCCGCGACCGCTTCGTCACCGAGGGCCGCACTCTGGCCAGCCTGCATCGCGTGCCGGCGATCGTGCACGTCTTCGACTTCCTCGAGGCCAACGGCACGGCCTACATCGTGATGGAGCTGCTGAGCGGCCGCACGCTCGAGGATCGTATCGTCGCCGACGGCCGGCTGAAGCCCGAGGAGGTCGACCGCATCCTGTGGCCGCTGCTCGACGGGCTGGAGCAGGTCCATGCCGCGGGCTTCCTGCATCGCGACATCAAGCCGGCCAACATCCTGCTCGATGCCGCTGGCAACCCGACGCTGATCGACTTCGGCGCCTCGCGCGCCGCCATGGTCGGGCGTACTGCCGCGATGACGGCGATCTTCACGCCGGGTTATGCGGCAGCCGAGCAGATGACCTCGGCCAAGCAGGGGCCATGGACCGACATCTACGGCCTTGCCGCCACGATCTATCATGCGATCACGGCAAAGACGCCGCCCAACGCCTTCGATCGCATGCTCGAGGACGGCTACGAGCCGCTCGTGAAGCTGGCGCCGCCGGGCTTCTCGCCGGGCCTGCTGGCTGGTATCGACGCCGGCCTCACGGTCGCCGCGCGCGACCGGCCGCAGTCCATCGCGGGCTGGCGGCCGATCCTCGGCATGACCTCGGCCCCCGAGCCCGGCGCCACGGTCGTGATGGGCCGGGGCGACGACGCGCCGACGGGCCGCGTCTCCGTGCTCGATCACGCGACGCCATCGGTGCCGCCGCCGGCGGGGAAGAAGCGGAGCGGCCTCTGGGTGGCCATCGCGGCGGTGGTCCTGCTGGTGCTGGGCGGAGGCGGCTACTACGCAATGGCCCCGCGCGGGCCCGATCCCGAGATGGTGAGGGCACG
>CAYQAY010000026.1:21471-63428 GCA_964415585.1 uncultured Reyranella sp.
CAGTTCGGCAAGACGCTGATGCTCATCGGCCTGAAGGACAGGCCCGGCGAGATCCGCCTGCAGGGCGTCGACATCGTCGACGATCCGGCCCTGAACAAGTTGGCGGCCGATGCGTTGGCCGCCCAGCCGCGCAACCTGCGCTGCCGGCAGACCGACCGCCTGACCGACGGCACGCCGCTCTATCGCTGCCTGATCACCAGGCGCAACGCCCGGGAGCCGCTGGCCGACATTCCCGATTCGGACCGCGACGACCTCGCCCTGGTGATGGTGCGGAACGGGCTGGTGCTGGCCTCGTGCGACGCCCCGAGATCCTACGCAGACGCTGAAGACGATGCCCGTGGCAGTAAACAGTCGCTTTGGGGTAGAGTGACGGTCCCAGAATACAAACGGAGGTGCACCAGATGACTGCCTTGACTGCCGATTCCGCTCCGCGTCCGCTTCGCAAGGTTGCGATTCGGGTGATCGGCGTGATCGCGGCGATCGGCCTGGCGACCGGCTGCATGACCAACGATCGCGGCCAGCCCTCCAACCAGGCGACCGGTACCGCCGCGGGTGCGGTCCTCGGTGGCGTGGTGGGCGGGCTTGCCTTCGGGTCGGTCGGTGGCGTCGTGGGCGGCGCGCTGGTCGGCGCGCTGGCGGGCAATCTCGTCGGCCGTGCGTTGGACGACCAGGAGCGCCGCCGTCTCGCCGAGGCGACCCAGAACGCCTTCGTGGCCGAAACCAATGTGCCGACCGCCTACACGGTGGAGCCGACCAAGACCTCGTCGTCTTCCTCGACAGCGGCTCCGCCGACGGTCGTGGCGGCCAAGCCGGTCGCGCCGGCCACGCAGCGCGCCGACGGCAGCACCTGCCGCCCGATCGAGCTGACGGCGACCAAGAACGGCCAGACCACTACCGAGACCACGACCTTCTGCAAGTCGGCGGGCTCGCAGGAACTGAAGCCGGTGTCGGTCTAGTTTCCGTCGCGCAGTCGACGAGCGGCCGGCGGTCGGTACCGCCGGCCGTTTTCGTTTCGGGAGGCTGGCCCGGGACAGTGGCTCGACGGACACAACTCGGTCATGTTTCCGCGCGAGGAGAGACGCATGGCAGGAAATCCGAAGGCAGCGACGCTGCGCGATCTGATCGCCCGGGGCGAGTTCATCCTGGCGCCGGGCATCTACGACGGCATCTCGGCGCGCGTGGCCGACCGCATGGGCTTCCCCGCCCTCTACATGACGGGCTACGGTGCCACCGCATCGATGCTCGGCCTGCCCGATGCAGGCCTTGCGACCTACTCCGACATGGTGGGCCGGGCCGAGATGATCTGCTCGGTGATCGAGACCCCGCTGATCGCCGACGCCGACACGGGCTATGGCGGTCTCCTGAACGTCCAGCGCACCATCCGCGGCTACGAGGCCGCAGGCGTCGCCGCGATCCAGATCGAGGATCAGGAGATGCCCAAGAAATGCGGCCACACGCCGGGCCGCCGCGTCGTGCCGGCCGAAGAGATGGTGCTCAAGATCAAGGTCGCGACCGAGGCGCGCCGCCACGCGGAGACGCTGATCGTGGCGCGCACCGACGCCCGCACCGCTCACGGGCTGGACGAGGCGCTGCGCCGCGCCCGTCTCTACGAGGAGGCCGGCGCCGACGTGATCTTCGTCGAGTCGCCTGAGAACGAGGCCGAGCTGGAGCGTATCGGCAAGGAAGTGAGCAAGCCGCTGCTCGCCAACATGGTCGAGTTCGGCAAGACGCCGCGGGTCGAGGTCGATCGCCTGAAGAAGTGGGGCTTCGACCTGGCGATCTACCCGGGCCTGGGCTTCAGCGTCGCTGCCGAGGCGATGCGGCTCGCCTGGACGCACCTCAAGGACCGCGGCACCAGCGAGGGTGTCGCGGTGCCGCAGTACCGCGGCATGCACGAGCTGATGGGTTTCTCCGAGGTCTGGGACTTCGAGAAGCGCTGGGCGCCATGAGCGGCGAGCGCACGCGTCTCTTCGAGATCCTGTCGCGCCTGCCGGCGCGCGTCTGGATCCAGGCCATCCTGGCGCTGATCGTCTTCGTCGTGCTGGCGGTGTTGGGCTTCGCCGTGATCGCGGGCGTCGCCGCCGTGGCGCTCGTCCTGCTGCTGGGCTTCAAGGCCAAGAACTGGCTCCTCGGCCTGTTCCGCAGGGAGCCGCCGTCGCACGGGCCGCCGGCGCGGCAGGACCGCAAGGTGATCGACGTGCCGTACGAGATCGTCGACCGACACGACGACCGCACGCCGCGCAACTGACGAGCAGGCAGTGCCTGCACTTGCAGGTTCAGCAGGTTTGTGGTAAGAAAACCCCTATGATGGGAGACGTCCGCGGAGAGATCCGGCGGGCGTTTTTCGTGGGTGGCAGGCGAACACCCATCTCGGACCGCTGTCGTCTCCGGTGGCACAGCCCGTCAGGATCGGATTCCTGTGCCGGATCAGGGGGGTGGCCGGGTTTCGTGGCACAGGCAGCGGAACAGGCGGTGGCACAAAGAGTGTGCCGGAAACAGGAGGGTCAGACCCTCAGGACCTTGCCCGGGTTCATCAGGTTGCCGGGATCGAGCGCGCGCTTCAGGGTGCGCATCGTGTCGAGCTCGACCCGGCTGCGGTAGTGCGCCAGCTCGTCGACCTTGATGCGGCCGATGCCGTGCTCGGCCGAGATCGAGCCGCCGTGGCTCGTCACGAGGTCGTAGATCGCGCCGCTGATGGCGTCGCCATACTCCATGAACTGCTGCTTGCTCCAGCCCGGCGGCGACTGGCAGTTGAAGTGCAGGTTGCCGTCGCCGACATGGCCGAACGGCACCGGCCGGCACTCGGGCAGGGCCTTCTTCATGGCCGCCAGGCCCTCGGTCACGAAGGCCGGCAGCTTGCTGACGGCCACCGAGATGTCGTGCTTGATCGACGGGCCTTCCTTCTTCTGGGCCTCGGAGTGGTTTTCGCGTAGCGCCCAGAAGGCGCGGCCCTGGCTCTCGTTCTGCGCGACCGCGGCGTCGAGCACGAGACCCTTTTCCATCGCCTCGCCGAGATAGGCCTCCATCTTGTCGCGCAGGCCCGACTGGTTGGCACCCTCGCGCGGCGCCCGGGACGAGGACCATTCGAGCAGCACGTACCAGTCGTGGCGGTCGGCCAGCGGGTCCGTGGCGCCGGGGATGTGCTTGAACACGAGGTCGAGGCCTTGCCGGCCCATCAGTTCGCAGGAGGTGACGTTGTCTTCGGAAGCGGCGTAGGCGCCGCTCAGCAGCTCGACCGCGGCCTCGGGCGAGGGCACGGCGTTCCACGAGGTCGCGACGTCCTTGGGCTTGGGCCAGAGCTTGAGCACCGCCTTGGTGATGATGCCCAGCGTGCCTTCGGCGCCGAGATAGAGGTCGCGCAGGTCGTAGCCGGTATTGTCCTTCTTCAGCGCGCGCAGGCCGTTCCAGACGTCGCCGTTCGGCAGCACGACCTCGAGGCCCAGTACCAGGTTGCGGGCGTTGCCGTAGTGCAGCACCTGCACGCCGCCGGCGTTGGTCGAGAGGTTGCCGCCGATCGTGCAGCTCCCTTCGGCGCCGAGGCTCAGCGGGAAGAGCCGGTCGTTGTCGGACGCGGTCTCCTGGATGGTCTTGAGAATCACGCCCGCCTCGACCGTCATCGAGTAGCCGACCTTGTCGATCTCGAGGATGCGGTTCATGCGGGTGAGCGACAGCACGATCTCGCGGCCGCTCTCCTGCGGCGTGGCGCCGCCCGACATGCCGGTGTTGCCGCCCTGCGGGCAGATGGCGACCTTCTCGGCGGCGCAGAGCTTCACGATTGCGGAGACTTCCTCGGTCGAGGCAGGCCGCACGATGGCGAGCGCCGCGCCGAGATAATTCTCGCGCCAATCCGTGAGGTAGGGGTGCTTGCCCTGGTCGTCGGTGATCAGGCCCCTGTCGCCCACGATGGCGCGCAGCCTTTCGACGAAGTCGGCCATCAGACGCGCAGGACCTTGCCGGGGTTCATGATGTTCTTGGGATCGAGCGCGCGCTTGATGGTACGCATCGTGTCGAGCTCGATCTTGCTGCGATAGTGCGCGAGCTCGTCGAGCTTGTCGATGCCGATGCCGTGCTCGGCCGAGATCGAGCCCGCCATCGAGGTGACGAGGTCGTTCACCGCGCGCGTGATGGCCGGCGAATACTGGTGCAGCGTCGGCCGGTCCATGCCTGTCGGGCCCATGAAGGAGAAGTGCAGGTTGCCGTCGCCGATATGGCCGAGCGGGTAGGGGCGGATCGAGGGGAGGATGTCGCAGGCCGCCTTCACGCCCTTCTCGATGAACTCGGGAATCTTGGAAATCGACACCGAGATGTCGTAGCTGAGGCCCGGGCCCTCGGCGCGCGAGGCCGGCGCCACCGATTCGCGGATCACCCACATGTTGCGCGACTGCGCCTCGTTCTGGGCGATCACGGCGTCGAGAACGCGGCCCGCCTCCATCTGGTCGGCGAGGAACTGCTCCATCTTTTCCGACATGCCCTCCATCCCGTCCTGGCGCGGGCGGGACGACGACCACTCCAGCAGCAGATACCAGGGCGTGTCGGCCATGAGCGGATCCTGCGTGCCGGGAATGTGGCGCAGCACCATGTCGGTGCAGGCACGGCTCATCAGCTCGCAGGAGCCCACATTGTCCTCGGAGGCGGCATGCGCCTCGGACAGGATCTCGATGGCAGCCTGCGGGTCGCGGATCGCGAGCCAGGCGGTGGCGACATCCTTTGGCGCAGGCCAGAGCTTCAGGACGGCCTTCGTGATTATTCCGAGCGTGCCTTCGGCCCCCATGAACAGGTGCTTCAGGTCGTAGCCGGTATTGTCCTTCTTGAGCGAGCGAAGGCCGTTCCATATGTCGCCATTCGGCAGCACGACCTCGAGGCCCATCACCAGGTTGCGCGCGTTGCCGTAGCGCAGCACCTGCACGCCACCGGCGTTGGTCGAGAGGTTGCCGCCGATCATGCACGACCCCTGGGCTCCCAGGCTGAGCGGCAGGAAGCGGTCGTGGCTCGCAGCGGTCTCCTGCAGGGTCTGCAGGATGCAGCCCGCCTCGACGGTCATCGAGTAGCCGACCGGATCGACGTTCAGCACCTTGTTCATGCGGCCGACCGACAGGACGATGCCGGTGTGCGACGGCCAGGGCGTGGCGCCGCCCATCAGGCCGGTGTTGCCGGCCTGCGGCACGATGGCGATGCCATTGTCGTGGCAGAGCTTCACGACCTTCGAGACCTCCTCGACGCTCGCCGGCCGGACCACGACGGCCGCGTTGCCGACCGTCGAGCCACGCCAATCCGTCACGAACGGCTGCTTGCCCTGGTCGTCCGAAATCAGCCCCTTGTCGCCAACGATGGTGCGCAGAGCGTCCAGAATCGCAGGCGTGACGGGGGCGGTCGGAATGACGGGCGCAGTGATGGTGTCGGGCATCGTTTCCTCTGATTTTGCCGCAGATTAGCGGTGCTGCCCGGTGCCGTCATCCGCCGCGGCTCGGCGCAGCCGATCATTGATTGCAAGGCCGAGCCCCGCCTGCGGAATGGGCATGACCGCGATGCGGCCAATGCCGGGCCGATCGAGCGCCCGCAGCATGGCGAACAGGTTGGCGGCAGCCTCGCCGAGGTCGCCCGCGGGGCTGAGATTGTAGGTGAGCATGGCGCCAGGCGGTATGTTGCGCCCGAAAGCAAGCAGCCCCTCATCGGGACGGACGATGGTCGCCTCCAGGCGAACCGGCCGCGACGGCGCGTAGTGGCTTGCGAGCTGGCCCGGTGATTTGCGGGCCGACTCGCCGCTCGGAATTGCGTCGCTGAGTGCGATCGGGCCGACCACCGCCTCGATCGCCTCACGTGTGGCTCCGCCGGGGCGCAGCAGGGTAGGCCGGTTGCCCGAGAGGTCGAGCACCGTCGACTCGACGCCCACCAGGCAGGGTCCGCCGTCGAGGATCATCGGCACGCGATCGCCCAGCGACTCCGCCACGTGCTCGGCGCGCGTCGGGCTGACGGCGCCGCTGCGGTTGGCCGAGGGCGCGGCGACGGGCCGGCCGGCGGCACGAATCAGCGCCTGCGCCACAGGATGCGACGGGGCGCGGATCGCGACGGTGTCGAGGCCCGCGGTCGAGAGCAGGGAGATCGGCGAGCCCTCGGCGCGCGGCAGCACCAGTGTGAGCGGCCCGGGCCAGAACCGCGCAGCGAGTATCTCGGCCTCGTCAGTCCATTTGACGAAGGCCTTGGCCGAGCCGGCGTCGAGTACATGGCTTATCAGCGGATTGAACTGCGGCCGGCCCTTGGCCTCGAAGATCGCCGCGACTGCGCGTTCGTTGGTGGCGTCGCCGCCGAGGCCATAAACTGTCTCGGTCGGGAAGGCGACCAGCCTGCCGTCGCGCAGGAGACGGGCTGCTTCGGCGACCGTCTCCGCCGTCGGCTCGACCAGTCTCATCGGGCGTCCTTGGTGCGCGCGATGAAGTGCGGGTTGGAGAAGCGCGGCTTGCCGTAGGCGAGGGGACGGCCGTCGGTCGTCACGACCTCGCCGCCCGCGGCCTCGAGCACGCCCTGGCCGGCCGCCGTGTCCCACTCGTTGGTCGGACCGAAGCGCGGATAGATGTCGGCTTTGCCCTCGGCGATCAGACAGAACTTGAGGGACGAGCCCGCCTGCACGCGGTCGGTGACGGTGAGGCTGTTGTTTCGGAACCAGATGTCGAGATCGCTGTAGATCGCGTGGCTGCGGCTGGCGCACGCGGTCAGTCCGCCGGCCGGCGCCTTGCGTGTCCGGATCGGTGCAAAGCCGCCGTTGCCTTCGCGCTTGTCGGCGCCGAGACTCGCCGCGCCGCGCCACAGCGTTTCCGTCGCGGGCGCCAGCACGATGCCGAGCGTCGGCCGGCCATCCTCGATCAGGGCGATGTTCACCGTGAACTCGCCGTTCCTCTTGATGAACTCCTTGGTGCCGTCGAGCGGATCGACCAGCCAGAACGGGCTGCCGTCGAGTTGCGGCACGTGGCCCGCCGCCATCTCCTCTTCGGCCACCACGACGAGGCCGGGTGTGAGTCTGCGCAGGCCTGCGACGATCACGGCTTCGGCGGCGTGGTCGGCATCGGTGACCGGGCTCTTGTCCTGCTTGTTGCGCACGCCGATGTCGCCAGCGTAGATTCGCATGATCTCGCGCGCCGCCGCTTCGGCCAGTTCGGTGCAGGTGTCGCGCAGCGCGGCAGGAGACGGAAGGCTCACCGCTCGAGCACGCGGCCGGCGACGGCGTCGAGCTTCTTCACCAGCGCCGGCGCGCGCGCTGCAGGCGCGGTGATCAGCGCATGCTCCAGCGCGCGGTCGCAGCCCGCCGGGCAAGTGTCAGGACGCGTCTCCTTGAGGCGCGGTGCGATCCTGGTGACGAGGGTCTTGGCCTTCTCGGCATTGTCCAGCAGCACGCGGACAATGTCGGCGACCTGGACGTGGTCATGGTCGGGATGCCAGCAGTCGAAGTCGGTGACCATGGCAACCGTCACGTAACAGATCTCCGCCTCGCGGGCGAGCTTGGCCTCCGGCATGTTGGTCATGCCGATCACGTCGCAGCCCCAACTGCGGTAGAGCTGCGACTCGGCGAGGCTCGAGAATTGTGGTCCCTCCATCGCGAGGTAGGTGCCGCCGAGCTTGACGGGAAAGCCCGACTGCCTGGCGCAGTCATAGGCCATCTGGCCAAGGCGACTGCAGGTCGGTTGCGCCATCGAGACGTGCGCGACCAGCCCTTCGCCGAAGAAGCTCTTCTCCCGGGCGAAGGTGCGGTCGATGAACTGGTCGACGACCACGAAATGGCCCGGCGGGAGGTCTTCGCGCAGCGACCCGCAGGCCGACAGCGAGAGGATGTCGGTGACGCCGACCCGCTTCAACGCGTCGATGTTGGCGCGGTAGTTGATCGAGGTCGGCGAATGGAAATGACCGCGGCCGTGCCGCGGCACGAACACGACGTCGAGCCCGTCGAGCACGCCGAACAGGAACTCGTCGGAGGTTTCGCCGAACGGCGACGCGACCCGCTTCCACGTCGGATTCTTGAGGCCTGCGATATCGTAGACACCGCTTCCCCCGAGGACTCCCAGCACCGTCATCCGCTTCTCCTAGCCGGCGCTGGTGTATCATCCCGCCCGGAAAAAGGGGAGATATCCATGGGCAAGCTCGACGGCAAGATCACCATCGTCACGGGCGCCACCAGCGGCATCGGCCGGCGCACCGTCGAGCTGTTCGTCAAGGAGGGCGCCAGGGTCGTGGCCACCGGGCGTCGCGGCGAGCTCGGCAAGACGCTCGAAGAGGCGATGGGCAAGGACAAGTGCTTGTTCGTAACGGCCGATGCCACGCAGGAAGCCGATGTGAAGAGGATGTTCGAGGCCTGCCTCTCCAGGTGGGGCAGGGTCGACTGCCTGTTCAACAATGCCGGCGGGCCTGCGCCCGTGGGTGGAATCGAGACGGTGCCGGTCGAGGGCTTCGACGCCGCGATGGCCACCCTGGTCCGGTCGGTGATGCTCGGCATGAAGCATGCGGCGCCGCTCATGATGAAGCAGGGCTCGGGCAGCATCATCAACAACGGCAGCGTAGCCGCACGCCGTGCCGGTTATTCGACCTCCATGATCTACGGTGCCGCCAAGGCGGCCGTGAACCACCTCACGGTCTGCGTCGCCATGCAGCTCGGCGAGAGGAACGTGCGCGTGAACTCGATCTCGCCGGGCGGCATCGCCACCGGCATCTTCGCCAAGGCGCTCGGCCTGCCGCCCGACGAGGCAGACAAGTATGCCGAGGCGATGAAGGCCAGCATGGCCAAGAATCAGCCCATCCCGCGCGCCGGCATCACCGACGACATCGCGCTGGCGGCGGTCTTCCTCGCCTCCGACGATTCGACCTTCATCAACGGCCACGACCTCGTCGTCGATGGCGGCCTTGTCGGTGGCCGCATGTGGTCGCCGCATCAGGAGGGCGTGAACGCCATGCGCAAGGCCTTCGGCGTGGACGAGCCGTGAACGGCGGGATGTCGTTCCTCTAGCTACCCCTTCGGCTCGACGTGGCCGCCGAAGGCGTTGCGCATCGCCGACAGGAGCTTGTTGGCAGTGCCCTCCTTGTCGCGCGAGCGGAAACGGGCGTAGAGCGCGGCCGACAGCACGTCAGCGGGCACCGCCTCCTCGATCGCCGTGTTGATCGTCCAGCGGCCCTCGCCGGAATCCTCGACGAAGCCCGAGTACTGCGAAAGTGCGGGATCCTCGGCAAGCGCCGAGGCGGTGAGGTCGAGCAGCCAGGAGCTGACCACGCTGCCGCGCCGCCAGACCTCGGCCACATCGGCGAGATCGAACTCGTAGCGGCGTTCCGCCGGGATGTGGTCGGACGAGGCCTTCTTCAGGATCTCGAAGCCCTCTGCGAAGGCCTGCATCATGCCGTACTCGATGCCGTTGTGGATCATTTTCACGAAGTGGCCGGCGCCGCTCGGTCCGCAATGGAGGTAGCCGCGCTCGACCCGTGGCTCGCGCGCCTCGCGGCGTGGCGTCTTGGGGATCGTTCCCTCGCCTGGCGCCAGCGCGGCGAAGATCGGGTCGAGCCGTTCCACCGCCTCCTTGTCGCCGCCGATCATCAGGCAGTAGCCGCGCTCCAGACCCCAGACGCCGCCCGAGGTGCCGCAATCGAGATAGTGGATGCCCTTTTCCTTCATCTGCTTGGCGCGGCGCACATCGTCCTGGAAGAAGGCGTTGCCGCCGTCGATGATCGTATCGCCGGCCTCCAGCAGCCGGCCGAGCTCGGCCACGGTCTGCTCGGTGATCTCGCCGGCGGGCAGCATGACCCAGACCGCGCGCGGTTTGGCGAGCCTGGCGACCAGGTCGGCGAGGCTGCCGCCGCCCTGGACGCGCTCGCCGGCCAGCGCCGTCACGGCCGCTGGACTTCGGTCGAACACGACGCAGTCGTGGCCCTGCCGCGCCAGGCGACGCACGAGGTTGGCGCCCATGCGTCCGAGACCCACCATGCCGAGTTGCATCCCGCTCTCCCGTCAGTTTTCCCGCCCTCGGCTCATGATAGTCTCCGGACAAATGAAGACCATCCTCGTCGTGATGGGCGTGTCCGGCTCCGGCAAGACGACCGTGGCGGCCATGCTGGCAGGCGTCCTGGGAGCGAAGTTCATCGAGGGCGACGATCTTCATCCCCACACCAACGTCGAGAAGATGCGCAGCGGCACGCCGCTGACCGACGCTGACCGACTACCGTGGCTCCAGCGGATCGCGCGGGAGATCGACACCTGGCGGGCGAACGGCGACAAGGGCGTCGTCACCTGCTCGGCGCTTAAGCGCGCTTACCGCGACATCGTCGTCGGCGGCCGGCCGGAGGTGGCGCTGGCCTATCTCCGCGGCTCGCGCGAGCTGATCCATCACCGCATGGCCGTACGCCAAGAGCATTTCATGCCGGTAGGCCTGCTCGACAGCCAATTCGCGACGCTGCAGGAGCCCGGCGCGGAAGAGCGGCCGATCGTGGTCGACGTCGAAGGTGAGCCGTCGGAGATCGTAGCCCGCATCCTGGAGAGGCTTCACGAGACATGAGAATCCTCGGCAAGGCGACCTCGATCAACGTGCGCAAGGTGCTTTGGACCTGCGAGGAGATCGGCATCGCCTATGCGCGCGCCGACGACGGACCGGAGCTCGCGGCAAATCCCAACAGCCTTGTGCCGGTGATCGTCGATGGCGATTTCGTGTTGTGGGAGAGCAACACGATCATCCGCTATCTCGCGAACAAGTATGCCGCCGAGGCGCTGCTGCCGCGCGATCCGCGGCGGCGCGCCGAGGTCGACCGCTGGATCGACTGGCAGGCAACGGAGTTCAACAGCGCCTGGCGTTACGCCTTCTCGGCGATCGTGCGCCGTAACCCGGCCTATGCGGACCAAGCGCAGATCGAGACTTCCCGCGTGGCCTGGAATCGCATGGCGGAGATCGTCGAGGCGCAGCTCGCGGCCACCAAGTCGTACATCGCCGGCACCACGTTCACGCTTGCGGACATTCCGATCGGCCTGTCGATCAACCGCTGGAAGCTCACACCGATGGACAAGCCGTTCTTGCCGTCGGTCGAAGGCTATTGCGAACGGCTGGCGCGGCGACCGGCCTTTGCCAGCCATGGCTGCAACGGCGTTCCCTGACCCGTCACTCGCGCACCGGGGTGCCCTCGAGCTTCAGGGCGGCATCGGCTGCGGGCCTGATGCCCTGGTCGAGGCGCAGGCAGCCAGCGTTAAGTCCGTCGCCCGGCTTCTTGTCGACCGGCGCGATGAAAAGGGCCGTCACCTTGATGTCGCCTACCTGCAGGCGGGCCTCGGAGAGCCACCGGGTGGCGCGGATCGAGGCGCCGGCCTTGTCGAGCGGGATCCAGCCGCACATTGTCGTCCGCTCGCCTGACGGATCGATCCGGACATAGGCGGTGTCGTTGCCCTTGAAGCTGCCGGCCGCGCTGGTCACCTGCCACTCGAACGGCACGGCGCGGTAGAGCCTGGCGTCATCGGCCGAGACGTCGATGGTGCCGATGTAGTCGGCCTTGGCGAGCGAGGGATCGCGAAGCCAACCCTGCGAGACGGCGACGCCGTAGACTACAAGGGCCGCCGCCAGCACCAGCAGGACCCAGCGCGGAATGCCCGTCATGTCACGCGAGAATCGTGGTAAGGCCGCCGTCGACCACCAGCGTGTGGCCGGTGATGAACTTTCCGGCGTCGGAGGCGAGCAACAGCAGTGCGCCGCGCAGATCGTCGGGATTGCCCCAGCGGCCGGCCGCCGTGCGGCGCTCCAGCATGCCGGTGAAGTCCTTGTTCTTCTGCAGCGGCACGTTCAGCTCGGTGCGGATATAGCCCGGTGCGATGGCGTTGGCAGTGACGTGCGGGCCGAACTCGACGGCGAGGTTCTTGGTGAGGCCGACCAACCCATGCTTGGCCGACACGTAGCCCGCCACCGAGGCGCGGCCGAGGATCGCCATCACCGAGGAGATGTTGACGATGCGGCCGTACTTCCGCGCCAGCATGTGGCGCCCGACCTCGCGCGCCAGGATGAACTGGCTGATCAGGTCGGTTTCGATCACCTTGCGGAAGTCGGCCGTTGCGGTGTCGACGATATTTTCGCGATGTATGACGCCGGCATTGTTCACCAGCACGTCGATGCGCCGGTGCGTCGCGATGATCGCCCGGACCTGGGTCTTGACCGCATCCTCGTCGGTAATGTCCAGAGGGACGACATGCGCCTTGCCGCCCTTGCGGGTGATGGCCTTGGCGGTCGCCTCGAGCTCCTTCACCGTGCGGCCGGCACACAGCACGGTCGCCCCGGCACCTGCCAGGGTCAGCGCCATGTCGCGGCCCAGGCCGCGCGAGGCGCCGGTAAGCAACACCACGCGGTTCTTCATCGAAAACAGGTCTGCCATGGGCCGGTATCCTAGCCTATGAAGGGTGCCGCGAGATATCGGGAGAAAACGACATGACGAAGACCAACAAGGTGGCGATCGTGACGGGCTCGGCCACGGGACTGGGCGCTGCCTGCGCCGTCGACCTGGCGGGCCGCGGCTGGAACGTCGTCATCAACTACACCAAGAGCAAGAAGGAAGCAGACGAGACCTACGAGATGGTGAAGTCGAAGGGCGTCGAGGCGATCCTGGTTCAGGCCGACATGGGACGGGACGCCGACTGCCGGAAGCTCGCGGACGAGACGATGAGGCAATGGGGCCGCATCGACGGGCTGATAAACAACGCCGGCACCACCAAGTTCCAGAGCCAGGGCGACCTCGAGGGTGTGACGCCGGAGGACTTCGATCGAATCCTGAGAGTCAACGTCACCGGGCCCTACATGATGAGCCGCGCCGTCTACCCGACGATGAAAAAGCAGTGGGACGAGAAGGGTGACCGCGGATCGATCGTCAATATCTCCTCGATCGCGGGCGTGATGGGTGTCGGCACGTCGATCCCATATGCCGCTTCCAAGGGCGCGCTGAATACCCTGACCCTATCGCTCGCGCGCTGGTTCGGTCCGGCGGTGCGAGTCAACACTGTATGCCCGGGCTTCATCCAGACGCGCTGGCTGCTCGGCGCGCTGGGCCAGGCCGACTACGAGAAACTGAAAGCTGCGCAGGAGCAGACCACGCCGCTCCGCCAGGCCGGCACGCCCGAGCAGATGGCGGAGGCCGCCATCTTCTTCATCACCAGCGCCAGCAACATCACCGGCGAGTTCCTGATTGTCGATGCTGGCACCCATCTCGGCGGTCTGCCGATGAAGGGGCGCTGACGCCTCGCATCAGGCCGGAATCTCGTGCCCGCGGCCGATGTTGCGGATGACTTCCATGAGGTGAGGCTTCACCCTGAGCAGCGCTTTACGGTAGGCCACCAGCCCCTGCAGCAGCGCGCCGTCGCGCTTGAGCAGCGTGTCCGCGAACTCGACCATGCGTGTGTTCGGCCAGCCGTGCTTGCGCAGGTCCAGCAGTTTGAGGAACGCCTGTTCCTCATGGCCTGGCGCGTTCTGCGCCATCAGGATCGCGGCGGCCGCGGTCGATCGCGAGATGCCGGCGTGGCAATGGACCAGCACATGGCCGTCCGGCTGGGCGTGCACGCGCTCGCCGAACGCCAGCACTCTCTCGATGTGTTGCGGCGTGCAGGCCTCGAAGCCGGGATACTCGGCGACGACGTCGTCGAAGCGGATCAGTTCGTGCTCGATCCTGGAGAAGCCGTCGAGCGCTGGCGGGCGCGGCTCATGGGTGTCGATGATCGAGAGCACATGGCTGACATTGGTCGCGCAGTGCTGCGGCAGTTCGGGAATGCCGCAGATCGTGACCTTGAAGGCGGGCAGTGGCATGGCGCGACCCTACAGCAAGCCACGCGCCATGTGCAGCCCGATGCCCAGCAGACCAACCAGGAAAATGCGGCGGAAAGTCTCCGGCGACATGGCGTTGCGCGATTTCTGGCCGACCCAGACCCCGATCGATGTCGGCACGACGGCTGCGAATCCACCGATGAGGTTTGCCGCGTCGAACGCACCCTGCCGCGCCAGCGCCACCGTCAACGCGGCCGTGATGGCGATGAACAGGATGCCCAGTGCCTGCACGAGATCGTCCTTCTGGATCTCCAGCGATTGCATGTAGGGCAGGAAGGGGATAGCGGCGATGCCGGTGATACCGGTCACGAAACCGGTGGCGACGCCCGCCAGCGGATTGGCCCAGCGTTCGGCATTGAGCGGCACTTGCGGCCGCCACGCCACCAGCGCAAGGATCGAGTAGGCGATCAACAGGATGCCGAGCCAGGCTGTCGCGTCGGGCGAGCCGAGCTGGCCGAGTGTCGCAGCCACGATCAGTACCGTGACCATCGCCGCGACGGCGAGGGTCCAGAAGCGCTTCGCCATGCGCTTGAGGCCGGTGCCGTAGATCGCCTGCCAGATGTTGGTCGTGAGCGTCGGGATGGTCATGATCGCCAGCGCATCGCCCAACGGGAGGACGAGCGTCATCAACCCGACGGCGATCGGCGGCAGGCCGATGCCGATGGCGCCCTTGGCGACACCAGCCACCAGAAAGGCGCCGGCGATCGCCAGCATCTCGGTTGCGCTCATGTCAGCTCAGCACGCCCTTCGCCAGCCGGTCGAAGGCCTCCCAGAAGAGGGCGCGGATCTCGTCGGTCTCCATCATGATCTCGTGCCGGGCATGGGCGATGGTGAAGTGCTCGCCGTGGCGCAGGCGCGCCACGATCGGGGCGTGGGTCTTGGGGTCGATCAGCCGGTCCTCGCCCGCCGTGATGAGGAGCAGGGGGATGTCGATACGCTCCAGATAGCCTGGCGCATGGACGGCGGCCATCGACCTGACGGCCTGGCGGCCCCAGCCCAGGGTCGGCCCGCCCAGCGACAGCCGGGGATCGGCCGTGAACCAGTCGTCGGTGAAGAGGTAGCGGCGCTCGTCGTGGGTGACGAAATTGGAGTTGAACTGGCGGGCCAGCAGGACGAACGGGCCCGTACCGAACAGGTAGCGTTCCTCGACGACCGGCACCTCCGGCATGACCATCAACACGGAGCGCAGCATGGCCTCCCGGTAGAGACCGGTCATGGGAGAGACGAACAGGGCGGCCTCGATCGGTCCCGGTCCGTTCTCGGCGAGGTCCCGCATCAGGATGTGCCCGCCCATGGAATGGCAGAGCGCCATCACGGGCCGCGGAGCGTCTGGCGCCACGACGCTGTCCAGGAACATCCGGAGGTCGGCCATGTAGGTCGCGAAGTTGTCTATGTGGCCCTTGCCGCGGTCGGCCAGCGGCCGGTCCGATAGACCCTGGCCGCGCCAATCCATAGCGGCGACGGCATAGCCTCGGCCCAACAGCTCGCCGACCACCTCGGTGGCGTACTTCTCGATGAACTCGCCGCGGCCGGTCAAAAGGACGACGGTGCCCCGTGCCGTGGCCGTGGGTGTTGCCACGGCGTTCCACCACGCGCAACGGATGCGCGCGCCGGCGCGTTCGAAGAAACCATAGCGGTCTGCCGGCCGGTGGGTTGCCGCGAGGTTCGCGGGAATGTGGGCGGGGGCCGCGGTTGGATCCTGATCGATCATCGTTTGTGGCGTTTTGGCGAAGGACGGCTGTCAAGGCCAGCGCGAATTGGGCATTTTGGCCATCATCGCCAGCGGACTCTTTACCGTGCCGGCAGGGCCGCGATATACAGGCCGCCATCGCCTCATCGCCTGCGAAGGGTCGCAGACGAGGAAATCTGGCGCAAGGAAACCTCCAAGAGGTCCACCGCACTGCGTGGTAGTCGGCTCGTAGGATTGAGTCGATCCGGCACGGTCCTTGCGTCGACGATTGTCGTCCGCAGGCGACATGCGACCGCGATCCCGAAGCGAGCAGGCACCACCGGCGGACTGCCGGAGCGATCGTCTCTTCATGTTTCGTCGGGGATTGGTTCTTCTTGTTGCGGTTCTGGCCACGGTGGCCGGCTGGCGCCTGCTTGACGGCCGCTTGCAGGCCGCCGACGTCGAAGGCCGGCTGCACGGCGTCACGTATGCGCCTTGGGGCAAAGACCAGGATCCCCTTGAAGCCAAGGCGAGCGGCTTCTGGAGCTTCTTGCGAACCGCGGTGAACGAGCCGGCGGCGCAGCAGATCAAGCCGCGCAAGGAGCAGATCGAGCGCGATTTTGCGATGCTCGGCGGTAGGGTCAACTATGTGCGTACCTACCGCACGACCGACGGCGGCGACGTCATGCCGGCGCTTGCCGAGAAGTACGGCTTGAAACTCGTGCCCGGCGCCTGGATCTACAGCGCCAACGAGGCGAAGCAGCAGTTCGGCCGTGAAGCGAGCGAGGTCAACGCGGAAGAGACACGCGCGCTGATCCGAATGGCCAACCAGAATCCGAGCGTCGAACGCGTGCTGGTCGGAAACGAGAATATCCTTCGCTGGGATGGCCAGAAGAACCAGCGCGACCCCAGCGCCACCAGCCCTGCCCAGCTCATCCGCGAGATCCGGAACGTCAAGCGCAACGTCAAGGTGCCGGTCAGCACGTCGGAGCCGTGGCACGTCTGGCTCGAGTATCCTGAACTCGCGCGCGAGGTGGATTTTCTCGCCGTGCACATTCTGCCGTACTGGGACGAGAAATCGAGCGAGACGCCGATCCAGTATCTGCAGAACAAGATCGCCGAGCTGAAGCGCGCCTACCCCAACAAGAACATCATCGTCACCGAAGTCGGCTGGCCGTCGAACGGCGCCTCGCGCCGCAGCCCGGGCACCGGGCTGGTGAAGCATGCCACGCCCGCCGAGCAGGCGAAGAACGTGCGCGATGCCGTGGCTTGGCTGCGCTCGCAGAACATCGACCATTTCGTCGTCGAGGCCGTCGACCAGCCGTGGAAGTCCTACGACCTCGAGGGCAAGGCCGGCGGCTACTGGGGGCTCTGGAATGCCGACCGGCAGCAGAAGTTCGCCTGGACCGGGACGATCGAGCGCTTTCCGCAATGGATCTCCTGCGCAGCGTGGTCGCTCGTGGCGTCGGTGCCGCTGATGCTGCTCTTCCTGTGGCGCTGGCCGGGCGTGCGGCCGGCGGGCCAGGTCGGCTTCTGCGCACTGCTCGCCCTGTCGGCGAGCGCCGTGGTCTATGGTGGCTCGGTTGCAGCCGGCACCTACATGGTCGTCTCGGAGAAGATCGGCTGGGGCGTGCTCGCCTTCTTCCTGGTTGCGAGCCTCGGCATGGCATTGGTGCAGGCGCTCGAGATGGCGGAGACGATCTGGCGCGGGCGCTGGCAGCGCGAGGCGCTGCCAGCCGCCGAGATGATCGCGCGGCAGCCGGCGAATCGCGAGTGGCCCAAGGTCTCGCTGCACCTCGCGATCTGCAACGAGCCGCCGGCAATGGTGATCCAGACTCTGGAGTCGCTCGCACAGCTCGACTACCCGACCTACGAAGTCATCGTCATCGACAACAACACCAAGGACCCTGCGGTGTGGCGCCCGGTGCAGGACTACTGCGCCCAGCTCGGCGAGCGCTTCAAGTTCTTCCACTTCGACGTCATGAAGGGCTTCAAGGCTGGCGCGCTGAACTACGTGCTGACCCAGACCGCACCCGACGCCAAGGTGATCGGTGTCATCGACAGCGACTATGTGGTGCGTCCCGACTGGCTGAAGGCGCTGGTTCCGTATTTCGACGACGCCAGGATCAGCTACGTGCAGGCGCCGCAGGATCACCGGGACTGGAAGGGCGACCGGTTCAAGGAGATGCTGAACTGGGAGTATGCCGGCTTTTTCGACATCGGCATGTGCCTGCGCAACGAATACGACGCCATCATCCAGCACGGCACCATGACGCTGGTGCGCCGCTCCTGCATGGAAGAGATGGGCGGGTGGGCCACCTGGTGCATCACCGAGGATACCGAACTCGGCCTCCGGCTGATGGAGAAGGGCTACGGCGCCATGTACAGCCGTGAGCGCTTCGGCCACGGCCTTACGCCCGACCATTTTGCCGGCTACAAGAAGCAGCGCTTCCGCTGGGCTTATGGTGCCATGCAGATCATGAAGGCGCATGCCGGCAAGATGTTCTTCGGCCGAACCAAGCTTACTTTCTGGCAGAAGTACCATTTCGTCGCCGGCTGGATGCCGTGGTTCGCCGATGCGCTCAACCTGATCTTCACTTGGGCGGGGCTCGCCTGGGTCGCCGCGGTCGTACTGCCGCCGCTGTTCGGCCTGAAGCCGGTCGGCCTGCCGCCGGCCGAGTTCGTCGCCCCGACCATCGGCATCTTCGTCTTCAAGCTGCTCTACTCGTTCGGCCTCTATTTCGATCGCGTGCGCTGCACCTTCCGCCAGAGCATCGGCGCCTCTCTGGCCGGCCTGGCGCTCACCTACACGGTGGGCCGCGCGGTGATCTACGGGCTGGCGACCAGCCGCCTGCCGTTCATGCGCACGCCGAAGATGGACGAACGCGCCACGCTCGGCATGGCACTCGGCATGGCACGCGGCGAGGCGGTACTCGCGGTGCTGCTGTGGATCTCGGCCGCCGTCCTGTGGTTCCGCAATGGCGCGGTCGATCCCGAGGCGCGGTTGTGGGCCACTTTCATGATCGTGCAGTCGCTGCCCTTCGCGGCCGCGGTCTACGTGTCGATGGTGAACGCGCTGGAGCAGATGCGCCACGCACGGACCGTGTTCGAAGCGCCGCCGGTCGCGGCTGTGGCCGCGCCCGCCATGCAACCCGCGCAGTAGATCCCTGTCGACTTTTGCTTGTCGACCGCGCCGAAGCGTCTATAGCGTTCCCCCGATGCCTTCGATCGAGCGACCCGACGGCCGCACCTCGCGCGCTGGAACCACGCTGTTCCTGAAGCGCTGGCTGCGCAATCCGTTGTCGATGGGCGCTGTCGTGCCGAGCGGCCGGCTGCTCGCCGCGGCCATGGCCCGTACGACGCTGGCCGAGATGACCGGCCGCGACGGCCATGTGGTCGAGCTGGGGGCGGGAACGGGCGAGGTCACCAAGGCGCTGCTGGCCGCCGGCATTCCCACCGAGCGTCTTGCCCTAGTCGAGCGCGAGCCCGAGCTTGCGGCCTTCCTGCGCCGCCACTTTCCCGGCCCGCACATCGTCGAGGGCGACGCGGCGCGCCTGCCGCGGCTTCTCGAGCAGCAGGGCATCAAGTCCGTCGCTGCCGTGGTGTCGAGCCTGCCTCTGCTGTCGCTACCGGCCGAGATCGTGAACGGCATCGTGCACAGCGTCTTCGAGGCGCTGCCGCGCGGCGCGGCGCTGGTCCAGTTCACCTACGGGCCGTCGCCGCCGGTGCCGAAGGCACTGCGCGAGGGACTTCACCTCGTCGGCGCCCACGGCCGGCGAATCTGGCGCAACGTCCCGCCCGCCGTGGTTTGGACCTTCCGGCGACCGTGAGCCGCGTGAAGACGTTCCGTTTCGACGATGCCTTGCGCGCGGAGGTCATCTCGCATCTCGGCCGCTTCGACCTGCGTCGCGCCACGGATCCCGGTGGGCTCAAGCGCGCAGCCGTCGCCGTGGTGATCGTCGAGGCCGAAGCACCGGGCGAAGCAGCGTTCCTGCTGACCAAGCGCACGCCCAGGCTGCGCGCTCATGGCGGCCAGTGGGCGCTGCCGGGCGGCCGGGTCGATCCCGGCGAGACGGTCGAGCAGACCGCGCTGCGCGAGCTGCACGAGGAACTGGGCGTGTTGGCGTCGACCGACGATATCCTGGGCACGCTCGACGACTATCCGACGCGCTCGGGGTACCTGATCGCGCCGGTCGTGGTCTGGGCGCCCGGCGTCACGGTGACGCCCAATCCTGCCGAGGTTGCCGGCGCCTACCGCATCGGCTGCGGCGAGCTGTTCCGCGACGGCTCGCCCGAGATCGTGGCGATCGAGGAGTCCGACCGACCGATCATCCGGCTGCCGTTACCCGTCGCGACGGTCAACGCGCCGACCGCCGCCGTGCTGTTCCAGTTCCGGGAAGTGGCACTGGCTGGCCGCGCCACGCGCGTCGACCACTACGAGCAGCCGGTCTTCGCCTGGCGTTGATCCCGTGGCGCTGACTACGAGCTGATGCACAGAGGCCGGGTGAGGGCAGGGCGCCGCTTCAGGAACACCGTCGTCTCCTGTTCCATGACCTGCTCGCCGCGCTGGTTGATCGTCACCTGACGCAATCGGCAGATGCCGCGGTCCGGCTTGGAGGCCGAGAGGCGCAGCGCAACGATGTCGGTGACGACGCGCAGCGTGTCGCCCGGCCGCACCGGGCGCGGGAACTGCACCTCGCCAATGCCGGGCGAGCCCAGACTGCAGGCGCGGAACACCCCGAGGTCGAGCCACAGCCGCAAGCTCACGCTCATCGTGTGCAGGCCCGATGCGATCAGCCCCTCGAACGTCCACGTCCTGGCGAACTCGGCGTCGACGTGAAAGGGCTGCGGATCCCACTGGCGCGCGAAGTCGATTATCGCCGTCTCGGTCAGCGTGAGCCCTGCACTCGTAAAGCGGTCGCCGATCTTGAAGTCCTCGTAGAAGCGATCGGTCACAGGATCAGCTCCATGTAGACGGTCCCCCGGGATCGGGCTCTGGTAGTAGGGCGCGATCTCGGTGAAGCCCATCGAACGATAGAGCCTGATCGCGGCCTCCATTCTGTCGCCGATTGTGTCGAGTCTGAGACGTCGGTATCCCGAGGCGCGGCCCGCCTCGACGATGCGATGGGCAAGCGCACGGCCGATCGAGTGGCCGTTTGCCAGCCGTTCGCCGCGATAGCGCGGCCGCACGTAGAGCCGTTTCATCTCGCAGATTCCCGGCTCGAGTTGCCGCATCGCCACGGCGCCGGCCGCCTCGCCGTCGACCGTCGCCAGAAGCAGAGCGCCTTCAGGCGGGGCGTATTTGCCGGGCAGGCCCGCGAGCTCGGCCTCGAAGTCCTGGTAGTCGAGCGAAAAGCCCAGCGAGCCGGCATATTCCCTGAACAAGCCGGCGATAGCCTCGATGTCCAACGCATCGCGGGGCGAGGCGATTTTGATCCTGTCGGTCATGGGGCCATTTTCCGGAGCCTGTGCTAGCCTGTCATCCGAAACGACCCGGGAGGAAGACATGCGCAAGGAGTTCACGCGCCGCGGCGCCATGGCATTGGCCGGCGCGGCAGGTGCCGCGCTGGCGGCGCCCGCTGCCCCCGCGATCGCGCAGGCGCCCTGGCCGTCCAAGCCGGTCAGGTTCGTCGTGCCGTTCCCGCCGGGCCAGGCCGCCGACATCTTCGCACGCCTGATGGCCGAGAAACTCACGGACATGTGGAAGCAGCAGGTCATCGTCGAGAACAAGGCGGGCGGCAGTGGCATCCCGGCCACCGAGTCGGTCAAGATCGCTCCCCCTGACGGCTATACCTTGATGATCGTGTCGAGTGGCACCTTCGGTGTGAATCCCAGCCTGTTCCCGGACCTGCCGTACAAGCCGCTGGTCGACTTCCTGCCGATCTCGAACATCTTCCTGGTGCCGCTGGTGATCGTGGCCCATCCCAGCCTGCCGGTGAACTCGCTGGCCGAGCTGATCGCGCTCGCCAAGAAGGAGCCTGGCCAGCTCTCCTACGCGTCGGCCGGCCCCGGCACCTCGCAGCACCTCAGCATGGAGCTCTTCAAGCTCAAGGCCGGGCTCGACATCGTGCATATTCCCTACAAGGGTAGCGGACCGGCGATGGCCGACCTGCTGGGAGGCCACGTGAAGCTGATGATGGACAGCACGGCCGCCGCGCTGAACCACATCCGCGACGGTCGCATCAAGGCGCTGGCGGTGACGACGTCCAAACCCGCGCCGGCGCCACTCGACAAGATTCCGACCATTGCCGCCACCATCCCGGGCTTCAACGCCGCCGGCTGGTCGGGCCTCGCCGCACCGGCGCGCACGCCGCTCGAGATCGTGGCCAAGGTCAACAAGGACATGCAGACGCTCTTGAACGACGAGGCGGTGATCAAGCAGATCGAGGCGCGCGCGGCCATGCCGGCGCCGGGTTCGCCCATCCAGTTCGCCGAGTTCATCAAGAACGAGATGGACACCTGGGGCGCGGTCGTGCGGGCAACCGGAACCAAGCCCGGCACCTGATCGGACTATGAAGCTCTATAGCCTGAAGAACGGCGTAAATCCCCGGCGTGTCCGCATCTTCCTTGCCGAGAAGAAGATCACGGTGCCGGTCGAGGAGTTCGACATGGAGAGCGCGGGCCACAAGCAGCCTGCGTTCCTCGCCAAGAATCCGCTCGGCACCTTGCCCGTCCTCGAGCTCGACGACGGTACGCTGATCTCGGAATCCGTCGCGATCTGCCGCTACTTCGAAGAGATGGTCCCCGAGCCTCCGCTGTTCGGCCGCTCGTCGCTGGAACGCGCGCAGGTCGAGATGTGGAACCGACGGATGGAACTCGAACTGCTCCTGCCGACCATCGACGTTTTCGTGCACACCAACCCGTTCTGGGCCGGCAGGCGCACACAGGTCGCGGTCTGGGGCGAGCAGCGCCGCAAGGTGCTGGTCGAGCGCATGCGCTGGCTCGACAGCGAGCTCGATGACCGCGAGTTCATCGGCATCGACCGCTACAACATCGCCGACATCACGGCCCAGGTGGCGATACTGACGGCGCGCGGCGCGCTCAAGCTCGCGATCCCCGAGGATCATGTGAACCTGACGCGATGGTGGAAGGCCGTATCGGCCAGGCCTACTGCACGCGCCTGAATCCTCAGAGGCCGAAGGTGCGCAAGCCGTAGATCAGGCCGACGACCAGCAGACCGATGAAGACCGTCTCGGTGATCAGCAGCATCACCGGGCCCATGCCGATGCGGGCGAGCGCCAGCAGCGACGTCTTCATGCCCAGCGCCGCGATGGCGGTGATGATCAGGAAGGAGGAGACCTGGCCCACGGCGTTGCGCACGTCGGCCGGCACGAGTCCCAGCGAATTGAGCGCCGCCAGCGCCAGGAAGCCGAACAGGAAGACCGGCGGCGTCGGGCGGGCGCCACTCGACGGCCCGCCGCTCCGCGCCACCCACCAGGCGATGCCGGCGATGGCCGGGAGAAGGGCAGCCACGCGCAGCAGTTTGGTGATCACCGAATCGCTCAGCACCTGCGGGCCCATCGTCTGGCCGGCACCCGCGACCTGCGCCACGTCGTGGATGGCGCCGCCCAGGAACACGCCCATCTCGAACAGTGAGAATCGAAGCACCTCGTGCAGGGCGGGATAGATCACCATCACCACGGTGCTGAGAAAATTGACACCCATCACCGTGAAGGCGAGGTCGCGGTCCGAGTTCTCGTGCTTGGGCAGCACGGCCGAAGCGGCCATGGCGGCGGCGGCGCCACAGACGCCGGTGGCGCAGCCCGTGAGCAGGCCGAAATCGCGGCTGAGGCCGAAGAAGCGCGCGGCCCAGGCGCCGAATACGATGGTGCAGCCGACCGCGGCGATCGCGATGATTACCGGCAGGGCGCCGCCATCGACGAGCTGGCCGAGCGTGAGGCGTGCGCCGAGCAGCGCCACGCCGATGCGCAGCAAGGTGCGTCCGGCGAACTCCAGGCCGGGCTTCAGCACCGGCTGGACCGAGAGCGGCTGCAGAGCCATGCCGATCACCAGGGTAAGGATCAGCGGCGGCACCCAGACGGCGCCGAAGCGCAGCAGGCTGTGGGTGTCGAGATAGTAGGCGACGAAGGCGATCGCAGCGCAGAGCGCGATACCCGGCGCGGAACGACGGAGATTGCCGGGCGCCCAGAGGCGGGCGAGTTCGACAGCCGTAGTGCTAAGCATCGAGCACGGCGACGACCTGGTCTTCGCCGATCGCCTCGCCTTCGCTGACCCTGATTTCCTTGATGGTGCCCGTCTTGGGCGACAGCACGGGAATTTCCATCTTCATCGACTCGAGGATCATGATCTCGCCCTCGGCCTCGACCTTGTCGCCGGCCTTGAGCTGGATCTTCCAGACGTTGCCCGCGATCTCGGACTTCACATTGACGACAGCCATTCCCGGAGCTTCTCCCGCTGAGCGCTAGCGAGCTTTTTCGGCCACCGCGCGGGCCAGTGCAAGGGCAGAGCCGCCTACCCGGGCGCCCAGGCGGTATGCCGCATCACTGACCGCCGAGACTATTCCGGCCTGCAAGGTGGAGCGTCCGTCGCCAATGCGTGCGGAATGCGCGGCCACGGCAGCGCCTGCAATGCCGGCGCGATCGAGGACCTCGAAGCCCTTGATGCCGCCCTTGTCGACGCCCGGTCCGGCGTCGTTGAAGAACACGAGCCTCGGGCGGAACGGCTCGACGGCTTGCCCCGAGTTCAGCGCGCAATGGCTGCCCGTCGCAACGACCTGATCCCGGTCTTGCGCCACCAGCAGGGAAGAGGAGTCGACGCAGGCGAAGCCCTCTACCAGGTGTCGAGTTTCGCCCATCACGGGCGGCATCGTGTGCGGCCACGCCGCCGTCTTGAGAAGCTCGGCGGCCTCCCGGCAGCTCATGCCGGCGCGCACACCGCACTGTTCGGCGAGCTTGTTGGCACGGCTGATCACGCCGCGGGCGTACATGTCCTGGCCGTCGCCGATGCGCGCACTGGACGTCGCAACGGCCGCCATCGCCATCCCGAGCCTGTCGGCGTAGGCGAGGCCGCCGACGCCCGCCTCGTCCTTGCCGATCCCGGCATCGTGGTGGATGGCCGCGCGGCAGCCGAACTTGGCCGACATATAGGCGGCATAGGCGGCGCCGTGGCTGCCGCCGATAACGACCGCCCCGTCGGCCTCGGGCGGTAGCTTGACCACGCTGTCGTAGACCAGGACCGTGACGTTCATCGTCGCGCAGTCTATATCGCGGCCATGCCCGCGACAGTGGACAACAAGATTTCGGTCCTGATCTTGCAGCACCCGCAGGAGCAGGATCGCGTGCTTGGCACGGCGGGCCTGATCGCCGCGACGCTCGGTAATGCCAAGGTCGTGGTCGGCCTGTCGTGGCGCAACCTGGCCCACGCGCTGAAGGAGCCGGCCGATGCCAGGGACTGGGGCGTGCTCTATCTCGGCTCGACCCACGCGAAAGGGAAAGGCCCTCTGGTCGCGGTCGACCGCAAGGGCGAGCCGCTGGCCGATCAGGGGGCTGCGCTGGCCGGCATCAAGGGGCTGGTAGCGCTCGACGGCAACTGGGCACAGGCCAAGGCGCTGTGGTGGCGCAACGCATGGCTGACCAGGCTGCGCCGCTTCGTGGTCGTACCCGACGGTCCCTCGCTCTATGGCGACCTCCGCCGCGAGGCGCGTCCCGACGCCGTCTCGACCTTGGAGGCCGTGGCGCTCGCCCTGCAGGCGCTGGAGGGCGATGCTGCGCTGCGGGAGGCGATGCTGGCGCCGTTCCGCGAGCTGCTGGCCAGGGCACGCGCTGCCGGCATCCGCGATTCCAAACGGGATCGTCGCGTCAGGCGTTAGCCCCTATACTCGCCCGCCATGCTCGATCAGCCGGCCAGCCAGGTCCCCGTTTCACAGCGCACCAATCCCGAGCGCTCCTTCGCGGAGGAGGTCCGGGCGCTGCGGCTGGGCGACGGCGAGATCTTCCGCGGCGAGGGGATTCTGGCCGTCACCAAGGCGATCCTCCAGTCGGGCGTCGCCTATGTCGGCGGCTATCAGGGCGCTCCGGTCTCCCATCTCGTCGACGTGCTGGTCGAATCGCAGGACCTGCTCGACGAATTGGGCGTCCATCTCGAGACCTGCACCAACGAATCCTCGGCTGCAGCCCTGCTCGGTGCCTCGATCAACTATCCGATGCGCGGCTGCGTCACCTGGAAGTCGATCGTCGGCACCAACGTGGCGGCGGACGCGCTGTCCAACCTCGCTTCGCCGGGCGTGATCGGCGGCGCGCTGATCGTGGTCGGCGAGGACTACGGCGAGGGCGCCTCGGTCATCCAGGAGCGCACCCAGGCCTACTCGCTGAAATCCTCGGTCTGGCTGATGGACCCGCGGCCGTCGCTACCCACCATCGTGCGCTGCACGGAGAAGGCCTTCGAGCTTTCCGAGGCGACCAACACGCCGGTCATGATGGAGCTGCGCATCCGCGCCTGCCACGTCACGGGCGAGTTCACGGCCAAGGACAACAAGCCGCCGGCGATCTCGCGCAACAAGCGGCTGGCCAACCCTGCGGCGCACGACTACGACCGCATCTCCCATCCGCCATCGACCTACGCGCACGAGAAGAAGAAGGTCGAGGTCCGCCAGCCGGCGGCCGAACGCTTCATCGTCGAGCACGGGCTGAACGAGGTCCTGCCGGGCCAGCGCACCGACCTCGGCATCATCGTGCAGGGCGGCATCACCAATGTCCTGGTCCGCGGCCTCGACCGGCTGGAGCTCGAAGGCCGCATCCCGACTCTGGTGTTGAACGTCACGCATCCGCTGGTGCCCGACCAGATCGTCGACTTTTGCAGGGGCAAGCGTGCCGTGCTGGTCGTGGAGGAGGGCGCACCCGACTATATCGAGCAGGCGATCCACGTCCTGCTGCGCAAGCGCGACATCGACACGAAGGTCTACGGCAAGGACGTCCTGCCGATGGCAGGAGAATACACCGCCGAGGTCGTGACCGAGGGCCTCCTGAAGTTCTTCGCCCAGTCGGCCAACGATATCGACCTCAGCAGGCCGCGCGAGCGCTTCGAGGCGGCGCGTGCCGGCCGCGCCGAAGCGCAGCGCATCCTGGGAGGGCCGCTGCCGCTCCGCCCGCCGGGCTTCTGCGTGGGCTGCCCGGAACGTCCGGTCTTCTCGGCGATCAAGCTGCTCGAGCGTGAGGTCGGCAAGGTTCACATCTCGAGCGACATCGGCTGCCATTCCTTCGCGACGCTGGCGCCGTTCAACCTCGGCAACTCGATCCTGGGCTTCGGCATGTCGCTCGCCGCTGCCGGCGCGGTGGCGCCGGTGATGCAGAAGCGTACCATCTCGGTGATGGGGGACGGCGGCTTCTGGCACAACGGGCTGTTGTCGGGCGTGGCCTCCTCGATGTTCAACCGCGGCGACCGCGTGCTGGTCATCATGCAGAACGGCTACACGTCGGCGACCGGCGCGCAGTTCATTCCCAACACGTCGGGCAACCGCCGCGACGGCGAGACGACCTCGGACATCGCCGCCACGCTCAAGGCCATGGGCGTCGGCTGGCTGCGCACCATCCGCACCTACAATGTCGGCACCATGCTCAAGACCTTGCGCGAGGCGATGAGCACCGACGACAAGGGGCTCAAGGTCATCGTTGCCGACGGCGAGTGCCAGCTCGCCCGCCAGCGCCGTATCCGCCCACAGATCGCCGCGCAGCTCAAGCGCGGCGAGCGGGTCGTGCGCACGCGCTACGGCGTCGACGACGAGGTCTGCACCGGCGACCATTCCTGCATCCGGCTCTCGGGCTGCCCCTCGCTGGTCGTGAAGCCCAGCCCCGACCCGCTGCGCACCGATCCGGTGGCGAGCGTCAACAACGGCTGCGTCGGCTGCGGCCTCTGCGGCGAGGTCGCGGATGCCGCCGTCCTCTGCCCGTCCTTCTACAAGGCCGACATCGTGCAGAATGCGAGCTGGTGGGATCGCCTGAAGTGGCGGCTGCGCTCAGCGGTGATCGCCAAAATGGCAAGTTCATGACCCCCTCCCCATTCAAATGGGGAGGCGAGCCATGAAGCCCGTCACCATCCTGGTCGGCGCCCTGGGCGGCGACGGCGGCGGCGTTCTCTGCGACTGGATCGTCGCGGCGGCGCAGAGCGAGGGACTGGCCGTGCAGGCTACGCAGATTCCGGGCGTGGCGCAGCGCACCGGCGCCACGACTTATTATCTCGAAGTGATGCCCAAAGGAGCGCAGGCACCGTCGGTGCTGGCGCTCAACCCGGCGATCGGTGAGGTCGATGTCGCGCTGGCGACCGAGCTTCTCGAGGCTGGCCGCATGATCTTCAACGGCTTCGTGACGCCGGACCGCACCACCCTGATCGCCTCGACCCACCGGGTGCTCGCGATCGGCGAGCGGTCGGCAATGAGCGACGGCAGCTTCGATGTCGGCCGCCTGCTGCGCGCCGTGAAGGATCGCAGCAAGCAACGGATCCTGTTCGACATGGACCAGGCCGCCGAGGAGTCGGGTGGCGTCATCAATGCGGTCCTGCTGGGCGCACTAGCGGGCTCGGGCAAGCTACCGATTCCCGACTCGGCGTTCGAGGCGGCGATCCGTCATGCCGGCAAGTCGGTCGACACCAACCTCGCAGCCTTCGCCTTCGGCCGCGGCCACGCACGCGGCGAGCTGGAACAGACGGTGCGCGAGCACCGCAAGCGCCAGGCGGCGGCCCGTGGCGTCGACGACCTGATCGAGCGCGCTCGGAAGGCCTTTCCCGCTGCCAGCCTCGATGTGGTGGAGGAGGGCATCCGCCGCCTGGCCGCCTACCAGGATCGCAGCTATGCCGCGCTCTATCTCGACCGGCTTGCAGACCTCCCCGCCGATCTTGTGCGCGACGTGGCCCGTCATCTCGCCGTGCGCATGTCGTTCGAGGACGTGATCCGCGTGGCGCAGGCCAAGACCTCGGCCGAGCGCATGGCCCACATCCGCGCCGAGGTGCGCGCGAAGGACGGCGAGCCGCTGGAGATCACCGAACACTTCAAGCCGGGCAACGAGGAGATCGCGGCCCTGCTGCCGCCCGTAATGGCGCGCTGGCTGCTGCGGCAACGCCCGTTCCATGTTTCCATGCATGTGCGCAGCACGACGGTCTGGGGCTTCCTGCGGCTCCGTCTGCTGGCGGGACTGCGCTGGTGGCGGCCGCATTCCTTTCGCTATGTCGAGGAGCAGGCCGAGATCGAGCGCTGGCTGAGCCAGGTCCGCGCCGCGGTACCGCTGGGCGCCGAGCTGGCGCGCGAGATCGCCGAGCTGGCCCGTCTCATCAAGGGCTATGGCGACACCTACAAGCGCGGGCTCGGCAACTACCGTCGCATCTCGGACGAGGTGGTCGCGCCGGCGCTCGTCGGGCGTCTCACGCCGCGCTCGGCGGCCGACGCCGTGGCCAATGCGCGTGTCGCTGCCCTCGCCGATCCCGAGGGCGAGTCGCTCTCCCGGACTTTGGCCGCCATCGCCTCGGCGACACCGCCGCTGCGGCAGGCCGCAGAGTGATCGATGTCACGGCCCTCGCGCGGCGCGACTCCTTCGCGCGCGACCTCGGTATCGAACTGGTCGAGGCCTCGCTCGGTCGCGCCGTGACCTGCGTGACCGTCGCCGACCGCCACCTGAACTTCAACGGCGTCTGCCACGGCGGCCTCACCTTCACGCTGGCCGATGCCGCCTTCGGCTATGCCTGCAATTCGCAGGGCGTCGTCTCGGGCAGCATCGACGCCCACATCGTCTACAGCGTGGCCGTGCGGCTCGGCGAGGCGCTGACTGCAACCGCCGTCGAGATCTCGCGCTCCAGCAAGGCCTCGAACTACCGGATCGACGTGGTGCGGGCGGACGGCAAGCTGGTGGCCGCCATGACCGGCACCGCGCTGATCAGCGGCAAGCCGGTGACGGTCTGACCGTGCCTCTCACCAGTCGTCACGAGATCACGGTCGAATGGGGCGATTGCGATCCCGCGGGTATCGTCTACTACCCGGCCTACTTCAGATGGTTCGATCAGGCGACCTACCGCCTGTTTCTCGCCGCCGGCCTGAAGCGCGACGACGTCAGCAGCGGCCGGTGGACGGAGGGCACGCCCCTGGTGAAGGCCGAATGTTCCTTCCGTCGCGCTTCACAGCACGGTGAGAAGCTCGTCATCGAGAGCCACGTCTCGCGCTTCGGCGGCGCCTCGTTCACCATCAGCCATGTCTTCCGCGACGCGGCAGGCGAGATCGCCGCCGAAGGCACCGAGACGCGCATCTGGGCCCGCAAGGAGGGCGATGCGCGCTCGCTGAAGTCGATGCAAATCTCCGACGAGGTTCGCCGCAAGCTGGGCGGTTAAGCCGCCTTCAGGATGTCGGCCATCTTCTCGCCGACCATGATGGACGGCGCGTTGGTATTGCCCGACGGCATGGTCGGGAAGATCGAGGCGTCCGCCACGCGCAGGCCCTCGATGCCGTGCACCTTGAGCTTGTCGTCGACCACAGTGTCCGGCCGCTGCGGGCCCATGCGGCAGGTGCCGATCGGGTGGTAGGCGGTCTGCGAGTTGTTGCGGATCCAGGTCAGGATCTCCTCGTCGCTCTGGACCTTCGGTCCCGGCGAGAACTCCTCGTCGCGATAGGCGTCCATCGGCGCGGCGTCGACGATCTTCCGCATCATGCGGAAGCCGCCGACCATCGCGTCCTGGTCGATCTTGTCGGCGAGGAAGTTGAAGCGGATCGCCGGGTGCGCCTTGGGATCGGGCGACTTGATGTGAATCGAGCCCAGGCTCTCGGGCCGGAGCTGGTAGCAGGCGATCGTCATCGAGGGGAAGTCCTGCAGCTTGCGGGTCTTCGGGTCCTTGATGGAGTAGGGCACGAGGTGCATCTGAACGTCGGGCGTCTCGAGCTCGGGCCGCGTCTTGAGGAAGGCCAGCAGCGGCGCCGAGGGCAGGCTCATGAAGCCGCCGCCGGTGGCGAGGTACTTCATCATCTGCGTCACTGCGCCGACGCCCCGCGCCATGTGGTTGTAGGAGACGTTGGCGACCTTGAGGCGCCAGATGATGCGGGCGTTGATGTGATCTCGGAAGTTCTCGCCCACCGCCGGCAGTTCGTGCCTCACCTCGATGCCGTGTGCCTTCAATATGTCCGGCCGGCCGATGCCCGAGAGCTCGAGGATCTGCGGGCTGGCGACGCCTCCGGCGGAGAGGATCGTCTCCTTGGCCCTGGCCTGCACGACCCTGCCGTCCTTCTCGTACTCCACGCCGATGCATTTCTTGCCGTCGAGCAGGACGCGCAGCGTGTGGGCGTTGGTGACGACCTGCAGGTTCCTGGAGCGCTTCATCGCCGGCTCGATGTAGCAATGGGCGACGCTCATGCGCCGTCCCTTGTAGATCGAGGTCTGCGTCTTCACGACGCCTTCCTGGTCCTCGCTGTTGTAGTCCGGGTTGGTCTTGAAGCCGGCGGCCTTGGAGGCCGCGAACAGTGCGTCGTAGAGCGGGTTCTGGTCGGGCACGGTCGAGACCTTGAGCGGGCCCGCGGTGCCGCGGCCGTTCGAGCCGTCGCCGTCGACGAAGTTCTCGATGCGGGTGAAGAGCGGGGCGACGTCGCGCCAGCTCCAGCCGCGGCAGCCCATCTGGGCCCAGGTGTCGAAATCGAGCGGCTGGCCGCGTACCCAGACCAGGCCGTTGATCGAACTGGACCCGCCCAGCAGCTTTCCACGCGGCACCGGGATGACCCGGTTGGCGGTGCCCGGCTCGGGCTCGGACTGGTAAAGCCAGTTGGCTGCCGGGTTGTCGATCAGCAGGCCGAAAGAGAGGGGCATGCGGGAATAGGGATGACTGGCCGCACCGGCCTCCAGGAGCAGGATCCGGTTGGAGGGCACCTCCGCCAGGCGGGCCGCCAGGGCGCCGCCCGCCGACCCTGCGCCGACGATGATGTAGTCGTACTGATCCATGCCGATCCTCCCCGGGGCTGCAAGTATCCGCGATCCGTCGCCGCCGCGACAAGAGCCGGTCGATGGACGCCACCGTGCCCGCTCGCTAGGAAGAACGCGCAATTCGCTAGGCGGGGAGGCGGGGATGATCGATACCGAGAAGGGCAAGGCGGAGGTCGCCCGGTTCGCGATCGACGTGGCGATCCGCGTCGCGCTGATCGCGGCGGTGGTCTATGCCAGCATGCTGCTGCTGCAGCCGGTCGCACCGTTGATGCTGTGGGCCATCATCCTGTCGGTCGCGGTCTACCCGTTGTTCCTGCTGATGCGGCGGCGCCTCGGCCTGCGCAGCGGTCTGGCCGCCGCACTGCTGTCGCTCGTCCTCCTGGTGCTTCTGGTGACGCCGGTCGTCATCCTGGCGGGGTCGGCGATCGAGAGCCTCGACACATATGCGCGCATGCTTGCGAAAGGCGGCCATGTCGTGCCGCCGCCCCCGGAATCGGTGCGCGAGTGGCCCATGATCGGCCAGCGCGCCTACGACTTCTGGCTGACCGCCTCCAACGACATCAAGGCCCTGTTGGCTGCCCATGTCGGCCAGATCGCCTCGCTGGGCCGCTTCGTCGGCCGCATCGCCGCCGGTGTCTTCCTCGAGGTCCTGCAGTTCGCCGGCGCCATCGTCGTGGCCGGCGTCCTTCTCGCCTATTCCGAGACGCTGACGGAGTCGGTGCGCGGCCTTGCCGGGCGCATCGCCGACGCGCGCGGCCGGCACTTCCTCGAGATCACCGGCTCGACCATCCGCAACGTCTCGCAGGGCGTGATCGGCATCGCGCTGCTGCAGTCGGCGCTGCTCGGTGTCGGCATGCTGGTGGCGGACGTGCCCTTCGCCGGCGCCATCACCTTCGCCTGCCTGGTGCTGGCGATCGTGCAGGTCGGCCCCAACATCGTGATGATCCCGGTCGTCATATGGGCCTGGATGTACCTGCCGGCGCTGCATGCCGGCCTCTTCACCGTCTACACGGTTCCGCTGCTCCTGGTGGACAACGTGCTGCGCCCGATCGTGATGGCGCGCGGCCTGCAGACGCCGATGGCGGTGATCCTCGCCGGCGTGATCTGCGGCACGCTGGCGGGCGGCCTGATCGGGCTGTTCGTAGGCCCGGTCGTCCTGGCGGTGTTCTACGATCTGGTGGTGGCCTGGGTCGCCAACGGGCGGCCGCTGGCGCCGGACAAGACCGGGACCTGACCTACTTCTTCTTCGGCCGGATCGCGTCCCACTGCTCGTCCGTCCAGTCGAGCATCGAGGACGTGTTGGCGCCGCCGCCGCCCGACTGAAGCATCTTGCCGCCGTCGATCACGACGGCGTCGCCGTTGATATAGGCGGCCCCGTCGCTCACCAGGAAGGCCGCGAGGTTGGCGAGCTCGATATGCTCGCCGGTGCGGCGCATCGGGATCGCCTTGATCATCTCCTCGTTGCCGCCGCGCTCCTTGGGCATCAAGCGGCTCCATGCGCCCTCGGTCGGGAAGGGGCCGGGCACGATCGCGCAGGTGCGTATGCCCTTGGGGCCCCACTCGACGGCCAGGCTCTTGGTCATGGCGAGCACGCCCGCCTTGGCCATCGCCGACGGCACGGTGAAGGGCGCACCGGTCAACGACGACACGGTGAGGATCGACATCACGACCTTGTTGCGCTCGCCGGCCTCGATCCAGCGGCGGCCCGCGGCGACGGTGCAGTAGGCCGAGCCGTGCAGCACGATGCCGAGGACGGCGTCGATGGCGCGCGAGGACATCTTGTGGGTCTGCGCCAGAATCTGGCCGGCCGCGTTGTTGACCAGGATGTCGAGCGGGCGCTTGGCCCAGATCCTGTCCATCATCGCCTCGACCGCGTCGGGGATGCGAACGTCGCAGCCCACCGTCTCGATCTCGCCGCCGGTCTCCTTGGCGAGTTCCTCCGCGGTCTGCTTCAGCACGTCCTCGCGGCGGCCGCAGATCACGACGTTGGCACCCAGTTCGAGGTAGCGGTGGGTCATGGAGCGGCCGAGGCCCGTGCCGCCGCCGGTCACCAGGATGCGCTTGCCCTTCAGCAGGTCTTTCTGGAACACGGCGGCCTCCCTACTTCCTGATCTCGGTGAGCGCGATGCCGGTCGCGATCAGCCGGTCGATCTCGGCCGCCGAGTAGCCGGCCTCGGCCAGCACCGCCCGGGTATCGGTGCCGAACTTCTTGGGCTTGCTGCGCACGGCCGGCGGCGTGCGCGAGAGCTTCACCGGGTTGCCGACGTTCCGATAGCCGTCCTTCTCCCACACCATGTCGCGGTGCTTCGTGTGCGGGTGCTCCATGACGTCGGGCACCTCGAGCACGGCACCGGAGGGCACGCCGCCCTTCATCAGTTCCACGGAGAAGGCGTCGGCATCGCGATCCTTCAGCAGCGGACGCAGCTCGGCCTCGAGCTCCAGACGGTGCACCACGCGCTCCTTGTTGGTCCTGAAGCGCGGATCGTCGGCCAGTTCGGGCTTGCCCAGCATCTGGCAGAGCTTGCGGAACTGGCCGTCGTTGCCGGCGGCGATCGCGATGTTGCGACCCTTGGTCGGGAAGTTGGCGTAGGGCACCAGGCTGCCGTGGCTGTTGCCCACCAGCTTTGGCTTCTGGCCGCCGACGAAATAGTTCGGCGCATGCGGCTGGTGCAGGGCGACCGCGCTGTCGTAGAGCGTCGCATCTACGAATTGGCCCTTGCCCGACCGGTTGCGCTCGTAGAGCGCCATCAGGATGCCGATGGTGGCGTTCATGCCGGTCGAGAGGTCGACGACCGGCACGCCGATGCGAACCGGGCCGCCCTCGGGCGAGCCGTTGACGGAGACCAGGCCGGCCGAGGCCTGAATCATGGCGTCGTAGCCCGGGAAGCCGCCCAGCGGCCCGTCCTCGCCGAAGCCCGAGACGCGGGCATGGACCAGCCTGGGGAACTTCTCGGCGAGCGTGTCGTGGTAGCCGATGCCCCACTTCTCCATGGTGCCGGTCTTGAAGTTGTCGATCAGCACGTCGGCCGTCTCGAGCAGCTTCAGCAACACGTCGCGGCCCTCCGGCTTGGAGAGGTCGAGCGCGATCTTGCGCTTGTTGCGGTTGATGCCGGCGAAATAGGCGGAGATGCGCTCCTTGTCGAACGGAGGGCCCCAGAGCCGCGTCTCGTCGCCCTGTGGCGGCTCGATCTTGATCACGTCGGCGCCGTGATCGGCCAGCATCTGGCCGCAATAGGGGCCGCCCAGCACGCGCGACAGGTCGATGACTTTCAGGCCTTCCAGGGCGCCCCGATGAGCCATGGGCATATCCGCTCCGTTCCTCAAGATCCGGCGAGAGGCCGCGGTTATAGACCATGGGGCATCGGCCCGGTACCGTCGGGCCATGATCGAAAGAGAGCTGGATATCGCCACGCAAGATGGCGCCCAAGAGGGAGCCATGAACACCTGGACCGTGCGGCCCGACGAAGGTGGTCCGCTGCCCGTCGTGGTCATGCTGATGGACGCACCGGGCGTGCGTGAGGGCCTGCGCGAGATCTGCCGGCGCATCGCCCAGTCCGGCTACTACGTGCTGTTGCCCAACCTCTACTACCGCAGCACGCGCGAGTTCGTGTGCGGGCCGACGCGCAACCATCCCGACGGCGAGGCCAACCTCAAGCGCATGTTCGGGCTGATGGAGACGCTCTCCAACGCCAGGGTCGCGGCCGACGCAGGCGCCGTGCTCGACGCATTGCCCGACCTGCCAGACGCCAGGTCCGGCAAGGTGGGTCTCGTCGGCTATTGCATGAGCGGCGCCTTCGTCACGGCAGCCGCAGCGAAGCATCCCGATCGCATCGCCTGCTTCGCCTCCTACTACGGGACGCGCCTCCTCACCGACAAGTCGGACTCGCCGCACCTGATGCTCGGCGACATCATGGCGGAGGGCTACTACGCGTTCGCCGAGCACGACACCTACGTGCCGCTGTCCGACGTCGCGAAATTCGAGCGCCTGCTGGCCTCGGCGCCGTTCCCCTCACGCCTCGAAGTCGAGGCCGGCACGCACCACGGCTATGCCTTCTCCGACCGCGGCAACCTGCACGAGGCGGCGCGCGAGAAGCACTACGAGCGCATGCTGGCGCTCTATCGGCGTCACATCGGCTGAGGAAGGCGACATGCTGAGCGGCATCCACGGACACCAGGACATCGAGCGCGTCGTCTACGGCAAGCCGGCGGGCGCGGCGTTGCGCGCCGAAGCCGAGCGGCTGGGCGCGATGCGCGTCTTCGTCGCGACGTCGAAATCGGTGGCGCAAAGTGCGCTGCTGGCGTCGGTCGTCGACGGGCTCGGCGACCGGCACGCCGGCACCTATGCGGGAATCACCGCCCATTCGCCGCGGCCCTGCGTGATCGAGGGCGCGGCGCGGGCGCGCGAGGCCGGGGCCGACCTGATCGTGGCCGTGGGCGGCGGGTCGGTGATCGACGCGACCAAGACCATCCTGATCGCGCTCTGGCAGAACGCGACGACGGTCGACGACCTCGACGCCTATCGGGCCGGCAAGCCCAGGGAAGGTGCTGCGCCGCCGTCCGAGGCCATCAGGCCGCCGCTGGACGCCATCCGCATGATCGCCGTGCCGACCACCCTGTCGGCGGCCGAATTCAACGCCTTCGCCGGCATCAGCGACCCCCGGAAGGGCATCAAGGAGAGCTTCGGCCACCGGCTGATCGTGCCGCGGGTGATCGTGCTCGATCCCGCGGCGACGCTTGCCACGCCGATGGATCTCATGCTGTCGACCGGCGTGAAGGCAGTCGACCACGCGGTCGAGCGCCTGTGCTCGCAGCAGGCGCATCCCTTCGTGCTGGGCACCGCCACCGAGGCGCTGAAACTGCTGGCCCGTGCACTGCCGGCCCACAGGGCGAACCCCGCCGACATGACGACACGTCTCGACCTGCAGTTCGGCATGTGGCTCTCCATCGGCGCCGGCACGTCGGGCGTCGGCGTCGGCGCGAGCCACGGCATCGGCCACGTTCTGGGTGCGGCCTGCCATGTGCCGCACGGCCATACCTCCTGCGTGATGCTGCCGTCGGTGCTGCGCTGGAACTTGCCGGCCAACGCCGAGCGCCAGAAGCGCGTGGGTGAAGCCTTCGGCAAGCCGGAGGCCGCGGCGGGGGACCTGGTCGAGGGCCTGGTGAAGTCGCTCGGCCTGCCGAGCCGTCTGTCGGAGGTCGGTGTCGGCCGCGACCGGTTCCGCGAAATCGCGGAGAAGTCGATGCACGACCGGGCGGTGCTCAACAATCCGCGCCCGATCGCGAAGCCCGAGCAGGTCGTCGAGATTCTCGAATTGGCGGCCTGAGGGCGTGAATGACCTCATGAGAAGTTCTCGTGAGGCAGGGGAGGTGCAAGGCGCTAAATCGGGGCCATCTCGACGGGAAACGCAAACGGGTGCCACATGCCTGACGTCCGAACCGCCGCCGCCACTTCCATCGCCCCGCCGCTCGCCGGCTGGGTCGAGGCGCCGGTCCAGTACCTGGCCGACCTCAGCGTCAAGCCGGTGACCTACAATCCACCGGCCGGGACGGGCGTGCCGCGGCGCGACGGCAACTACCGCGACTTCACGGTGCGCATCCACGATGCCCGGCCGTTCGCCCGCGACCTGTCGCTGGACCGCCAGGCGTTCATCCTGACGCACCATGAAACCGAGGTCCGCGACTTCCTCGACGAGGAGGAGGTGCGCACCCGCTACCACGCCGAGGTCGAGGCGCTGATCAGGCGAGAGACCGGGGCGTCCAAGGTCGTGGTGTTCGATCACACCGTCCGTACGGCCGACCGGGCCGTCGAGCGCGGTCTGCGCACGCCGGTGCGCTCCGTGCACAACGACTACACCGAGAAGTCGGGGCCGCAGCGCGTGCGCGACCTGCTGCCGCCGGAGGAGGCCGAGCGGCGGCTGAAGAAGCGTTTCGCCGAGTACAACGTATGGCGCAACATCGACGATCATCCGGTCGAGATGGCGCCGCTGGGTTTCGTCGATTCCCAGAGCATCGCGCCGCGTGATCTTGCGGTCTGCGACCTGGTCTATGCCGACCGCACCGGCGAGATCTACCAGGGCGTCTACAACGCCGACCATCGCTGGTTCTACTTCCCGAGGATGACGCGCGACGAGGCGGTCCTGATCAAGTGCTACGACTCGATGAAGGACGGTCGCGCGCGCTTCTCGCTGCACGCCGCCTTCGACGACCCGACCTCGCCTGCGAACGCCCGGCCGCGCCAGAGCATCGAGGCGCGCGCCCTGGCCTTCTTCGACTAGACGTCGCGCGTCGGCGATGCCGCGGCGATCGTCTCGAGGTGGTCGACGAGTTCCTCGGGGTTGCTGAAGAACGGCGAGTGGCCGCATTCCAGCTTCAGCACCTTGCACGGCGTCATCTTCACCATCGCCCGCTGCAGGTTGATGCGGATGGCGTTGTCATGGGTGCACTCGATGTACCAGCGCGGCACCGAGCCGAAGCGCTCTTCGGTGAGCGTCACCGGCGTGGTCGAGATCGAGAGCGGCTGCGGCCGCAGACGTTCCATCGCCCTGTAGCGGTCCTCCGGCGGGACGTCGGCGTAGAACAGGCTCGGCAGTTTGTCGCGGGCGAAAGTGTAGGTCTTGCCGTCCGGGCTGACCTCGCGCGACAGCCTGAACATGGCGTCGGGCTCTAGGCCGGTCATGTCCTTGCCGCTCTTGCCCGAGGTCGGAAGCAGCGCACAGAGATAGACGAGGGCCCTGAGCTTGCGACGGCGCGCCTCGGCGAGCTGGCTGATGGTGACGCCGCCCAGCGAATGGCCGACCAGGATGACCTGCTCCTCCATCTTGTCGAGCAGCCGTGCCAGCTTCTCGACATTGTCGGCGAGCGTGACGTTGGCCGGTGGCGTCTGGTCCCTGCCGAGTCCCGGCAGGTCCGGCGCGCAGGCCTTGTGTCCGGCCGCCTCGAGGAGGGGCACGACCTTCTCCCAGCACCAGCCTCCGGTGCAGGCGCCGTGGACCAGCAGGAACGTCGCCACGCCTAGGCCCTTCCGACGACGGTGCGCGCGCCGGCGGCGGGTACGAAGAAGTCGGGCATCAGGGGCGTTCCGGGCGAGACGGCGTACTTGTCGAAATCCTTCACGCCGTCGGCCGCCAGCACCTCCTCGTCGATGAAGAAGTTGCCGGTGCATTCACGCGCCGGCCGCGCGAAGATCGCGTAAGCGGCGTCGGCCATGATCTCGGGCTTGCGGCAGGCCTTCATGCCCTCGTCGCCGCCCAGGATGTTCCGGATCGCCGCGGTGGCGATGCCGGTCCTGGGCCACAGGCAGTTGAAGGCGATGCCCTTGGCCTTGAACTCCTCGGCCATCGCCCAGGCGAACACCGACATGCCGTACTTGGCGAGCGTGTAGGCCGCGTGGTTGGCGAACCACTTCACGTCGAAGTCGAGCGGCGGCGAGAGATTGAGGACGTGAGGGTTCGCGGCCTTCTCGAGATGCGGGATGCATTTCTGCGAGACCATGAAGGTGCCGCGCGCGTTGATCTGGTGCATGAGGTCGTAGCGCTTCATCGGCGTGGCGAGCGTCCCGGTCAGGCTGATGGCGCTGGCATTGTTGACCAGGATGTCGATGCCGCCGAACCTCGCCACAGTCTCGGCGACAGCCTTCTCGACGCTCTGCTCGTCGCGGATGTCGCAGGCGAGCGGCAGTGCCCTCCCGCCGGCCTTCTCGACCTCCTCGGCCGCGGTGAAGATCGTGCCGGGCAGGCGGGGGTCGGGCTTCACCGTCTTGGCGGCGATCGCGACATTGGCACCGTCGCGCGCGGCGCGCAGCGCGATGGCGAGGCCGATGCCACGGCTGGCGCCGGTCACGAAGAGGGTCTTGCTACCCAAACTCATGGCGTCCCCAAGAAATACTTGGGCTCTATAGCCGGACCGGGTAGGGGCGGCTAGGGTCGGCTTGCTCAGGGGAGGCATGCATGAATCCGTGCTTTGAAACCGCTACGCGGCTCGCACGTGCCATACGACGCGGGCGGCTGAGCTCGGTCGAAGCGACCGCAGCGCACCTTGAGCGGATCGCGCGGCTGAACGGGCGGATCAATGCCCTGGTCGTCGTCGACCGGGAGGGCGCCATGAAGGCGGCACGTGCCGCCGATCGTGCTCTCAGGTCGAAGAAGAAGCCGCCCGGCCCGCTGCACGGCGTGCCGATCACCATCAAGGAAGCCTTCGATGTCGCAGGCCTCAGGACCACGTCGAGCCATCCGCCGCTCAAGGACAATGTGGCCAAAGCGGACGCCAGCGTGGTGGCGCGGCTGCGTGCGGCCGGTGCGGTCATCCTGGGCAAGACCAATGTGCCCGAACTCTGTGCGGACTTTCAGACCGACAGTCCCCTCTTCGGCACAACCAAGAACGCGTGGGACGATCGCCGCACTGCCGGCGGCTCGACCGGGGGCGGCGGCGTCGCGGTGGCCGCGCGGCTCTCGCCGCTCGAACTCGGCAGCGATATCGGCGGCTCGGTACGCAATCCCGCGCACTACAACGGCATCTTCTCGCTGAAGCCCACCGAGTGGCGCGTCCCCGGTCACGGCCACGTGCCGGATATTCCGGGCCTGACCCGCACGGTGCGCTACATGGGTACGTTCGGCCCGCTGGCGCGCTCGGTCGACGATCTCGACCTGGCGTTGCGCCTCATCGCGGGCCCCGACGGGCGCGAGGCGGAAGGAGCGCCCGTGCCGCTGGAGCCGACGCCGAAGCTCTCCGCCAAGGGGCTGCGCATTGCGGTCCTCGGCAGCAATCCTCTCGTGCCGGTCTCGGCCGATACGGCGGCCGTCGTGCAGGCGACGGCGAAGCTGCTGTCGAAGGCGGGCGCCAAGGTGAAGCATGCCGAGCCTGCAGGTCTCGACTGGCAGCAGGCTTGGGACGATTGGTCCGACCTCTTCCAGTATCTCATCTTGGCATTGCAGCCGCTGTCGGAGCGCGAACGGTTCCTCGGCAGGACGGACTCGCCCGATCCCTCGCGGCGCTCGGTGGCCCGCGCCGCGCGGCTCGACCTCGGGCAGTTCTTCGCCGTGCTCGATCGTCGCGACCGGACGATGCGTCGCTGCGAGGCCTTCCTCGACGACTACGATGCCTGGCTGATACCGGTCATGCCGGACGCCGCCTTCATCCGCCAGAAACAGACCGATCCGCTGGTGATCGATGGCGTCGGCTACCCGTATTTCTTCGCCGGCACGGCCTACAACTTCCTGGCCAACCTTACCGGTCAGCCCTCCGTCGTGCTGCCTTGCGGCTTCTCGAAGGAGGGACTGCCGATCGGCTTGCAGCTCACCGGCAAGCGCTGGGGCGATGCCAAGCTGCTGGGCATCGCCAAGGCAGTGGAGAAGCTCCTGCCACCGTGCCCCGTGCCGCCCGAGTACGGGAACTGAAGCGCTACTCGATCTTCACGCCGGCCTTGTCGATGATCGGCTTCCACTTGGCGAACTCGGCCTTCTGGAAGGCGGCGAAGGCGTCGGGCTGCATCTGTTCGGGAGTCGGGATGTCCTGGCCGAGATCCTCGAGCTTCTTGCGGATCTCGGGATCCTTCAGGGCCGCCACGGCGGCGGCATTCAGCTTGTTGATGATGTCGCGCGGCGTCCCCTTGGGCGCCCACAGCCCGTGCCAGATCGCCACCTCGATGCCCGGGAAACCGGCTTCGGCCGTCGTCGGGATGTCGGGCGCGGCAGCGTTGCGCTGCTTGGCCGTTACGGCGTAGGCCTTGATCTTGCCGGCGCGAACGTGCGGCAGCGAGTTCGACGACTGGTCGATCATGATCTGGATCTGGTTGGCGATCAGGTCCTGCACGGCCGGGCCGGTGCCGCGATAGGGCACGAGCTGATAGTTGGTGCCGGTGCCGTCGAAGAAGGCGAGCACGCCGATGTGCGAGCCCGAGCCCATGCCTGCGGTGCCGCCCGAGACCTTGTCGGCATTGGCTTTCAGGTAGGCGACCAGCTCCTTCATGTCCTTGGCCGGCACTTGGTTCGACGTCACGACCAGCAGCGGGTTGGAGGGCAAAAGCGCGATCGGCGTCAGGTCGTTGATCAGATCGTAGTTCAGGTTCTTGTAGATCGCGCCGTTGACCACGTTCGTGCCGAGATGGCCGATGCCGATCGTGTAGCCGTCGGGCGCGGAGCGGGCGAGCTTGCCCATGGCGATCGTGCCGGCCGCGCCCGCCACGTTCTCGATGATCATCTGCTGGCCGAGCTCCTTGCCCATGCGCTCGCCCACGATGCGCGCCATGAGGTCTGTCGGACCGCCAGCCGCGAACGGCACGATGACGGTGATCGGCTTGTTGGGATAGGCTTGGCCGAGAGCGGGGCCGGCGAGGGCGACGCCGAGCAGTCCAAGCGCAACTCTACGCAGCATGAGGAATTCCTCCCTAATCTTCCTTGTGGAAGGAGACTAGCGTCAACCGGCGTCCGGCTCCATCGTGACCAGCACGGTCCGGTTGGAGACCTGCTGGCCTTCCTGCACCGATACCGCCCCGACCTTGGCATCGAGGGCGGCCTTGAGCTGGTGCTGGATCTTCATCGCCTCGAGCACGATCAGCGTCTGGCCGCGCGCCACCGTGTCGCCCGGCGC
>CAYQAY010000027.1:0-61765 GCA_964415585.1 uncultured Reyranella sp.
CCCGAACGTCCGCGAGCCGCAGAACCGCCGCGTCGAGATCGTCATCCAGTAAGCTCTGGAAACACAGAGACTACGCGGAACGGCCGGGGGCGACCCCGGCCGTTTCCTTTTTCCGATACGCGCTTTTCGGGTTGGCGCGGCCCGGACCGGCCTCTATATCCGGGCGCAGGAGAGTGAATTCATGTCGCAAGTGTTGATGCCCAAGGCGACCGCCGTCTGGCTGGTCGAGAACACGACCCTGACCTTCGACCAGATCTCGGCCTTCACCGGCCTGCATCCGCTCGAGGTTCAGGCGATCGCCGACGGCGAAGTTGCAGGCGGCATGACCGGACTTGACCCCACGACCAACGGCCAGCTCACCAAGGAAGAGATCAAGCGCGTCGAGGGCGATCCCGCCGCGCGCCTCAAGCTCAGCCCGCGCGACGTGCCGGAGCCGGTCGCCCGCTCGAAGGGCCCGCGCTACACGCCGGTCGCCAAGCGCCAGGACCGGCCCGACGCCATCGCCTGGCTGCTCAAGGTCCACCCCGAGCTGCAGGACAGTCAGGTCGCCAAGCTGGTCGGCTCGACCAAGAGCACCGTGCAGTCGGTCAAGGACCGCTCGCATTGGAACATGCAGAACGTGCGGCCGCGCGATCCGGTGACGCTCGGCCTCTGCTCGCTGAAGGACCTCAACGACGCCGTCGACCGGGCCCGCCGCAAGGCGGCGCGTGAGGACGCCGCCCGCAAGAAGGCCGCCGCCAAGGCGGGCCTGGCGGCGCAGGAGCCGGCGCCGGCGGCGGTCGATCCGGCCGAGGCCGATCAGCCGGACCTCGACGCACAAAGCTGACGCTCCCGCCAAGTTCGTGCTCGCATTCGTACGCGGACCTCGGCAGACTGTATTCGGGGAGAAACGGTGCCATCAGCGCGCCGGCTCGTCTGCAGGAGGAGACGTCGACATGATGCGATTGACTGGAGCGCTCGCGAGCGCGGGTGCGGTTCTGACGATTGTGCTGGCGGGGACCGTGCTGGCGCAAGACAAGCCGGTGGAGTTCCGTTACACGACCGGGGCGCCGCCCAATACTCCGTGGGTGATGCAGCTCGAGCGTTTCGTCAAAGACGTCGACGAAGAGAGCAAAGGCAAGATCAAGATCAACCCGTTCATCAACGCCCAGCTCGGCAACGAGCAGGATACGATGCAGCAGACCGCGCGCGGGCGTATCGACCTCGGCGGTTTCTCGGTCGCCGCAGCGGCGGCTCTCGTACCGGAGCTGGCACTGACCAGCCTGCCCTTCTACTTCGACAGCACCCAGCAGCAGGACTGCGTCTACGACCAGCTCATTCCCTACACCACGAACGCTCTGGCGCAGAAGGGCGTGGTGTTTCTCGGCTGGACGCATGTCGGCTCAGGTAACATCGTCGGCAAGAAGCCGTTCAAGGCGCCGACCGACGTCAAGGGACTGAAGGCGCGTTCCGCACCGACCAAGACCGCGGCGGCGTTCTGGGTGGCGCTCGGCGCCAATCCGACGCCGCTCGGCATTACCGAATGGGCATCGGCCCATCAGACCGGCCTGGTCGACGTGTCCGACGCGCCGGTGACCTATTACGTACCATCGGGGCTCGGCAAGATCGCGCCCGTCTACACCCGCACCAATCATGTCGATTCGGGCGGCATCGTCGTGATGTCCAAGGCGGTCTACGACAAGCTCACTGCCGACCAGCGCAATGCTCTGCAGGCAGCCGTTGCCAAGCGCTCGGCCGCCCAGCTCCGGGCCGAGATCCGAGGCTTCGAAGAGAAGATCCTGGAACTGCACCTCAAGAACGGCGGGCAGATCGTCGCCCTCACGCCGGCAGAGCGGGCGCAGTGGCAGAAAGCTCTCCAGCCGGCATGGCCGGAGATGGTCAAGGCGGTCGGCGGCAACGCCGATGCTTTCTTCAAGCTGATGGAAGACGCCAAGAAGAAGTGCGGCGCCTGATCGGCGAGAGTCCGACGACTTCTATCGAACGTACCGCTGGCGCGCCTCGAGCGCGTCGGCTTGGCGCCTCCAGCGACATACGACATTCATGACCCAATCGCCTGCAACCGGTGTCGATCCCCGATCACGTGCGGCGCCGGCCTGGCTCCGCCGAACTCTCGTCGTCTGGCACCAGATCGAATGCTGGGTGGCCGTGGTTTGCTTCGCCTTCATCGCTCTGATCATGGTGATCGACGTCTTCGGGCGAGAGTTCCTCGGGCCGGTGCTCGCGGCGCTGGGCATAGACATCGGCCCGACCGGAGTGTTCGCGGCAGGCAGGCTCGCCATGATCGCCCTGATCGTCGGCAGCTTCATGGGCGTGGGGATCGCCACGGCGACCGGCAGCCATCTCGTGCCGCGGGTGGCGCACGGTTGGGTGCCGGCCGAGTGGAGCGCCGCACTCGACCGAATTGCCGACGTAGTCACCGGGCTGTTCCTTCTGGGCTTCGTCTGGTTCGGCATCGTCTTCGTGATCTCGACGGCAGAGACGGGGCTGCGCATGCCAGTGCTGGACTGGGCTGTCTGGCCGCTGCAGTCGGCGATTCCGCTCGGCTTTCTGTCGGCAGCGTTGCGCTATTTCGTGTATGCCGCCTGGCCCGCGCTCCGCCCGTTGCCGCCGGAGTTCCAGGAATGAGCGGCGTTCTGCTTGCGGGACTCATCGTCCTGCTGCTCGTGCTACGCCAGCCGCTGGTCGTCATCCTGCTGGGCGTCGCAGCCTATATCCACATGGTCTGGGGGCGCGGCGAACTCGACTATATCGTCGAAGACATGTGGGTCGGCATCGACAAGGAGCTGATCCTGTCGATCCCGCTCTTCATCCTGTGTGGCAATGTCATGACCCGCGGCTCGATCGCCCAGCGGCTCGTCGCCATGCTGCAGGCCGTCACGCGGCCACTCCCCGGCGGACTCGCGGTGGCCTGTGTTCTGTCGTGCGCCGTGTTCGCCGCGATCTCGGGCTCGTCGATCGTCACCATGCTTGCGGTCGGCTCGGTACTCTATCCGGCGATGCTCAAGGCGGGCTACGACAACAAGTTCACGCTGGGCGCGATCATGTCCGGCGGCACGCTCGGCATCATCATTCCGCCGTCGATACCCATGATCATCTATGGTCTCGTCACCGAGACCTCGATCGTCGACCTGTTCCTCGCGGGTTTTGGCCCCGGCATCCTGCTCACGACGATGCTGGCGGTCTATGCGGTCTGGGTGAACCGTCACCGCCCGAGCGAACGCTTCGACGCTCTGGAGTTCAGGACCGCTTTCAGCCGTGGCATCTGGGCGGCCCTGATGCCCGCCATCCTGCTGGGCGGCATCTACTCCGGCCTGTTCACGGCCACCGAGGCGGCGGCCGTAGCGCTTGCCTATGCCATGGTGATCGAGATCTTCGTCCATAAGGAACTGAAGCTGGGCGACTTTTATGCCGTCGTACTGGACGCATCGAAGCTCGGTGGCTCGCTATTCCCCGTGCTGGCCGTCGCGCTCAGCCTGAACATCATCATGATCGAGCACCGGATTCCCCAGGGCATGGTCGCCTTCATGCAGGGCTACATCGACAGCCCGCTGGTGTTCATCCTGCTGATCAACGCCCTGCTGCTCATCGTCGGCTGCTTGATGACGACGGGTGAGGCCATACTGGTGCTCGCCCCGCTTCTGGCCCCCGTCGCGGCCGCCTACGGTTTCGACAAGGTGCTGTTCGGTGTCATCATGATCCTCAACCTCGAGATCGGCTATCTGACACCACCGGTAGGTCTCAATCTCATCGTGGCGATGAGCGCCTTCAAGCAGAAGTTCGGTCTGCTGTGCCAGGCAGCAGTGCCCTTCATCCTGCTGATGCTGGTGGGCCTGGGCTTGGTGTTGTGGCAGCCCTGGATCGCGATGTATTTCGTGACCGGCAAGTTCTAGGGCTCAGCCGACCGTCATCATCACCTTGCCGACATGGTCGGCGCGCTCCAGCTCGGCATGTGCGCCGGCGGCGTCCTTGAGCGGGAAGGTCTTGTAGATGATGGGCTTCACCTTGCCCGCTTCGAGCAGCGGCCAGACCTTGTCCTTGAGGCCCTGCGCCATACGGCCCTTGTTGGAAACGCTCTGCGGCCTGAGCGTCGAGCCCGTCAACGTCAGGCGGTTGACCATCAGCATGCCGGCGCTGACTGTCGCGGTCGCGCCGCCCTGCACGGCGATGACGACGCAGCGGCCATCCTGTTTCAAGAGCGACAGGTTCTTCGGCAGGTAGTCGCCCGCCACCATGTCGAGCACGACGTCGACCTTGCCGACCTTCGCGATCTCGGCCGCCCAGTCGTTGTCCTTGTAGATCACGGCATGGTCGGCACCCAGCGCGCGCACCGCCTTGGCCTTCCCCTCGTTGCGCACTGTCGTGAACACGGTGGCGCCGAACGCCTTGGCGAGCTGGATCGCCGTCGTGCCGATGCCGCTTGCGCCGCCGTGGATCAGCACGCTCTCTCCGGCCTTGAGCTGGCCGCGCTCGAAGAGGTTGTGCCATACGGTGAAGTAGTTCTCGGGCAGCGCCGCGGCCTGCAGCATGTCGAAGCCCTTCGGCGGCGGCAGGCACTGCGGTGCGGGCACGATGCAGTACTCGGCGTAGGAGCCGCCCGGCGTCAGCGCGCAGATCGCGTCGCCCACCCTCCAGCCGGTGACGCCGTCGCCGAGGGCGGCGACGGTACCGGCCGCCTCGAGGCCTGGCAGGTCCGATGCACCCGGCGGCGGCGGATAGAGGCCGGCGCGCTGGGCGATGTCGGGCCGGTTCACCGCGGTCGCCGCCACCTTGATCAGGATCTCGCCCGCCCCGGGCTGCGGCACCGGCCGCGTCGTCGGCACAAGCACCTCGGGGCCGCCGGGCTTGCTGATCTCGACGCAGGTCATCGTTGCGGGGAGCGCGCTCATGGTCGGCCTTTCGAAGTAGTGGGAGCAATGCTAGTCCTGACTTAGCCGCTTCCGTGGAGCCGCGCCATGGCCTTCGACCTCGACGATCTCGACCCCAAGCAGAAGAAGTCACAGCCCAGGAACCTCGACACGATGAACATCGAGGACCTGAAAGACTATGTCGGCGTGCTGAAGGCCGAGCTCGAGCGCGTCGAGGCCAAGATCGCGGCCAAGCAGAGCCACGCCGCGGCGGCCGCCTCCCTGTTCAAGAAGTGAAAGCACCGTGGTCGACGCCAAGTTCCTGAAGCCCGATACGCTGGCGCTGCACGCCGGCCAGCATCCCGACCCGGTCACCGGCGCGCGCGCCGTGCCGATCTACCAGACGACGTCCTATGTCTTCCGCGACGTCGACCATGCGGCGAGCCTGTTCAATCTCGAGGTCGGCGGCCACATCTACAGCCGCATCTCCAACCCGACGGTCGCGGTGTTCGAGGAACGCGTCGCCGCGCTGGAGGAAGGCTCCAGCGCGCTCGGCGTGTCGAGCGGGCAGGCGGCGCTGCACATCGCCATCGCCACCCTGATGGGCGCCGGCAGCCACATCGTCGCCTCGACCTCGCTCTACGGCGGCACGCGCAACATGCTGGCGCTGACGCTCCCGCGCTTCGGCATCGAGGCCACCTTCGTGCATCCGGGCGACCATGCGGGCTTCCGGAAGGCCATCAGGCCCAGCACGCGACTGGTGCTGGGCGAGACGATCGGCAACCCGGGCGGCGAGGTGCTCGACATCCCGGCGATCGCGGCGATCGCGCACGAGGCCAGGATCCCGTTGATGATCGACAACACCTTCGCCTCGCCGATCCTCTGCCGGCCGCTGACGCTCGGCGCCGACATCGTTTTCCACTCGGCCACCAAGTTCATCGGCGGGCACGGCGTGGCGATCGGCGGTGTCATCGTCGAGAGCGGCCGCTTCGACTGGGAAGCCTCCGGCAAGTTCCCGACGCTGACCGAGCCCTATGCCGGCTATCACGGCATCGACTTCGCCGAGGAGTTCGGGCCGCACGCCTTCATCATGCGCGCCCGCACCGAGGGGGTGCGGGACTTCGGCTGCTGCATGGCCCCGCAGACGGCGTTCTACCTGCTGCAGGGCCTCGAGACGTTGCCGCTGCGCGTGGCTCGCCATGTCGAGAACGCCCGCAAGGTCATGGAATTCCTGAAGAGCAACCCCGCGGTCGATCGCATCTCCTCGCCCGAGATGCCCGAGCATCCCGACCATGCGCTGGCCAAGAAGCTCTTGCCCAAAGGCACGGGGTCGATCTTCAGCTTCGACATCAAGGGCGGCCGCGAGGCCGGCCGGCGCTTCATCGAGCGGCTGAAGCTCTTCTCGCATCTCGCCAACGTGGGCGACGCCAAGTCGCTGGTGATCCATCCGGCCTCGACGACGCACGCCCAGCTCGATGCGGCGGCGCTCAAGGAGGCGGGGATCGGCGAGGGCATGATCCGGCTGTCGGTCGGGCTCGAGGATCCCGAGGACCTGATCGACGATCTCGGGCCGGCGCTGCGCGCCTCGCAGAAGGCCTGACCATGAAGCTCACCGTCGACGGCCGGACCGTCTTCGCGACGACCGGCGGCACCGACTTCGATCCGGCTAGGCCCGCGATCGTCTTCCTCCACGGCGCCGGCTTCGACCGCACGGCCTGGCGGCTGCAGACGCGCTGGTTCGCCCATCACGGCCGCAGCGTGCTGGCGGTCGACTTCCCGGGGCACGGCTGGTCCGACGGGCCGGCGCTCGGCAGCATCGCCGACATGGCCGACTGGACGGCCCGCCTGATCGACGCGGCCGGCCTGAAGCAGGCGTCGCTGGTCGGCCATTCGATGGGCGCGCTGGTAGCGCTCGACTGCGCGGCACGGCATCCGGACAAGGTGCGGGCGCTCGGCCTGTGCGGTGTCGCCGTCGAGATGCCGGTTCATCCCGAGATGCTGGAATCGGCCAAGGCCAACACGCTGAAGGTCCAGGAGCTGATGACCTTCTGGGGCATGGGAAACGCGCTGCACAAGGGCGGCATGGTGTCTCCGGGCCTGTGGCTGCGGGCCGAGTCGCTGGCCGTGCTGGCAGGCAACAAGCCCGGCGTGATCCATACCGATCTCGCCGCCTGCAATGCCTACAAGGAGGCTCCCGCACGGGCTGCTTCGGTGAGGTGCCCGACCGTGCTCGTTCTGGGCGACGGCGATCTCATGACGCCGGCGCCCAAGGCGAAGCCGCTCGCGGGCGCCATCGCCGCGGCGAAGACGGTCGTCATCCCGAACTGCGGACACTTCATGATGGTCGAACGGCCCGACGAGACGCTCGAGGCACTGAAGGCGCATGTCTGAGCGCGTCGCTCTCGTCACGGGTTCTACCTCGGGGATAGGCGCGGCGATCGCGCGGCGCCTGTCGCGTGACGGCTACATGGTGGCGCTCCATTCGCGGAGCTCTGCGGATGTCGGCAAGCGCATGGCGTCGGAGCTGCAGGGCGCCAGCTACCATCAGGCCGATCTCGGCGACGATGCGGCCGCCCGGCCGTTGATCGAGTCCGTGCTGAAGCGTCATGGCCGGCTCGACGTGCTTGTCAACAACGCCGGGCTTTCGGTCCGCATCCCGCATGCCGACCTCAAGGCAGCGACGCCGGCGCTGTGGCGGCAGATGCTCGACGTGAACCTGATCTCGCCCTTCCTGCTTGTCGCCGAAGCCGAGGCGGCCTTGCGCGCAGCCAGGGGCAACGTGGTAAACATCGGCACCCATGCCGGCGTGAGACCCAAGGGCTCGTCTATCCCCTATGCCGCCTCCAAGGCCGCACTGCATCACGTCACCAAGCTGCTGGCGCTCGCGCTGGGCCCGGATGTCCGGGTGAACGCGGTAGCGCCGGGACTGGTCGAAACGCCGATGACGGCCAACTGGCCCGACATGCTGGAGACCTGGAAGGCGAAGTCGCCCATGCGCCGTCCTGCGAAACCCGAGGACATCGCCGACCTTGTGGCCGCGCTCTGCGCCAACGATTACGTTACCGGCGAGATCGTCATCGCCGACGGTGGATTGAACCTCACCTAGCCGCCGCCAGACACGGAGGAAGCCATGAACGTCCAGACCCTGCCGCCGGGCTACAAGACCGCGCCGTGGTCGCCGCCGGAGAAGATCACCGGCGCCATGCTGGCCGAGGCCAGCGCCAGGTTGATCGATCTGCTGCGCATCCGCACCCAGCCGATCGGCATGCGGCTGTTCGAGGATCCGGCTGAGATGGACGGCATCAAGGGCCTGCGCAGGCCGACCGAAGGCTTCAAGTTCACCATGTGCCAGATGGTGACGCAGGCGCGCTGGTACGGTTTCACGCTCGGCATCACGGTCGACAACACACGCGGCGGCAATTGCGGCGGCGTGGTCGGGCTCAACCATCCCGGCGAGGGGTTCCTGTCGGGCGACCACATGAACGGTGTGTGGTTCGGCAACAAGGAGGCGTCGGCGGCGCACCAGGCGCAGATGCCGCGCGTGCCGCACGGCAAGTACAATGGCCTCGTCGTGGCGCCGCTGCGCTCGGGCCGCCTCGATCCGCCCGACATCTGCCTGTTCTACGGCTCGCCTGGACAGATGATCTATTTCATCAACGGCCTGCAGTATCACCGCTACCGCCGCTACGACTTCACGGTGACGGGCGAGAGCGCCTGCGCCGATTCGTGGGGCCGGGCGCTCGCCACGCGCCAGACCTCGCTGTCGCTGCCGTGCTTCGCCGAGCGTCGCTACGGCGGCGTCGCCGACGACGAACTCCTGATGGCCTGTCCGCCGGACGAGTTCCTGCGGGCGATCGAGGGCATGATCCAGCTCGGCAAGAACGGATTGCGCTATCCGTTCCCGCCCTACAGCGCGGCCACCGATCCGGCCTTGGGCATGGCCAAGAGCTACGGCTGATCATGCTTTATGTCGTCGCCTGGCCGGTCCTCGGCGAGGCCGACGACACCGCGCTCCGCCGGCTGCGGGCGCAGTACCATCCGAGAGAAGCGGGCCTGATCGGCCCGCACTTCACCCTGGTCTTCGGTGCTGCCCTCGACCAGGAAGCAAGGCTGCGGGCCGCGCTGGCGACGATCGCCCGGCGACCGTTCTGGTTCATGATCGAGCGCGTCGCCCGGCTCGAGCAATACCTCTTCGCCGAGCCGTTCGACGGTGCCGCCGAATTGACCGAATTGCACGACACGCTGAACACTATGCCGGGGGCCGAGCCTTTCCAGCCACACATCACGTTGGGGCTGTTCCAGCACTTCGCCGAGGCCGAGCAGGTGGCGCGCATCGTCGAGCGCCAGCACCTGCCGATGCGGGGCCGCGTCGAGGAGCTGGCGCTGCTGCGTCGTGACGGCGACGTGCTGGAGACACTGGCCACGCATCGCCTGGGCGGCTGATGCGCCGGCTGGCGCTGATCGCCGTCGGCGCGGTCGCGCTGCTGTTCCTCTTCGGACGTCCCGTCGTCTGGGCCGAGGCGGCGCTCGTGATGTGGGACCTCGCCGCTGGCGGTCGTCCGACCTGGTGGCAGGACGTCACGTCGGCGCCCGGTGAGCAGGTCATCGACTGGAAGGACGGGGAGGGCGATCTCTACCTGCCGGCCGGCCAGCCGCGCGCGACGATGGTGCTGGTGCCGGGCGCCGCGGTGCTCGGCCGTGACGAGCCACGGCTGCAGGCCTTCGCACGCACCTTTGCGCGTGCGGGCTTCGCGGTGATGGTGCCGGAGCTGCCCGAGGTGCGGCAGCTCATCCTGTCGCGCGCCGATGCCGATCGCGTGGCCGGCGCATTGCGCGAGCTGGGCCGGCGCCTGCCGGATGTACCGCTCGGCGTCGCGGCAATCTCCTACGCGGTTGCCCCGGCGCTGATCGCGGCGATCGAGGACGACCTGGCGCCGCGCATCGCCTTCGTTGTCGGCATTGGTGGCTATCGCGACGCCCATGCCGTCATCCGCTTCGTCACGACGGGTGCCTTCCGGCCCCTGGGTGACAGCCGCGAGTTCCGCATCGAGCCCAATGCCTATGGCCGCTGGGCGATCCTGCGCGCCAATGCCAGTCGCCTCGACAACGCATCCGATTCCCGTCTGCTCGAGGAGATCGCGCTCAGGCGATGGCGCGACCGCGACGCCGACATTTCGCGCGAGCGGGCCTTGCTGGGGCCGCAGGGCAAGGCGGTGCTCGCGCTGGTCGACAACCGCGATCCGGATGCCGTGCTGCGGCTCATCGCCGAGCTGCCGGAGGGAGTGCGCCGCGAGATCGACGCCCTCAACCTGGCGCTCTACGACCTCACCAGGCTGCGCGGCCACCTGATCCTGGTGCACGGCCGCACCGACCCGATGGTGCCCTACAGCGAGAGCCAGGACCTGGCCGCCGCGTCGTCGAAGGCACGCGCGTCTCTGTTCCTGATCGGCGACATCGGCCATGTCGAGTTCACGGCGGTCAACCTCGCCAACGCCTGGACGATGTGGCGGGCGATCGTGGCCCTGCTGGAGGAGCGCCGCTAGGCAGGTTCCTTCAGCAGGCCGACCAATGGGTTCGCCATCGGCGCCGCGACACGCCGCAGTGTGTTCGTGTCGTTGTGGTTGAAGACCGGTTCCTTGCCGCGTACGGCGAGGTCGGTGCGCGTCACGTAGGTCCAGCTACCGTCGTCGTTGAAAGTGATGTCGATCCGGTAGTAGTCGGTGCGGAACGCCTCCTCGAGGAAGGTCGTCGAGCAGATGCCGAAGCGCGTGTCGCCGCGGCGGGCTTCCACCGAGATCCGCTTGTCGTCCGGCGCGACCTTGCCGCCCGCCAGCACGACCTGGCCCCGCGGGATGGCAATGCTCTGCATGACCAGCCCCGTGGCCGGCTCCCACAGCCAGTAGCCGACCTGGTCGTGGAAAGTGATGGGCTCTTCCTCGGTGTTGACGTGGATGTGATAACGCAGCCCGTAGAGAACCTGCGGGCCGTTGGGCTGTGGGTCGATCGGCTCCATTCGAATGTGTTCGCGGTACTCGCGCCGCTCCGGCCCTTCGGCCTTGGGACTTACATCGACGCCGCGATCGGACTGCCACACGCCGGCAAGGCGGCGCAGCGGTCCGAGGTTGGCCAGGGTGTCGGGAGAGAAGTCAGGCTCGGTGAAAATGTCCTCGGGCAGGTTCGACATGAGATCCCTTGTCGGTCTTGGGGCTGAAGGGCTGCAAGGGGCTATCGCCAGAGAGGCGGCAGCGGCGGCAGGCGGACGTTGCCGGGGCGCAAGGTGACGCCGAAGCGCGCCAGCGTCTCGCGCACCTCGCGGGGAAGGCGGATCGTCGGGCCGACATCGACGCCCGCGACGTGGAGCAGCTTCTCGAACATGCGCTGCCAACGATCGGATTCGTCGGGATAGCGGCGCACCTCGATGCGCTTCGTCTCCTCGATCCCGGCCTTGGCCTTGGCGATGTTGAGCGCGAGCTGGAGGCCGCCCAGTTCGTCGACCAGGCCGGTGCGCTTGGCGTCGACGCCGCTGAACACGCGGCCACGTGCCGCCGCGTCGATGCGGGCAGCGTCGAGGTTGCGCGCTTCGGCGACCTGACGCGTGAAGGAGGCGTACACGGCGTCGAGCTCACGGGCCACGGCGGCGCGCTGGGCAGGCGTCGGCGGCTGGAACGTCGAGTACATGCCGGCATTGTGGCCGACCGAGACCCGCTCGACGTTGACGCCGAGCGACGTCAGCAGCTCCTGCGCCATCGGCCAGACGCTGAAGACGCCGATCGAGGCCGTGATGGTGGTGGGCTGCGCCACGATCACGTCGGCGCGCACCGCCGCGAGGTATCCTCCCGAGGCCGCCACGTCGCTCATGGAGACGATCACCGGCTTGCCGGCGGAGCGGGCGCGGCCGACCGCGTCGGCGATGGCGTCGGCGGCGGGATAGGTGCCGCCCGGCGAATCGATGCGCAACACGATGGCGCGAACGTCCTTGGCCCGCGAGGCTGCATCGATGGCGTCCACGACATCCTCGGAATTGGCCAAGGCCTCTTCCTCGAAGGGCCCGCCTCCGCTGGGGCCGGACATGATGGCGCCGCTCGCGCGGACCAGCGCGATCACCTCGCCGCGCGGCTTGGGCCGGGCCTCGTCGGAGGCATACTCCGAAAGGGTGACGAGCTCGCGGCGGCCGCCGTTGCGCTGGTAGACGTCCTCGAGCGCGTCGGTGCGATAGCCGATACGGTCGACCAGCCCGTCGCGGCGCGCCTGCTCGGGCTCGTGCGGCGCGGTGTCGACGAGGCGGCGGAACTGCGCGGGCTCCAGGCGCCGGTCGCGCGCCACGTCGCTCACGAACTGGTCGAACAGGCTGTCGAGGAGCTGCTGCAGGTTCTCGCGCGCCGGGCGGGTGTAGCCGGTCTCTGTGAAGCTCTCGGGCGCACTCTTGTACTCGTAGCGCTTGCCGCCCTCGATCTTGACGCCGAGCCTGTCGAGGCCGCCCTTCAGGAAAGGCGTCTCGACGACGATGCCCGCCACGCCGAAGCTGCCGCTCTGCTGCAGCCAGATCTGCTCGAGCGAAGAAGCGAGATAGTAGTCGGCGAAGTGGCTGCCGCTGCTGCCGAGCGATTCCGCGAAGCCGACCGCGAACTTGCCCTTGCCGCGGAAATGGGCGATGGCTTGACGCAGCTCCTGGACACGGGCCAGTCCGCCTTGCTCGTCGCCGATCTCGACGTAGAGGCCGGCGACCCGCGGGTCGTCGGCCGCCTGCCAGAGAAGCTGCACGGTTTCGACGATGTCGCGCGAGCTTTTGAACAGGGCGCCGCTCAGCAGGTCGGTCGACGTCGTCTCGGGCGGCAGCGACCGCAGATCGAGCGACAGCACCATGTGCTGCGGCAGCGGCTTGGGGCCGAAGGGCCACGAGGCGACGAAGGCGATGCCGCCGGCAACCGCCAGCAGGGTGAGGGTGCCGACGGTCGCAAGGAGCCCGACGATGAATCGCCGCATGCGATATCTCCGCTGTGCTTGTCAGGATTGGACGAGATTCGGCCGGAAGGCCCTCACCGCGTCAAGCATCGCCGATGCGGTGGTGTCGAGACCGTTGTCGCGCACCAGCACCGCCGACGGCATGCCGCGGATCGGCCGCAGGCTGTCGTCGAGGTTGAGGGCAGAAAGGCGGAGGTCGGCGGCGATGAAGGCCTCGGGCGCCAGGCCGACCTGGAGCTGGGGCCTGAGCGCCAGCCGCCGCAGCCGGACCCACTGGATGTCCTGCCAGGCAATGCGCTTGTTGCGACCGAACCCCAACAGCAATCCGTCCTGATCGATGACGATCTGCGGGTTGCGGTCGAGATAGCGGCTGACGCCCAGGAAGACGTAGTAGGCCATGGCCAGCGCCAGCACCGAGAACAGCACGAATCGCGGGTCGTTCAGCGAGAATGTCGGCGCGTTGCTCGAGCCGGTGGCGAAGTGGACGACTGCGGCGACCACCATGCCGATCGAGACCACGGCCATGCCGACATTGTGGAGGGCGCCGTAGCGCGCCTCGAGGGGCTGGCGCGCTACCACCGCGCCGGACTCAACCGCACTGCGCGCGATGGCGCAACAGGTGGTCGGCCAGCACGCAGGCCACCATGGCCTCGGCCACCGGCGTGGCTCGGATGCCGACGCAGGGGTCGTGGCGACCCTTGGTGCGGAGTTCGATCTCCTTGCCGAACCGGTCGATGCTGCGGACGGGCGAGAGGATCGAGCTGGTGGGCTTCACGGCGAGGCGGCAGACGATCTCCTGGCCGGTCGAGATGCCGCCCAGGATGCCGCCGGCATGGTTGCTGAGGAAGGCCGGCACGCCGTCCTTCATGCGCATCTCGTCGGCATTCTCCTCGCCGCTCATGGCTGCGGTGGCGAAGCCGTCGCCGATCTCCACACCCTTGACGGCATTGATGCTCATCAGCGCCTTGGCGAGGTCGGCGTCGAGCTTGTCGTAGACGGGATCGCCGAGCCCGACCGGCACGCCGGAAGCCACGACCTCGACAACCGCGCCGCATGAGCTGCCGCGCTTGCGCACGTCGTCGAGATAGCCTTCCCAGCCCTGAGCGGCCTGGCGGTCGGGGCACCAGAAGGGATTGTCGCCGGTGGCGTTCCAGTCCCACTTGGTGCGGTCGATCTTCTGGGTGCCGATCTGCACCACGGCGCCGCGGATCGCGACGTCTGCGCCAAGGATCTTGCGCGCGATGGCGCCCGCGGCGACGCGCACCGCGGTCTCGCGCGCCGACTGGCGGCCGCCGCCGCGATAGTCGCGCACGCCGTACTTCTTGAAATAGGTGTAGTCGGCGTGGGAGGGGCGGAACTGGTCCTTGATTTCGCCATAGTCACGGCTGCGCTGGTCGACGTTGTCGATGTGAAGCGCGATCGGCGTGCCGGTGGTGACGCCCTCGAATACGCCCGACAGGATCTTCACCGTGTCGGGCTCCTGGCGCTGGGTGACGAAGCGGGACTGGCCGGGGCGACGCTTGTCGAGCCAGACCTGGAGGTCGGCCTCGGCCAGCGGGATGCGTGGCGGCGTGCCGTCGACGATGCAGCCGATCGCGGGCCCGTGGCTCTCACCCCAGCTCGTGAACCGGAAGAGCGTACCGAAGCTGCTGCCGGCCATGGCCGCCGGCCTACTCGCCCTCGAAGTTGGCGAGCAGCTCGGAAATCTGCTTGGCCGACGAGGTGTTGATCATGCCGACCACGTGATAACCGCCATCGACGTGCATCACTTCGCCGGTCATGCCGGCGCCGAGGTCGGACAGCAGGAAGAGGGCGGAGTTGCCGACTTCTTCCTGGGTGATGTTGCGCTTGAGCGGCGAGTTGAGTTCGTTCCACTTCAGGATGTAGCGGCCGTCGTTGATGCCGGCGAAGGCCAGCGTCTTGATCGGGCCGGCCGAGATCGCGTTGACGCGGATCTTCTGCTCGCCGAGATCGGCCGCGAGGTAGCGCACGCTCGCCTCGAGGGCCGCCTTGGCGACGCCCATGACGTTGTAGTGCGGGATGACACGCTCGGCGCCGTAGTAGGTGAGGGTGAGAAGGCTGCCGCCGTTCTTCATCAGCGGCACGGCGCGCTGCGCCACCGCGGTGAAGGAATAGACGCTGACGTTCATCGTAAGCGCGAAGTTGTCCGCCGTCGTGTCGAGGTAGCGGCCGCGCAACTCGTCCTTGTTGGAGAAGGCGATGGCGTGGACGACGAAGTCGAGGCCGCCCCACCTCTTCTCGATCTCGGCGAAGGCCGCGTCGATGCTGGCCGGGTTGGTGACGTCGCAGGGCAGGATGATGTCGCTGCCGATCGAGCTGGCGAGCGGCCGGACCCGCTTCTCAAGGGCCTCACCCTGGAAGGTGAAGGCCACTTTGGCGCCGGCGTCGTGGCAGGCTTTGGCGATGCCCCAGGCGATCGAGCGTTCGTTCGCGACGCCCATGACGAGGCCTTTCTTGCCGGCCATCAAACTTGCAGCAGAGGTCATCCCTCGTTCTTAGCGGGCGACGGCATTTGGGACAAGATGCCGGTGGTGGAAGGCTCCGGACCCCCTCATATTGTGGTCATGATCCGCGAAACTTCCGATCCGCTGGAGCTTTTTGGCGCCTGGTACGCCGAGGCCGGGAAGAGCGAGCCGAACGATCCCTCGGCGATGAGCCTGGCGACCGTGGGGCCCGACGGCACACCGTCCGTGCGCATGGTACTCCTGAAGGACTACGACCAGGCCGAGTTCGTCTTCTACACGAACTACGAAAGCCGCAAGGGCCAGCATCTCCTGGCCCATCCCAAAGCGGCCCTCCTGTTTCACTGGAAGTCGCTGCGCCGGCAGGTCCGGATCGAGGGTCCGGTCGCCCCGACCACGGCCGCCGAGGCCGATGCCTACTTCGCGACCCGGCCGCGCGGCAGCCAGATCGGCGCCTGGGCGTCGGAGCAGTCTCGGCCGCTCGAGAGCCGGTTCGCCCTCGAGAAACGTGTCGCCGAGTATGCCGCCCGGCACGTCGTCGGCGCCGTCCCGCGGCCGCAGCACTGGTCGGGATTCCGGCTACAGCCGACGTTGATCGAGTTCTGGCAGGACGGGGCCTTCCGGCTGCACGACCGGCTCGAATATCGCCGCGGTGCGCCGGCCGATCCGTGGACGACGCGGACTCTCTATCCTTGACCTGATGGCGGCGATGGACCCCCGGCGCCTCATGAGGCTCGCCACGGTGGCCTCCTTGTCGGTGGCGCTTGTCCTGATCGGCGCCAAGGCGGTGGCCTGGTGGATGACCGACTCCATCAGCATGATGTCCTCGCTGCTCGACACGTCGCTCGATCTGATCGGCTCGATGGTCACCTTCGTCGCGGTCCGTCAGGCGCTCGTACCGGCCGACGCGGACCACGGCTTCGGGCACGGCAAGGCCGAGGGCCTGGCCGGGCTCGTCCAGGCCGGCTTCATCGCGGCCTCGGGGGGCGCGTTGCTGATCGTGGTCGGCGAGCGCCTGCTCAATCCCCATCAGGTCCAGCGGGAGGAAATCGGCGTTGCGATCAGCGCGCTGGCCGTCGTCTTGACGCTCGCGCTCGTGGCGTTCCAGCGCCACGTAGTGCGGCGGTCGGGCTCCGTCGCGATCGAAGCCGACATGGCGCACTACCGCACCGATCTGGTGGCGAGCATTGTCACCGGTCTCGGCACCTTTCTCTCGGGCCGCCTCGACCAGCCGTCGATCGACAGCGGCGTTGCCGCCTTCGTCGCGCTCTATCTCATGCACGGCGCCTGGCAGACGGGACGCGGCTCCTTCGACATGTTGATGGATCGCGAGCTGCCCGCGTCGGACCGCCGACGCATCCAGGAGATCGCCCTCGGCCATGCCGCGGTGAAGGGCATCCACGAACTGCGCACCCGATCGGCGGGCTTGACGCGATTCATCCAACTGCATCTCGATGTCGATCGCGACCTTTCCCTCGTTCGCGCGCACGAGATCGGCGACGAGGTCGAAGCCGGGATTCGGCAGTGTTTTCCCGACGCCGAGATCATCCTGCATGTCGACCCGGCCCCGGAGCCGACGCCGTGAACGTCCGGCCGTCGTTCGTCGTCGAGGACCAGTCCGAAGTCGTGGCCTTCCTAGAGGCCGAACTGAAGCCCGAGCGCCGCATCGACACCCATGGCGCCATCGTCTTCCTGTGCCGTGACCGCGCCTACAAGATGAAGCGCGCCGTGAAGTTCCCTTACATGGATTTCTCGACCGCCGAACGTCGCGCCGCCATGTGCGCGGCCGAGATCGACATCAATCGTCGCCTGGCGCCGGAGATCTATCTCGGAGTCGCCCCGGTCCGCCGTCGCGACGGACGGCTGGTGCTGGGTGACGTAGGCGAAGCCGCCGCTGCCGCGGTCGACTGGCTGGTGGTCATGCGCCGCTTCGACGAGGACGGGCTGTTGGATCGCATGGCCGCGCGGGGCGCGTTGACGCCCGCCCTGGTGGCGGCGCTAGGCGCGCGGGTGGCGAGCTTCCACGACACTCTGCCGCCGATCGCCTCGGGCTTCTGCGCGCCCGACGACTATCGCCACTCGGTGGCGGCCGACGTGCGGCAGATGTGCGAGGCCGGCGAGCGGCTCGATCCGGCGGTCAGCGAGGCACTGGCGGAGGCCCTGCCCAAGGCGCTGGAGCCGTTCGTCGACCTCGTGGCGCGCCGTGTGACGGCAGGCGCGGTGCGCCGCTGCCACGGCGATCTCCACCTCCGAAACATCGTCCTGCTGAACGGCGCGCCGGTGCCGTTCGACGCCATCGAGTTCTCCGAGAAGATCGCCAACATCGACGTGCTCTACGATCTCGCCTTCGCGCTGATGGATCTCGTGCGACGGGGGCTGGGGGCGCTGGCCAACCGGCTGCTGAACGAATGGCTGTGGCGGGTCGGCGAGATAGATGGTGCGTCGCACGAGGAGGCGCTGGCGTTGTTGCCGCTGTTCCTCGCGCGCCGCGCCTCGATCCGCGCATACGTCGATTCGGCGGTCACCGCCGTGAGCGGCGCCGACAACGCGGCGGCGCGCGCCTATCAGAAGGCCGCTTTGTCTTTCCTGCAGCCCGCGCCGCCGCGCCTGCTGGCGATCGGCGGGCTGTCGGGCAGCGGCAAGACCACCCTGGCGCTGAAGCTCGCGCCGAAGATGGGCCGCTCGCCGGGCGCCGTCGTGGTGCGCTCTGACGTCGAGCGCAAGCGGCAGGCGGGCGTCGCGCTGGAAGAGCGCATGCCGGAGGGCAGCTACACTGCCGAAGCGTCCGCGAGGATCTACGAGTCGTTCGTGGCGCGCGCCGAGCGTGTCCTGCGGGCGGGCCACAGCGTCGTGCTCGACGCTGTGTTCGCCCGCCCCGACGAGCGCGCAGCCGCGGAGACGCTCGCCCGCAGGGTGGGCGTGCCGTTCCGGGGCATCTGGCTCGATGTCCCGAAGGACGTGGCGCAGGAGCGGGTGGCCGGCCGGAAGGGCGACGCTTCGGACGCCACGCCGGCCGTGGTGGAACGGCAGTTCGGCTACGACCTCGGCGCCATCGGTTGGGAGCGTCGTAAGGCTTGACGCTCCATTCATGAGTGAGTAATCACTCACTAATGGATGGAATTCCCATTAACGATGACGCCCGGCCGGATTGGCTGGAGCGGGCCTTGGCCGTCCGACAAGCCTGTCTGGGCTGGCTGCCTCTCGGCGGCCTGCTGGCGCGTCTGGCAGACCCGCTGGTGCGGCACTGGATGCGCCGCTCGGGAACGCCCTATCTCGAGGAGATCGACGCCGTCGCCCGGCGTATAGGCCGGCCGGGGGTCTGGCTACTTCACGGTGCCTACCTGTTCGGCTGCACGGCGCTCGCCGACGAGAGCGCCGAGGGCCCCCGGCTTCGCCGCACGCTCGACTGGCCGTTCCCAGGCCTTGGCCGGCTGGCGGAGGTCGTCCGGCAGCGCAGCACCGCGGGCGAGTACCTGAACGTCACCTGGCCGGGCTTCGTCGGCGTGCTGACGGCCGTCGCGCCGGGACGGTTCGCCGCCTCGATCAACCAGGCGCCGATGCGCCGGCGCTGGCGAAGCCCGATGCTGCTGTGGCTCGACTACGTGCTGAACGCGCTCGACGGCTTTCGCAACAGCGGACGCCTGCCGCCGGAGCATCTGCTGCGGCAGGTCTTCGAAAGCTGCGCGACCTTCGAAGAGGCGAAGCGGAAACTGGAGACGACGCCGGTCGCGCGGCCGGTGCTGTTCATGCTGGTCGGCTGCGAGGCCGGGCAACGCGCCGTCATCGAACGCGAGGAGGCAGCCGCGCGCACCTATCGCGACCAGACCGTGTTCGCCAACGACTGGCGCATGCGTCGGCACGGATGGCGTCCGCGCCGCTGCGGCGAGGGCGAGCCCGTCGAGAACAACATCCGCCGACGCACGGCGCTTGCAGCGTGGCGTGACCGCGACTCGCCCGAGTGCGGATGGGTAGCGACGCCGGTGCTGAACGCCTGCACCCGCCTCTCGGTGGAGATGTGTCCGGCCACCGGTCGCTTGGTCGTCGCGGGCTGGGAAGCCTGCGGCGACGCGGCCGAGCGCGTGACCGCCGTGTCGACCTTCTAAGCCCGCCGCTTGGCCGCCGGGTTGCGCGGCAGCAGGCGTGCGAGATACTGCCCGGTGTAACTCTCCGCCACCTTCACGACGTCCTCCGGCGGGCCTTCGGCGACGACCCTGCCGCCGCCCGAGCCGCCGTCGGGACCCATGTCGATGATCCAGTCCGCGGTCTTGATGACCTCCAGATTGTGCTCGATCACCAGCACCGTGTTGCCACCCTCGACCAGGCGATGCAGCACCTCGAGCAGCTTGCGCACATCCTCGAAATGCAGGCCGGTGGTCGGCTCGTCGAGGATGTAGAGCGTGCGGCCGGTGGCGCGGCGCGACAGTTCCTTGGCGAGCTTCACACGTTGCGCCTCGCCGCCGGACAGCGTCGTCGCCTGCTGGCCGATGTGGATGTAGCCGAGACCGACCTGCTGCAGGGTCAGCAGCTTGTCGCGGATGATCGGCACCGCCTTGAAGAACTCGCAGCCCTCGTCGACCGTCATGTCGAGCACGTCGGCGATCGACTTGCCGCGGAACTGGATCTCCAGCGTCTCGCGGTTGTAGCGCTTGCCTTTGCAGACGTCGCACTGGACGTAGACGTCGGGCAGGAAGTGCATCTCGATCTTGATGACGCCGTCACCCTGGCAGGCCTCGCACCGGCCACCTTTGACGTTGAACGAGAAGCGCCCCGGCTTGTAGCCCCGCTCCGTCGAGTCGGGGAGCTGCGAGAACCAGTCGCGGATCGGCGAGAAGGCGCCGGTGTAGGTCGCCGGATTGGACCGCGGCGTGCGGCCGATCGGCGACTGGTCGATGTCGACGATCTTGTCGAGATGGCCGATGCCGTCGAGGCCGGCATGGGCGCCGGCATGCTCGCGGGCGCCGTTCAGCCGCTTGGCCAGCGCCTTGTAGAGCGTCTCGACGATCAGCGTGCTCTTGCCGCTGCCAGAGACGCCGGTGACGCAGGTGAAAGTGCCGAGCGGGATGCTGGCCGTGACGTTCTGGAGATTGTTCTCCTTCGCTCCCTTCACGGTGAGCCAGCGACCGTTCCTGGGCGGTGGCTCGCGCCGTTGCTTGGGAATCGGGATCTGACGGAAGCCCGACAGATACTGCCCGGTGAGGCTCGCGCTGTTGCGCATGACGTCCTCAGGCGTGCCTTCGGCGATCACCTTTCCGCCGTGCGCGCCGGCGCCCGGCCCCATGTCGACCAGATGGTCGGCGGCGCGGATCGCGTCCTCATCGTGCTCGACCACCAGCACCGTGTTGCCGAGGTCGCGCAGGCGGGTCAGCGTCTTCAGGAGCCGGTCGTTGTCGCGCTGGTGCAGGCCGATCGACGGCTCGTCGAGCACGTAGAGCACGCCGGTCAGGCCCGAGCCGATCTGGGAGGCCAGCCGAATGCGCTGGCTCTCGCCGCCGGACAGCGTGCCCGAGGTACGGTTGAGCGTGAGGTAGGACAGGCCGACGTTGTCGAGGAAGCCAAGCCGCTCGTTGATCTCCTTCAGGATGCGGGCCGCGATCTCGCGCTGCTTGGCCGTGAGCTTCGGGGTAAGCTCCAGGAACCACTTCACCGCCTCGCCGATCGAGAACTCGGTGGTCTGGCTGATGTTGAGGCCGGCGATCTTCACCGCCAGCGCCTCGGGCTTAAGCCGGGCACCACCACAGGTCTCGCACTTGCTCTCGTGCTGGAAGCGCTCGAGCTCCTCGCGCACCCAGGAGGAGTCGGTTTCCTTCCAGCGGCGGTCGAGGTTGGGGATCACCCCCTCGAAGGGCTTGGTCGTCTGGTACTGGCGGATGCCGTCGTCATAGCGCATGGCGATCGAGTCGCCGCCGCTGCCCTGCAGGATCGTGTCACGCACCTTCTTCGGCAGGTCGCGCCACGGCACCGACATCTTCACCTTGAAATGCTTGGCGATGCTCTCGAGCGTCTGCATGTAGTACTGGCCCGAGCTGTCGGCCCACGGCGCGATCGCGCCCTCGGCAAGCGACAGCCGGTCGTCCGGAACCACCATCTCCGGATCGAAGAACATCTTCACGCCGAGCCCGTCGCAGGACGGGCAGGCGCCCTGCGGTGCGTTGAACGAGAACAGGCGGGGCTCGATCTCCTCGATGGTGAACCCGGACACCGGACATGCGAAGCGAGCCGAGAAGACCGTGCGCTCGCCGTTGTCGGCGTTCTCCGCCACGGCGAGGCCCTCGGCGAGGCCGAGCGCGGTCTCGATCGAGTCGGCGAGCCGGTTGCCGAGGTCGGGCTTTACGACGATGCGATCCACCACCACATCGATGTCGTGTTTGTATTTCTTGTCGAGGCTGGGGGCCTCGGCGATCTCGTAGAGCTTCCCGTCGATCTTGACCCTCTGGAAACCCTTCTTCTGCAGCTCCTGCAACTCCTTGCGATACTCGCCCTTTCGGCCCCGCACGATGGGCGCCACCAGGTAGAGACGCGTGCCCTCGGGCATCGCCTTCACGCGATCGACCATCTGCGAGACGGTCTGGCTCTCGATCGGCAGGCCGGTCGCCGGTGAATAGGGGACGCCGACGCGTGCGAACAGCAGGCGGAGATAGTCGTAGATCTCGGTAACGGTGCCGACCGTCGAGCGCGGGTTGCGCGAGGTGGTCTTCTGCTCGATCGAGATGGCCGGCGACAGGCCCTCGATCGAATCGACATCGGGCTTCTGCATCAGTTCCAGGAACTGGCGAGCGTAGGCCGACAAACTCTCGACGTAGCGCCGCTGGCCCTCGGCATAGACCGTGTCGAAAGCGAGCGACGACTTGCCCGAGCCCGACAGGCCGGTGATCACCACCAGCTTGTCGCGCGGCAGGTCGAGGTCGACGTTCTTGAGATTGTGCTCGCGCGCGCCGCGGATCGAGATGAAGCGGTGCGGCTCGGCGGCGGGTAAGCGTGACTTGGCCATCTGGACCGGAACAATAGGCGATGCGGGAGATCACCGCATATGGCGATTCACCCCCAGCCCCGCCAGTCCTGTGCAGGCGGCATGTCAGGCTGGCGATGCTTGCGCTGCCAGCACCCGGTCCGTCGGTCGATCGTTCATGAGCAGTTGCATGGTGCCCGCGATCAGGCCGATCAGGACACCGATCTTCCAGGCGAGATCGTAGGAGCCCATCAGATCAAAGAGATAGCCACCACCCCAGGCGCCAAGGAATGAGCCGGCCTGATGGCTGAGGAAGGCGATGCCGGTCAGGGTCGAGAGGAAGCGCAGGCCGAAGATCTGTACGACCAGCCCGTTGACCAGCGGGATTACCCCCAGCCACAGCGTGCCCATCGCCACACCGAACAGCACGACGGACAGCGGCGTCGGCGGGAACATGAAGAAGAGGGCGAGCGCCAGCGAGCGCAGAAGGTAGATGGCGCCCAGCAGCAGGCGCTTGGGATACTTGTCGCCCAGCCAGCCGAACAGCCACGAACTCAGGATGTTGAACCCGCCGATCAACATCAGGGCCACGGCACTGTAGCTCGCATCCATGCCGCATTGGGCAAGGTATGTCGGCAGGTGGGTCGTGAGGAACACGAGTTGAAGCCCACAGACGAAGAAAGCGACAGACATCACGACGTAGCCGCTGTGACGGCGGGCCTCGCCGAGGGCGGCCATCAGTGTAAGGTCGCGATCAGTCGGCAGGCTGTTCGGCAGCTTGTCGGCGCGGCTGCCGACCCAGGCGGCGGGAATCATGGCCAGCGCCAGGATGACGAACGACCAGGCGGCAGCCCTCCAGCCGTCCGCATTCAGGAGGTAGGCGGCGATCGGCGCCGTGAACATGGTGCCCACGGAGCCGGCCGCCGAGACGATGCCGAAGGCCAGCGTGCGGCGCCCGGGTTCGACGACGCGGGCGGCGATGTTGGCCGTGATGCCCGAGGTCGTGCAGGCGAGCGCGATGCCGATCAGGACTCCGGCGCCCAGGATGATGGGAAGGGCACCTTGCGCCGTTGCGGTGAGCCAGATGCCCAGGATGAATATTGCGCTGCCGATCAGGGCCACCCAGCGTGTGCCGTGCTTGTCGGCGAAGACACCGGCGATCGGCTGGCTGAGGCCCCACGCCACCTGTTGCACGGAGATGGCGAGTGCGAAGTCGGAGATGGCGATCCCCAGTTCCTTCGAGGCCGGCGCCTGAAAGAGCCCGAGGTTCTGTCGGATGCCCATGGCCAGGGTCATCATCAGCGCCGCGCCGCCCAGCATGGCGTAGGCCTGGCCGGTCGAGACCTGGGGGACGTGGAAGGTTTTGCTCATGGTGCCGGAGGATAGGGGAGGGTTTGCCGAGGGAGCCAATGAAATCCCGGAGGGCGGGCATGAGCGAAGCTCACGCCATGGGGCCAGTCACACGGGTTCGGGCCACAACCCAAAATTGGTGGCTGCCCACAGGCGACCGGGACTAGGTTGGCCGCCGTGAGGTAGGTGCCGCGTCCTGCGACACCGGGAAAGCGAAGGAGGCCCCCATGGCGGGCAGCGTCAACAAAGTCATCCTGGTCGGCAATCTCGGCCGCGACCCCGAAGTGAGGTCCATGCAGGATGGCCGGTCCATGGTGAACATGTCGGTGGCCACGTCGGAGACGTGGCGGGATCGCCAGAGCGGCGAGCGCAAGGAACGCACCGAGTGGCACCGCGTGGTGATCTTCAACGAGAAGCTTGCTGAGGTCGCCCAGAAGTTCGTGAAAAAGGGCTCGAAGATCTATGTCGAGGGCCAGCTCTCGACCCGCAAATGGACTGACCAGAGCGGGCAGGAGCGCTACACGACCGAGGTCGTGATCCCGCGCTTCGGCGGTGCGCTCACCATGCTCGACGGCCGCGGTGGCGGCGGCGAGGGCGGCGGCATGAGCGGTGGCCCCGATGATGATTTCGGGAGTGGCGGTTCTTCGGGCGGCAGCAGTGGAGGCAGTGGTGGCCGTCCGGCGTCGCGCAGCAGTAAGGCCGAACTCGACGACGACATACCATTCTAGGCGAGGCTAGGCGGGAGCCTAAGCCGGTAGGCCCATCGCGCGCAGCTCCGCGGTCGTCATGGCGGCGTCGCGATGGTGGATGCCGTGCATCCCGACGGCCCGGGCGCCATCGACGTTGGCGACCACGTCGTCGATGAACACGGCGGTCTCGGGCGCGAAGCCACCGGTCTTGCAGACGTGTTCGTAGATCGCGGCATCCGGCTTCCAGCAACTGACGTTGCCCGAGACGACGTAATCGCGGAAGCGGCCGAGGAACGGATGCGTGCCTTGCCCCGGTCCGCGCAGCCAGCTGTCGAGGAAGCCGGGGGCGTTCGAGAGCAGGTAGAGCGGCGTTCCGGCACGATGCAGGCGCTCGACCAATTCGCCCATGGGCGCGATCGCATGGGCGCACATTTCGTCGAAGCGATCGTAGAACGCCTCGATTAGGTCTGCCTTGCCGGGATGCCGGGCCTTCAGCTCGCGAGTCGCGATGGCCGGATCGCCGCCGCGGTCCTGGGCGCCGTGCCATTGGCTGGTGGTGACGGTCGCCAGGAAATCCTCCATTTCGGCGGGGTCCGGGATGAGCTTCCGATAGAGATGGCGTGGGTTCCAGTCGACCAGCACGCCGCCCATGTCGAAGACCACGACGGAGGGGCTCGCAAGGGGTGTTTTCTGGGGCAATCCGGAGCCTTTCCATAGGCTGTTTTCGAGTCAAATTTAGCCAATAAAATCAAAGCCTTAAAGGGGCGTTGGGCAGGCGATTTCTGTTGGTGATCCGTGCCCGGTTTGCTAGGGTGCGAAATCGCCGTTCCGGAGTGTCCGGAAAGGCCAAGATAACGAGCAAAACCCAGGTTTCCGTGAGCGACGATACGACCCTTCCGCCGGCGCCGCCGCCCCCCGACGCGCCCTCGCCTCCGCCCACTCCGCACGATATCGCGCCGATAACCATCGAAGAGGAGATGCGCCGCTCCTACCTCGATTACGCCATGAGCGTGATCGTGTCGCGTGCGCTTCCCGATGCGCGAGACGGTCTGAAGCCGGTGCAGCGCCGCATCCTGTACGCGATGAAGGAAGGCGGCTACGACTCGACGCGGCCGTTCCGCAAGTCCGCCCGCATCGTTGGCGACGTGATGGGCAAGTATCATCCGCACGGCGATTCGGCGATCTACGACGCCATGGTCCGCATGGCCCAGGACTTCTCCATGCGCCTGCCGCTGATCTCGGGGCAGGGCAATTTCGGCTCGATGGACGGCGATCCGCCGGCCGCCATGCGTTACACCGAGGCCCGCCTGGCCAGCGCCGCAGAATCGCTGCTGGCCGACTACGACAAGGACACGGTCGAGTTCCAGCCGAACTACGACGAGCGCGAGCTCGAGCCGACCGTCCTTCCCGCGGCGTTCCCAAATCTGCTGGCCAACGGCGCCGGCGGCATCGCCGTCGGTATGGCGACCAACATCCCCCCGCACAATCTCGGGGAGCTGATCGACGCCTGCTGTGCGCTGATCGACAACCCCGAGCTCACGATCCAGCAGGTGATGGAGTACGTGCCGGGTCCCGATTTTCCGACCGGCGCCACCATCCTCGGCCGCAACGGCATCCGCGCCGCATACGAGCTCGGCCGCGGCTCGCTGATCATGCGGGCGCGGACGAAGATCGAGGAGGGCCGGGGCGGCCGCGAGTCGATCGTCGTCTCCGAGATCCCCTACCAGGAGAACAAGGCGCGCCTGCACGAGCGCATCGCCGAGGTGGTGCGCGACAAGAAGGTCGAAGGCGTCTCGGAGATCCGCGACGAGAGCGACAAGGATGGCGTGCGGCTGGTCATCGAGCTGAAGCGCGACGCCATGGCCGACGTCGTCCTGAACCAGCTCTACCGCTATACGCCGCTTCAGACCTCGTTCGGCGTCAATGCGCTGGCGCTCGATGGCGGCCGCCCGAAGCTGATGAGCCTCAAGGAGCTGCTGGAGGCCTTCATACGCTTTCGGGCCGAGGTCCTCACCCGACGCGCCAAGTTCGAGCTCAACCACGCCCGCGACCGTGCCCATGTGCTGGTCGGTCTCGCCATCGCCGTCGCCAACATCGACGAGGTGATCGAGATGATCCGGCGCGCGCCCGATCCCGTGGTCGCCCGCGAGCGCCTGATGGCGAAGGCTTGGCCGGCTTCCGACGTGGCGCCGCTGATCGCGCTGATCGCCGAGCCGGGCCGCGACGTCTCAGGCGAGGGTACTTACCGGCTTTCCGAGGCCCAGGCTCGTGCGATCCTGGAATTGCGCCTGCAGCGACTGACGGGCCTCGAACGCGGCAAGATCGCCGAGGAGCTGACCGAGGTCGCCAAGCTGATCGAGGGCTACCTCGAGCTGCTGGGCGATCGCGACAAGCTGTTCGCCCTGATGCGCAAGGAGCTGCTCGAGATCAAGGCCGAGTTTGCGACGCCGCGCCGCACGGACATCCTCGACAACGAGTTCGAGCAGGACATCGAGGATCTCATCCAGCGCGAGGACATGGTCGTCACCGTGACGCACGGCGGCTACGTCAAGCGCGTGCCGGTGTCGGCCTATCGTGCGCAGCGCCGCGGCGGCAAGGGACGCTCCGGCATGGCGACGCGCGAGGACGATTTCGTCTCGCGCCTGTTCGTTGCCAACACGCATACGCCGGTGCTGTTCTTCTCGAGCCGAGGTATCGTCTACAAGCTCAAGGTCTGGCGGCTGCCGCTGGGCGCTCCCCAAGCGAGAGGCAAGGCGTTCGTGAACCTGCTGCCGCTGAGCGAAGGTGAGACCATAAGCACCGTCATGCCGATGCCGGAGGACGAGGCGAGCTGGGCCACGCTCAACGTCATGTTCGCCACGGCGCGCGGCGGCGTGCGGCGCAACGAGCTCAGCGACTTCGTGAACGTGAACCAGGGCGGCAAGATCGCCATGAAGTTCGAGGGCGAGGATGCCGGAGATCGACTGATCGGCGTCGGTGTGTGCAGCGAGGAACAGGATGTGTTGCTGGCGACACGCCAGGGCCGTGCCATGCGCTTTCCCGTCTCGACCGTGCGCGTCTTCGCCAGCCGCAACTCGACCGGTGTGCGCGGCATCGCGCTGGCCGACGGCGACGAGGTGATCTCGATGTCGCTTGTCGACGGCGGCAAGGGCGTCACCAGCGAGGAGCGCGACGCCTACCTGCGCCAGTCGCGCGCGTTGCGCCAGGCGGAGAACGCGACCGAAGGTGCGGAGGAGGAGACCACCTCCGCTGAGGAGGGAGCGGCGCCTGCGACGACCCTCGCACCGGAGCGGTTCGCCGAACTGCAAGGCAAGGAGGAGTTCGTCCTCACCGTCGCCTCCTCGGGCTTCGGCAAACGAACCTCGGCCTACGAGTACCGGGTGACCGGCCGTGGCGGTAAGGGTGTCGAGCTGATGAATCTCGCCAAAGGTGGCGAGGTCGTCGCGGCGTTCCCGGTGCTCGGCTCCGACGAGATCATGCTGGTGACCGATGGCGGCACTCTGATCCGCTGCCCGGTGGACGGAATCCGCATCGCAGGGCGGGCGACGCGGGGAGTGCGCATCGTCAACGTCAGCGAGGGCGAGCGCGTCGTGTCGGCTGTCCGTATCGGCGAAGACGACGCCGGCAGCGGCAATGGTGGCGGCGAGCCCAGTTCCGAAACAAACGGTGGATAAGGACCGGCCGTGTCGCTAAGACTTCGCCGTCGCAGCCTGCGAACTGTTTGCTTCGTAGTTGGGGGAAGCCATGGCCGTGGAGCGCACCGGCGTCTATCCGGGCACGTTCGATCCCGTCACCAGCGGGCATATGGAGATCGTGCGCCGATCGCTGCGCCTCGTCGACCGGCTGGTGATCGGTCCCGCCATCAACATCGGCAAGGGCCCGCTCTTCTCGCTCGAGGAGCGGATGGAGATCATCCGGGACGACATCGCGGACTTCCCGCAGGCCGACAGGGAACGCATCAAGGTGGTGCCGTTCGAGGGGTTGCTGATCCATTTTGCCCGCGAGGTCGAGGCCTCGGTGATCATCCGCGGGCTGCGGGCAGTTTCGGACTTCGAGTACGAGATCCAGATGGCCAACATGAACGCCCGTATGGAGCCGGCGATCGAAACGATCTTCCTGATGGCGTCGGACCGGCACCAGTTCATCGCGTCATCCCTCGTGAAGGATATTGCGCGACTGGGCGGCGACACGTCGCAGTTCGTGTCGAAACGGGTCTTCGAGCGCCTGAAGGCCAAGTTCAAGAAGGACTAGTGCCCCAAGGGGCTGCGTTGACCGTGGGGCCTTCACACTTTATACGGGCGCCGCGCGGGGCTGTGGCCCGCGTCGCGGAACCGGGACGAGCCCATAGCTCAGCGGTAGAGCATCTGACTTTTAATCAGGTGGTCGTAGGTTCGATCCCTACTGGGCTCACCACTGGACCCAACAAGGAGAAGCGCGGCTCATGCCGTCGGTGAAAGTCGTCAACGGCAAGCAGATCGTGGTCGAGAATCTCGGCCCGCTGGAACGCCTCGTGAGCTTCCTGGTGAAGCCGTTCGCGCAGATGGTGCAGCATCAGGACCTGATCATCGCCATCCTGCGGCGCGAGGTGCGTGAGCGCTTCAAGGGGTCGGTCGCCGGCTGGGTCTGGGCGATCATCGCGCCGCTGCTCATGATCACCGTCTACTCCCTGGTGTTCAGTACGGCGCTCACGTTGCCGCTGCCCGAGAACCTGGCCAAGAGCCAGGCTGGCTACGCGCTGTTCATCTTCGGCGGCCTCATCATCTTCAATTTCTTTTCGGAGATGGCGTTTCGGGCGCCGATGCTGTTGCACGAATACACGCACTTCATCAAGCAGACGATCTTTCCCAGTGACATGCTGGCGGTGATCTCGACGCTCCGTGCCACGGCCTACACGCTGATCTCGATGGCCGTGATGCTGCTGTTCCAGCTCGCCGTGATCGGCGAGCTTCCCTGGACAGTGCTGCTGCTGCCGCTGATCTTCATTCCTTTCATGGCGTTCCTGATCGGCATGTCGTGGTTTCTGGCCGCGATCGGTGCGTTCACGCGCGATGCGGGCTATCTCATGATCACGATCGTGCCGCTTTTCATGTTCGCGACGCCGGTGTTCTACCCGCCATCGGCGATACCGGCGCCGTACGATTTCTGGATCTACGGCAACGCCCTGGTCGGCTTCGTCGAGATCCTGCGAGACATCGTGCTGGCGGGCAAGCTGCCCAACATGATCCTCTACGGCTGGACGCTGTTCATCTCGCTGTTCAGCTTCTACTTTGGTTACTGGTTCTTCGACAGGTATCGGAATGTCATCGTCGACGTCCTCTGAGGCCGTCGTCGAGGCGAAGCACCTCGGCAAGGCCTTCCAACTCTACGCTCACCGCAACGACTGGCTGAAGCAGGTGCTGTTCGGCTGGTGGAAATCTTACTTCAAGCCGTTCTGGGTACTGCGCGACATTAGCCTCGAGGTGAAGCGTGGCGAGAGCATCGGCATCCTCGGCCGCAACGGCTGTGGTAAATCGACCCTGCTGCAGGTGATCTGCGGCATGACCCTGCCGAGCCACGGCGAGCTCAGGGTCACCGGTCGGATCGCCCCGGTGCTTGCATTGGGCTCGACCTTCGACATGGAGCTTTCGGGGCGCGAGAACGTCCTGATCGGCGGCGCCGTGCTCGGGCTGAAGCGCGCCGAAGTCCTGCGCAAGTTCGACTCGATCGCCGAGTTCGCCGGGATCGGCGACTACATGGACCAGCCGGTGAAGCACTATTCCATGGGCATGCGCACCCGCCTTGCCTTTTCCATCTGCGCCCATGTCGAGGCCGAGATCCTGGTGGTCGACGAAGCCCTCTCGGTCGGCGACGCCGCGTTCCAGCGCAAGTGCCTCGACTGGATCGACAGCTTCCGCAAGACGGGAACGCTGCTGTTCGTGTCGCATTCGATGGCCGAGGTTCGCCGTTTGTGCGACCGTGCCATCTGGATCGAGGAAGGCCGCATTCGCGAGCAGGGCAATCCCAACGATGTGATCCGCTCCTATCACCGCGCTCTGCTGGTCGAGAAGGACGACGTCCAGCGATTCACGGCCGGTAAGGCGGGCGCCGCCCACGCTACGGCAAGCGAGTGACACGGCATGGAGCCGGGGACCGTGGCATGGCTCGGCTTCGGCTGGTGGTCGCTCGGGACGGCAGTACACTGGGCCAGCGCCGCCTTGGCGCGTAACCCAGGAAGGGCGCCTGCGGTGCGCCACCAGGCAGAGGACTTCAGCATCGTCGCGCCGATGGCCGGCGTAGAGGATGCGACCCCGGCCTATGTCGGCGCGTTGCGGAAGTTGGCCGATGCCGGTGCCGAGGTGCTGATCTGCGTGGGTGCCGCGGACGATGGTGCGGTGGCGCCGGTGCGGGCGCTGTGGCCATCGGCGCCCATCCTGATCGGCAGTGACACCACGTTCAATCCCAAGATGAACAACGTACGCAAGGGCTTCGAGGCTGCCGGCCGCGAGGTCGTGGCGCTGTGCGACGCAGGCATCGCCCTCGACTTGGACGAACTGTGCCGCGCGGCGGCCGGTCTCTCGGACCGGGTCGGGCTGGTCCTGGCGCTGAAGGCCGGCGACGACGCGCAGAATTTCGCGGCCGAGGTCGAACGCGCCTACATAGACGGCCACCAGGCGCGCTTTCTGTTCGCGGCCGATCGGCTCGGGCTCGCCGTGGCATCGGGCGGCATCACGCTCCTGACGAATGCGACTCTGCAACGGATCGGAAACTGGCGGGGCTTCAACCGCTGGATCGCCGACGACTACTCGGTCGTCCGTTCCGTGCGCGAACTCGGCATGACGACGCGGCTCGGCGTGGTCATGCCGCGCCTGCCGCTCGGTCGGCGCCGCTGGTCGACAGTGTGGCGTCGTCAGGTGCGCTGGGCACGCACCAGATTGCGTTTGCCGGTATGGCCTCTCGTTCTCTGGGAGCCCGCGATCGGTTGGGCGGTAACAGGAGCAGCTGGAGTGGTGGGGCTGGTTGTAGCGGGTGCGCCTGGCGGGGCGATCGCCGGGGCGGTCGTCGGCCATACATTCGCCTGGGTTGCCGCGGAGAAGTGGTTCATGGTCGGCCGAGGGTTGTCATTCGGGGTAAGGGCTGCGTGCGCCGCGCTTGCGCGTGAAGCGCTCGTCCCGATCCTGATTGCAAGCGCGTTGGGCAGTCGCAGCATCGATTGGCGCGGCACCGACCTCGGTGGCCGGTGGCGCGACCACGGCAATCCTGCTTCGGGGAAGTCGGCATGAGCGACCGCAAGATATCCACGGTGATGTTGCCGGCGCGTGTCGATTCGGCGACAGCGGGTTCGGTCGAGGCGATGCTGGTGTCGGCGCTGCAGCCGAACGCATCGGTCATCGTCGACGGCAGCGAAGTAACCTATATGAGCGCAGCGGGCGTGCGGACTCTGGCGACGGTGCTGCATAGGGCCGAGGAGCTGAATACACGGATCGTGTTCTGCAGGTTCAGCGGCCCGGCGGCGGATTGTCTTCTGGTCAGCGGCTTTTCCGAGCTGTTCGACGTCGCCGAAAACGTCGCGGCGGCGACCGCCAGGCTCGAAAACCGGGGGCCGGATGGGGTGGCGGAGCGCTTGCACCCACGCGCCGCGGCGGGTTAATTACAGGCCGGGCTGAGGCAGGACCAATGGGATGGGACGTGGCGCGGCGCGTGGCGTGGCGACTGTTCCGGACGGAGATCGGGATTTGACAATTTGGAGCTGGCTGCGCGCCGTCGCGCGACCTACCGCCATTGTCCTTGGCCTGGGTATCGGCGTCGCGGCATGCACGGCGTTGCCGGGGGATGGCCCATGGATGGGTGGTGCCGGCGGCACGACAACCGAAGCGCTGCCGTTCGACGTCATCGATCTCACCCCGACCACGATCGCCAGCTATCGCCAAGCACCGGTTGTCGATCGGCCGTCGATGGTCGCCAATCTTTCGGCCGGCGGTCGAGTCGCCGTCGCGCCCGGCGACGTGATTAAGGTACGCATATTCGAGCCTTACGAAGGCAGCATCTTCCCGACCATCCAGCGGCCCGGCGCCGATTTCGGCAACCAGCGCGTGACCGACGAAGGCAACATCAACGTGCCATTCGTCGGAACCGTCCATGTCGCGGGCCTCGACCTCAATCAGATCGAGAAGAAGATCGCACAGCAGGTTTCGACATCGGGCAAGGCCCAGGACCCGCAGGTCATTGTGGACTTCGTCGCCGATCGTACGCACAGCGTGATGGTGTCGGGCGACGTGAAGAACCCCGGACGCGTGTCCGTTCTCGAGGGGGTTCGCTCGGTGGGCGAGGCGATCAACCGGGCCGGCGGTGTTGTTGGCGGCACTACGGCCGGCGGTAGCGGCGCCAATCAGGTCGAGGTGGTCGTCCGTCGCCAGGGTCAGATCATTCTCCAGATCCAGTATTCCGACTTGCTGGCGGGCGGCGACATCCCGCTGCAGAAGAACGACGAGATCATCGTTCGCCCGAACGCCCGGATGTTCACGGTGCTCGGTGCGGTCATCAAGGCCGGGAACGTCGAGATGCCCAAACACACGGTTAGCCTGCTCGAGGCCATGGGCATGGTCGGCGGATTGAATGACCAGCGCGCCAACAAAACGGGCGTTTATGTGTTCAGAATGGGGGATTTGCAGAACAATCCGACCGCCCGGGCCCGGGTTTTTCGACTGGACCTGTATCAGCCCGTCTCTATTTTCATTGCCCAGCAGTTTCCTGTTCTGCCCAGGGATGTCGTCTACATCACGAACGCGCCGCTTTACGAATACGACAAGGTTCTGACGTCGATCTACCGGACGTTCTCCATCGTAGGCGTCATGAGGGGTACGGTGATCCCGGCGACGACATTCTGACCCAGGGGCAGCGTCCAAGGGCTTTTTTTGGTAGAGTTCCGTATGGCGCAGGCGCGAAAGTTCACTTGGGGCGCCGCAGGGCTGGCTGCGTTGATCGTCATCGCAGCCCTGATCCTGTGGATGGCTCCCTCCCGGCAGACCAGCAGTGCCCAGGACGGCCCGCGCCCGGCTGCGCCGTTGATTTCGCGTGGCTACACCGACGCGCCTTCGGGCACGGCAGTGATCGCGGGCGACCCGGCTGGCGGCGGAGTGCTGATCGAGCTGCGGATCACCGACGGGCAGCGCGTGAAGAAGGACGAGATCATCGCTGTCCTCTCGAACTATCCAAAGGCCGACATCACGGTTCGTACCACGGAGGCGGAGCTCGCCAAGACCAGGCAGCAGCGGGAGGCCATGGTTAGCGGTTATCGCACCGCCGAGATCGCGATGCAGGAAGTGGTGGTGAGGTCGGCGGCCGAGGAACTAAAGCTGAAGAGCCTCGAGATGCAGCGCTCGGGCAAGCCGCCCGACCAGAAGCAGTTGGAACTCAGCATCTCCCAGCAGAATCTCGAGCGCGAGCAGGCGAAGCTGCGAGTCCAGAAGGAGACCCTGCAGACCGACCTCGAGCAGACCGATACCGACATCTCGATCATCACCGCCAAACTCGACAACGCGCGCAACACACGTGAGCAGGCTTTGGTCCGTTCGCCGCTCGACGGCGTGGTGATCCAGATTTACACCCGCCAAGGCGAGCGCGTGTCTCCGAGCGGCATCGCCAAGATCGTCGACCTGGCGCAGCTCCGCGTGCTCGCCGACGTCGACGAGTTGCATGTCGGACGCATCGCAGCCGGTGGCAAGGTCGAAGTGACCTTCCGCGGCAGCCCGACGGTCTACAAGGGCACGATCGCCCGCGTCGCACCGACGGTGAAGCGCATGCAGCGCATCGAGCCTGACGGCGGCTCTTCGACCGATGCCCGTGTCGTTCAGGTCGAGATCCAGCTCGATGATCCATCCAGCATGCCGCAGGTGCTGGGGCGCGAGACGCGCGTTACCTTCCTCTAATGGCCTTCACCCTGCCAGCCCTGCCGGCGTTGCGGCCGCGGTTGCGGCGCTGGCTTTTGTGGCGGCCCGATTTCTCGATGGCCCGGCTCAAGGCCGCCGCGCGCACCGCGACGGCCATGCCCTTGGGCGCCCAGCAGCTCAAGCGCCAACGGACCAGCACCCTGTTGTCCCTCGCGGGCGTGACGGCGAGCCTGCTTGTCATTTTCGCCCAGCTCGGCATCGAGCGTGCGGTCTACGATTCGGCGATTCGCCTTCATCGCTCCGTGGTAGGCGACCTCGTCCTGGTGCCGTACGGCTTCAAGTCGCTACAGCTCCATGCCGAAGTGCCCGTGGCGATGACCGACATCGTCTCGGCCAACCCATCGGTCGCCGGAACGCAGCCGCTCTGGTTCGGTGTGATGTCGATGAGCCACGCCGGCATGCCGACGTCCCGCCGCATCGCCTGGTATGCCGTCGACGTCGAGCGTCCGGCCATCGAGGTGCCGGGTCTGCGCGAGAACCTCTACCGGCTGCGCGAGGCGCGCCGCATGCTCTACGATCGGGAATCGCGGCCCTATTTCGGTGACCTGGCCGAATCGGTCGGCTCGGGGAAACCCGAGTTTCAGGTTCTGGGGCCGCCGGACAACAGGGGGCTGCTGCGCCAGCTCTTCGTCGTCGGCACCTTCGCGCTCGGTCCCAATGTGCTGAACGACGGCGCCGTCGTCATGTCGGAAGACACGATGGCCGAGGTGTTCGGTTCGTGGTGGTCCGACAGGCCGGCCTTCATCGGGATCCAGCTCGTCAAGGACGCCGACCGAGACGCGGTGCGCCGGGAGATCAACCAGGCGTTGGCCGGCCGCGGCGAGGTTATCACCATCCAGGATTTCGAGAAGCGCGAACGCGCCTACTGGTCGCGCGAGACGCCCGTCGGCTACATTACCGACCTGGGATTCATCATGGGCGTGATGATCGGCATGGTGTTCATCTACTACGCCCAGTACCAGATCATCCGCTTTTACCTGCCCGAGTACGCGATCCTGAAGAGTTTGGGCTACGACTGGTGGTTCTTCCTGTTCATGATCGGCCAGATCGGCGCGGCGATCATCACGCCGGCCTTCCTGGTTGCCTTCACTCTCGGCCGCTTCGTCTATGGTGCGACCGAGGCGGCCATGCATCTCGGCATGACCATGGGCCTGCGCGAAATGGTCGTGGCGCTGGTCGCTTGCGTGATCATGACGGTCGTATCGAGCCTGTTCGCCATCCGTCGACTGTGGAAGGTCGACCCCATCATGCTGTTCGAGTGACCATGTCCACCGATGCCCACGGCTTCGGACCGGCCGTCGTCGAGGCCGTCGATGTCCACCACCACTACGGCGAAGGCCCGCAGCGGGTCGATGTGCTGTTCGACATCAACATGCAGGTCCGCGAGGGCGAGCTGCTGATCGTCACGGGCCCGTCCGGTTCGGGCAAGACGACACTGCTGACCATCCTCGGCACCATGCGCAAGCCCTCCGAAGGCAAGCTGCGATTGCTCGGAACGGACATCGTCAATCTGCATGGACCGGAACTCGACGTCTTGCGCAACCGCATCCGGTTCCTGTTCCAGAAGCGCAACCTGCTGTCGTCGCTCACGGCGCTCCAGAACGTCATTGCCGGAGTCTCGACGACTCCGCTCTCGGATCCCGCGTGGGACGAGACGCGGGCGCGCCATCTGCTCGGCCTGCTCGGTCTGGGCGACAAGGCAGCGTCGTGGCCGGACGAACTTTCTGGTGGTCAGCAGCAACGCGTGGCGATCGCGCGCGTCATGATCGGCCTGCCCGATCTGATCATTGCCGACGAGCCCACCTCGGCACTCGACCGCGTGTCCGGCCGCATCGTAGTCGACCAGCTCAAGGATCTCGCCATGCGCGCCAAGTGCGCTGTGGTGCTGTCGACCCACGATGAGCGCATCTTCGACGTCGCGTCGCGCCGCCTCCATATCGAAGACGGCCGCTGCTTCGAAGTCCCCATCCACTACCATTGACAGCGGCGGCCACGGCATGCTGCTCGCTCTGATCGATCTGGTCGTGCTGCTGTGCCTCGCAGCGCAACTGGCGATCGCAGGCTACTTCCTCTATCTGATCTATTGGCTGTTCGAGCTACCACCGACCCAGCAGGGAACGCCGGCGCTGCCGGACGACCTGCCGCGCGTCCTGATCCAGATTCCGGTCTACAACGAGCCGCTCGTCGTCGAGCGTGTCATGGCAGCGGCAGGCTCGCTCGATTGGCCGCACGACCGGCTGACGATTCAGCTTCTCGACGACAGCACCGACATCACGTCGGACATCGCCGTCCACGCCGTGGCACGGCTGCGCCGCGACGGTATCGATGCCCATCACGTCCGGCGCCCTGACCGCGGGGGCTTCAAGGCAGGTGCCCTGGCCGCCGGCCTGGCGCTCGACGATGCGCCCTACATCGCCGTGTTCGATGCGGATTTCGTGCCGCCGCCCGGTTGGTTGAGGCAGACAATGGCGGCGATGCTCGCGGAGCCGCGCGCTGCCTTCGTGCAGACGCGGATCGAATGGGGCAACGGCGAAGCCAACTGGTTGACGCGTGCCCAGCGCCTGATGCAGGACGCGCACTTCGCGGTCGAACAGGACGTGAGGGCGCGTCGCGGCGTGCCGTTCCAGTTCAATGGCACGGGCGGTGTCTGGCGGCGCGCGGCGGTCGAGCGGGCTGGCGGCTGGTCGCACGATACGCTGTCGGAGGATCTCGACCTTGTGCTGCGGACCTATCTCGACGGCTGGACCGGCGTGTTCCTGATGGAGCCGCACGTGGTCGGGGAACTCCCGCAGAAGGTCGAGGATTTCGGTGCGCAGCAGAGCCGCTGGTCGAGGGGCTTCGTCCAGGTCGCCCGCAAGCTTCTCGGTCCGATCTGGAGCTCGGCGTGGTCGACCGAGGCCAAACTGACCACCACGGTCGCGCTCGGCCAGCAGCTCATCTTCCCGCTGCTGGTTGTCGGCGTGCTGGCGCTGATCGTGTCGATCGTGGGGCATGGCCGGCTGCTGGGTCTTTTCCGCTTCGGCCTGTGGCTGTGGTTGATTGCGATGCTGGCCGTACTCTTCGGTATGACCTGGGGCGCCTATCGCAGGTTGCGGCGCGGCGATGTGGTGCGTTACCTGGTCACGGCCGCCAGCGTGCCGGTGCTGATCGTCTATCTCGCGGTCGCCAACGCGAGCGCGATCGTGGCCGCGGGCTTCGGCAAGAAGACGGAGTTCAATCGCACGCCCAAGACGGGTAGCTGAGCGACCGATGGCCATCCTCGCGACCCTCGCTCTTTTCTTCGCTGCCGTATTCGCGGTCTGCTGCGTTCTGCTCGCCGCCTTCGTCGGCAGCCTGCTCTACATGGTGATGCTGCATCACCGGCTGAAGGACGCCGGGCTGCGACGCGAGGAAGCGCTGCTTTCGACGCCGCTGCCTGCCGATGCCGACCTGCCGCACGTCGTGGTCCAGGTTCCGTCCTTCAACGAGGGGCCGGTGGTGCGGCGCGGGGCCGAGTCCGCCGCAGCCCTCGACTGGCCGCGTGACAAGCTGCATGTCCAGCTCCTCGATGACAGCACCGACGAGACGGCCGAAATGGTTCGCCAGGTCGCCGCCGAGCTCAGGGCGAAGGGCTTCGACGTCGTGGCCCTGCAGCGCACCGACCGATCGGGCTACAAGGGCGGGGCGCTGCACGAGGCCATGCAGAAGACGCCGCACGATTTCTTTGCGATCTTCGACGTCGACTACGTGCCGTCGCCCGACTTCCTGCGCGTCTGCATGCGACCGTTTTTCGCTGAACCAAACCTCGCCTTCGTGCAGGCCCGCTTCGACTTCCTCAATCCGCACGAGAACGCGCTCACCGAGATGCAGATGGTGACGCTCGACGCCCACCTCGGCATCGAGCAGGCGACGCGCTGCTGGGCCGGCCATCCGCTGCCGTTCAACGGTACCTGTGGCATCTGGCAGCGTGCGGCGATCGACGCTGGCGGGGGCTGGAAGGGCGACACGGTCACCGAGGATCTCGACCTCACCTATCGCGGCTGGGTGAAGGGCTGGCGGGCGCTGTTCCTGACCAGCGTCGGGGTGCCGGGTGAGCTGCCGGCCGACACCGCGACCTGGCTGCGCCAGCAGCAGCGCTGGCAGGACGGTTTCCGCCACGTCTCCATGCGCATGTTCCCGGAGATACTGAAGAGCCGGTCGATCACCTGGGCGTCGAAAGGCGCTGCGTTGCTCCATCTTTGCATGTCGCTCAATCAGCCGGTTCTGTTGATCGGCGTCGTGTCGGGCCTGCTGGCGGCGCTGCTGGCGCCCTCGCTGATCCCGCTGCTGCTGACCCTGTTCACCATCACAGTCGCCTGGGTAGTATTCTGCGCCGCGACGTTCCTCCGCGCCGGCCACAACTTCATCCGTGGCGGCGAAATCCCACCACTCGAGTTCGGCGGCGTGCTCCTGCGCTTCGTGGGCGGCCAGATCGCGACAGTCGTTCGCTCGCTCGGCGTCCACGTCAGGAAGGCCTTCAGCAAACCCAAGCCGGTCGTGTTTGACCGCACGCCGAAGAAGGGCGTCTAGGACAGGGTGCTCTCGCGAAGGAGTGGGTGATGCGCGCAGCGCATGCTTCCGCCGACCTTTATCGGGCCATCGAACGGCAAGGGAATGACGTCGATGTCGCGGGTCCGCAACTCGCCGATAACCCGCTTGTTGTCGGCATCCATGACGACGCGGCCTTCCTCGAGAACCAATCCGTTCGTCGCCAGGAGATTGGCCTCGTCGATCGAGACCTCGATCTTGTCCCAGCTTCTCAGCGACGTCGGCAGTCCATCGATCAGCTTCTGCGGACAGTAGACCAACAGACCGGGCTTGATCAGAGCCATTGCGCAATCGAGATGCAGGACACTCGACTTCATGGCCACTGGAATCACTCGGTACTTGGCCCCCAACAATGCCTGAAGCCAGTCGGCGCCGGCGAGGTCGGAAGCGCAGCCCGAGATGCCGACATAGACCTCGTAGCCGTTGAGAAGGGTATCGCCGCCTTCGAGGAACGGGCCGTCGGCGCAGTTCGGCGATCCCAGGGGCACGGTCGACCAACGTGCCCCGCGCTGCACGATCTTCTGGATGGATGAGCGCAGGCCGTAGCGTTCACGCTGCCGGCAGATCAAGCGCAGCGACGCGTCGATCGCGTGCTCGCCGACGACAATCATGGCGTCTCGCGGAAAGAGCTGCAGGCCCTCGCCATTGGGCGCCAGAAACGTGCGCTCCGCCCCGCTGAGCCGCTGCGGGCGATGCACGGTCACGCCTTCGCGTGCCACAAGTTCGGCAAGCGCGTCGACTTGACGCTGGCAGCGAAGTGCCCAATCGGGGTCGATGTCGATTAGTCGGCGCCCGGCGTTTGCGCGGCAGAAGTCGTCGACATCTGGCGGCATCCATCGGACCGACTGCTCGTGGAAAACGACGAAATCCTCGGCCGGCGAGATGCCGATCACCGCTTCACGAAGCTTGCCCCATTCGTGGTGCGCGCCGAACAGCACGGTCAGACGCGGGCGTAGATGTCTTCGTAGCGGACGATGTCGTCTTCCTCGACATAATCGCCGGTCTGGACCTCGACCACCTCGAGCAGCTCCTTGCCCGGGTTGGCGAGGCGGTGGATGCCGCCGATCGGGATGTAGGTCGACTCGTTCTCGTGCAAGGTCATGATCTTGCCGTCGAGCGTCACCTCGGCGACGCCCTTTACGACCACCCAGTGCTCGGCCCGACGATTGTGGCTCTGCAGGCTGAGCTTGGCGCCGGGCTTCACCGTCAGGCGTTTGGCGCGGAAGCGCTCGCCGCGATCGATGTCCTGGTAGCTGCCCCACGGCCGATGGATCACGGCATGCTCGGTCGCCGCGCGGTGCTTGCCGTCGGACATGCGCTGCACGACGTCCTTCAGGCGCGGAAGGTTGTCGCGGTGGCCGACGAGAACCGCGTCGTTCATGGCCACGACCACGACCTCCTCGACGCCGATTACGGCCGTAAGCGGGCCGTCGGAGCGGATGTAGGAATTGCGGACATGGTCGATCTCGACCGGGCCCTCGGTGACGTTGCCCGCGCTGTCGGCGTTGCCGACATCGAGCAGCGCATCCCAGGTCCCGAGGTCGGACCATCGGAACCTGGCCGGCACCACCCAGCACTTGTCGGTGCGCTCCATGACGGCGTAGTCGATCGACTTGGCCGGAGCCTTGGCGAAGGCGTCGCCATCCAGGAACACGGTGGAGCCGGTCTTCTTCGCCTTGGCCACGGCCTCTTCGGCGGCGGCAGCCATCTCGGGTTCGAAGCGCTTCATCTCGGAGAGAAGCAGGTCGGGCGGGAACAGGAAGTTGCCGCTGTTCCACAGCAGCCCTTCGGCGATGTAGCGCAATGCCGTCTGGGCGTTGGGCTTCTCGACGAAGGCCTCGACCTTCATGACAGGCCCGATGTGCTCGCTGCCCGGCCGGATGTAACCATAGTCCGTCTTGGGTTCCGTCGGCGGGATGCCGAAGGTGACGATGCCGCCCTGGTGCACGGCATTGAGGCCGTCGCGGCAGCCGGCGAGGAACTCCTCGGAGCCGATCACGAGATGGTCGGAGGCGAGCGCCAGCACGGCCTTGGCGCCGAGGCCGCGCGTGTAGGCCGCCGCCGCCGCCATGGCCGGACCGGAATCGCGGCGCGACGGCTCGACCAGGATATCGATCTCGATGCCGATGTCCTTGGCCTGCTGCTCGGCCATGAATCGGTAGGCGTCGTTGGTGGCGATCACGGGGCGGCCGAACAGGCCGCGGTCGGCGACGCGAACCAAGGTCTGCTGGAAGGTCGACTGCTTGCCCAGCAAGGGGACGAACTGCTTGGGCATGCTCTCGCGCGACAGAGGCCACAGGCGCTTGCCGGAGCCTCCGACGAGGATGACGGGCGTGATGAGCGACATGGCTGCAGCCTTGGTTGCTGGGGGGCTAGCGGACGGCGGACGCCGCGTGACGGGCCGCGATATAGCCGAAGGTGAGGGCGGGGCCAATGGTGATGCCCGCCCCGGGATAGGTACCGCCCATGACGCTGGTCATGTCGTTGCCGGCGGCATAAAGCCCCTGGATCGGCTTGCCGGCCTGGTCGAGAACCCGCGCATGGCCATCGACTCGCAGACCCAGGAAGGTCCCGATGTCTCCCGGGATCATCCTCATGGCGTAGAATGGGGCCTGCTCCAGGGGCGCGAGGCAGGGGTTGGGCTTGTGTGTCGGATCGCCGTTGAAGCGGTGATAGGCGTCCGTGCCCTTCCCGAAGTCGGGGTCTTCGCCGTGCGCTGCATTGGCGTTGAATCTCTGGATCGTCGCCTGGAGCGTTCCGGCATCGAGACCGATCGCGGCGGCGAGTTCGGGCCAGCTTGAGGCCTTCACGAGGTAGCCGCTCCTGAGGTGCGGCCCGAGCGGAAGCGGCGCCGGGCCGATAGCCCCCATGCCGTAGCGCCGGATGGCGCGGTGGTCGCACAGCAGCCAGCAGCTCGTCTCCGAACTCCCCCGGCATGCCTCGACCATCGCCGGCACGAAGTCGTGGTAAGAGGCCGACTCGTTGGCGAAGCGCCGAGCGCTCGCATCGACGGCGATATAGCCGGGCTTGCCGCGTTCGTAGAAGTGCGGGAATGGCAGAGTCGAACCGTCGGGCTGCGGCACCAGTGAAACCGGCACCCAGGCTGCGGGGTAGGCGACATCCTCCGCCATCGCCCCGCCAGCCGACTGCCCCAGCCGAATGCCGTCGCCGCGGTTTCCCGGAGGCGGTGCGGAACGATGCTGGTGGCCGTCGCGCACATGCCCATAGTAGCGACCCTTCAGCGCGTCGTCGGCCGGAAAGCCGCCGCAGGCCAGCACCACGCCGCGCCGTGCACGAACCTCCTGGCGCCCGCCGTCGCGCTGCACGATCGCACCGACTACCGCGTCGTCGCGCTGGACCAACTCGACCACCGGGCTCTCCAGCCAGAGATCGATACCGCGCTCCTGCGCCGACAGAGCAAGGGCGGCGATCAGAGCGTTTCCGTTGGTGAGGCGCGTGCCGCGCGCGTGGTCGAGGCGATCGTAGGCGTAGCGCAGGGTCATGCCGGCGACGTGCAACGCCGACTTGGCCGACCGCGTCATGCGGAAGACGTGTGGCAGGTCGTTGCGCCCGAGCATCATCCCGCCGAACGCCATCATCGTGCGCAGCGGCGCGCGCAACTCGGCGAACCTCTTACCGAGCCGACGGCCGTCGAACGGCAACGGCAGCAGCGAGCGGCCACCCTGTGCGGCGCCGGGCTTGGTGGGATGGTAGTCCGCCCAAATCGGAACCGCCTCGTAGCGGACGTAGGTGTTGCTCTCGATGAACTCGACCGCGGGATTGCAGTTGTCGAGGAAGGCATTGGCCAATTCGAGGTTCAGCCGGTTGCCCGCCTCGTGCTTGAGGTAGGTGAGGGCATCTTCCTTGGAGTCCGGGATGCCGAGCGCGCTGCCGTGGCGGTTGCCGGGGATCCAGATGACGCCGGCCGAATAAGCCGTGGTGCCGCCGAACTGCGGTTCCTTCTCGACCATCAAGACGTTCAAGCCGGCGTGCGATGCGGTCAGGGCGGCGGAGAAGCCGGCCGCGCCGGAGCCCACGACCAGAAGATCCGTTTCGATCATTGCCTGCTGCCACCCGATTGACGCTCGAGGTTTTCGTCACGACGCCGCTTCGCCTCCTTCTCGACCGCCTCGGCGAGCGCGGGAATGTGCGAAGCGATCTCGTAGAAGTCGCTGGCATAGAGAACCAGCACGGTCGTGGGCCTGGTCGTCGCGACCGACGCGGTGCGCGGCTGGCGGTCGAGCAGTGCCATCTCGCCGAAGAAAGCGCCGTCCGACAGGCGGATGGCGGCACCGTTCGGCAGGCGGACCTCGCATTCGCCGTTGGAGATGAAGAACATGGAGTCGCCCGGATCGCCGCGACGCAGCACGGTCACCCGCGCCGGATAGTAGCGGGTTCGCAGCTTGCCGACGATCTCCGACAGCGTGACCACGCCCAGCGAGGCGAAGATCGGCACCCGGCTGACCTGATCCCAGACGCGCAGATACTCGCGGCGGCGCTCCTCCTGCGCAAAGCCCGTCGCCAGCACGCCGGTCATCAGGGCCAGCACCGCGATGCCGCTGATCATCAGCAGGGAGCCGACGATGCGTCCGCCCGGCGTCACCGGCACCACGTCGCCGTAGCCCGTCGTGGTCAGCGTCACGACCGCCCACCACATCGCGTCGGGCAGGCTGGCAAAAGCCTTGGGCTGGGCCTCGCGTTCCAGCATGTGGGCGGCGGTCGCGGCCGACATCAGCAGGATCGCGAACACGATCAGCACGCTGGTGATCGGCGCGCGCTCGTTGGAAATGACGCGGACCAGCGTTCCGAAGGCCGGTGCGTGCAGGCCGAGCTTCATGATCCAGAGGATGCAAAAGACGGATGCGGTGTCAGCACCGGTGATGGCGTAGCCGCCGGCCATCATTGCGGCGGGCAGGACGGCGAGCAGGCCGATCAGCCCCGGCACCGTGCACGCCCAACGCAGTCGCGCACGGGTCGGCGAGAGCTCGTCGAATTGCGGAATCTCCGGCGCGATCCACAGCCGCACGATATACTCGACGAGAAAGAACGCAGTGACCCCCCAGATCGCGCCACGCAACAGGAACTTGCGGCCCCCGGGAAGCTCGTCGACCGAGAGCAGGATCACGGCCAGCAGGCCGACGAACAGCACGACCAGATGGATCGTCCGCCAGCGCCGTGCGGCGGGGCCAGGGTCGTTGGGGCGCAGGATGGCGAAAACCTGCGATCGGAGCGTCGTAGCCGCGGCCGTCACGCCGTGACCATAGGCGGGCTGGCCTGCGAATTGCAACGCGAGGGAGCCCGGTCTACGGTCGCGCCGCCTTGCGGTACGGGGGGTCTTTTTCGACGTGGTCAGCGACTTGCGCATAGCCGTCGACATCGGCGGCACGTTCACGGATGTGGTGCTCGAAGAAGGCGAGCGGCGCCTCACGCGCAAGCTGCTGACGACGCCACAGCGGCCGGAGGAGGCGGTGCTCGACGGTGTCCGCCTGATCCTGGAGGACGCCGGCAAGGGCTTCGGCGACGTCGCAGTGTTCGTGCATGGCACGACGCTCGCCACCAACGCCGTCATCGAGCGGCGCGGCGCCCGCACGGCACTGGTCGCCACCGAGGGCTTCCGCGATGTGCTCGATATCGCCAACGAGAGCCGCTACGACCAGTACGACCTCACCATCGAGAAGCCGCGGCCGCTGGTGCCGCGCTCGCGGCGTTTCACGGTGCCGGAACGCATCGACGTCCACGGCAAGGTGCGTCTCGCCCTCGACGAGAGCGCGGTAGCGGCGCTGGCGAAGAAGCTCAAGGCGGACGGCATAGAGAGCGTCGCCGTGGCCTTCATGCATTCCTACGTCAATCAGGCGCACGAACGGAGGGTGTGCGAGATCCTCGAGGCTGAGCTGCCCGATCTCTGGGTGACGCTGTCGAGCGAGGTCTGCCCCGAGGTGCGCGAGTATGAGCGCACGTCAACGGCCGTCGCCAACGCCTACGTGCAGCCGCTGATGGATTCCTACCTCGCGCGCATGCAGGCGGCGCTGGCCAGGGAGCAGTTCAAGGGCACGATCTATCTGGTGACGTCTGGCGGTGGCCTCACCGCCATCGAGACGGCGCGGCGCTTCCCTGTGCGGCTGGTCGAGTCCGGTCCGGCAGGCGGCGCGATCTTCGCTGCGCAGGTGGCGGCGCGTGCCGGCGAGAAGCGTGCCCTCAGCTACGACATGGGTGGCACCACGGCCAAGATCTGCCTGATCGACGACTTTCAGCCCCACACCGCGCGCGTGTTCGAGGTCGACCGTGCGGCGCGCTTCCTCAAGGGCTCCGGCCTGCCCGTGCGCATCCCCGTCATCGAGATGGTCGAGATCGGTGCGGGCGGCGGTTCGATCGCCCGTCTCGATGCACTGAAGCGCGTGGCGGTCGGACCCGAGAGCGCCGGGGCGGAGCCGGGGCCGGCCTGCTACGGCCGTGGCGGCCGGCATCCCGCGGTCACCGACGCCAACGTCGTGCTGGGCACGATCGATCCGGCGCATTTCGCAGGCGGCTCGATCGCCCTCGATGTCGAGGCGGCGCGCGGCGCGCTGGAGCGCGACGTCGCCGAGGGGATCGGCCTGTCGGTCGAGATGGGTGCCTATGCCGTCTACGAGATGGTGTCGGAGAACATGGCGAGCGCCGCCCGCGTACACGCTGTCGAACGCGGCTCAGTCGTCAACCAGTACACGCTGGTGGCTTTCGGCGGTGCCGCACCGCTGCATGCTGCGCGCGTGGCCGAGAAGATCGGCGTGCGGCGCGTGATCGTGCCGCCCAACGCCGGAGTCGGGTCGGCCGTGGGCTTTCTCGCGGCGCCGGTCTCCTACGAACTGGTGCGCAGCCGCTACATGCGTCTGGAGAAATTCGACGCCGCCGCGGCGACCGCCTTGCTGGGCGAGATGAGCCAGGAGGCGACGGCTCTGGTCGTACCGGGCGCCCGGGGGATGCCGACGTTCGAGCGGCGGGTCGCGTTCATGCGCTATGTCGGCCAGGGCCACGAGATCATGGTGACCCTGCCGCAGCGGCCGCTGACGGCGGCCGACGCCGGTGCGCTGCGCGAGGCCTACGAGCGCGACTACGCCGTGCTGTTCGAGCGCCACATCCCCAACGCCGCGATCGAGATCCTGAGCTGGTCGGTCCAGGTCTCGACCGAGGCCAAGCGGCCCACTGTGCAGGGCCAGGCAGGGGCCGCGCCGGCACCCGAGGCGGTCGGCCGGCGGCCGGTTTTCGACGGTCGCAGCGGCAAGACAACCGATGTGCCGGTCTATCGCCGCGAGAGCCTGCCGCCCGGCAGCGCCTTCGCAGGGCCTGCAATCGTCGCCGAGGACGAGACGTCGACCTACATTTCGGCCAGTTTTGCCGCGCATATCGACGCGTCCGGCTGTATCGTGATGGACCGCAAGGGCGCGTGAGGAACAGTCCATGAGCCAGTCCAACAGCGTCGGCCTGATCGACCTGCAGATCATGTGGAACCGCCTGATCGCGGTGGTCGAGGAGCAGGCGCAGACCCTGATGCGCACCGCCTTCAGCCCGATCGTGCGCGAAGCGGGCGACCTCTCGGCCGGCATCTTCGATCTGGAAGGGCGCATGCTGGCCCAGGCCATCACCGGAACGCCGGGCCACGTGAATTCCATGGCCGAGTCGGTGAAGCACTTCCTGCGCTACTTCCCGGTCGACACCATGAGGCCGGGCGATGCCTACATCACCAACGACCCCTGGATGGGCACCGGTCACCTCAACGACTTCGTCATCACCACGCCGTGCTTCCACAACGGCAAACTGGTCGCGCTGTTCTCTTGCACCAGCCATCTCATGGACATCGGCGGTATCGGCTTCGGCCCCGATGGCACCGATGTCTTCATGGAGGGCCTCTACATCCCGATGCTGAAACTGTTCGACCGGGGCAAGGTGAACGAGACGCTGATGGCGATGATCCGCGCCAACACGCGTCAACCGGTCGACACCGAGGGCGATGTCTATTCGCTGGCCGGCTGCAACGACGTCGGTGCCCGCCGACTCGTCGAGATGCTGGACGAGTTCGGCATCGATTCGCTCGATCAGCTCGGCGACCACATCATCGCGCGCTCGAAGGAAGCGGTTCTGGCCGAGATCGCCAAGCTGCCCAAGGGCACCTGGCACAACAGCATGACGGTCGACGGCTACGACGAGCCGGTGACACTCAGGGCGGCACTCACCGTCTCCGACAACGGCATTCATGTCGACTACACCGGCACCAGCGGCGTCTCGAAGCGCGGCATCAACGTGCCGCATGCCTACACCACGGCCTACACCGTGTTCGGGCTGGGGTGCGTGGTGGCGACCCACATTCCCAACAATGCCGGATCGCTCGAGCCCTTGACGGTGTCGGCGCCCGCCGGCGCCATCCTGAACGCCCCCAAGCCGACCGCCGTCGCCTCGCGCCATGTCATCGGCCAGATGCTGCCGGATGTCGTCTTCGGCTGTTTGCGACAGATCATTCCCGATCGCGTGCCGGCCGAAGGCACCTCGTGCCTCTGGAACATCAATGTCCGTGGCCATGTGGCGGGCGGCGAGGGTGGCAACTACGGCTTCGGCATGGCCATCACGTCGAACGGCGGCACCGGCGCGCGTCCGGACAAGGACGGGCTCTCGGCCACGGCCTATCCAAGCGGCGTGCGCGGCACGCCGGTCGAGATCGCCGAGACGCAGACGCCTCTCATCTTCTGGCGCAAGGAGTTCCGTCCGGATTCGGGCGGTGCCGGCCGCTCGCGCGGGGGCCTCGGCCAGATCATGGAGATCGAAAGCGGCATTTCGGAGCCGTTCGACCTGCTCGCAGCCTTCGACCGGATCGACTATCCGGCGCGCGGTCGCGATGGCGGCGGCGACGGCGAGGCGGGGGTCGTCGCGCTCAAGTCGGGCCGAACGCTCAGGGGCAAGGGTTTCCAGCTCATCCCGCCGGGCGACCGGCTCGTCGTCATGACGCCGGGCGGTGGCGGCATAGGTGCGCCCGCGGAGCGCGATCGCACGCAGGTCGCCAACGATCTTGCCGACGGGCTGATCTCCGAGGAGACGGCCGAGAAAGTCTATGAGTTCAAGCCGCTGCGAGCTGCCGAGTAAGGCAGCAGAGGTGCGCGGCTCGGGTACGGGGAAGGGTAGTCAATCCTAACGATGGGGGCTTCGATGAAGCTGGGACGCAGAACGGCTCTGAAGGTAGGCGCGGGCGCAGCCATGTTCGCGCCGGCGATCGTCAACGCGCAGGCGGGCATGAAGCTCGACCTCGCCACGGTCTGGCCGGACGGTAATTTCCACACCAAGAACGCCAAGCAGTTCGCCGAGGAAGTGGCAAAGGCGACCAACAATGGCGTGGTGATCACGGTCCATTCCGGCGGTTCTCTGGGCTACAAGGGGCCCGAACAGCTCAACGCAGTGCGCGACGGCCTCGTCCCGATGGCCGATATCCTGAACATCCAGCAGGTGGGCGATGCACCGCTGCTCGGCATCGAGGGCGTGCCGTTCCTGGTCGGCAATGCCGACGAACTCAAGGTACTGCAGAAATACGCGAGGCCCGAGTTCGACAAGATCGCGACTCGGTTCAACCAGACCATCCTCTACACCGTGCCGTGGCCCACGCAGTACATCCACACCAAGGTGAAGACCGACAAGCTCGACGGCCTCAAGGGGCTGAAGATCCGCGTTCCCGATCGCCAGGCGGGCGACATGGTGAACGCGCTCGGCATGTCGGCCGTGCAGATTCCTTGGGGAGAGACGGTGCCGGCGCTGGCGTCCGGTGCGGTGGTCGGCGTCACGACTTCCTCGGTGTCCGGCGTCGACGGCAAGTTCTGGGAATTCCTGAAGTATTTCTACAGGACCAATCACGTCTGGAGCAGCCAGATCGTCACGATCAACAACGACACCTGGAAGAAGATCTCTCCGGCCAACCAGAAGATCATCACCGATCTCGCGGCCAAGCTCGAGCCGGAGTTCTGGAAGGTCTCGGTCGATGCCGACACGGCGAGCGCCAAGCGTCTCACCGAGGGCGGCATGGAGATGATCGAGGTGCCGCCGGCGATGCTGAAGGAGATGCGCGAGAAGACGGTCGGTCTCGAGAAAGCCTTCACCGACCGCGCCGGGCCGGTGAGCGTCGAGATCATCGCCAAGTACAAGAAGGACCTCGGCCGCTCCTAGCGGACAGTCGACTCCGTGCGCGACCCGGTCGGGTCCGTCCTGGATGCCGTCGACGAGCTCTCCGTATGGGGGGCCTGGGCGTCGGCATTCTGCATCGCTTCCATCCTCGGCCTGATCGTGGCCGAGGTTGCGGCGCGCAACCTGCTGAACGTCAGCCTCTACTTCGCCTGGGAGTTCAGCGCTTATCTCATGGGCGGCGCGTTCCTGCTCGGTGCCGGCTACGCGCTACGCGCCGGTGCCCAGATCCGCGTCAACGTACTACTCGAGAACGTGCCGAAGCCGGTGTCCCGGTTCTTCGACCTGTTCTCGACCGCCTGCGGCGTCGTCATCGCCGCCTATCTCGCCTACGCGCTGGGCGAACTCACCTGGTTTTCCTATGTCCGCGAGTCGCGTTCGCCGGAGAGGAGCGAACTGCTGCGCTGGATTCCGCAGTTTCCGATGTTCTTCGGTGCCGCGTTGTTCGCCCTGCAGATGATGGCGCGACTGGCACGCCTGTTGCGGGGCGAGCCAGGTGAGGACCAGCGGCTGCGCATCGGCCAGGACATCGAGTAGCGCATGAGCGCGATCCTGACCTGGCTGCTGGTGCTGATGACGGCGACGCTGTGTGTCGGGATCTGGATCGGCCCCGCGCTGCTCGCCGTCGGCGTTGGGTTGCTTGAGATGTTCACCACGCGGCCGACCGTCAAGCTGATCGGTGCCTGGACCTTCAACGTCCTCACCTCGTCGGACATCGTCTCGTTGCCGCTCTTCATCCTGATGGGCGAGCTGCTGTTCCGCACGCGGCTGTCGCAGTCACTGTTCTCCGGCATCGCGCCATGGATGAGCTTCCTGCCGGGCCGCCTGTTCCACACGACGGTGATCGGCTGCTCGATGTTCGCGGCGATCTCGGGCTCGTCCGCGGCCACGACGCAGGTGGTGGGCCGCATCACGTTGACCGAGCTTCTGCGCCGCGGTTACGACAAGGGATTGGCCGTCGGCAGCTTGGCCGGGGCCGGCACGCTCGGTTTCCTGATCCCGCCGTCGATCCCGATGATCATCTACGCGGTGTTGGCCGAGGAGTCGCTGCTGCGGCTCTTCACGGCGGGCTTCCTGCCAGGCTTCGCGCTGGCCGCCTGCTTCATGGGTTACATGGGGCTGCGGACGCTGCTCGATCCCAGGCTCCTGCCGGCCGACGACCGCTCTGCCTGGACATGGAACGACCGTTTCCGCAGCCTGCTCGAGCTGGGGCCGGTCGCCTTCCTGATCCTGACTGTGCTCGGCACCATGTACGCCGGCATCGCTAGTCCTTCGGAAGCGTCGGCGATCGGCGTGTTGGGCGCGCTCGTGGTGGCGGCCATCCAGAAGACCCTGACCTGGAAGGGCCTGCGCGACGCGATGCTGGGGGCGGTCCAGACGACGTGCATGATCGGCATGATCGTGCTCGGCGCCTTCGTCGTCGGCACCGTGCTGGCCAACCTCCGGGTGCCGCAGTTCGTCTCGGCCGAGATCACCTCGTGGAACCTGTCGCCGTTCGTGCTGATCATGTTCCTGATGCTCTTCTACATCCTGCTGGGCACGGTGCTGGAGGGCTTCTCCATGATCGTGCTCACGCTGCCGATCGTGCTGCCGGTCGTGCTGGCGGCGGGCTTCGACAAGCTCTGGTTCGGCATCTTCCTGATCCTGACCATCGAGATGGCGCAGATCAGCCCGCCGGTCGCGTTCAACCTGTTCGTGATCCAGAACATCACCGGCGATTCCCAGAGCTACGTTGCCTGGAAGGTGATCCCGTTCTTCCTGATCATGATGGCATTTACGGCGATCCTGACCGTCTTCCCCAAGTTAGTGACCTGGCCTGTCGATTTCATCCTGTCGAGATAGATCAGGCTCTGCCAAACTCCGACCTTGGATTTCTCCGGGGGATTGAATGGAACCGCGCCAGGTCAAGACGGCGGCCGATGCGCGCAGGATCGTCAAGGAACGCGGCCTAACGCACGTGAAGGTGGGCGTACACGACATCGACGGCATCCTGCGCGGCAAGTACATCCACATCGACAAGTTCCATTCCGCCCTCGAGGGCGGTTTCGGCTTCTGCGACGTCGTGCTGGGCTGGGACATGAACGACCAGCTCTACGACAACGTCACCTACACCGGCTGGCACACCGGCTATCCCGACGCCAACGTCCGTATCCTGCCCGAGACCTGCCGCGAGATCGCGACCGAGCCGGGCAACCTGATGTTCCTCTGCGAATTCGTCGACAAGGCGGCCGACATCTGCCCGCGCGGTATCCTTCAGCGCGTGCTGGCGCGAGCGGCCAGGCTCGGCTTCGAGGTCAAGGTCGGCTTCGAGTACGAATTCTTCGTCTTCGCCGAGACGCCCGAGTCGATCCGCGAGAAAGGCTACCGGAACCTGAAGCCGATTTCGCCGGGCTTCTTCGGGTACTCGATGCTGCGCAATTCGGTCCTCAGCGACTGGTATCGCGACCTGCTCGCCATGTGCGAAGCGATGGACATGGGCATCGAGGGCCTGCACACCGAGACCGGTGCCGGCGTGCTCGAGGCGGCGCTGCGGGTCGACGATGCGCTGCCGGCTTCGGACAAGGCGGCCCTCTTCAAACTCTACACCAAGGTCCTGGCGCAGAAGCGGGGCTGGTTGGCTACCTTCATGGCCAAGTGGTCGAAGGACTGGCCCGGCTGCGGCGGCCACATGCACATGTCGCTGTGGAAGGGAGGCAAGCCGGTGTTCTTCGACGAGAAGGCGCCGCACCGCATGAGCAAGACCATGCGCCAGTTCGTCGGCGGGCAGGTGGCGCTGATGCCCGAGTTGCTGGGAATGGTGGCCGCGAACGTGAACTCCTACCGCCGACTGATCCCGGGCTTCTGGGCGCCGACCGTGTCGAGCTGGGGCGTCGAGAACCGTACCACGTCGCTCCGCGTCATCCCGGGCTCGGCCAAGTCGACTCGTGTCGAGTATCGCGTCGCCGCTGCCGACGCCAACCCCTACCTCGCGCTTGCCGCTGCAGTCGGGTCGGGCCTGTGGGGCATCGAGAACCGTATCGATCCGGGCGAGCCGATCATGGGCAACTCCTACGACAAGAAGCACCCCGCGAAGTCGCAGCTTCCGCGGACGCTGATGGAGGCGGCGGGCCGGCTCAAGGCGTCCAAGGCGGCGCGCGACCTGTTCGGCGACGCCTTCGTCGATCACTATTCTGCAACACGTGAGTGGGAGGAGCGGGAGTTCCGCAAGGCCATCACGGAATGGGAGCTCGACCGCTACATGGAACTGGTGTGATGGGAACTGGTGTGACGCCTCTCGTCGGCAACTGGAACTACCCGACCTCGATCCGCTTCGGCGCCGGCCGTATCAAGGAGCTGCCTGACGCATGCAAGGCGGTCGGACTGAAGCGACCCTTGCTCGTGACCGATCCCGGCCTCGCCAGGCTGCCGATGATCTCCGATGTGCTGGTGAACCTGCGCAAGTCGGGCATCGAGGTGGCGCTGTTCAGTGACGTGAAGCCGAACCCTGTCGCCGCCAACGTCGAGGCCGGCATCCGCGTGTTGCGCGCCGGCAAGCATGACGGCGTGATCGGCTGGGGTGGTGGCTCGGGCCTGGATGCCGCCAAGGCGATCGCCTTCATGGCCGGCCAGACGCGGCCGATGTGGGACTTCGAGGATGTCGGCGACTGGTGGACCCGCGCCAATCCGGCCGGCATCTATCCGTCGATCGCGGTGCCCACGACGGCCGGCACCGGTTCGGAGACCGGCCGTGCGTCGGTCATCACCGACGAGAAGACCCACACCAAGAAGGTGATCTTCCATCCCAAGATGATGCCGCAGATCGTGATCGCCGATCCGGAGCTGACTATCGGGCTGCCGGCCAGGCTCACGGCCGGGACGGGCATGGATGCCTTCATCCATTGCTTCGAGGCCTACTGTGCGCCGGGCTATCATCCCTATGCCGAGGGGATTGCCGTCGAAGGCATGCGACTGGTGAAGGAGAACCTGGCGCGCGCGGTGAAGGACGGCCGCGATCTCGATGCGCGCGGCCATATGCTGGCCGCTTCGCAGATGGGCTCGACGGCCTTCCAGAAGGGGCTGGGCGCCATCCATTCGCTGTCGCATCCGGTGGGCGCCGTACTCGACACGCACCACGGCCTGACCAACGCCGTGGCCATGCCCTATGTGGTGAAGTTCAACCGCCCGGCCATCGAGGAGAAGATCGTGCGACTCGCGCGCTGGCTCGACCTGCGCACGCCGACTTTCGACGGCTTCATGCAGTGGTCGCTCGACCTCCGACGCGAGGTCGGGATCCCTCATACGCTGGCCGAGCTCGGCGTGAAGGGCGAGCACCTCGACAGGTTCTCGGAAATGGCGGCGGTCGATCCGACGGCCGGCGGCAATCCGGTGAAGGCGGGCGTGCCGGAGATGCGCCAGATGTACGAAGCGGCGGTGGCAGGGCGACTCTGATGGCCGGCAACTTCCCGACCCAAGCGCGTGTCGTCATCGTCGGCGGCGGCATCATGGGCTGCTCGACCGCCTACCACCTCACCAAGCACGGCTGGAAGGACGTGGTCCTGCTGGAGCAGGGGCGCTTGAGCGGCGGCACGACCTGGCATGCTGCCGGTCTCGTCGGCCAGTTGCGCGGCTTCCAGAACCTGACGCGTCTCATCCGCTACTCGACCGAGCTTTACGCCAGGCTCGAAGCGGAGACCGGCCTGGCCACAGGCTGGAAGCAATGCGGTTCGCTGTCGGTTGCGCGCACCGAGGAGCGCATGACCTATCTCCGCCGCAACGCCGCGATGGCTCTGTCGCAGGGAGTCGTCTGCGAAGAGCTGACGCCCGCGCAGGCAGGCGAGAAGTATCCGATCATGCGCACCGACGATCTGGTGGGTGCCGTGTGGCTGCCCGGCGACGGCAAGGCCAATCCTGCCGACATCACGCAGGCGCTGGCCAAGGGCGCGCGCAATGGCGGCGTCCGCATCTTCGAGAAGACGCGCGTCACCGCGATCGACACCGAGGACAGCCCGACCGGCAAGCGCGTCACAGGCGTGCAGACGACCCAGGGCCCGATCAGGGCCGAGATCGTCGTCAATTGCGGTGGCCAGTGGACGCGCCAGCTCGCGCGCACGATCGGCGTCACGGTGCCGCTCTATTCGTGCGAGCACATGTACATCGTGACCGAGAAGATGGAGAACGTGCCGCGCGACCTGCCGGTGATGCGCGATCCCGACGGCTACATCTACTTCAAGGAGGAAGTCGGCGGGCTGCTGATGGGCGGCTTCGAACCCGAGGCCAAGCCCTGGAACAAGGACGTCATTCCCGACGATTTCGAGTTCGGCATGCTGCCCGACGACTGGGACCAGTTCCAGATCCTGATGGACAACGCGCTGATCCGCGTGCCGTCGCTGGAGAAGACCGGCATCAAGACCTTCATGAACGGGCCGGAGTGCTTCACGCCCGACCTCAACTACATCATGGGCGAGGCGCCGCAGGTGAAGAACTTCTTCGTCGGCGCGGGCTTCAACTCCATGGGCATCGCGAGCTCGGGCGGCGCCGGCATGGCGCTCGCCGAATGGATCGTCGCGGGCGAGCCGACGCTCGATCTCTGGCCGGTCGACATCCGCCGCTTCGCCAACTTCCACGGCAACGACACCTGGCTCAAGGCGCGCGTCGCCGAGACGCTCGGCCTGCACTACAAGATGCCGTGGCCGCAGCGCGAGCAGGAAAGCGGCCGGCCGTTCCGCCGCTCACCGCTCTACGACCGTCTCAAGGCGCGCGGCGCCTGGTTCGGCAACAAGATGGGCTGGGACCGGCCCAACTGGTTCGCCGGCGCCGGCAAGACGCCGGATATGCAGTACGGCTGGGGCCGCGGCGCGTGGTTCGACGCCGTCGCGGCCGAGCACAAGGCGACGCGCGAGACGGTGTCGGTGGTCGACGAGACCTCGTTCGGCAAATTCCTGGTACAGGGCCGCGATGCGGTGAAGGGCCTGCAGCTTCTCTGCGCCAACGACATCGACGTGCCGGTCGGCCGCACGGTCTATACCGGCGTGCTGAACGAGCGCGGCACCTACGAGAGCGACCTGACGCTGGCCCGGCTCGCACGCGACAAATTCATGGTGATCACCGGCTCCTCGCAGGTGACACGCGACGCCGACTGGATCGGCCGCCATGTACCGCAGGACCTGCACTTCACCCTGACCGACGTGACCGGCGCCTGGACGGTCCTGTCGGTGATGGGGCCGAACAGCCGCGCTCTCCTCACGGCCGTGAGCAAGGCCGATTTCTCCAACGAGGCCTTTCCGTTCGCGACCATCCGCGAGGTCGGCATCGGCTACGCGACGGTGCTGGCCTCGCGACGCACCTACATGGGCGAGCTCGGCTGGGAGCTCTACGTGCCGGTCGAGTTCGCCGCGACGGTGTTCGACGTCCTGCACGAGGCCGGCGCCGCATTCGGTCTGCGTGATGCGGGCTACTATGCGATCGAGGGCCTGCGCATCGAGAAGGGCTATCGCGCCTGGGGCCGCGAGCTGACGCCCGACGACAACCCGATGCAGGCCGGCCTCTTCTGGGCGGTGAAGCTCGACAAGCCGGGCGGCTTCATCGGCCACAAGGCGCTGGTTGAGATCAGAAGCAAGCCGCTGACGCGGCGGCTGGTGTCGCTCGTGCTCGAGGACCGCGAGCCGCTCCTGTGGGGCGGCGAGGCGGTGCTGCGCGACGGCAGGCCGGTCGGCGATCTCACGTCGGCAGCCTACGGCCACACGGTCGGCGCGTCGGTGGGTTTGGGCTACGTGCGACGCGAGGACGGGCAGGCGATCGATGCTGCCTGGCTCGAGGCCGGCCGGTTCGAGGTCGACCTGGCCGGAACGCGGCTGAAGGCAAAGGTCTCGCTGAAGGCGCCCTACGATCCCAGCGGCGCGCGCATCAAGGGCTGATCGACCGTCTTGAGGCGGCTTTCGGCCAACTCGCCGGCGGCCTCGAGGATCGGGTAGGCCACCGTCGTCAGATGGCCGTTGATGCGCTTGAGGTCGCGGATCACGTCCATGTGGATCGAGCTGGTCTCGATCGACTCCGGCCGGCCCTCGCGCAGGCGGGCATAGTGGCTGTCGTTGGCGCGCGCCTCGGCCTCGCGCATGGCAGTCTTCTCGGCGACCAGCCGGCGCGCCAGCGTGATGTCTCGCGTCGTGAAGACGTTCAGCGCCAGCCGAAGGTTGTCGAGCACCTGCGCGTGGATGGCGCGCAGCTCGGCCATGCCTTCGGCCGAGAAGGCGTAGCGGTTGCGGATCTTCTTGGCCGCCAGCTCCATCAGGTTCTTGTCGATGATGTCGCCGACATGCTCGAGGTTGGTCGTGAAGGTCAGGATCTCCACGTAGCGCCTGCCGTCCTCCTCGCCGAGCTCGTTGCGCGAGGTCTGGACGAGGTAGAGCTTGATCGCCTCGTAGAGCCGGTCGACCGAATCGTCGGCGGCCTCGATCGCCTTCACCGCCTTCGCGTCGTTGCCCGCGAAGACCTCGATCGACTGCCGCAGCATGTCGGCGACCTTGTCGCCGAGGTTCAGCGTCTCGCGCAGGGCGCAGCCCAGCGCCTCGGCGGGCGAGTCGAGCACGTTGGCGTCGAGATGCCGCGGCTTTCCGGGATCGTCGGTCACCGGCCTGTCGGGCAGCAGGCGGCGGCAGAGCCAGGCGACGACGTCGATCAGCGGCAGGAAGAGGATCGCCGTCGTGACGTTGAACGCCGTGTGGAAGTTGACCGCGAGCCGCGCCGCCGACGGGTCGAGCCAGGTCATCGCCTGCAGCACGGGTCCGAGGAAGGGCAGGAGTGCCACGCCCACGATGCCGCGGGTGATCAGGTTTGCGAGCGGCACGCGCCGCGCCTCGATCTCGGCGCCCGCCTGCGCCATGTAGGGCGCCAGCGCGCCGCCGATGTTGGCGCCGATCACCAGCGCCAGAGCGAGCTTGGGCTCGACCAGGCCGCCGGCGGCGAACGACATGATCAGCAGCACGACCGACAGGCTCGAGTGCACGAACCAGGTGGCGAGCGTCGCCAGCACTGCGGCGATCACGTACTCGTCCTGCAGCCCGCCGAGCGCGGCCATGAAGGCCGGCGCGCTGCGCAGCGGCTCGGTCGCGATCGCCAGCAGCCGGAGCGACAGCAGCATCAGGCCGAGACCGATGGCGACGCGGCCGAGATGACGCGGCTTGTCGGACGCGGTCGACAGGAAGGCGATGACGCCGGCGCCGATCAGGAGCGGCGAGACCCAGCCGAGGTCGAACGACAGGACCTGGGCCGCGATGGTGGTGCCCACGTCGGCGCCCAGCATGACGGCGAGCGCGATCGAGAGCGGGATCAGGCCGCGGCCGGCGAAGGAGGAGAGCAGCAGCGCCGTGGCGGTGCTCGACTGCAGCACGCCGGTGATGGCGAGGCCGCCCGCGAAGGCTGTGAAGCGGTTGCGCGAGCAGGTGCCGATGGCGCGGCGCAGCGTGGCGCCGAACGCGCGCGTGAGGCCGGTGCGCACCATGCGCACGCCCCAGAGCAGCAGGCAGACGCTGCCCAGCACGTTCAGGATGGTCTCTACGCCGTGCATGATCGCGGAACCCTACGCCTCGCCGAACGATTATGAAAGTTTGGTTACGCTGCGAGCTTCGTCGCCTCGTCCATGAACGCCCGCACCAGCGCCACACGACGGCGCTCCTGCAGGCACACCGCGTATTCGGCCACCGCAAGGTCACCGTCGGAGATCGCGATGCGGCGGAAACGGCGGTCCTCGCCCAGCTCGCTGGCGAACACCGCGCCGACGCCGAAGCCCGCCGCCACCGCCTCGCGCACGCCCTCGCGGGTCTGCACCTCGACGATCGAGGCCGGCCTGACATCGGCGGCGGCCATCGCCTGTTCCAGCACCTCGCGCGTGATCGAGCCGCGCTCGCGCAGCACCAGCTCTTGGCCCGCGAGGTCGGTGAGCTTCATGCGGCCGCGCTTGCCGAGTGCATGACCGGCCGGCACGAACAGCACGACCCGATCGGTGCGCAGCCGGACGGCATGCATGCGCGGATCGGAGATGCTCTTGGCCATCACCGCGACGTCGGCCTCGTGGCGCAGCAGGCGCTCCAGCACGACGGCCGAGTTGTCGATCGAGAGTGCAAAGGTGAGGCCGCCGGCGCGCTTCCTCAGGGCGGCCATGATCGGCACCACATGGTGGGCGGAGTCGGCGGCGATCCGCAGATGACCGCGGGTCAGCGCGCGCTCGCCCTGCAGCAGGGCCTGTGCCTCGTCCTGGACGGCGAACAGCCGGGTCGTGACGCCGTGGAGCTGGCGGCCGGTCTCGGTCGGCGTGACGGTGCGGCCGCGCCGGTCGAACAGGCGCACGCCGTAGCTCTTCTCCAGCGCCGTGACCTGGCCCGAGAGGTTGGGCTGGCTGAGGCCCGAGGCGCGGGCGGCGGCGGAGAAGGAGCCGGCCTCGGCGACGAGATGGAAGGCGCGGAGCTGGGTCGGCGTCATATACGTGAAACCTATAGATAACATTTGGATTATATAGTGGACGGATAGACAGCGCGAGCCGATCATCCGCCCATGCCCCAAGGAAACATGACGTCGAAGCCTGCCCAGTCCGAAACCGGCGATCCGCTGCTGCTGACGCCCGGCCCGCTCACCACCTCGGCCAGCGTGAAGCAGGCCATGGTGCACGACTGGGGCTCGCGCGATCAGGGCTTCATCGCCATCAACAAGATGGTGCTGGAGAAGATCGCCGAGCTCGCCGGCGCCGAGGCCACCCACGTCACCGTGCCGGTGCAGGGCTCCGGCACCTTCGCCGTCGAGGCGATGATCACCTCCTTCGTGCCGAAGTCCGGCAAGCTGCTGGTCGTGATCAACGGCGCCTACGGGCAGCGCGCGAAGAAGATCGCCGAGATCGCGGGCCGGGGCGTCGCCACCTACGAGACGCCGGAGGACACGCCGCCGGATCTCGCCAGGCTCGAGGCGATGATCGCGGCCGACCCGGCGATCACCCACGTCTTCGCGGTCCACTGCGAGACCACCTCGGGCATCCTGAATCCGATCGGCGAGATCGCCGCCCTGGTGAAAAAACTCGGCCGCCGCCTGCTGGTCGACTCCATGTCGGCGTTCGGTGCGATCGAGATCGACGCCCGCAAGGTTCCCTACGACGCGCTGGCCGCCTCCTCGAACAAGTGCCTCGAAGGCGTGCCGGGCCTGGGCTTCGTGGTCTGCCGCAAGGAGGCGCTGGCCCGGTGCAAGGGCAACGCGACCACCCTGGTGCTCGACCTGTTCGACCAGGCCGAGGGCTTCGCCAGGACCGGCCAGTACCGCTTCACGCCGCCCATCCACGTCATCGTGGCGCTGGGCAAGGCGATCGAGGAGCATGCCGCCGAAGGCGGCGTCGCCGGCCGCGGCAAGCGCTACCGCGACAACGCCAGGGTGCTGATCGACGGCATGCGCGCCATGGGCTTCCGGACCCTGCTGCCGGACGCCCTGCAGGCGCCGATCATCGTCACCTTCCACATGCCGACCGATCCCAAGTTCGTCTTCCAGCGCTTCTATGACGGGCTGAAGGACCGCGGCTACGTGATCTATCCCGGCAAGCTGACCGTGGCGGATTCCTTCCGCATGGGCTGCATCGGAAGGCTCTACCCCGAGCACATGAAGGGCGCCCTCGCCGCGGTGCGCGAGGTGCTCGACGAGATGCGCGTGACCAACGGCGGCCCGGCCCTCATGAGCGAACAGACGGCGGCGGAGTAAAGCATGGACACGATCAGCACGATCGATCACCTGACCGTCAACGGCCGGACCTACAAGCTGCCCAAACGGCCGACGGTCGTGGTCTGCATCGACGGCTCCGAGCCCGGCTACATCGAGGAGACGGTCAAGGCGGGCCGCGCGCCCTGGTTCGCCCGGGTGATGAAGGAGGGCACGAACCTCCTCGCCGACTGCGTGGTGCCCTCCTTCACCAATCCCAACAACCTCTCGATCGTCACAGGCCGTCCGCCCGCGGTGCACGGCATCAGCGGCAACTACTTCCTCGATCCCGAGACCGGGAAAGAGGTGATGATGAACGACCCGAAGTTCCTCAGGGTCGAGACCCTGTTCCCGAGCTTCCAGCGCGCCGGCTGCCGCATCGCCGTGGTCACCGCCAAGGACAAATTGCGCGGCCTGCTGGGCAAGGACCTCGAGCTCGCGGCCGGCAAGGCCTGCAGCTTCTCCTCGGAGAAGTCGGACAAGGCGACGCTGGCCGAGAACGGCATCGAGGGCGTCAATGCGCTGGTCGGCATGCCTGTGCCGGACGTCTACAGCGCCGGTCTCTCGGAGTTCGTGTTCGCCGCCGGCGTCAAGCTCATGGAGCGCGACCGGCCGGAGATCATGTATCTCTCGACCACCGACTACATCCAGCACAAGCACGCGCCCGGCACGCCGGTCGCCAACGACTTCTACGCCATGATGGACGGCTACATGGCCAAGCTCGACGCCATGGGCTGCACCATCGTGCTGACCGCCGACCACGGCATGAACGCGAAGTTCGGGAAGGACGGCCAGCCCGACGTGATCTACCTCCAGGACCTGTTCGACCAGTGGGTCGGCAAGGACAAGGCAAAGGTCATCCTGCCGATCACCGATCCCTACGTGGTGCATCATGGCGCGCTGGGCTCCTACGCCGTCGTCTATTGCGCCGATCCCGCGCCACAGATCGCGAAGCTGAAGGCCATGGACGGCATCGAGGCGGTGCTGACCAAGCAGGAGGCCGCCGCGCGTTTCGAGCTGCCGCCGGAGCGGCTGGGCGACATCGTGGTCGTCTCGACCAGGCACAAGGTGCTGGGCACGTCCGCGAGTCGCCATGATCTCTCGGGCCTCACCGAGCCGCTGCGCAGCCACGGCGGCATCTCCGAGCAGCGCGTGCCGCTGATCTGCAACCGCAAGATGACCGCGCCGGCCGGCACCCGCCGCTGGCGCAACTTCGACGCCTTCGACCTCGCTCTCAACCTGGTGGCCTGACACATGGACACGATGATCCGCGGCGAGGTGCGCACCGAGCACCTGCGCATCGCCGGCAAGAAGGTCGACACCGGCAACCGCCTCGAGGTCCGCTTTCCCTGGGACAACCGGCTGGTCGGCACCGTGCCGCGCGCCACGCCCGAGCTGGTGGCCGAGGCCTTCCGGATCGCGCACGACTACAAGCCCAGGCTGACGCGCTACCAGCGCCAGCAGATCCTGCTCAAGACCGCCGATCTTCTCGTGGCGCGCAAGGAGGAGCTGTCGCGCCTGATCACGCTGGAGAGCGGCCTCTGCCTCAAGGACTCGCTCTACGAGGTCGGCCGCGCCTACGACGTCTTCACCTTCGCCGGCCAGCTCTGCCTGCAGGACGACGGCCAGACCTTCTCCTGCGACCTCACCCCGCACGGCAAGAACCGCAAGATCTTCACCCTGCGCCAGCCGTTGAACGCCATCTCGGCGATCACGCCGTTCAACCATCCGCTGAACATGGTGGCGCACAAGCTGGCGCCGGCCTTCGCGACCAACAACTGCGTGGTGCTGAAGCCCACCGAGCTGACGCCGCTCACCGCGCTGTTCCTGGCCGACACGCTCTACGAGGCCGGCCTGCCGCCCGAGATGCTGTCGGTCATCACCGGCAATCCGAACGACATCGGCGATGCGATGATCACCGATCCGCGCGCCGACCTGATCACCTTCACGGGCTCGGTCCGCGTCGGCAAGTACATCGCCGACAAGGCGGGCTACAAGCGCATCGTCCTCGAACTCGGCGGCAACGACCCGCTGATCGTCATGGAGGATGCCGACCTCGACAAGGCGGCCGAGCTGGCCGTCGCCGGCGCCACCAAGAACTCCG
>CAYQAY010000028.1:0-61260 GCA_964415585.1 uncultured Reyranella sp.
AGGCCGCCCTGCGTCCACAGCGCGTTCTGGCCGCGCTCCAGCTTGAGCGGCGTGGCCGGGCCGACGTTGCGGTCGTAGCTCTCGCCGTAGTTCCCGACCTGCTTGACGACGTTGTACATCCACTTCTCGTCGACGCCGACGGCCTTGCCGAAGCCCGGCGTGACGCCGAGGAAGCGCTTCACCGCGGGATCCTCGCTCTTCAGCATCTCGTCGACGTTCTTCGACGTGATGCCCATCTCCTCGGCCTCGATCATGCCCATCAGGGTCCACTTCACGAGGTCGAACCACTGGTCGTCGCCGTGGCGGACGATCGGGCCAAGCGGCTCCTTGGAGATGCGCTCGGGCAGGATCGTGTGCTCGCCCTTGCCGGCGAGCTGGCCGGCGCGTACCGCGGCGAGGCCCGAGGCGTCGGTCGTGTAGGCGTCGCAGCGGCCGGAGGCATAGGCCTGCAGCAGCTCGTCGAGCTTCTCGATCAGCACCGGCTTGAAGCTCATCCTGTTGGTACGGAAATAGTCGGCGAGGTTGAGCTCGGTCGTGGTGCCGGGCTGCACGCAGATCGTGGCACCGTTCAGCTCCCTGGCGCTCTTGATGTTGCTCTTGGCCGGCACGATGAAGCCCTGGCCGTCGTAAAAGTTGACGCCGGCGATGTTGAAGCCGAGCGAGGTGTCGCGCAGCAGGGTCTGCGTCGCGTTGCGGGTGATGACGTCGACCTCGCCCGACTGCAGGGCGACGAAGCGCTGCTGCGCCGTGGTCGGCGTGAACTTCACTTTCTCCGCGTCGCCGAACATGGCCGCCGCGATCGCCTTGCAGAGATCGACGTCGAGGCCGGTCCACTTGCCCTGGCTGTCCGCGAAGGAGAAACCCGCCAGGCCGGTGTTGACCGCGCACTGCACGAAGCCCTTGGCCTTGATCGCGTCGAAGGTCTGCCCGGCCGAGGCCGGGGTGGCAGACAGGGCTACGGCGCCCGATACGGCGGCCAGCGCCGCAAGCGACTTGAGAGGCATTCCTTCATCCCTTCCCGAAAAGACCGAACCCCGACAAAGTAGCACAAGGCGTGCCGACCGCCGTCAGTCCGCGAGAAAGCCGCGGATCTCCTCGAGCAGCCGCGCGTGGGCCGGCTCGCTGTCGAGCAAGGCGTGGTTCTTGCTCTGCAGCGTCACGAAGCGGGCGCCGGGGATTTCCGCCGCCATGGCGCGGCCGAGTTCGTAGGAGGCGACGGCGTCGCCGCGCGAATGGGTGACCAGCGTCGGCACCTTCACCTTCGGCAGCAGGTCGCGCACGTCGATGTTGCCGACGGCCTCGCGGATGCGGAAGGCGTTCTCGGGCGAGATGCAGACCCGCTGAAGCTCGTTGAAGCTGTCGAACACCTCCTTGGTGCCGTCGGGGAAGAACAGCGAGGTGAACATCTGGCGGAAGGCGGGGTTGTCGGTGCCCCAGCCGGTGCGGATCAGGTGCATCATCGCCCGCGTCTGCTCCGCCACGTCGGGCGACCGGCGGAGCGGCCCGACGGCGAAACCGCCGTGCAGGATCAGGTGGCTGACCCGCTCGGGATGGCGCACGGCGTAGGCGATCGCCACGGCGCAGCCCTGCGACATGCAGAAGACCGGCGCACGCCCGATGCCGGCCGCGTCCATCACCGTTTCTAGGTCGGTGACGAAAGCCTCGAAGTCGATGCGCTCGACATCCCAGTCCGACAGGCCGTTGCCGCGTGCGTCGTAGCGCACCAGGGTGCGCTCCGCCGCCAGCCCGCGAAACAGGCCGCGATAGATCGGGCTCTCCCAGTCGAATTCCAGGTGATTGAGCCAGTTCGCCGTCTTCACGATCGGCGGGCCCGCGCCCACCGTCGCATAGGCCAGCCTCACCCCGTCGGGCGCGCGGCAGAAGGCGATGCGCTGCTCGCCGGCCGGCACTGTCGGCCCGGGCGGCCCGGGCGGGGCAGATCCGGAGGACGCGGCGGGTGCGGCCGCGGCGGGCGCGACCAGGCCCAGCCGGGTGGCGAAGGCCTCGACGTCGAGATCCCAGTCGGCCCGGCCGAAGTCGGCCTTGTGGCGCATCACCGCCTGGGTCAGCAGCGACAGATTGTGATCCGTCGGCACCGTGGCGCCCGACGCCCAGCGGCTGACCACCGACTTGTCGATCCCCACCGTCTGCGCCAGCCGACCCCGGCTGAGGTTGAACGCCTTCAGCACGAGATCGAACTTGCGCGCGAATTCCCGCACCGCCGCCATTCTTCTCCCCACCCGGCGCCATTCTGCGGGTTGCTCGCGGCCGTGCAACCCCCTGCACGCCGCAGCAACTGCCGGCACGGGCGGCGCGGTGCGACAACCCTCCCATCGACGGACGGCATCCCGCCGCCCGCCACACCTCAAGGGAGACCGACAATGTTCAAGACCATCCTCGCCACCGCCACCGCCGCCCTGATCGCCACCGCCGTCGCCGCCCCGGCCCACGCCGGCCCCGGCTGGTTCAACGGCAAGAGCGTCAACGGCGTCGAGATGAACGGCAAGAAAGTCAACGGCCTCACCCTCCAGGGCCTCTCCCTCCAGGGCGTCGAGACGAACGGGACGGTCTGGAACGGCTCCCGCTGGAACGGCAAGAACCTCAACGGGAAGAAGACCAACGGCATCGCGCCGGCGGCCTCGTCCTTCGTGCTCGAGGCCATCGAGCTACCGCCGCAGGAACACTGAGCAGGACCGGACCCCACGCGCACGGTGACCGCCAACATGCCTGCTCCTTCTGCTTCCGTCGATCGGGCCGGGCGCAGGCGCAACGCTTCCGTCGCCCCCGGCCCCGAGATCTCGGCGGCCGGGGGCTCAGCGGTTTACGGAAGGCCCGCCTTGGCGAGCGCGGCGTGGTAGCGCTTCCAACCTTCGTTGGTCTGCTCGATCGCGTTGCCGATCGTCGCGAGGCGTAGGCCGGGCGCGTAGCGCAGCGCGCGCTGAACATGCCGCGCGGCTTCGTCGAGCCGATCGAGCTCGGCGAGGGCCGCCGCCACGTAGAGATGATTGTCGACCGACGCCTCGTTGAGCTGCAGCCCGCTCTCGGCCGACGCGATGGCGTCGCGGAAGTCGCCGCCGGCCAGGTGACAGAAAGCCCGGCAGCCGAAGAACAGATAGGCCATCGGATCGCGTGGGCTGAGGCGCATCGCCTGGTCCACGTGCGGCAGGCCGTCCTGGGGCCGGCCGAGGCTGGCATACCCCAGCGCCAGCAATGCCCTCGCCATGGCGAGATTCGGATTGAGCATCACCGCCCGCTCCAGCAGGCCGACACCGGCGCGGTGCCGTCCCATGAACATCGACGCGCCGCCGACCAGGAAGAGCCCGGTCGGATCGTCCTGGTCGAGCGCGAGGGCGCGCTTGATGTCCGCCGCCGCGAGGCGGGCGTCGGCGAGCCAGTCCTCGCCCCATTGCGTGTAGGCACGATAGCCGCGCGCGAAGGCGCGCACGCCGTAGGCGAGCGCATAGTCGGGCGCCAAGGCGATGGCGCCGGTGGCATTCTCCTCGGCGGCGGCGAGGTTGTCGCGCGTGAAGCTGATCAGTGCCACCAGCCCGCGCACCACCAGTCCCCAGGCTCCCAGATCCGGTCGCCGGACCAGGCGCTGCGAGCGGATTTCGGCGTTGAGAAGCTGCGGGAACAGCGTGCCGACGATCGCGCTCGCGATGTCGTCCTGGACGGCGAAGACATCGACCATCTCGCGGTCGAACTGCCCGGCCCACAGCCGCTGCAGGTTCTGGCCGTCGACGAGATGGGCCGTCACCCGGACCCTGTTGCCCGCGGTGCGCAGCGTGCCTTCGAGCAGGTAGCGGACGTTCAGTTGCCGAGCGATCCGGCCCGGGTCGCTCGGGCCGGCCTTGTAGGAGAAGCTGGAGCTGCTGGCGATGACGGTGAAGGCCTGGCTCTGCGAAAGCAGCGCGATCGTGTTTTCGGTCATGCCGTCGGCGAAACATTCCTGCTCGGGATCGCCACCGATGTTCTGGAACGGCAACACGGCGATCGACGGCTTCTCGGGCGGCGGGGCGAGCGGCGATGCCGCCGGTTCCGGCGCGGCCGGGGCGAGGCCCAGCCGGGCGGCGAAGGCCTCGACGTCGAGATCCCAGTCGGCCCGGCCGAAGTCGGCCTTGTGGCGCATCACCGCCTGGGTCAGCAGCGACAGATTGTGATCCGTCGGCACCGTGGCGCCCGACGCCCAGCGGCTGACCACCGACTTGTCGATCCCCACCGTCTGCGCCAGCCGACCCCGGCTGAGGTTGAACGCCTTCAGCACGAGATCGAACTTGCGCGCGAATTCCCGCACCGCCGCCATTCTTCTCCCCACCCGGCGCCATTCTGCGGGTTGCTCGCGGCCGTGCAACCCCCTGCACGCCGCAGCAACTGCCGGCACGGGCGGCGCGGTGCGACAACCCTCCCATCGACGGACGGCATCCCGCCGCCCGCCACACCTCAAGGGAGACCGACAATGTTCAAGACCATCCTCGCCACCGCCACCGCCGCCCTGATCGCCACCGCCGTCGCCGCCCCGGCCCACGCCGGCCCCGGCTGGTTCAACGGCAAGAGCGTCAACGGCGTCGAGATGAACGGCAAGAAAGTCAACGGCCTCACCCTCCAGGGCCTCTCCCTCCAGGGCGTCGAGACGAACGGGACGGTCTGGAACGGCAAGCTGCTCAACGGGAAGAAGACCAACGGCGCCGCACCGTCAGCCTCGTCCTTCGTGCTCGACGGCATCGAGCTGCCGGCGTCGGTGCGCTGAGACCGGCCGGACCCCGCGCCACCGTGATCGCCATGCGCCTGCTCCTTCTCCTCCTGTCGATCGGTCTGGGCGGCGTCTCCGCCCGGGCCGCCGAGCCGGAGGGCCGGGTGCAGGCGCAGTGGACGGCGGGCGCCGGGTTCGCCGTCTTCGCCGAGGCCAGCCGCAGCCACGAGGCGACCGGCGTCGGCCGCCACCTCGGCGAAACCTCGGCGGCGGGGCTGGCCTGGCAGGCCGGCGGCTTCAAGGTGGCCCTCTCCGCCGGCCACTTCTCCTACGACTATACCGGCGTCGGCACCGGCACCGGCCGGCACGCCTCCTTCGCCCTCGGCCACGAGATCGCCACGACGGCCGGCGGCACCGTCTCGCTCGAGCTGCGGCAGTCGCGGCTGTGGGAAGGCGAAAGCCAGCTCGACGTCACCAGCGCCCGCCTCGGCTGGTCGCTCAGGTTCTGACCACTCTCGCCCGCGAGGATCCCGCCATGCTGCCCGCCATGCTGAAAGCAACGCTCGCCGCCCTCGGAATACTGGCCGCCACATCGGCGGCGGCCTCGGCTCAGACCGCTCCCTCCCCGCCGGCCGTGTCGTCGCTCGGCGTCGAGGGCACGGAGATCGTCGTCGGCCTGGCCGACGGCCGGACCTTGCGCAGCAAGGATCTGGTCGGTGCGATGCTCAAGGTGCGCTTCGAGGGCGAGCCCGCCCTGGTGCGCATCGCCGCCGTCGAGGCCGACCCCGGCGACACGTCCAGGACGGTGTGGCTGCACACGTTCGAAGGACGGCAGGCCGACGGAACGTGGGCCAATCTCTGCAGCCCCGGCCCCGATGGCCGACGCCAGGGCTTCCCGCTGCAGGGCCCGCAGGGGCTCGATTTCACCTGCTCCTCGGGCGCGGTCGGCAAGTGCGTGCGCATGGGGTACCGGCCGTGGGCCGCAGGCCCCGACGGCACGAGCCTGGCGCCACAGCACGCGGCCTGCGTGCGCATGGTGCGCGCCGACTACGGCGGCGACGGCGAGGCCTGGACGAAGGACGGCATGCGCATCGACATCTACGATCCCCAGGGCATCCAGACCGCCGACACCGATCCGGCGGACAGGTTCGAGGCCGGCTGGTCGCCCGACGGCGCGGTGTGCGTGCATCACATCCGGGTCAAGGAGAACACGACCCTGGCCGAGCTGGAGCGACTTTATCCGAAGCTGCGCGGCCGCACCGGCGCCGTCTGCACCGAGGAGTTCGCCCGCGCCAATGGCGCCATCCTCCTGAACCGCTCGAAGGACTGAGCGGCGCAGTCCGCCGATGGAACGCTCGTGCGGTGGCGACGCCGCCCTTGGAGCAGTGCGCCGGATTTCTTCAGGCCGCCTTGGTCGTCTTGATGGGTAGCGCGATGGTCTCCAGCGTCGATAGATCGAAGCGACTGCCGGCATCGTCAATGTCGAAGCCCACGACCTCGCCTTGCGCGTCCAGGTCGACCTGCAGCCCGTTGGCGATCTCGAGCGTCTCGACGCCCGGGGCCGCCTTCAGCTCGATGTAGAGCGAGTCGGTGTCGGCGTAATAGTGGAGTTTCATGGTCCGTCCTCGCGATAGCCGCGATCGAAAAAAGCGTTATGCACGGTCTCGCCATCAGCCAAGGTGACGACCCGCAAGTACCGCGGAGCGGCCTCGACCTCGTCTTCTCGCGTTACCATACCCCAAAACCGTATGCGCCCGTCAGCCTGCACTTCGCGACGGACCGGATCAGCGACGACTGCCACGCACCATTGCCGCTGGATATAGGGCCGCTTCCGCAGCACTTGTTCCTCGAAATAGCGCGTAGTCTTCAGGTCGCGCCGGCCTCCGAAGACGAGAAGGCTGTCGTCGGACTCAAGCCTCCAAAAGGCGATTCTCCTCGAAAGGCCTCGCTGTGACTACGGCCGGCCACGCATCGCGCCCGCACTGCCTCATACGAGGCTTATGTGCCTCACGGCTGCTGCAGCCCGCGTGCCACCGACCTCAGATCGTGCGCTCGACCATCATCTTCTTGATCTCGGCGATCGCCTTCGCCGGATTGAGATGCTTGGGGCAGGTCTTGGTGCAGTTCATGATGGTGTGGCAGCGGTAGAGCCGGAACGGATCCTCGAGCTGGTCGAGACGCTCGCCCTTGGCCTCGTCGCGGCTGTCGGCGATCCAGCGGTAGGCCTGCAGCAGGATGGCCGGGCCGAGGTAGCGTTCGCCGTTCCACCAGTAGCTGGGGCACGAGGTCGAGCAGCAGAAGCACAGGATGCACTCCCACAGGCCGTCGAGCCTGGCGCGCTCCTCCGGCGACTGCAGGCGCTCGCGCGTCGGCGGCTGGGTGGTCGACTTCAGCCACGGCTCGATCGAGGCGAGCTGGGCGTAGGGCACGTTGAGGTCGGGCACCAGGTCGCGCACCACCGGCATGTGCGGCAGCGGGTAGATCCTGATGTCGCCCTTCACGTCCGAGATGTACTTGGTGCAGGCAAGCGTGTTGGTGCCGTCGATGTTCATCGCGCACGAGCCGCACACGCCCTCGCGGCAGGAGCGCCGGAAGGTCAGCGAGCTGTCGATCTCGTTCTTGATCTTGATCAGCGCGTCCAGGACCATCGGGCCGCACGTGTCCATGTCGACTTCGTAGGTGTCGATCGACGGGTTCTTGCCGTCGTCCGGCGTCCAGCGATAGACCTTGAAGACCTTGACGTTCTTGACGCCCGCGGCCGCCTTGTAGGTCTCGCCGGTTCCGATCTTGGAATTGGCGGGAAGAGCGAACTCAGCCATTTCTTCCTCTCGAACTCAGTAGACGCGGGCCTTCGGCGGGAACGACTGCACGTCGTTGCTCATCGGCTGCAGGTTGACCGGGCGGTAGTCGATGCGGGTCTTGCCGGTGTCCGGGTCGACCCACACGACGGTGTGCTTCAGCCAGTTCTTGTCGTCGCGCTCGGGATAATCCTCGTGCGCGTGCGCGCCCCGGCTCTCCTTGCGGTTGGCCGCCGAGTAGATCGTGGCCTGCGCCTGCAGGATCAGGTTCTCGAACTCCAGCGTCTCCATGAGATCGGAGTTCCAGATCATCGAGCGGTCCTTGACCTTGATGTCGCTCTTGCCGGCGAACACCTTGTCCATGTTGCGGCAGCCCTCTTCCAGGGTCTTGGTGGTGCGGAACACCGCGCAGTCGTTCTGCATGGTCTTCTGCATCAGGGCGCGGAGCTGCGCGGTCGGCGTGCCGCCGTTGGCGTGGCGCGCCTTGTCGAGGCGGGCGATCGCCTGCTCGCCGGCATGCGGCATGTCCTTGTGCGGCTGCCCCGGCGTCATCTGCTCGGCGACGCGGTTGGCGGCGGAGCGGCCGAACACGACCAGCTCGAGCAGCGAGTTGGAGCCCAGGCGATTGGCGCCGTGCACGCCGATCGAGGCGGCCTCGCCCAGCGCCATCAGGCCGGGCACGGCGTAGTTGGGATCGCCGTCCTTCACCGTCATGGCGTCGCAGTGATAGTTCGCCGGGATGCCGCCCATGTTGTAGTGGCAGGTCGGCAGGATCGGGATCGGCTGACGCGTCACGTCGACGCCGGCGAAGATGCGCGCGGTCTCGGCGATGCCCGGCAGGCGCTCGTGGATGACCTTGGGGTCAAGATGCTCGACGTGCAGCTCGATGTAGTCCTTGTTCGGACCGCAGCCGCGGCCTTCGCGGATCTCGATGGTCATCGAGCGGCTGACGACGTCGCGCGAGGCGAGATCCTTGGCGGACGGCGCGTAGCGCTCCATGAAGCGCTCGCCGCTGGCGTTGGTGACGTAGCCGCCCTCGCCGCGCACCCCCTCGGTGATCAGGCAGCCGGCGCCGAAAATGCCGGTCGGATGGAACTGCACAAACTCGAGGTCCTGCAGCGGCAGGCCGGCACGCAGCACCATGGCGCCGCCGTCGCCGGTGCAGGTATGGGCCGAGGTCGCGGTCTGGTAGACGCGCCCGTAGCCGCCGGTGGCCAGCACCACCTTGTGGGCGCGGAAGCGATGGATGGTGCCGTCGTCGAGGTTCCACGCCATGACGCCGCGGCACACGCCCTCGTCCATGATCAGGTCGAGCGCGAAGTATTCGACGAAGAACTCGGCGTGGTTCCTGAGCGACTGCTGGTAGAGCGTGTGCAGGATGGCGTGGCCGGTACGGTCGGCCGCGGCACAGGTGCGGTGGGCGATGCCCTTGCCGAACTCGGTCGTCATGCCGCCGAACGGGCGCTGGTAGATCTTGCCCTCGGGCGTGCGGCTGAAGGGCACGCCGAAATGCTCGAGCTCGATGATGGCCGGGATGCCGTCGCGGCACATGTATTCGATGGCGTCCTGGTCGCCCAGCCAGTCCGAGCCCTTGACGGTGTCGTACATGTGCCAGCGCCAGTCGTCGGGGCCCATGTTGCCGAGCGCCGCCGAGATGCCGCCCTGCGCCGCCACGGTGTGGCTGCGGGTCGGGAAGACCTTGGTGATGCAGGCCGTCTTGAAGCCCTTGTTGGCCATGCCGAAGGTGGCGCGCAGCCCGGCGCCGCCGGCGCCGACGATCACCACGTCGTACTCGTGATCGACGATCTTGTAGGCGTTGCCGCCGATCGAGAAGGTGCCGGCCGCCGCGCCGTTGGTCTTGCCTGCTTCGGCCATGCTCAGCCTCCGAATCCGATACGCAGGATGGCGACCGCCGCCGCCAGCCCGAAGAACACCGCGAGGAACCTGATGCCGACGATCAACGCCAGCTTGACGCCCTCGTTGTGGACGTAGTCCTCGATCACGACCTGCATGCCGAGCTGGCCGTGATGCAGCCCGATGCCGATGGTCAGGATCAGCAGCACCATGACGAAGGGCGAGCCGATCCAGGCGCGGACGATGGCGTAGTCGGCGCCGCTCAGCATGACGAGCGAGATCGCGAACCATACGACCAGCGGGATGAGGGCGACCGCCGTCAGGCGCTGCGCCCACCAGTGGTGCAGGCCGTCCTTGGCCGAGCCGAGGCCGCGGGCGCGATTGAGGGGCGTGCGGAGATCCATGGTGCCGCTCCTTCAGATCAGCCGCAAGCCGACGACCCACGAGGCCGCCGTTGCGACGAGGGAAGCGGCCACGACGAGCCAGCCGCTGCGGTAGGCATCCTTGATCTCGAAGCCGTAGCCCGCATCCCAGAAGAGGTGCCGGATTCCGTTGAACAGGTGGAAGAAGAGCGAGAACAGCCAGCCGCCCAGCACGAAGCGGCCGACGATCGAGCCGTTGAAGCTCTGGAACCTCGCGTAGGTCCCTTCGCTGCCGGCCGCGAACACCACCCAGGTCGCGAGATAGAGCACCCCGACCGCCAGCGCGATGCCGGTGGCGCGATGCAGGATGGAGAGAACGGACGTGAGCTGCGGTTTGTAGACCTGCAGATGCGGGGAGAGCGGCCGGTGAACCGGCCGATTGGCGACGCTCATCGCGGGGAAACCTCGATATGCCTTGAACGGCTGCAATTCATTTAGCGCGGCGCCGCGTCAAGTCAACGAGTTGTCGGGCCGGGCCGCACGTTAAGCCCCGGATTCTCCAGCAAAAATCCGCGTGCCGAGCCGTCCGTCGAGCGGCTTCATGCCGCGCGTCGCGGGACGAGCAGCCAATAGTCGAGGTCGAGCACGACGGCGGGATGGTATTTGCCGTCCGTCCCCTTGCCCGGCCACTCGGCGCAAGGACAGTCCTTGGCGGCAATGCTTCTCACTCGCAGCGCGCCGAGGTCGCTGCGACCCGGCAGCGGCGCCGTCTCCAACACCTCCGACCAGGCATAGATCGTGTCGCCGCCGAAGGTCGGCGCGACGTGGCTGCCGGCGTTGATGGCGGCGACGCGGAAGCCGTTGCCCAGCCCGTTGAAGGAGAGCGCGCGCGCCAGCGAGATCACGTGGCCGCCATAGGCGAGACGGCGGCCGAAGCGCGTGCTCTTGCCGGCGAAGGCGTCGAAGTGGACGCGCGCGGTGTTCTGGTAGAGCCGCGTCGAGAACATGTGGTCGGAGTCCTCGAGCGTGATGCCGCTCACATGGTCGATGCGCTCGCCTGCTCTGTAGTCCTCCCAGCGCCAGGGCGAGCCCGCCGCGACGTCGTCGTAGCCATCGAGCGAGAGTCCCGCCGGCACGATCAGGTCGACGGGCGCGACCGACGGCGCGGTCTTCGGCACCACCGTCTCCGGCACCACGGCCGCTGGGTCGCGCTTGTGCACCATCACCCAGCGCACATAGTCGAGCACCATCTCGCCGCGCTGGTTCGTTCCCGTCGAACGCACCCAGACGACGCCGCTCGTCCTGTTGGAGTTCTCGCGCAGGCCCAGCACCTTCGAGTGCGCACTGAGCGTATCGCCCGGATAGACCGGCACGCCCCAGCGGAACTCGGCGTAACCCAGGTTGGCGACGGCATTCAGCGAGATGTCGGACACCGTCTTGCCGATCACGACATGGAACACGAGCATGTCGTCGAGCGGCGCGCGCGGCAGGCCGATGCGGCGAGCGAACTCGTCCGACGAGTTGATCGCGAAGCGCGAGCCGTAGAGCGCGACGTTCAGCGCCGCATCCGCCTCGGTCAGGGTGCGCGGCGTGGCGTGGCGGATCTCCTGGCCGACGCGGAAATCCTCGAAGAAGTTGCCGTGGTTCGTCTTGCTCATGCTCATGCGGCCTGCAGTTCCTCGATGGCGGCGGCGAGCGCCAGCGCACGCTCGGCCTGCTCGACGTGGAGGTTCTCGATCATGCGGCCGTCGACCGTGACGACGCCTTTGCCTTCGGCCTGTGCCGCCTTGAACGCGGCCACGATCCTGCCCGCCATCTCGAGCTCGGCGACCGACGGCGCGAACACCTCGTTGCACGGCTCGACCTGGCTGGGATGGATCAGCGTCTTGCCGTCGAAGCCCATTTCGAGCCCCTGCCGGCAGACCGCGCGGAAACCCTCGGCATCCTGGATATCGTTGTAGACGCCGTCGAGGATGGTGAGTCCGTGCGCGCGGGCGGCGAGCATGCCGAGGCCGAGCGCGGTCACCATCGGCAGCCGCATCGGCGTGTGGCGTGCCCGCATATCCTTCACGAGATCGTTGGTGCCCATGACGAACAGCGCGAGGCGCGGATGCGAGCCCGCCACCTCATCGGCCCGCAGGATGCCCTTGGGCGTCTCCATCATCGCCCACACCGCCATCGAGGACGGCGCGCCGGCGGCGTCGAGCAGCGAGACGACGGTCGCGACTTCGGCCGCACTCTCGACCTTGGGCACCAGGAGCGCGTCGGCGCCGGAGCCGGCGATCGCGGCGATGTCGGCCTTGCCCCACGGCGTGGCGAGCCCGTTGCAGCGGATCGCGATCTCGCGCTTGCCGTAGGCCTTGCTTTGCGCCGCAGCCACGACATTGCCGCGGGCGGCTTCCTTCGCGTCGGGCGCAACCGCATCCTCGAGGTCGAAGATCAGCGCGTCGGCCGGCAGGGCGCGGGCCTTCTCGAGCGCGCGCGTGTTGGCCCCCGGCATGTAGAGGACGCTGCGGCGCGGACGGACGGACTTGGACATGTCGAGGCTCTCCGAAAACGCGGCGGACTATAATGGTGCGTCCCCTTGTGGCAAGCTGGCCGCTTCCATGCGTTTCCTCTCGCTCCAGAGCCACGTCGCCTACGGATATGTCGGCAACCGGGCGGCCACCTTTCCCCTGCAGCGATTGGGCCACGAGGTGTGGGCGGTGAACACGGTCGAGTTCTCCAACCACACGGGCTACGGCGCCTGGAAGGGCCGCGCGGCATCGGCCCAGCAGGTCGGCGAGATCGTCCAGGGGATCGAGGCGCTGGGCCAGTTCGCGCGTTGCGACGGCCTGCTCACCGGCTATGTCGGCGATGCCGCCCTCGCCGACGTGGTGCTCGACACTGCACGCCGCGTGCGCGCAGCCAACCCGAAGGCGGTGTGGTGCTGCGACCCCGTGCTGGGCGACGTCGACACCGGCATCTACGTGAAGCCCGGCATCGATGCCTTCTTCCGCGAACACGCGATTCCCGCCGCCGACCTCGTGACGCCCAACCACTTCGAACTCGAGCATCTGACGGGGCGAAAGGTCTCTACCATGGACGAGGCGCTCGTCGCGGCGCGTACGCTCCTGAAGGGGCCGCGGCTCGCGTTGATCACCAGCCTGCGCCGGAGCGACGCGCCCCATGACACGATCGAGATGGTGGCGGTCACGGGCGACGCCGCGTGGCGCGTGGCAACGCCGCTGATCGGCTTCGAGATCGCGCCCAACGGAACGGGCGACGCCGTCGCCGCGCTCTTCACCGCGCACTGGATCGAGAGCGGCGACGTGGCGGGCTCGCTCGCGCGCGCGGCGTCGGCGATCTTCGCCGTGCTCGAGGCGACGCGGGCGATGGGCGAGCGCGAGCTGCAGCTCGTGGCCGCCCAGGACAGGCTCGTCGCGCCTCCGCGCGCCTTCGCGGCCGAGAGGCTGTAGCCCGGCGATGACCGTTCCGGGCTTCGTCTTCGATCCCATCGCACTCGCGATCGAAGGCGCCGTCATCGGTTTCCTCATCGCCGTCCCGGTCGGCCCGGCGGCCGCGCTCTGCATCCGCCGCTCGATCACCGTGGGCGCGGTGGCGGGCTACATGACCGGCATCGGTGCGGCGCTGGGCGACGCGGTGTTCGGTGCGGTGGCGGCGTTCGGCCTCTCCTTCGTGCAGGACTTCGTGCAGGAGCGCGAGCGCTGGCTTCTGGGCTTCGGCGGCCTCGTTCTGGTGATCATGGGCTGGACGACGATGCGGCATCGGCCACGCACCGTCGGCGACCCGGTGGCCGACGATCGCGAGCATCAATTCGCGACGCACTTCCACTATGCCAGCTCGAGCTTCTTCATCACCGTCTTCAACCCGCTGACGGTCATGGCCTTCGGCGCCGCCTTCGCCGGCCGCAACCTCGCAGGCGTGGGTGCGAGCCTTCCCGACGCCTGCCTGCTGGTCGCATCGGTGTTCTGCGGCGCCTTGGCCTGGTGGACGATCATCTGCACGGCGTCGGTGTCGCTGCGTGCACGCTTCACCGGCAGCGGCCTCTTGTGGCTGAATCGCTGCTCCGGCGCGGTCATCCTGGGCTTCGGCCTGCTGTCGCTGATCTCGCTGCTGCCGCTGCCCTGGAAGGAGATGGGCCGTGCGCTCGGGCTATAGCTCACGCCAGCGTGCAGACCTCGTCGAAGGCGAAGCGCGGGCTGCGGTCGAACAGCTTCGACGGATCGCCGTAGCCGATGTTGCACAGGAAGTTGGACTTCACCTTGCCACCGGGAAAGAAGGCGGCATCGACCTTGGCGTTGTTGAAGCCGCTCATCGGGCCGCAATCGAGGCCGAGCGCGCGCGCGGCGATCATCAGGTAGGCGCCCTGCAGGCTGCCGTTGCGGAAGGCGGTGGGCTCGGCGCCGGGCGTGCCCTTGAACCAGGTGATGGCCGACGGGTCGTGCGGGAACATACGCGGCAGATGCTCGAAGAACTCCGTGTCGTAGGCCAGGATCGCCGTCACCGGCGCCGCCATCGTCTTCTCGGTGTTGCCGGCGCTCAGCGCCGGGCGGAGCCTCTCCTTGCCCTCCCTGGTGCGCACGAAGACGATGCGCGCCGGCTGGCAGTTGGCCGAGGTCGGACCCCACTTCATCAGGTCGTAGAGGGCATGAAGCTCGGCGTCGGTCACCGGCCTGGGCAGCCAGCCGTTGTGCGTGCGGGCGTCGCGGAAGATGGTGGCCAGCGCCTTGTCGTCGAGCATCGGATTCCTCTCGCTTGTTCGCCCGACCGTAGCGAAGGTGGGTGATGCGGTCGAGCCGGGCCGCGTCAGCGGCGCTTAAGCGCGTCGAGCTCGGCCCGCACCGAAGCGAAGACGGCAGCCCAGTCGCCGGGTGCGGTCTGACGGAACAGGCGCGCCGACGGATACCAGGGCGCTGCGCTGCCGCCGAGCTGCCAGCGCCAGTCGGCAACGGAAGGCAACAGCACCCAGGTCTTCACACCCATCGCCGCCGCGAGATGGGCGATCGGCGCGTCGATCGAGATCAGCAGGTCGAGCTGGCTGAGCGCGGTCGCCGCCTCGGCGAAGTCGAAGATGCCGCGTCCTACATCGTGCACCAGGCCGCCGGCACCGGCCTGCTGTATGTCCTTCTGGTGGACGCCGCCCTGCAAGCTGAACATCAGCAGCTCCGGGTCGCCCGCCAGCGCCAGGAACTGCGAGAAGGACACCGAGCGCTGGCGATCCTGCGACTGGCCGGGCATGGCTGCCCAGTAGATGCCGACCCGCACCTTGGCGCGATCCAGGCGACCGAGCTTGATGCGGCTCTCCTCCGGCGCGCGCAGATAAGGCACCTCGGCCGGCAGCGCGGCGAAGTCGGCCTTGCAGAGATGCGGCAACGACACCATGGAGGCGTGCACGTCGAACGACGGCAGCTTCTCGCCTTCGGCCACGACCTCGTCGAGGAAGTCGCATGCACGCAGCAGCTCCTTCAACAGCGCCTGGCAGAGCACGATCACCGAGGCGCCGCGGCGCTTCAGCTCGCGCGCGAAGCGCACGAACAGCAGCACGTCGCTCAAACCCTGCTCGGGATAGAGCAGGATGCGCTTGCCCTGCAGCGGCTCGCCGGTCCACGCGGGCTGCGAGAACTCCGGCGCCGGCGTCTCGGGCAGGCGCTTGCGCGCCTCGTAGGACGCGAAGCCCGACGCCAGCTCACCACGCATCAGGAGCGCGATCGCGAGCTCGACGCGGGCACGACGGTTGTCGGGATTGAGCGAGAGCGCGCGGCCGAAACAGCCGACCGACTCGTCGAGCCGGCCGAGGTCGCGCAGGCAAAGCGCCAGGTTGAAGAAGCCCTCGGCGTAGTCGCGGTTCAACGTGATCGACTGGAAGTGATGCTTCACCGCCTGGTCGAGCCGATTGGCGGCGCGCAGCGCGTTGCCGAGATTGGAATGCAGCGCGGGATTGTCCGGGTCGGAGGCCAGCGACAGGCGATGATGGGAGACCGAGGCCTCGAGCTTGCCGGCAAGCCGCAGCGCGACGCCCAGATTGTTGTGCAGCTCGGCGTGGTAGGGGCGGACGGCGAGTAGCCGCAGATAAGACGCGACCGCCTCGTCGAGACGGCCGGCGCGATGGGCCTGGGCGGCGAGCCTGAGCTGCTGCACGAAGCTGTCGGCCTCGCTGCCGAACAGCGGCGTCGGCTGGGCGTCGGCCCGGGATTCCGGTTTCGTCGGATGGATGGTCGGCGTGTCGTTCACATCACTCGCTCGGCGGCGCCGACATACTACATCAACCAAGGCCGATGGGCATCTGCCATGGAACACTTACATTGCGCTAGATGTAGCCCTTGATCAGCTCCTCGGCGATCTGGACCGCGTTCAGCGCCGCGCCCTTGCGGAGATTGTCGCTGACCACCCACATCGAGAGCCCGTTGTCGACCGTCGGGTCGACGCGGACGCGGCTCACGAACACGGCGTCTTGGCCGGTGATCTCCTTCGGCGTCACGTAGCCGCCGGGTTCGCGGCGATCGACGACCAGCACGCCCGGCGCGGCGGCGAGCAGGCGGCGCGCCTCGATCTCGTCTAGCGGCTTCTCCAGTTCCATCGTCACCGCTTCGGCATGGCCGATGATGGTCGGCACGCGCACACAGGTCGCATGAACCTTGATCTTGGGGTCGAGGATCTTCTTGGTCTCGGCCACCATCTTCCACTCTTCCTTCGTCGAGCCGTCGTCCATGAAGACGTCGATGTGGGGAATGACGTTGAAGGCGATGTTCTTCGGGAACTTGTTCGGATCGAGCGTCTGGTTGACGAAGAAACTCTTGGTCTGGTTGAGGAGCTCGTCGATCGCCTCCTTGCCGGCACCCGAGGTCGACTGGTAGGTCGACACGACGACGCGCTTGATCGTCGCCGCCTCGTGGATCGGCTTCAGCGCCACCACCATCTGGATGGTCGAGCAGTTGGGATTGGCGATGATGCCGCGGCCCTTGTAGCCGGCGATCGCCGGGGCATTGACCTCGGGCACGACCAGGGGCACGTCGGGATCCATCCGCCAGTACGACGTATTGTCGATGACAACGGCGCCCGCCTTGGCCGCGCGGGGGCTGTGCTCGGCCGACACCTTGGCACCGGGCGAACTCAACACGATGTCGATGCCCTTGAAGTCGAACTTCGCGAGGTCTTGGACCTTCAGGACCTTGTCTTCGCCGAACGAGGTCTGCAGGCCGGCCGACTTCGAGGAGGCAAGCGCGACGACATCATCGGCCGGGAAGTTTCTCTCGGCGAGGATCTGCAACATTTCGCGACCGACATTGCCGGTCGCGCCGACGACGGCGACTCTGTATCCCATTCCGAGGAGATACGCGCCGCGACCGGGGCTGGCAACTATTCCGCCGAGGCGCCCGATGCCTTGATGATCGGCAGCCAGAGGGCGAGATCGTCGCGCACCAGCTTCTGGGCGGCGGCCGGAGGGCCCGGCGGCAGCATCTCGATGCCCTGTGCCATCATCTTCTCTCGCACCGCAGGCAACTGGCCGATGCGATTCAGCTCCGCATTGAGCCTGGCGACGACCGGCTCGGGCGCGCCTGCAGGCACCGCGAAGCCCATCCAGGTGTTGACGACGTAGTCGTTCACGCCGGCCTCGATCATGGTCGGCACCTCGGGCAGCAGGGCGGAGCGCTGCTCGCTGGTGACCGCCAGCGCCTTCAGCTTGCCGCCCCTGATCAGGCCGATGACGGTCGGCGTGTTGAATAGGCCCATCGTGACTTCGTTGTTGGCCACGGCCTGGATGCCGGCCGGCGTCGCGCGATAGGGCACGTGCTGCAGCTTCACGCCGGTGCGCAGCTCGAGCAGCACGCCCGACATGTGATGGCTCGTGCCGACGCCACCCGAGGAGAAGGTGAGCTCGCCCGGCTTGGCGCGCGCCTGGGCGAGTAGGTCGGCGACGGTCTTCGCCGGATTGTCGGGATGCACGATCAGCACGTTGGAGACGCCGCCGCTGACGGCGACCGGCATCAGGTCCTTCTGCGAGTCGTAGCCCGGCGCCTTGTAGAGGCCGATGTTGAACACCATCGTGCCCTGCGAGACGAGACCCATCGTGTAGCCGTCGGCGGGCGAGCGTCCCAGTTCGGCCGTAGCGATGGTGCCACCCGCGCCGGTCTTGTTGTCGACCACGATCGTCTGGCCCAGCGACTTCCCGAGTTCTTCGGCGAAGATGCGCGCCACGATGTCGGCGGTGGCGCCGGGCGCCAGCGGCACGATCATCCGCACCGGCTTGGCGGGCCAAGCTTGCGCCCCAGCCGACGATATCGCAGACGGCACGGCGGCGAGCGCGACCGCGCCCGCCAGCAAAGCTCTCCTCTTGGCCGACATGCCGCCCCCTTCGCTCACAGTCCCACCGATTTCGCGACCAATGCCGCAAGCTGCTTGCGCAAACTTGCGACGATCCCCTGCTCGGACTTCCTGCCGATCAGGTTCTTCATTTCGTAAGGGTCGCTCTTCAGGTCGTAGAGCTCGTCGCAGTCGACGCCGTCGAGCGACTTCTGCGTCCAGTGGATGTACTTGTGGCGGCGCGTACGGATCGCCTTGTAGCTCATGCCGATCAGCCACGGCATGGCGTTCTCGCTGAAGTATTCGCACATGAACGAGGTGCGCCAGCCTTTCGGCTTCGCGCCTTTGGCCAGAGGTTTCAGCGACAGCCCCTGCATGGTCCTGAAGTCGGCCGCCTTGCCGCCAGCGAGGTCAACCAGCGTCGGCGCGATGTCGAGGGCGAGCACCAGCTCGTCGTTCACCGTGCCGGCCTTGAACCAGGCGGGATAGCGGATCAGGAACGGCGACCTGATGCCCTCCTCGTAGGCGAAGCGGCGTTCCGGTCCCAGCCCGTGCTCGCCGAAGAAGTAGCCGTTGTCGCCCAGGAACAGGATGAAGGTGTTGTCGAGTTCGCCCGTCTCCTCGAGCACCTTGAAGATGTCGCCCATGCCCTCGTCGACCGAGGCCATCATGGCGGCACGCAGGCGGATCTCCTCCTGCGTGCCGGCGCCGATGCCCTGGAGCACCGCGCGCGAGGCCTCGTTCACCCTGAGCTCGAATGCCTCCGTCCAGGCGGGCTTCTGCTTCACGACGACGGCATGGGGCAGTGCGTTGGGGCGCGGCGGGAAGTGCTCGCCTCTGTAGAGGTCCTTGTGGCGCTCGGGAACGCCGTAGCCGCCCTTGCTGAGATCTATGGTGCCGTCCGCCGCCTGGTGGGCGTCGGGATGCACGGCCTTGTGCGCGAGGAACAGCGCGAACGGCTTGTCGTGCTTCTTCTTCAGGAAGTCGACCGCGTGCCGGTTCAGGAGATCGGTGATGTAGCCCCGGTGCTGGCGCTCGTGGCCGTCGATGTTCAGCACCGGGTCGAAGATCGAGCCGTGGCCGGGGAAGCTCACCCACCTGTCGTAGCCCGGCCGCGGGCCGCCCGAATTGCCCATGTGCCACTTGCCGACATGCGCGGTCTCGTAACCCAGCCGCTGCAGGATCACGTGGTAGTTCGGCAGGCGATGGCTGTGCGCGTCGCGCGCCACGTTGTCGATGATGCCGTGCCGGCTCGCATACTGGCCGGTCAGGATCGAGGCGCGGTTGGGCGAGCAGAGCGGCGTGGTGTGGAACGCAGAGGTGAACATCGCGCCTTCCTGGCCGATGCGGTCGATGTGCGGCGTCTTCATGTAGGGATGACCGCAGATGCCCAGCTCGTCGAACCGGAGATCGTCGATCAGGACGATCAGGAAATTGGGTTTGCGTTTCGCTGCCCGCTTGCTCATGCGCTTCGCCGCCATGTCCACCTCTTCGACTGCGCGCTAGTATCGACAAAACGGGGATTTCTTCCATGACCGATTCTGCCCTGCCGCTGGCAGGTTTGCGCGTCCTCGACGTCAGCTCGTTCATCGCCGCCCCCGCGGCCGCCACCGTGCTGGGCGACTGGGGTGCCGACGTGATCAAGATCGAGGGCCCCGACGGCGACCCCAACCGCCGGATCATGCAAGATTCGTCGAACTATCCGAAAAGCCCGGTCAACTATCCCTGGCAGATGGATTCCAGGAACAAGCGCTCGCTGGTGCTCGACCTGAAGCAGCCCGACGCGCGCGCCGTCCTCGACCGGCTGCTGGTGAACGCCGACATCCTGATCTGCAACTTCCCGCCGCCGGTGCGCGACAAGCTGAAACTCGCCTACGACGACGTGAAGAAGGCGAACCCGAAGCTGATCTACGCCTCGCTCACCGGCTACGGCGAAACCGGGCCGGACCGCGACCGGCCGGGCTTCGACGCCACCGCCTACTTCGCACGCTCGGGCCTGCTCGACGCGCAGCGCTACGAAGGCGGGCCGCCCGGCGTGCCGGGGCCCGCGCAGGGCGACCGCGCGACGGCGATGGCGCTCGTGTCGGCGATCCTGATGGCGCTGATGCACCGGATGAAGACCGGCGAAGGCTCGTGGGTCGGCACCTCCCTGCTCGGCAACGGGCTCTGGTCGTGCGGCGTGATCGCGCAAGCCGCCCTCGTCGGTGCGTTCCTGCCGCATCGCCCGCCGCCCGACCGGCCGCGCTCGGCGCTCGGCAACATCTACCGCACCCAGGACGATCGCTGGCTGCAGCTCACCATCGTGCGCGCCGACAAGCTCTGGGCGCCGCTCTGCCGCGCGACAGGCCTCGAGGCGTTGATCGACGATCCGCGCTTCGCCGCCGAGCCGGAACGTCGCGCCAATGCCGCCGAGTTGGCGGCGATTCTCGGCAAGACCTTCGCGACCAAGCCCTACGCGCACTGGCGCGACGCGCTGGCGGCGGAGAGCGTCACCTTCGGCGTCATAAGCCGGCCGCAGGACGTGCCCGACGACGAGCAGGCGGTGGCCTGCGGTGCCGTCGTCGAGACGGCGATCCCCGACATGCCGCGCACGCTCGCCGACCCGATCCGCCTCGGCTTCGCCCGCCAGCGCATCGCCAGGCCGGCACCCGCATTGGGCGAGCACAGCGAGGAGATCCTGCGCGAGGCGGGCTTCAACGCGCAGGAAGTCGCGACGCTGAAGGCGAGCGGCGCCGTCAGATGAGCGACGACGAATCGTTGCCACTGGAAGGCCTCAAGGTCCTCGACGTCAGTTCGTTCATCGCCGCACCCGCGGCGGCAGTCGCGCTCGCCGATTTCGGCGCCGACGTGATCAAGATCGAGCCGCCGGGTGACGGCGACCCGCACCGCAACAGCTACAAGAACGCCAGCTACCCGCAGAGCGACCAGAACTTCCCCTGGCAGCTCGACGGCCGGCTCAAGCGCTCGCTGGCGCTCGACCTCAAGACCGACGGTGCGCGCACCGTGCTCGAGCGGCTCATCAAGTCGGCCGACGTGATGATCGTGAACTTCCCACCGCCGGCGCGCGAGCGGCTGCGGCTGCGCTGGGAAGACATCGAGCCGCTGAACCCCCGCCTTATCTATTGCTCGCTCACGGGCTACGGCGAGACCGGCCCCGACCGCGACCGGCCGGGCTTCGACATCACCGCCTATTTCGGCCGCTCCGGCATCCTCGACGCCGCGCGCTACGAGGACGGCCCACCCGGCGTCTCGCTGCCGGCGCAGGGCGACCGCGCGACAGCGATGACCCTGGTCGCCGCGATCCTGCTCGGCCTGCGCCGCCGCGACCGGACCGGCAAGGGCTCCTGGGTCGGCACCTCGCTCTACGCCAACGGCGTATGGGCCAACGGCACGTCCGCGGCGGGTGCGCTGCTCGGCGCCACCCTGCCGCCGCGCCGCGGCCCCGACCGGCCGGGCAACGCGCTCACCAACCTCTACCGCACCCGGGACGATCGCTGGCTGCAGCTCCTGATGGTGCGCGACGACCGGCTCTGGGAGAAATTCTGCGCCGTCATCGACCGCCCCGAGCTGCTGCAGGACGAGCGCTTCGCCGGCCGGCCCGAGCGCCGCGCCCATGCGATGGATCTTTTCGCCATCCTGAAGCCCGTCTTCGCCGCCCGCAGCTTCGCCGAATGGGAGCAGGCGCTGGCCGGCACCGGCATCCCGTTCGGCGTGATCGGCCGCCTCGCCGACGTGATCGACGACGAGCAGGCGGCCCACGCCGGCATCTTCGCCGACACCGACAATCCAGCGATCCCGCGTACGGTGAACAATCCCATCCGCCTGGGCTTCGCCAGCCCCCGCAAGGCCGGCCCGCCACCCGCCGTCGGCCAGCACAACGACGAGGTCCTGGCCGAGGCAGGCTTTTCCGCGGCAGAGATCGACGCCCTCAAAAAGTCGGGCGCTTTGGGTTAGACTCCCGGCCATGGCCTCGCGTTTCCAGACCTACGCCGAGTTCTGGCCCTTCTATCTGCGGGAACACGCCAAGCCCGCGACCCGCGTCGTGCACTATGTCGGCACGATCGCCTCGACCGCGCTCCTCGTCTGGGCGCTCGCCACCCAGAACTGGTGGTGGCTGCTGGCCGTTCCCGTGTTCGGCTACGGGCCCGCCTGGTTCGGCCACTTCTTCATCGAGAAGAACCGGCCCGCCACCTTCGAGGCGCCCTTCTGGTCGCTGATCAGCGACTACCGGATGTGCGGCCTCTTCCTCACCGGCCGGCTCGGCGACGAACTGACGAAGCACCAGATCCGCGCCTGACCGACCGGGGGCAGCAAGGGGGGCAGCGGCACACGAAACGTGCCGCCGAACCCGGCCACCTGTGCCGCTGCCTGTGCCGCGGGCCGGCGAACGGCGTGCGGTATCAAGGACTTGGCCCCACCTTGCGGTACAGCGCCGGTGGCCCCGCCGCACCGCGTCGAATCGCGGCGCTGTGCCGGCACACACGCCTTGCGGTGCTACACCCGGACGTACCGCTTTGAAGCAGGTGTCGCAGGGCGCACGTCGGGCCGGTGTTGGAAATCACCGGTCTTTTCGACTTTCATTCAACGAGGGAGCGCAGCGCGCTCCGGGGACATCTCCGGCCCTGCAGGGTCGAGAGACTCGTGCGGTCGGTTGGATCCGCCGGCGGGGTGGTTCGGGCGCGATCGGAATCGGCCCATGATAGTCTTTTTCCTAGCATAAACCTGCTGAACCTGCAAGTCCGAGAGGGGGGTGACTTGGGGCTTGATTCATTCATTCCATGGATTTATGGAATGACGTATCGATGACTGTCGTGCCGATCCCTTCTTCGCCCGACCCCCGCCAGCTCGAGGGCGCGGTCGCCATGTTCGACGCCCTGTCGGACCTGGCGCGCCTCAAGACGCTGCTGGCCTTGCCGGAAGCGGGATCGGGCGTTTCGGCGCTGGCGCGGGCGGTCGGAGAGAAGGTGACGACGGTCTCGGCGCGGCTGCACATCCTGCATGCCGCCCGGCTGGTCGTCCGGGAACGGAAGGGCAAGAACGTGATCTACCGGCTCGCCGACGACCACGTCCTCACCCTGGTCCGCAACGCCGTGGCGCACGCCTCGGAGATGCGGTGACGGCGACACGGCAGATCGACGCAGAGGAGAATCGGGAATGTCCGGCCACGACCACAAGATCCACGACGATCATCCCCACCGCCACGGGCCGGGCTGCGGCCACACGGCGGTGCGGCACGGCGATCACGTCGACTACGTGCACGACGGCCATCTCCACCATCCGCACGAGGACCATGTCGACGAGCACTCGATCGAGGTGAGCCCGCGCAATCCCGCGGCCTGCACGCCCGACCATGCCTGCGGCGGGCACGAGGCGGGGCACCGGCACGGTCCCGGCTGCGGGCACGAGGCGGTGCCGCACGGCGATCATGTCGACTACCTGGTCGACGGCCATCTCCACTATCCGCACGGTACTCACTGCGACGACCACGGCCCGCTCGACGTGGTCCGCGGCTAGTTGACCGGCGGACGGGCGGAACGATCGAGCAAAGCCGCGACGCCGCGCAGATAGGCCGACGCGAGTTCGGGCGACGCCCCCTGCGCGCTAAGCTCGACGAGTTCCTGGATCATCGCGTCCGCCACGGCCTGCGAGCAGAGCCAGCCGTCTCGCGCGACCTTGATGGCCTCGCGCAGGATCTCGCGCGCCGCCGCCACGTCGGCGGCATGCACCTCGGCAATGAGCGTGTCGGGAGAGACCGGCTTCCGCTCCCGCATCACGAGGGCCCGCCCGACCCGTCCATCTTCCACACCGGAAACGGATCGTGCAGGCGCGCCCATACTGCAGGGCCCATCCCCATCTCCACGTCGTCGAGCAGGCAGGCATCGAGTCGCTCCGTCAGCTCCCGCCGGTCCATGCCCGTGGTGCCGATGAACACGATCTCCTGGCGTCGGTCGCCGTAGGGGCTCTTGAAGGAATTGCGGATGGTGGCGCGCCACGTCGCGTCCTGCGGCCACTCCTTCCGATCGACCGCCGCCCACCAGGCGCCCGCCGCCTCGTGGCGCAGCATGCCGCCGGCCTGACTGACCGATCCGGCCAGATTCATGCGCGAGGCCAGCCAGAAGAAGCCCTTGGAGCGGATCACCCCGTCCCAGCGCCCGTTCAGCAGCGCATAGAGCCTTGTCGGATGGAAGGGGCGGCGCGCCTTGTAGACGAAACTCCAGAAGCCGTAGGCCTCGCTTTCGGGCGTGTGGATGCCGCGCATCTCCTGCAGCCAGCCCGGCGCCTGGCTGGCCTTCTCGTAGGAGAACAACCCTGTGTCCATGATGCGGTCGAGCGGCACCTTGCCGAACTCCGACGTGACGATGCGGGCCCTGGCATTGAGCCGCCGTAGCATCGTCGTCAGGAAGCCGAGATCGTCGGCCGGCACGAGGTCGACCTTGTTGACCACGATCACGTCGGCGAACTCGACCTGCTCGACCAGCAGGTCGACGACCGTTCGCGTGTCTTCGTCCTGCGCGGTCTGGCCGCGTTGCCGCAGGAAGTCGGCCGAACTGTAGTCCTCGATGAAGGCCTTGGCATCGACGACCGTGACCATCGTGTCGAGGCGCGCGACCTTCGACAGGCTCTTGCCCGCCTCGTCCTCGAACTCGAAGGTGGCCGCCACCGGCATCGGCTCGGAGATGCCCGTCGACTCGATCAGCAGATAGTCGAACCGGCCTTCGCCCGCCAGGCGCTCGACCTCCTTCAACAGGTCCTCGCGCAGGGTGCAGCAGATGCAGCCGTTCGACATCTCGACCAGTTTCTCCTCGCTGCGGCTCAGCTCGGCTCCGCCCTGGCGAACCAGCGCGGCATCGATGTTGACCTCGCTCATGTCGTTCACGATCACCGCGACCTTGCGGCCCTCGCGGTTGTTCAGGACATGGTTGAGAAGCGTCGTCTTGCCGGCGCCGAGATAGCCCGACAGGACGGTGACAGGCAGCCTATCCATCTTCACGGACCTCGTTCAGGCAGAGGAACAGTCGGGTCTGGCCGGTGCCGGCGACCGGCGGCGAGCGGTGGACGACCGCGTCGGTACCGGCACGCTCCACACCCTTGAACACGCCCACCGCGAAGCGGGGCATCTCGTTCAGCGGGCCGCGATAGCGGCGCTGGGCCCTGAGCGCGCGGGGCGCGTGCTCGGGCGGCAACCACTGCGTGCCCGGACCGCGATAGGTCGTGTTGAGCCGCAGCCCCACATGATCGCGGTGGAAGCGCCAGCAGGAATCGTGATCCACCGCCTCGAGGCGCAGGTCGATGTCCGGCGAGCCGACCAGCCGGGCGAATGACTGCGCGAGGGTGGCGATGTCGCTCACCAGCGCGCGCCGCTCGACGGTGTCGGGCAGGCCGACGAGATCGCAGACCGATGCGGCGCGCTGTGCGACGCAGGCCGCCGGTCCCGTGAACTGCGCCTCCGGCAGTCGCTCGCGCGGAAGCGAATCGAGCCAGCCGGCGAACTGGAGCGGCAACGACCGGTGCCAGACCGCGAGAGTGACGTCGGGCTCGCGAAGCCTGGAAAGGATCGGTCGGCTGTCGCCCTCGACGACCGGCGGGACTGGGCTGGGCACTTGGCGTCACTTGAATGTTATACTATAACATTTTAGATATACGGTAGATCGCGACGACGCAACGGGCAGGTTCGGGAGTTCGAGAGTATGGCGGTGGCGGCATGCCCCATCTGAGCCGGAAGGATGCCGAGCTGGTGATCGGCCTGCTGAGGCGGCATCCCGATCATCCTCACGGCGGATCGACGCCGGAAGCACGCCTGCTGCGCCGCCTCGAGCAGCGCGTCGCCAAGCCCCTCGAAGCGCTGAACAACTGGAAGCGGCGCGGACACACCGAGATGGTCAATCGCCTTTCGGCCGCAGGCGCCGAGCGCCGGACGAACGAAACCCGGTCGCCGCACTGCCGCACCGAGCCGGCTCACGCCCCCCCGATCCGCAGGCATGGAGGACCCGCATGACCACCGTTCCCGTCACCGTCCTCACCGGTTATCTCGGCGCCGGCAAGACCACGCTGCTCAACCGCATCCTGAGCGAGCAGCACGGCAAGAAATACGCCGTCATCGTGAACGAATTCGGCGAGCTGGGCGTCGACAACGACCTCGTGGTCAACGCCGACGAGGAAGTTTTCGAGATGAACAACGGCTGCATCTGCTGCACCGTGCGCGGCGACCTGATCCGCATCATCGAAGGACTGATGAAGCGCAAGGAGAAGTTCGACGGCATCCTGGTCGAGACCACGGGCCTCGCCGATCCCGCCCCCGTGGCGCAGACCTTCTTCGTCGACGAGGATGTCCGCCGCCGGACCCGGCTCGACGCCATCGTCACCGTGGTCGACGCCAAGCACCTGCTGCAGCGCCTGGAAGACAGCCACGAGGCCGAGGAGCAGGTCGCGTTCGCCGACATCATCCTGCTGAACAAGGTCGACCTCGTCTCGGCCGAGGAGCTGGCAGCGGTCGAGGCCCGCGTGCGGGCCATCAATCCGATGGCCCGGCTGCACCGCACCCAGGGCTGCGCCGTCCCCGTCACCGAGCTGCTCGATCGCGGCGCCTTCGATCTCGACCGCATCCTGGAGATCGAGCCGGGCTTCCTCGTCGAGGACGACCACGAGCATGACGACGCGATCACAAGCGTGTCGCTGCGCGCCACGCAACCTCTCGACGGGGCCAAATTCAGCGACTGGATCTCGGGCCTGCTGGGCACGCGCGGCGCCGACATCCTGCGCTGCAAGGGCATCGTCGACGTGAAGGGCAAACCCGACCGCTACGTCTTCCAGGGCGTGCACATGCTGTTCGACGGCGGTCCCGGCAAGCCGTGGCGCGAGGGCGAGGCGCGGGACTCGAAGTTCGTGCTGATCGGCCGCAATCTCGACGAAGCCGCGCTCAGGGCCGGCTTCGAGGCGTGCCTAGCACAAACGTAGTGATGCCCTTTCGGTAGCAGTCGAGCGTACGCCTGCCTCGGGACGTGCATCCGAAGCAGACGGAAAGGGCTCTAGGCGGCCTGCTTGAGGGGCCGCACTTCCCGATCGAGGCGCTTTCCCAACGCCTTGCGGGCCTTCGCGACCTCGTATTGCGCCTGAAGCCCGATCCAGAAATCCGCCCCGTTTCCGAAGAAACGCCCCAAGCGAAGAGCTGTGTCCGGAGATATCGCCCGGCGCTCACCGACGATGTCCGCGATGCGACTAGCCGAGACGCCAATCGACTGAGCGAGAGCACGAACCGTCAGGGCACGGGCCTCCAACTCATCACGAAGCGTGCCGCCGGGGTGGACGGGAAACACAGGATTATCCTTTGTGATAGTCGACGACCTCGACATCATAGGCGTGACCGTCGCGGAAACGAAAGCATATCCGCCATGGCCCATTGATCGTGATCGCCCATTGGCCTCTTCGGCTGCCTTTGAGCGGATGCAGGCCTACGCTTTTGAGAGCGGAAATTTCATCGAGCCTGGAGATCGAATTCAATTCAGCCAGACGGCGCAGCGCTCGGGCAACATCGAGACCACGCATGGTCGAAGTGCCGGTGTCGAACAGTCTTCGGCTCGCGCTGTTGCTCCAGCTTCGGATCGCCACGCTTGAATCTCCAGATACTAATAGTCATAATAGCTACTAAATGTGTGATAGCAAATCAGAGATCTCTATGCTCTCAATGAAAATCCCGGTGGACTTGGACGTCTACAAGGCCCTAGAGGCACGACGTCAGACCTTCTCCGAAAGCCATAACGACATTCTGCGGCGCGCCTTGGGAATATCGCCCAAGACGACTGCGACACTCGGCCCAGTGCCCGAAGAAATAGTCGTGTGGCGGCGCAAGGGGGTCGGCCTGCCGAAGGGCACCCGTTGGAGAATGTCGTCTGCTCACGGAGAGCAGAGCGGCAACGTGGTGGAAGGCGGCTTCCAGCACAAAGGTGGGGTTGTTCCTTCACCGTCGCGTCTTGCGACAAACATTCGTCAGGCCGAATCAGGACGAAAGACGAATTTGAACGGTTGGCGCTATATCGAAGTGAAGCGACCAGGCGACGCGAACTGGTTGATGCTGAGCAGCCTGCTGAGCAGTGACTAGAACAAGGAGCGGGCGACACTGCAACGCCCGCGCCCGCCCCTTGCGTCGAAGGGGGGCGGAAGCCACATTGCAGCCGACATAGAAATCCCCGTTCGAGGACCCATGGAAACGATGCTGCAGGGCGCCGCGCCGCAGGCTGCCCCCGCCGATCTCATCAAGGACAGCGACCAGACCAAGTTCGCCAAGGACGTGATCGAGGCGTCGCGCACCGTTCCGGTGATCGTCGACTTCTGGGCGCCGTGGTGCGGGCCGTGCAAGACGCTCCAGCCGATGATCGAGAAGGTGGTCAGGGAGGCCAAAGGCGCGGTCAAGCTGGTCAAGATCGACATCGACAAGAACCAGATGCTGGCCCAGCAGCTCCGCATCCAGTCGATCCCGGCGGTCTACGCCTTCTTCGGCGGCCGTCCGGTCGACGGCTTCATGGGCGCGGTGCCGGAGAGCCAGGTGAAGCAGTTCGTCGACCGCCTGGTGCAGGCGGCCGGCGGTGCGCCGGGCGGCGCCGGCAACGAGATCGCCGAGCTGCTCGAGCAGGCCAAGGCCGCGACCGCGCAGAACGACATGGAGACGGCGGCGCAGATCTACAGCGAGATCCTGGGCGTGGATCCCAAGCACGTGGTGGCACTTGCCGGCCTCGCGCGCTACCAGGTCTCGGCCGGCGACCTCGAGGCGGCCAAGGAGCTGCTGGCGCAGATCCCGGCCAAGGAGCGCAACGGCTCCGACGTCGCCGCCGTGCAGGCCGCGATCGACCTCGCCGAGAAGGCGAAGGAAGCGGGCCCGATCGATGCGCTGAAGGCCAAGGCCGCGGCAGATCCGAAGGACTTCCAGGCCCGCCTCGATCTCGCGATGGCCTACTGGGCCGGCAACCACAAGCAGGAAGCCGTCGACGAGCTGCTCGCCATGATCAAGCTCGACCGCAACTGGAACGAGGCGGCGGCGCGCCAGCAGTTGCTGAAGTTCTTCGAGGCGCTGGGCTTCGCCGACCCGATCTCGGTCGACGGCCGCAAGCGGCTCTCGACCATCCTCTTCTCGTAACCGCTCGATGAGCGACAGCAGGCCGGTCCGCAATCCCTTCGAACCGAGCTTCGAGCAGCTCCCCGAGACGCTGCCGATCTTCCCGCTGTCGGGCGTGCTGCTGCTGCCCGGCGGCAAGCTGCCGCTCAATATCTTCGAGCCGCGCTATCTCGCGATGATCTTCGACGCGCTGGCCGGCCATCGCATGATCGGCATGGTGCAGCCGGTGCAGCCCGGCGGCTTCGCGGGCGACGGCTTGCCCGGTACCGACGGGCGGCCGCCGGTTCACAAGATCGGCTGCGCCGGCCGCATCGTGAGCTTCAACGAGACCGAGGACGGCCGCCTGCTGCTGGCGCTGTCGGGCGTCTGCCGCTTCGAGATCGTGCGCGAGCTGGAGACGGCGCAGGGTGGTTACCGGCGGGTCTCCTCGCTGTTCTCGCCGTACCGCGCCGACCTCGATCACGGCGACGAGGTCGTCGAGCTCGACCGCGACCGGCTGATGGCCGGCCTGGCCGCCTTCTTCCGCGGCAAGAATCTCTCGACCGACTGGGACGCGGTGAAGCAGGCAGCCGACGCCAACCTGGTGACGTCGCTCTCGATGGTCCTGCCCTTCGGGCCGGCCGAGAAGCAGGCGCTGCTGGAGGCCGCCGACACCTCGGCCCGCGCCAAGCTCCTGGTCGCATTCCTGGAAATGAACGCTTTCGGCCCATCTTCGGAAACGCCGCCGAGCCGCACCAACTGACGACGCCTTCCTCCCCCGCGTGTCGCGGGGGCAGAGAAGAAATGAAGGACGTGCTATAAATCCCGCTCAACAAGAGCCAACGAAAGACGCGCACGATGAGCCCTCCATCGGACGACACCGCTGCCCCGCGCCGTGCCGGCGTGGACCCCAAGCTGCTCGAGATTCTGGTCTGCCCGGCGAGCCACGGCCCGCTGGAATACGACGCCGAGGCTGGCGAGCTGATCAGCCGCAAGGCCGGCCTCGCCTACCCGATCCGCGACGGCATCCCGATCATGCTGGTGAGCGAGGCGCGGCAGTTGAGGGACGTGCCGTGACGGCAGACGCCTTCCCCAAGGCCGTGCCCGACGAGGGCAGCTACGAATCGACGACCGCACCGTGGCCCACGGAGCTGCGCGTCTTCAAGGACGAGGGCCGGCTGGAGGTCGACTTCTCGGACGGCCACAAGGCGGTGCTGAGTGCCGAGTATCTGCGCGTCGAGAGCCCGTCGGCCGAAGTGCAGGGCCACGGGCCCAGCCAGAAGAAGATCGTCTCGGGCCGCCGTCACGTGAAGATCGCTTCGGTCGAGCCGGTCGGCCACTACGCCGTCCGCATCGTCTTCGACGACCGGCACGACAGCGGCCTCTACAGCTGGGCCTATCTGCGCGAGCTCAGCGAGACGCACGCCGAGCGCTGGGCCGCCTACCAGGCCGCCCTGCTCTATCGCGGGCTGAGCCGCGATCCCTGAGCCCCGGATGAAGCCCGGATGAAGATCGTCATCGCCGGCGCCGGGATCGGCGGGCTCACCGCGGCGATGTGCCTGCATCGCGCGGGCTTCGAGGTGCATGTCTACGAAGCCGTCGGCGAGATGCGGCCGCTGGGCGTCGGCATCAACATCCAGGCCGGCGCCATCCGCATCCTGTCCGGCCTCGGACTGGAACCGGCACTGGCGGCGACGGCGATCGAGACGCGCGAGCTGCGCTTCGCCAACCGCCACGGCCAGACCATCTGGACCGATCCGCGTGGCCGCCATGCCGGCCTGCCATGGCCGCAATTCTCGATCCATCGGGGCGAGCTGCAGATGATCCTGTTCCGCGCCGCGCAGGAGATGCTGGGCAAGGACCGCATCAAGTTCGGCCGGCGCATCGCGCGCTTCGCGCAGCATCACGGCAAGGTCTCCGCGCAGTTCACCGATCGCGACGGCCTGCCCGCCGAGAACGTCGAAGCCGACATCCTGGTCGGTGCCGACGGCATCCACTCCGCCGTGCGCGCGCACTACCACCCGAACGAAGGCCCGCCCAAGTGGCAGGGCATCCAGATGTGGCGCGGCGTCACCGTGGGCAAGCCCTATCTCGGCGGCGCCACGATGGTGCAGGCCGGGCACCACACCCAGAAGTTCGTCTGCTATCCGATCAGCCGCGCCCACGCCGAGCGCGGCGAGGCGTTGATCAACTGGATCTGCGATCTTCATATGGGCGACGGCTCGACGCCGCCGCGCGAGGACTGGAACAAGCCTGGCCGGCTCGAGGACTTCCTGCCGCGCTTCGCCGACTGGAAGTTCGACTGGCTCGACGTACCCGAGGTGATCAGGAACGCGCACACCATCCTCGAATTCCCGATGGTCGACCGCGACCCGCTGCCGGGCTGGAGCCATGGCCGCATCACGCTGCTGGGCGATGCCGCGCACCCGATGTACCCGATCGGCTCGAACGGCGCCTCGCAGGCGATCCTCGACGGCGAGGCGATCAGCGAGGAGCTGGCGGTCGGCGACGATCCGGCCAAGGCGCTGAAGCGCTACGAGGAGCGCCGCCTGCCGCCGACCGCGCGCATCGTCGAGAGCAACCGGAAGAAGGGTATCGACGTCATGCTCGACATCGTCGAGCAGCGCGCGCCGCAGGGCTTCAGGGAGCTCGACAGCGTGCTGCGGCCCGACGAGCTGGAGAAGATCGTCGGCGACTACAAGAGACTGGTGGCGCAGGATCGCGAGACGCTCTTGAAACTGGCGTCCAGAAAATGAAACCGGCCCCTCTCGGGACCGGCTGTGGCAGCGGTTTAAACCGGCCATCACATCGCCGGCCGCCACCGAGCGAGACTATGCCATCGGGCCATGACGGAATTGTGGCGATGAAATCACGCTTTCCGTTCGACGCCCAACCTCACCCTGAGGAGCGGCCGCAGGCCGCGTCTCGAAGGGTGGGAGCCAACATCTGTCGGTCGCCCATCCTTCGAGACGCCGCGCGTCGCGCGGCTCCTCAGGATGAGGGATGTGCGTTCCCATGAGCCTCGGCCGCGCCATCGCGACGGTCGGTGGGTTCACGCTGCTGAGCCGCATCGCGGGGTTCGCACGCGACATCGTACTGTCGGCGGTGCTGGGCTCCGGCGCGGTGGCCGATGCGTTCATCGTGGCCTTCAAACTGCCCAACCTGTTCCGCCGGCTGTTCGCCGAGGGCGCCTTCTCGGCGGCGTTCGTGCCGCTCTTCGCGCGCGAGCTGCAGGGCGGCGGCCGCGAGGAGGCGCTCGCCTTCGCGCGTCAGGCCCAGGCCGCGCTGCTGCTGGTGCTGATCCCGTTCACGCTCGTCCTGCTGCCCGGCATGCCGTGGGTGATCTCGCTCATGGCGCCGGGCCTGCGCGACGACGCATCGACCTTCGCGCTTGCCGTCGAGTTCGGCCGTATCACCTTCCCCTACCTGCTCTTCATCTCGCTGGCCTCGCTTTACGGCGGCGTGCTGAACGCCCTCGACCGGTTCGCCCATGTCGCGGCCACGCCGATCCTGCTGAACCTCGCGCTGATCGGCGCCGTGCTGGGGCTGACGCCGTTGCTGCCCAATGCCGGTTATGCCGCCTCGATCGGCGTCGCGGTCGCCGGCCTGCTGCAATGGTTGTGGCTGCTGGTCGCCTGCCGGCGCGAGAACGTGGCGATGACTCCGGTGCGGCCGCGCTGGACCGCGCGCGTGGCACGGCTGGTCAAGCTCGCGACGCCGGTCGCGATCGGCGGCGGCGTGCAGCAGATCAGCGTCGTGCTCGACGTGATCTGGGCCTCGCTGCTGCCGGTGGGCACGATCTCGGCGCTCTACTACGCCGACCGCGTCGCCCAGCTTCCGCTGGGCGTCGTCGGCATCGCCGTCGGTACGGCGCTGCTGCCGCTGCTGGCGCGCGAGCTGCGGGCCGGCAACGACGAAGGGGCGATGGCGAACCAGAACCGCGCCCTCGAGTTCGGCCTGCTGTTCAGCCTGCCGGCGGCGGTGGCGCTCTGGCTGCTGGCCGATCCCATCATCCGCGCGCTGTTCGAGCGCGGCCAGTTCACCGCCGAGGACACCTGGCGCACCGCCGGCGCGCTGGCGGCCTTCGCCGCCGGCCTGCCGGCCTTCGTGGCGGTGAAGGCGTTGACGCCCGGCTTCTTCGCGCGCGAGGACACGCGCACGCCGCTCTACATCGCCATCGCGGCGATCGCGGTCAATGTCGCGCTGAACGCCTGGTTCCTCTACGGCACGACGCTCGCCCATGTCGGCATCGCGCTCGCCTCTTCGCTGTCGGGCTGGCTGAACGCGGCGCTGCTGGCGGCTGTGCTGCGCCGGCGCCGGCACTGGATGCCCGACAGGCGGCTCGTCTCGCGTGGCCTGCGCGTGGTCGGCGCGACCGCCGGCATGGGCGTGGCGCTGTGGTTCGCCCTGAAGTGGCTGGCGGTGCCGCTCTCCCAGGCCAGCGTCGCCGGCGCGGTTGCGCTGGCCGGCCTCTGCGCCCTGGGCGCCGCGGCCTATGCCCTGCTGGGCGGCGCGCTCGGGATCGTAAAGCTCGCGGAGCTGCGCTACCTGATGCGCCGCCAGCCGGGGCTCAAGCCAGCCGACCCAGGCGAACCACAGTGACGCCGGGGCGCAACGGGCGGTTCGCCGACGGCATCACCAGCACGCAGTCGTCGTAGGGGGTCGTTACTTCCTCGCCGTCGTCGTGGCCCAGCACGGTGCCTGCCCTGGCGATGACTTCCTGGCCCTCGAATCGCCGGGCCGGCACGAAGTTGCCGCGCTTGGTGGCGACCGCATGGGTGACCTCGACGACGCGCTGCGCGGGCGGCGTCGGCCGGCGCCAGTCCGCCGGCAGGTCGGCCGCCTCGGCGACGCCGGTCTCGACGAGGAAGCGCGCGGTCACGTCCTTGGCCACGACCACCGACGAGGCACGCCAATGCTGGCCGGTTTCGACCAGCAGGGCGTTCTTCGGGCTCTGCGGATCGCCGAAGCCGCCGTAGTCGCGCATGCGCATGCCGGCGGCGTGGCCGGCATCGCGCACGATGTCGACCGGCGTGCCGATCTTCATCGCGAAGGCCACGCCCTTGTCGAGCGGGCCCGACAGCATCAGCGGCACGCCGTCGTCGTGCATGGAGTGGAGATCGAGCAGCAGGTCGGCGCGTTCGACGAAGGGCCGTACCACCTGCGCGCGGCGCGTCTCGACCGTGGTGGCGGGCTGGTCGAGCCGGCCCCAGGTGCGGTTGAAATCCTCGTCGACCAGGCGCGACTTGAAAGGCGCCTTGGGGTCGAACGAGTGATAGGCCTCGATGTTGTTGAACGAGAGGATCAGCGTGCCGCGGCGCGGCTTGAAGCCGGACGACAGCAGGGCGTCGACCACGATGGCCCCGGACACTTCGTTGCCGTGGGTCAGCGACGCCACCATCACCGTCGGTCCCGGCGTGCCGCTCTCCAGCACATGGATGTAGGGCGCCGCGCCCTTCTCCCACTTGCGCAACTCGGGGAAGGCGAACTCGATCGGCGGACTGTCGGACATCTGCGGCTTCCATCCCGGGACTGTTCCCGTCCTTCGCATGCTACGTTGAGAGGAACAAGGAGTAGCAGGTGGTGCGCACCCGGTACCGCTGGTTCATCGTCTTCCTTCTGTTCGCGATCACCGCGATCAACTATGTCGATCGCGCCGCCATCGCCTATGCCATTCCGGCGATCCAGCGCGACCTCGGACTGTCGGCCGCGGACGTCGGCCTGGTACTGGGCGCATTCGGGCTGGGCTACGCCGTCACGACCCTGGCCGGCGGCTTCGCCGTCGATCGCTGGGGCGCGCGCGCCGTGCTCACGGTGGCCGCGATCCTGTGGAGCCTGTCGATCGGCCTGACCGGCGTCGCGACCAGCATCGTCGTGCTCTATGCCGCGCGCGTGCTGCTCGGCGTCTCGGAGGGGCCGAACTTCCCGGCACTGACCGGCGCGGTGAGCGCCTGGCTGTCGCCGCACGAACGCGCGACGGCGCTGGGCAACGCCCTGCTCGCGGTGCCGCTGGCGCTCGCGGTCGGCGGACCGATCGTCACCTGGCTGCTCGCTTGGCTCGACTGGCGGCTCACCTTCACCGTGCTGTTCGTGCTGTCGGCCGCCTGGGTGCCGCTCTGGTGGCTCTGCTTCCGCGACGATCCCGCCTCGTCGGCCCGCGTGAACGCGGCCGAGCTTGCGCACATCCGACGGCGGGAGCCGGGTGTCGCCGCGACGCCGCATGCCGTGCTGAAATCGTGGCCCGAGGCGCGCGTACTCAGGACCCTGCTGACCAACCGCACCTTGCTCGCCAACTACTGGGCGTTCTTCGTCTTCGGCTACTTCCTGTTCTTCTTCATGACCTGGCTGCCGAGCTATCTCGAGAAGAAGTACGGGTTGAACCTGGCGGCCGTCGGCCTGTTCACGGTGGCGCCGTGGTTGGTGGCGGCGGTCGTCCTGTGGGGCCTCGGGCGCTGGTCGGACCATCTGCTGCGGACGACGGGCCGGCTGCGCATTGCAAGGTCCTGGTTGATCGCAGGCACGCAGCTCGTCGCCGCCCTCGCCGTGATACCGGTCGCCCTGACCGACGATCTGGCGGTGGCGATCGCGGGCATCACCGTCGCGGTCGCGGCCTCGATGGGCGCCAACGCCGCCTACTATGCGGTGAACGTCGACATCGTGCCGGCGCGGGCCGCCACCGCGCTCGGCCTCATGGACTTCGCCTTCGCGGTCGCGGGCTTCCTCGCACCCGCGATCACCGGCTGGGTGCTCGGCCTGCGCGGTTCCTTCGTCGACGGCTTCCTGCTGATGGCCGCGCTCGCCCTCTCCTCGGTGCTGGTGGTGGTGCTCTTCCACCATCCCGACGAGGATCGGGAATCCGCCTAGATCAGGTGTCGCGGTACCAGTTGGCGAGATCCCAGGTGTTGTTGTCCCAGCCGCTGATCTCGGCCACGAGATCGTTGGCCGCGGCGACGGCGCTCGGCCGCATCACCAGAGGGATCACGACGTAATTGTTGACCACCAGCTCGTTCAGTCTGATCAGCATGGCGGCGCGCCTGACCGGATCGAGCTCGACCTGGGCGGCCTTGTGCGTGTCGTCGTATTCCTTGTTCTGCCAGCGCGTGATGTTGCGGCCCTGCCACTTGTTGTCCTTGGTCGCCACCTCCCACGAGCAGAACTGGCGCAGGAAGACCTCGGGATCGGGCGCGTTCATGCCGTTGCTGTATTCCTGCAGGTCGGCATAGAACTTGGTGTAGGTGTCGGGGTTGGCGACGTCGGACGAGAAGAAAACCGATGCCGTCACCGACTTCAGCTCCATGTCGATGCCCGCCTTCTGGGCGGCCTGCTTGATGATCGCTTGCGTCTTCTGGCGCGGTTGATTGATCGAGGTCTGGAAGACGAACTTCAGCCGCTTGCCGTCCTTGGAGCGAATGCCGTCGGAGCCCCGCACCCAGCCGGCCTTGTCGAGCACGGCATTGGCCTTGTCGACGTTGAACTCGTAGGACGTCGTGTTCGACCGGAAGCGCTCGGGATTGTTCACGTAGTTGGCGGTCGCGATGCCGATGCGGCCGTAGATGTGGTCCTGAATCGACTTCTTGTCGATCACCAGCGAGATCGCCTCGCGCACGGCGCGGTCCGACAGGATCGGATGCTTCGTCTTGAGACTCGACCGCTCCCCGTCGACCTCGGTCCAGGGGTCGGTGTTGTTGAGCTGCATGTGCTCGATGCCGCCGCCCAGGGTGATGACGACGCGGCCTTTGCCGCCCTTCTCCATGCGCACCAGGATCTCGTCCTCGACCTGCAGGTTCCAGGCGAAGTGGTATTCGCCGGTCTGCAGCACCGCGCGCGCCGCCGACACGGCATCGCCGCCGCCCTTCATCTCGATCGCGTCGAAATGCGGCCGGTTGGGTTGGTGGTAGTCCATGTTGATCTCGCCGGTGACGAGGTCGCCCGGTTTGAAGTCCTTGAACTTGTAGGGCCCGGTGCCGACCGGCTTGAGGTTGGTCGGCGCGTCACGGGACCTGGCGCCGACATAGTCAGCGAACAGATGTCTGGGAATCACCATGCCGCGCGAACCCACGAACGCGTCGGCCCAAAACGGCGTCGGCTGCTTGAACTTCGCGACGATCGTGTACCGGTCGATCTGCTCGACCACGAGGTCCTGGTAGGAGCCCAGGGTGACCGAAGCGGTCGCAGGGTCCCTGGCGTATTCCCAGTTGAAGACGCAGTCGTCGGCCGTGAACGGCGTGCCGTCGTGCCAGCGCACATTCTGCTTCAGCCTCCAGGTCACCGACATGCCGTCGGCGGCGAGGCCCCCGTTCTGGAGGCTCGGAATCTCGGCGGCGAGCTTGGGCCGCAGGTTGCCGTCGCGGTCCCAGGCGGCGAGCGGTTCATAGAAGAGGCGGCTGGCATCCTGATCCTTCGTTCCGACCGCGAAGTGCGGATTGAGGAGCGTCGGCCCCTGCCACCACATGACCTTGAGCAGGCCCCCGCCGCCGCGTCTGGTCGGCTTGTAGACCGGATTCGACCGGGCCATCGCTACGCCCGAGAGCGCGAGAAGCTGGGTCGCCATCGGCGCGGTCAGCCCAGCCGCCGCGAGGCGCCGGATGAAGCCGCGGCGCGACAGTCTGCCTGCCTTCACCTTGCCGACGAGACTACGCAAGCCACGTTCGTTCATCGGATGCCTCCCACCGCGATCCGCCGAAGCCGACCCTGACGCATCCTGCCATCCTGCAAGATGCGTGCAACACAGGGGACCAGCGCCCGGCGTTCCCGTCAACGTCACATGCTTGATATGGGGTGAGCTTTGGGCGATACCCGCCCGCCCCAGCCTTCCACCGGCGGGGTGCGCGGAGGTCCAAACCCCGCGCCATCGGCCTTATCGGGAGTCCACACCCATGCCTGACGTCACGACCGGCGCCGCCACGCCCAATCCGCATCTCGCCGTCTACGCAGCCAAGGGCCTCAAGGGCCGCATCCTTTCGGGCGTGCAGCCGACCGGAAACCTCCACCTCGGCAACTATCTCGGCGCGATCCGCAACTTCGCGCGCCTCCAGGACGACTACGAGTGCCTCTATTGCGTGGTCGACCAGCACGCGATCACGGTGCCGCAGGACCCGAAGATGCTCGCCGCCCAGACGCGCGAGATCGCCTCGGCCTTCCTCGCCGCCGGCGTCGACGGAACCAAGCAGATCATCTTCAACCAGTCGATGGTACCCGAGCATGCGCAGCTCGCCTGGATCTTCAACTGCGTCGCACGCATGGGCTGGATGAGCCGCATGACGCAGTTCAAGGAGAAGGCCGGCAAGGACCGCGAGAACGTGTCGCTCGGCCTGTTCGCCTATCCGGCGCTGATGGCGGCCGATATCCTGATCTACAAGGCAACGCACGTGCCGGTCGGCGAGGACCAGAAGCAGCATCTCGAGCTGACGCGCGACATCGCGATAAAGTTCAACAACGACTTCGCCGCGCCCGACTTCTTTCCGATCACCGAGCCGCTGATCTTCGGTGCAGCGACGCGCGTCATGAGCCTGAGGGACGGCACCAAGAAGATGAGCAAGTCCGACCCGTCGGACTACAGCCGCATCAACCTGACCGACGACGCCGAGGCGATCGCCCAGAAGATCCGCCGCGCCAAGACCGATCCGCTGCCGATGCCCGACACCGTAGCCGACGCCGAGAAGCGGCCCGACGCCGACAACCTGCTGGGCATCTATGCCGCTCTCGCCGACCAGGAAAAGGACGCCGTCGTCGCCCAGTTCGCGGGCAAGCAGTTCTCCGAGTTCAAGGCGGCACTTACCGACCTCGCGGTCGCCAAGCTGGGACCCATCGGATCGGAGATGCAGCGGCTGATGAAGGATCCCGGCCATGTCGACGGCATCCTGCGCAACGGCGCCGAACGCGCCCGCGCCATCGCCGCACCGATCCTGGCCGAAGTCTACAGCACGGTGGGCTTCCTGAAGCCCTAGCCTTCCATGCGCGTGAGGGCCCACTTCACGGTGGTGCCCTCCGCGGGAACCTGGCCCACCAGCACGATCTGTTCGGTGCGGCGCACGCGACCCTCCTCGCCGAGGTAGATGCTCTCGGCCAGCCCGATGCCGGCGCCCGAGGCGCGCAGTTTCCAGCCGCGGCCGCTCGGCAGGCGCATCAGCACGGCCTGGCCGCTCTGCGCCAAGGTCGCCTTCACCGTGGGATGCAGGTGGAAGCGCACGATGTAGCGACGGTCCGGCACAGTGACCGGCCGGCCTTCGTAGCCCAGGAACGAATCCTCGCCGCGCAGGTCGCCGCCGTCGGGCGACAGCCACAGCCGGCGGCGGTGGATGATGCCGTAGAGCGAGCGGTAGCCGTCGTGGCACATGTCGAGCCACTGCGCGCCGGCGTCGTCGGCGCGATCGATCAGCACGTTGCCGGCGCGATATTCCAGTGAGCCGTGGTTGGTGATCTCGGTCGAGTTGACGTCGTCCACGACGGCGGTCGAGTGTGCTGCCGTGTAGCGCATGAAATGCTGCCAGTCGCGCGGTGCGCTGGGGTAGGTGCCGCAGTTCACGATCAGGCGCTCGTGCGCGGCGCTCATTTCGAAGGAGAGCGTACCGGCATGCGCGATGCCGTCCATGCCGCGGCCCGGCGGGCTGCCGGCATCGGCCACCACCATCGAAGTGCCGGCGACCAGCCGCTGGAAACCGCTCTGCAGGGCCATCGCGGGTGCGGCGTCACCCGAGCCTGTGCGCGCCAGCACGAGGTCGATGAGGCGGCGGTCACCTTCCCAGGTGCCGTTGAACAAGGCGAGGCCGCCGTCGCCGTGGCGGAAGAAGCGCAGCATCGGCGCCATGCGATCGATGGCAGCGACGATCTCGGCCGGCGCACGTCGTTCGGCGGACGTCAGGGCCGCACGTACGTCGACCAGGTGGCGCAGCACGGTAAGCTGCAGGTGTGGCGCGCGCTCGGAGACGATGCCGTCGGCCAGCACGTAGCGCTTCACGAACCTGGCGAGCCGCGCCAGGTTCTGTTCGAGGCTCTTCTCGTAGGCCTTGCCGTCGCGGATGAAGGCGAGGTCGGCGAACACCATCGCCTTCAGCACGGCGACAGCCTCGTGGCCGATCATGCCACGGCGGGAAATGCGCCGGAGATGTACGCGCTGGCGGGCGAGCGAGAAGACGAAGCGCGCCGCGAAGCCCGGGTCGGCGGCCGCCGCCATCCACTCGTAGTGGCGGATCCAGGCGACGATGCGGTTGGCCAGCACGTCGCGCTTCCAGGTGACCGGCGACCAGCGCCACTCGCGGTTGGTCCAGTCGTCGACCAGCCGCGCCGCCAGCATGCCGCCGGCGAGATCGCCGCTTTCACGCAGGTCGCGCATCCAGCCGAAGCCGTTCAGTGCATCGAGCCAGAGCGGCGCGGCGCCGGCCCGGCGCCACGGCGGATCGTCGGAATCGGGAAGCACGGTGCCGGAGCTGCCGGCGGCCGTGAACTCGCCCGCCATCAGGAGCCGCTGGCCGACGACGGAGTCGCCGGGCCAGGTGTCGGGCGCCACCGCGAAGAAGCTGCGCGGCGTACCGTAGCCCAACGTCAGGGAATAGAGAGCCGACCCCAGCAGCCAGCGGCCGAGTCTCCGGTGCTCCGCGGCAGCCTTCTGCGCCGAGGGGCGCACCGGGACGGAACGTATCAGCCGGGCCCCGGGAACCAAAGGCTCTCCGGGCCGTCGAGAATCAGCGACCAGGGTCATCGTTTCGTTCTTTGGCCCAGGCGCAACAGCAGGCCCGGACAGTGAGGGTTGCTCTATTTTACCCCAGCCCGGAGGCAATGGCGATGCCCGGCAGCCCCTTGAACAGGCCTTCCAGCACCCCAGATTCCTTGCGAGGGAAGGCCTGACGGGCTTCCCGGCCACTCGCTCCTCGGAGGAGGGTTAAATGAGCCGTGTATCGATGTTCAATTCGCCCCTGTTGCTGGGTTTCGACCAGCTTGAGCGTACCCTCGACCGGCTCGCGAAGAACGCCGAAGGCTACCCTCCGTACAATATCGAGCGGATCGGCGAGAACGGCCTGAGGATCACGCTGGCCGTCGCGGGCTTCACCAGTGACGATCTGGTAATTGAACTCGTCGAGAATCAGCTCACGGTCCGCGGCAAGCAGAAGGACGACGGCGATCGGATCTACCTGCATCGTGGCATCGCCGCGCGCCAGTTCCAGCGTGCCTTCATGCTGGCCGACGGCATCGAGGTGACGGGCGCCCGTCTCGACAACGGGCTGCTTTCCATAGACCTCGTGCGGCCGCAGGCCGAGCCGCGCATCCGGACCATCCGCATCGACCCCGGCAGGCGGAACGAGACGCCGGACAACACGATCGACATCACCGCCCGTCGCGTTCGCTAGACACGACAGGCGCAGACGCTGCCAAGGAGGTAGCCATGGAAAACAATGAAGTCGCCTTCAAGCCCCTCGCCGAGGAGGCCTTTCTGTCGCTCGGTGCGGAGCAGATCGCCTATATGAAGGCGATCAACCTGCCCGACGGCGCGCATGCGATCGGCATCTTCTCCGCCGACGGCAAGCCTATGGCGGCCGCACCTTCGATCGAGATCGCGCAAGCGCTGATCCGCCAGCACGAGCTCGAGCCCGCGTTGGTCCACTGAGAGGCGTGAGCGTCTAGGCCGCGGTCTGCGTCTGGAGACTTTCAACGAGAAGCGCGTAAAGAGCGTCGGCCTTCTCGGTCGCACGCAGCTTCTCGACCAAGCCACGGTCGCGCAGCAAGCGTGACACCCGTGCTAGCGCCTTGAGGTGGTCAGCGCCGGCACCCTCCGGTGTTACCAGCAGGAAGACGACATCGACCGGCCGCTCGTCGATTGCATCGAAATCGACGGGATGGGCGAGGCGCGCAAACACGCCGACCGGCTTGGCGACCGTCGCCAGCCGCCCGTGGGGAATAGCGATGCCGCCGCCGATGCCGGTGGAGCCCAGCCGCTCTCGCTCGAGCAAGCGATCGAACAGCTTGCGTTCGTCGATCCTGAAAAGGCCAGATGCCTTGCCGGCCAGCTCCGCCAGCAGCGCCTTCTTCCCGGTCGCCTTGGCATGCGCCAATACGGCATCAGGGCCGATCAGCAAGTCGGCGATTTCCACAATTTCACCAATGGGTTAGCGGGCGCTGCCTGAACCTGCCCCCGCGAGGGGTGCGCCCCTATAGGCGCGTCCCCGGGGCTGGTCAAGCACCCCTCCTCAGTCCGCCGGGCCGGTCAGCGCCTGCGCAGCGATCACCGCGCTGGGCATCGCCGACGGCATTGGGCGGCTCATGCCGAGGCGACCGAGACGCCGGCGCTCCGCGGACGACGGAATGCGCATGGCCTCGCGATACTTGGCGACGGTGCGACGCGCGATCTCGATGCCCTCGCCCTTCAGCAGGTCGACGATCCGGTCGTCGCTGAGCGGCTGGTGCGCCTGCTCGCCGCCGACCAGATGGCGAATGCGCGAGCGAACCGACTCCGAGGAGACGACGGCGCCCGGCGTACGCGCCGGTAGTGCCGAAGTGAAGAAGTACTTCAGCTCGAAGATGCCGCGCGGTGTGGCGATGTACTTGTTGGAGGTGACGCGGCTCACCGTGCTCTCGTGCAGCTCGGTGGCGACGGCGATGTCGCGCAGCACCAGCGGCTTCAGCGCGCTGACGCCGTGGCGAAAGAAGCCATCCTGCTGACGTACGATCTCGCGCGCCACCTTGAGGATGGTGGTCGCGCGCTGCTCGAGCGTCTTCACCAGCCAGTTGGCGGATTGGAAGCGCTCCGCGACGAAGTCGCGGTCGGGCTTGGCGCGCGCGCCCTTCATGAGGGTCGCGTGATAGTTGCGGTCGACAAGGACCTTGGGAAGCGCATCGGTGTTGAGCTCGATGTGCCAGCCTTCCTCGCCGGTCTCGGGATCCTTCGCCGCGGTAAGGTGGAGATCGGGCGCCACCGGCTGGATCGGTTCGAATTCGAATGCCTGTCCGGGACGCGGGTCGAGAGTGCGCAGCTCGGCGAGCATGTCGCGCAGGTCCTCGTCGTCGACGCCGCAGCGGCGGCGAAGCTGGCCGAGCTCGCCCGCGGCCACAAGATCGAGGTTGGCGAGCAGCGCCTTCATCGCCGGATCGAGACGGTTGCGCTCGGCGAGCTGCGCACCGAGACATTCGGCGACGGTGCGCGCGAAGAGCCCGGCCGGCTCCATCTGGCGCAGCCGCGCCCAGATCGTCTCGACGATCGTGATGTCGGTGGCGACGGCCTCCGCGACTGCCGCCGCGTCGAGACGACAATAGCCCGCCTCGTCGAGGCCCTCGGCCAGCTTCAGTGCGATCCGTCGCTCGGCGGGGCTGTCGAACATCAACTCGAGTTGCGCGAGCACATGAGAAGCCAGCGACTGCGGCCGCTCGGCCGCGAAATCGAGCGCATCGGGCGCGTCCTCGCGCTGGCCCACGCGGCTGGCGGTTCCGTCACCGCCGCGATCGGCGTGCTCACGTGTCCAGCGTTCGTCGGCATCAGCCAAGGCCGGCGCCGCTGCCGCCAGTGCTTCCGCCGTGTCCCGCGGCGCCTCGACAATCGGAGCCTCGCTCTCCGCGGCGACGCCGTCCTCGGGCATATCCTCGGCAAGCAGTGGGTTCTTTTCGAGTTCCTGTTGGATGAAGGCAGCGAGTTCCAGGTGCGAGAACTGCAGCAGCTTGATGGCCTGCTGAAGCTGCGGCGTCATCGCCAATGTCTGGCGAGACGTCAGGATGAGACTGGGACCGATACGCATGACACCCCCACCCGAAGGCCGGTTGGCCTCCTGATGGAGCACCCTATGCAAAAACCGTGCCAAATCCAGCACGATCTCCGAATTCAATGGGCGAAAATATCCGTTTCAGGCCAGCCAGCGATGTCCAGTCGGGCACGATAGGGCAGAAACCGGAAGGCAGCGTCGGCCAGTTCACGCCGGCCCTCGCGCTCCAGGAGCGCGTCCAGCTTGGCTTTGAGCGCGTGCAGGTGCAGCACGTCAGAAGCGGCATAGGCAAGCTGCTCGTCAGTGAGGTTGTCGGCACCCCAGTCGGAGGTCTGCTGCTGCTTGGAAAGATCGACGCCCAGCAGCTCCTTGCAGAGATCCTTGAGGCCGAAGCGATCCGTGAAGGTGCGGACCAGCCGAGCGGCGATCTTGGTGCAATATACGGGCTCGCAACGCACGCCGAGCGCATGCTCGAGGACGGCGATGTCGAAGCGGCCGAAATGGAAGAGCTTCAGCACCTTCGGGTCGGCCACGAGGGCAGCCAGGCGCGGCGCCTCCACTGGGCCTTTTGCAATTTGCACAAGATGCGCGTTGCCGTCGCCCGCGGAGAGTTGCACCACGCAAAGCCGGTCACGATGCGGGTTGAGGCCCATGGTTTCCGTGTCGATCGCCACGATCGGGCCGAACGACAGGTCCGCGGGAAGGTCGCCGCGATGAAGGCTGATCGCCATTATGGGGTGCTCCGACTGCCCTGCATGGTGCCCAGGAGAAGACTCGAACTTCCACGCCTCGCGGCGCTAGTACCTGAAACTAGTGCGTCTACCAATTCCGCCACCTGGGCACGGCATGCGGGCTAGTGCGGGCGCTGAGTTACGGCTGGCCCGCGCCGATGTCAACCGCAGGGGAATCGCAGTGCTCTTGCGCGGAGGCGGCGTTGGGCTATAGGCAGCATCCCATGAGCATCAGGCAGGTCACGGTCTTTGGCGGCAGCGGCTTCGTCGGTCGCGCAATCGTGCGGGCACTGGCACAGGAAGGGCTGCGCGTGCGGGTTGCCTGTCGTCGCACCGAGCTCGCCGAGCGGACGAAGACCGCGGGCGATGTCGGCCAGATCGTCATCATGCGTGCCAACCTCCGGAATCCCGCCTCCGTCGCAGCCGCCGTCGCCGGCAGCCAGGCGGTCGTGAACGCCTCCGGCATCCCCTTCCAGCGCGGCCGCCAGCGCTATCAGGCGGTCCATGTCGAAGGCGCACGCGCCATCGCCGATGCCGCGAAGGCGGCGGGCGTGCAGCGGTTGGTGCACATGTCGGGAATCGGCGCGGACCAGCGCAACTCGACCAACAAATACGTGCGCTCCAAGGTCGATGCCGAGGACGCCATCATCGCCGGCTTCGAGAGCGCCACCATCCTGCGGCCGAGCGTCGTGTTCGGCCCTGAGGACGCGATGTTCAATCGCATGGCCCAGATCGCCGCCAAGGCGCCGTTCGTGCCGGTCGTCGGCAGCGGCATGGCCAAGGTGCAGCCGGTGTTCGTAGGCGATGTCGGCGCCGCCGCCGCTGCCGTGCTGAGGCGGCCGGAGACCGCGAAGACCGTCTTCGAGCTGGGCGGCCCGCGCGTCTATACCTATCGCGAGATCGCGGCTTTGGTGCTGCGCGAGATCGCCAGAGACAAGCCGATCATTGGCGTGCCTGCCGGCCTCATGAAGATAGCCGGCTTTTTGGCGGAGTTCCTCCCGGTGCCGCCATTGACCCACGACCAAGTCGATCTGCTCGTCACCGACAACGTCGCCCGCCCGGGCGCCCCGGGCCTCGCCGCGCTTGGAATCACGCCGACAGCCGCGGAAGCCATCCTGCCAACGTACCTCGACCGGTACCGGCTGGGTGGCCGCTACAACCAGCACGCCCCCGCCTGATTATTCTGATGTTCCCGTAATTATTTGATCTCGTTTGCATTTATTAGTCTTTTTTCGGAATTATAAAGCCAGAAGCTGGATTTGTTTCATGACCTCCGCCGACTATTTCGGTTGCAACGCCGAAATATAGGTCAATATAGTTGACTATCGTTGCTTAACGTGGTCTAACCCGATCGACAAAGCAGCAAGGGCGCAGCCGGCGCGCTTCCTGCGCAATGAAATTTCACAAATCGCCGCGGGAGCCGGGAATGGCCGAGAGGATGCTGAAGTTCGTCGGAACGCCGCAAGCCATGCCCGAAAAGCGGCCGGCTTCCGAGCGCCGTCGCGACTTCGACGAAATCTACCAAGCCTATGCCACGGAGAAGGCCGCCGAGCAGGCGGCCCGCTGCTCGCAATGCGGCGTGCCCTTCTGCCAGGTGCACTGCCCGCTGCACAACAACATCCCGGACTGGCTGAAGCTCACCGCAGAGGGCCGCCTCGACGAAGCCTACGAACTCTCCTCGGCGACCAACAACTTCCCGGAGATCTGCGGCCGCATCTGCCCGCAGGACCGTCTCTGCGAGGGCAACTGCGTCATCGAGAAGGGCTTCGAGTCCGTCACCATCGGCGCGGTCGAGAAATACATCACCGACACGGCCTGGGAACGTGGCTGGGTGAAGCCGATCGTGCCGCGCCGTGAGCGGCCGGAGAGCGTCGGCATCGTGGGCGCAGGTCCGGCGGGCCTCGCCGCCGCCGAGCAGCTCCGTCGCAAGGGCTACCAGGTCGCGATCTACGATCGCTATGATCGCGTCGGCGGCCTGTTGATCTACGGCATCCCGAACTTCAAGCTCGAGAAGGAGATCGTGCAGCGTCGCGAGAAGCTGCTGCGCGACTCGAAGGTCACGTTCCACCTGAACTGCGAGGTCGGCCGCGACATCACGATGGAAGAGCTGCGCGCCCGCCATGCCGCGGTGCTGATCGCGACCGGCGTCTACGAGGCGCGCGACATCCAGGCACCAGGCGTCGGCCTGCCCGGAATCGCGCCGGCGCTCGACTATCTCACGGCGTCCAACCGGCACGGGCTCGGCGACAAGGTCCCCGACTTCGAATCGGGCGCGCTGAACGCCAATGGCAAGAACGTGGTCGTCATCGGCGGCGGCGACACCGCGATGGACTGCGTGCGCACCGCGGTGCGCCAGGGTGCCAGGTCGGTGAAGTGCCTGTATCGTCGCGACCGCACCAACATGCCGGGCTCGCAGCGCGAGGTGAAGCATGCCGAGGAAGAGGGCGTCGAGTTCGTGTGGCTATCCGCGCCGCAGGCCTTCCTGGGCAAGGAGAAGGTGAGCCACGTTCGCTCGGTACGTATCCATCTCGGCATGCCCGACGCCTCGGGCCGCCAGACGCCGCAAGAAATCCCCAACAGCCACGTCAACATCGAGGCCGACCTGGTCCTGAAGGCGCTGGGCTTCGATCCCGAGGACATGCAGGCGCTGTTCGCGACGCCCGATCTCGGCGTCACCGGCTGGGGCACGCTCAAGATCGACTGGCGCTCGATGATGACCAGCCTCGATGGTGTGTTCGCCGCCGGCGACATCGTGCGCGGCGCCTCGCTCGTGGTGTGGGCGGTGCGCGATGGCCGGGATGCCGCCGAGCGCATCCACGGCTACCTGACGACGAAGGCCCGATCTGACCATGTGGCCCCGCACAAGATCGCGGCCGAGTGAGGGGACGATGCTGACGCTGTACGACTACATGGACTCCGGAAACGGCTACAAGTGCCGGCTGGTGCTGGCGCACCTCGGCATCCCCTTCAAGCTGGTCGAGTGCGACATCCTGAAGGGCGAGACGCGCACGCCGGAATTCCTGAAGCGCAATCCCAACGGCCGCATCCCGACGCTCGAGCTGGAAAACGGCAGCCACATCTTCGAGTCGGGCGCGATCATCTGGTACCTGGCCGAGGGCACCACGCTCGCGCCCAAGGACCGCAAGGCGCGCGCCGAGACGCTGCAGTGGATGTTCTTCGAGCAGTACAGCCACGAGCCGTACATCGCCGTGGCGCGCTTCTGGAAGCACTACCTGCCGAAGCTGTCGCCGCTGCAGGAGATGGATCTGCCGAACCGCATGAAGGGCGGCTACGCTGCCCTCGACATCATGGAGAAGCACCTCGCGACGCGACGCTTCTTCGTCGACGAGACCTTCGGGCTCGCCGATGTGGCGCTCTACGCCTACACGCACGTCGCGCACGAGGGCGAGTTCGACCTCTCGAAGTACGCCCACGTCAACGCCTGGATGGCACGCGTCGCCGCGCTGCCCGGACACGTCACGATTGGCCACAAGTTTGGCAACCACGGGAACTGAGCAAGGGAGAGACACGATGCCGATGATCAACGTCCAGATGTTCGAGGGTCGCACGCTCGATCAGCGCCGCAAGCTCGCGAAAGAGCTGACCGACGCGACCTGCAAGGCGCTGGGCTGCACGCCCGACGCCGTCCAGATCATCCTTACCGACATCAAGAAAGAGAACTGGGCCGAGGCCGGCAAGCTGTTTTCCGACTGACCGTTGACCGCAATACCCGCCGCGCTACCCCCTCCCCAACCCTCCCCGCCTGCGGGGGAGGTGGCCCGAAGGGCCGGAGGGGGAAAGCCCCGGCAAGGACCAAGCCCATGACCGCCCTGCCCTTCGATGCCGCCCAGTTCGTACGCGACTACAAGAGCGGCACCGCCAAGCTGACCGACGCCTACGGCTACAACCCGGCGCAGGAGATCGACTCCTGCGGCGTGGGCCTGGTCGTGGCGCTCGACGGCAAGCGGCGCCGCGACGTGGTGGTGGCCGGCATCGATGCGTTGAAGGCCGTGTGGCATCGCGGCGCGGTCGACGCCGACGGCAAGACCGGCGACGGCGCGGGCATCCATGTCGAAATCCCGCAGGACTTCTTCAAGGAGCATGTCCGCGACTCGAGCGGCGAGGTCCCGCAGGTCGGGCGACTGGCCGTCGGCATGGTGTTCCTTCCGCGCACCGACCTCGGTGCGCAGGAACGCTGCCGCACCATCGTCGAGGCCGAGATCCTGCGCTTCGGTCATTCGATTCTCGGCTGGCGCCAGGTACCGGTCGACATTTCCTGCATCGGCGCCAAGGCCAACGAGACGCGGCCGGAGATCGAGCAGATCCTGATCGGCCGCGGCGACCCCAGGCTCGACAACCGCGAGTTCGAGAAGCAGCTCTACATCCTGCGCCGGCGCATCGAGAAGGCCGCGATCGCAGAGAATATCGGTGAGTTCTACGTCTGCTCGCTGTCTTGCCGCTCGGTCGTCTACAAGGGCATGTTCCTCGCCGAGCATCTCAGTGCCTTCTATCCCGACCTGCTCGACGAGCGCTTCACCTCGCGCTTCGCAATCTTCCACCAGCGCTATTCGACCAACACCTTCCCGCAATGGAAGCTGGCACAGCCGTTCCGCGTCCTGGCCCACAACGGCGAGATCAACACCATCCTGGGCAACGTCAACTGGATGAAGAGCCACGAGGCGCGGCTGGCACACGAGAGCTTCGGGCGCGCCATCGAGGACCTGAAGCCGATCATCCAGCCCGGCGCCTCCGACTCCTCCGCCCTCGACAACGTGTTCGAGCTGCTGGTGCGCGGCCATCGCAACCTGCCGATGGTCAAGACGATGATGATCCCGGAGGCTTCGGCGTCGAACCCGACCGTGCCGCCTGAGCATCGCGCCATGTACAACTACGTGAACGGCGTCATGGAGCCATGGGACGGACCGGCCGCCATCGCTGCCGTCGCCGGCAAGTGGGCGCTGGTCGGCCTCGACCGCAACGGACTGCGCCCGATGCGCTACGTGCGTACGTCGGAGGAGCTGCTGATCGCCGGCTCCGAGGCGGGCATGGTGCCGCAAGACGAGAGCAGGATCGTCGAGAAGGGGCGGCTCGGCCCCGGCGAGATGCTGGCGATCGATATGGACCAGCCCAAGGTCTACAAGGACCGCGAGATCAAGGACATGCTCGCGGCGACTCACGACTATGCGAGCTGGACGACGCGCACGGTCGAGCTCGATTCGCTGATCAAGCAGGACGCACCGGCCACCGAGCATTTCGAGGCCGACGAATTGCGCCGCCGGCAGTTCGCCGCCGGCTGGTCGATCGAGGACCTGGAGGCGATCCTCCATCCGATGGTCGAAGACGGCAAGGAAGCCGTCGGCTCGATGGGCGACGACGCACCGCTGGCCGTGCTGTCCGACACCTATCGCGGCATGCACCACTACTTCCGGCAGAACTTCAGCCAGGTCACGAACCCGCCGATCGATTCGTTGCGTGAGCGCAACGTGATGACGATCCGCACGCGGCTAGGCAACCTCGGCAACATCCTCGACGAGACACCCGAGCAGAGCGAGATGCTCTCGCTGCAGTCGCCGATCGTGCTGAACGCCGAGTTCGAGGCGATGCGGAAGTACATGGGCGACACTGCGGCCCGCATCGACTGCACCTTCGATCCCCGTCCTGGAGATGGGAAGGGCGGGCTGGATGCCATGCGCCAGGCCTTCGAGCGCATCTGCAAGGAGGCCGAGGATGCGGTCCGCAGCGGCTGCCTGCACATCGTGCTGACCGACGCCAATATCGACGCCGGCCGCGCCGCGCTGCCCATGATCCTGGCGGCGGGCGCCGTGCACTCATACCTGGTACGCCAGTCGCTGCGTACCTTCACCTCGCTCAACGTGCGCTCCGGCGAGTGCATGGACGTGCACTACGTCGCCGTCATCATCGGCGTCGGCGCCACGACGGTGAACCCCTATCTCGCCGAGGAGACGATCGCGGCCCGCCACGCGCGCGGCCTGTTCGGCAAGCTGTCGCTCGGCCAGTGCCTCGCCAACTACAAGAAGGCGCTCGACGACGGCCTGCTGAAGACCATGTCCAAGATGGGCATCTCGGTCCTGTCGTCGTACCGCGGCGGCTGTAACTTCGAGGCGGTCGGCCTCTCGCGCTCGCTGGTCGCCGAGTTCTTCCCCGGCATGCCCTCGCGCATCTCGGGCATCGGCCTGCGCGGCGTACAGGAAAAGATCGCCGAGCAGCACGCCCGCGCCTTCGACGAGGACGTGATCGCGCTGCCGATCGGCGGCTTCTACAAGGCGCGTCGCGGCGGCGACCGGCACAATTTCGACGGCACGCTGATCCACATGCTGCAGGATGCGGTGAACACCGAGTCCTACGCCAAGTTCCGCAAGTACAGCGAGGCGGTGCGCCGCCTGCCGCCGATCAACCTGCGCGACCTGCTGGACTTCAAGACCGACCGCGCGCCGATCCCGCTCGACGAGGTCGAGTCGATCACCGAGCTGCGCAAGCGCCTGGTGGCACCCGGCATCTCGCTGGGGGCGCTGGGACCCGAAGCGCACGAGACGCTGTCGATCGCCATGAACCGCATCGGCGCCAAGTCCGACTCGGGCGAGGGCGGCGAGGATCCCGCGCGCTACAGCCCGCGGCCGAACGGCGACAACGCCTCCTCCGCCATCAAGCAGGTGGCGTCGGGCCGCTTCGGCGTCACGGCCGAGTACCTGAACAACTGCCGCGAGCTCGAGATCAAGGTGGCCCAGGGCGCCAAGCCCGGCGAGGGCGGCCAGCTCCCGGGCCTCAAGGTCACGGAGATGATCGCGAAGCTGCGTCACTCGACGCCGGGCGTGACGCTGATCAGCCCGCCGCCGCACCATGACATCTACTCGATCGAGGACCTCGCGCAGCTCATCTACGACCTGAAGCAGATCAACCCCGAGGCTCGCGTGGCCGTGAAGCTTGTCGCGCGGTCGGGCATCGGCACGATCGCAGCGGGCGTGGCCAAGGCCAAGGCCGACGTGATCCTGGTATCGGGCCACAGCGGCGGTACCGGCGCCTCGCCGCAGACCAGCATCAAGTACGCCGGCATCCCGTGGGAGATGGGCCTCTCGGAGACCCATCAGGTGCTGACGCTGAATCGTCTGCGCGACAAGGTGCTGTTGCGCACAGACGGTGGCCTCAAGACGGGCCGCGACGTGGTGATCGCCGCGATGCTCGGTGCCGAAGAGTACGGGCTCGGTACGGCGTCACTGATCGCCATGGGCTGCATCATGGTGCGGCAGTGCCACTCCAACACCTGCCCGGTCGGGGTCTGCACGCAGGACCCGAAGCTGCGCGCCAAGTTCGAGGGCAGCCCCGAGAAGGTCGTGAACCTCTTCAGCTTTGTGGCGGAAGAAGTGCGCGAGATACTGGCGCAGCTCGGCTACCGCTCGCTGCTCGAGATCGTCGGACGCTCAGACCTGCTGAAGCAGGTGAGCCGCGGCGCACGTTACCTCGACGACCTCGACCTCAACCCGCTGCTGACGCGGGCCGACGGCGGGCGCGAAGTCGCACATTGCACGGTCGAGGGCCGCAACGAGGTGCCTGACACGCTCGACGCGCAGATGCTGCGCGACGCCCAGCCGCTCTTCACGCACCGCGAGAAGATGCAGCTTCAGTACAGCGTGCGGAACACCCATCGCGCAGTCGGCACACGGCTCGCCGCGATGATCACGCGTAAGTACGGCATGGCGGGCCTGCAGCCCGACACGGTGACCGTACGGCTGCGTGGTACCGCCGGCCAGTCGCTGGGCGCCTTCGCCGTCCAGGGCATGAAGCTCGAAGTCTTCGGCGACGCCAACGACTATGTCGGCAAAGGCCTTTCGGGCGGGACCATCGTGGTGAAGCCTACCGTCTCGAGCCCGCTGGTGCCCGAGGCCAACGCCATCATCGGCAACACGGTTCTCTACGGCGCCACGGCGGGGAAGCTTTTCGCTTCGGGTCTGGCTGGCGAGCGATTCGCCGTGCGCAACTCCGGCGCCGACGCAGTGGTCGAGGGCGTGGGCTCGAACGGCTGCGAGTACATGACCGGCGGCACGGTCGTCATACTGGGCCCGACTGGCATCAACTTCGGCGCCGGTATGACCGGCGGCATGGCCTACGTCTACGACCCGGACGACAGCTTCGCGCTGCGAGTGAACGCCGAGACGGTGGTGTGGCAACGCATCGACCATCCCCACTGGGATGCCGATCTCAGGACACGCATCGCAGAGCATGTGGCCGAGACCAAGTCGCCGCGGGGCGCCCGCCTGCTCAACGACTGGGGCCGCGAGGTCGAGCGCTTCTGGCAGATCGTGCCGAAGGAGATGCTGCAGCGCCTTCCGCAGCCGCTCGCCATCGGAAAAGAGAAGCGCGCTTAAGAGGACGCGGCACCATGCATCAGCCGCGGGTCCCGCGCGCGGCCTGGCTGCAGCTCGCCGCGGCGATCCTGCTGTTCGGATTGGCCTGGCCCGCGATCAAGCTCGGCCTCACCGAGGCAACGCCGCTCTGGTTCGCCGTTGCGCGTATCGCACTTGCCGGCGCGACCGCGTTCGTCGTGCTGGCGTTCCTCGGCCAGCTCTCGTGGCCTGGCCGCCGCGATTGGCCGGTGATCCTGTCTGTGGGCTTCTTCCAGATCGCCTGCTTCTTCCCGTTGGCCAATCTCGGTGTCGCGGTCGTACCGGCCGGCAGTTCCGGCGTTCTCGCCTACACCATGACGCTCTGGATGGTGCCACTCGCGCTGGTCTGGGGAGAGCCACTCGACCGGCGCGCGGTGGCGGGCGCGCTGCTGGGTCTCGCGGGTGTGACGGTCATCGTCGATCCGTGGCACTTCGACTGGTCGAACCCGGCAACCCTGTTCGGCTACGGCTGCCTGCTGCTCGCCGCGCTCTGCTGGGCAATCGCCATCCTGCACACGCGCCGCCACACCTGGCACATGACGCCGTTGCAGGTTCTTCCCTGGCAAATGGGCCTCGCCGCCATTCTGGTGGCGATCCTCGCAGCGATCTTCGAGCCCCACGGTTATGTCCGCTTCGAACGGCCGGTCGTGCAGGTCACGCTTTTCCTCCTGGGCGTCATGGGCGCGCTCGCCACATGGGCTGCCGTCTCGGTCGCGCGCGCCCTGCCGCCGGTGACATCGTCGCTCGCCATGCTGGGCGTGCCGTTGTTCGCGATCGCGGCCTCGCGGGTCCTGCTGGGCGAACCGATGACATGGACCTTGATCGTCGGCACCGCGCTGGTGATCGCGGGAATTGCCATCGTGATCCTGGAGCGGAACAATCGGGCATGACCCAAATCGAGATCGAACGGCACGACACCCCTCCTGGCACGACCGCCATCGTCCGCTTCAACAACCCGCCCAAGGGCTACATGAACGCCGAAATGGTCGGCGAGCTCGACAAAGCGGTCGACACGCTGCTGGCCGACGACGCGGTCCGCGTGCTGGTCTTCACCGGCGCGCTGAAGGGCGTGTTCATCGAGCACTACGACGTCTCGGAGCTGGTCGCGCTCTCGGCGCGGCTGCGCGCCAAGGGCGCGACTTTCTCCCTCGACAGGCCCTCCCCCGAAGGCGCTTACCACAAGATCCTGGCGCGGCTAGAAGCGGCGCCGAAGCCCGTCATCGCCGCCATCAACGGCACGGCGATGGGCGGCGGCTTCGAGTTCGCCATGGCCTGCGACATCCGCCTGGCCGAGCGCGGGCCTTACTGGCTCGGCCAGCCCGAGATCAACATCGGCATTCTGGCCGGCGCCGGCGGCACGCAACGGCTGGTGCGCCTGGTGGGCGAGGCCCGCGCGCTCGAGCTGTCGCTGATGGGGCGCACCGTCTCGCCCGACGAGGCGGCGACCCTCGGCATGGTTCATGCGGCGGTCGACGGGCCGGTGCTGGAGCATGCGATGACGATGGCAAAGCGGCTGGCGGCGCAGCCGCCGAAGGCCGTCGCCCACATCAAGCGACTGGTTCGAGGCGCCGCCGAAACGCCGTTGTCACAGGGGCTGGCCAACGAACGAACCTTGTTCATGGATCTGGCGGTGAGCGATGACGGACACCGGCGAATGAGCGAATTCGTAGCCGGGAAACGCACCATAAGAGACTGAGGGCCGCGATTGATTGACAGGCAAGTGCCGGCCCCTCCATATGCCGGCAATCCCCGGGACGAGGACGGACGCAAGCGATGGCGAACAAGGTCTACAAGGATGCGAAGTCGGCGCTGGACGGCCTGCTGCGCGACGATCTGATGCTGATGTGCGGCGGCTTCGGCCTGGTGGGCATCCCCGACAAGCTGATCCGCGCCGTTCGCGACTCGGGCGTCAAAGGCCTGACCTGCGTCTCCAACAACGCGGGCATCGACGGCGCGGGCCTCGGCCTGCTGCTCGAGAACGGGCAAGTGAAGAAGATGATCTCGTCCTACGTCGGCGAGAACAAGACGTTCGCGAAGCTCTACCTCGAGGGCAAGCTCGAGATCGAGTTCAACCCGCAGGGCACGCTGGCCGAGCGCTGCCGGGCGGGCGGCGCGGGAATCCCGGCCTTTTACACCAAGACCGGCGTCGGCACCGAAGTGGCGAAGGGCAAGGAAACCAAGATCTTCGACGGCCAGGAATACGTGATGGAGCGCGGCCTGGTCGGCGACCTGGCACTGGTCAAGGCCTGGAAGGGCGACACGGCCGGCAACCTGGTCTATCGAAAGGCCGCACGTAACTTCAATCCGATGATGGCGACGGCCGCCAAGATCTGCGTCGCCGAGGTCGAGGAGCTGGTGCCGGTGGGTCAGCTCGATCCCGACCACATCCACACGCCCGGCATTTTCGTCAATCGCATCTTCTGCGGCGCGCCCTACGACAAGCAGATCGAGCAGCGCACCGTTCGCAAGGCTTAGGAGACTCCAAGATGGCCTGGACCCGCGACCAGATGGCGGCACGCGCCGCCAAGGAACTGAAGGACGGCTACTACGTGAACCTCGGCATCGGCATTCCGACGCTGGTGTCGAACTACGTACCCGAGGACGTCGACATCACGCTGCAGAGCGAGAACGGCATGCTGGGCGTCGGCCCCTTCCCGCTCGACAACGAGGTCGATGCCGACATCATCAACGCCGGCAAGCAGACCGTGACCGAGCTGAAGGGCACGTCGTACTTCTCCTCGGCCGACAGCTTCGCCATGGTTCGCGGCGGCCATATCGACCTCTCCATCCTGGGCGCCATGGAAGTGGCCGAGAACGGCGATCTCGCCAACTGGATGATCCCGGGCAAGATGGTGAAGGGCATGGGCGGCGCGATGGACCTCGTGGCCGGCGTGCGGCGTGTCATCGTCACCATGGAGCATGTTTCCAAGGATGGCACCTCGAAGCTCCTGAAGGAGTGCACCCTGCCGCTGACGGGCCGGCGCGTGGTCGACATGGTGATCTCGGAGCTGGGCGTCTTCGACGTCGACAAGACGGGTGACGGTGGCGTGACCCTGATCCAGCTCGCCGACGGTGTGACGGTCGACGAGGTGAAGGCCAAGACCAAGGCGAAGCTCTCGATCTCGCCCTCGCTGAAAGTCGCCTAGAGGGCGGCTACCACTTCGAGAGATACTGGCGCAGCGGCTCCGCGCCGGGATTGGTGTAGCGCCGCTCGACCACCACGGTCTTCGCCGTGGCGCCAGCGCCGTAGTAGAGCGCGTTCCAGTCGTTGTCGGCATCGAGGTAAGAGCCCTCGATCGAGGCGCCGGCGAACAGGCCCTGCGAATTTGCGAAGGCCACGATGTCGGCGCCGCCCGCGGCGGTCGACGCGCCTTCCAGCCCGATGCCGACCGCGACCATGGTCACGCCCGCCTCGGCGCCGAACTTGAACTTGTGGTCGAGGATCGCCTGCAGGCCCTTCTCGTTCCGGATGATGAACACGATCTCCGACACCTTGCCGCCGACCTGCAGGCCGATGCTGCCCGAGCCCATGCCGTAGAAGGCGGGGTAGCTCCAGCCGCCGCCGCCCGAGGCGGTCTTGCCCATCAGCACGCCGCGGCCGCCCGCGGCACCGATGATGAAGCCACCCTGCACCAGCTCGGGGATGATCAGCACGCCCTTGGCATTGACCATCAGCTTGGCGGCGTCGGGGAAGTCCGGTCCACCCAGAACCTTGCGCGCCGTGGCGAGGCAGGAATCGACCAGCGACTGGCGCTTGGCGTCGGCGCGGGCCTGCTGGGCAAGAATGAGAGGGGCGGCGAACGCGGCCGCGGTCCCCGAAAGGACGGTTCGGCGGGTGAGCTTCACTTACGGGCTCCTTGGTTGGCGACCGGCGCGGGGGGCGCGCCTTGGCGGTCACTACAGAGCCGATGATACCACGTTTCGGGGCAAATTTGCGGCCTTACCGGCCGGCCGGGCGGTCCTTCATGACCAGCGGCAGGCCTGCCGCCATGAAGATGACCCGGTCGGCGCGCTCGGCGAAGCGCATGTTCATGCGGCCCATGGCATCGCGGAACGAGCGGCCGAGCGGCGTTTCCGGCACCAGGCCGAGGCCGAGCTCGTTGCTGACGAACACGATGAACGACCCCTGGGCCCCCGGACCCTCCCTGTGTTCATCCAGTGACCGGAAGACGTCGTCGGTCGCCTCGTCGACGTCGGCGCCGGCGTGCATCAGGTTCGACAGCCAGAGCGTCAGGCAGTCGACCAGGATCGGCTGGCCGTGCGCGGCCGCCGTCGCGAGCGCCTCGTCGAGCTTCAGCGGCTCCTCGATCGTGGTCCAGCCGGCGCCGCGGCGGGCGCGGTGGGCCATGATGCGGGTGGCCATCTCGACGTCGCCCGCCTCGGCGGTGGCGATGTAGACCGCGGGGCGCGGCGGCGCGCCGTGCAGCGTGCCCGACACCAGCCGCTCGGCGTGGGTGCTCTTGCCCGAGCGTGCCCCGCCCAGGACGAGCGTGACCGGCGGCAGCGGGAAAGTGGCGATGTGCTCCATCACGCGGCCCGTGCGCTCACCAGCCAGCAGGCGCCGGGCATCCGCACACCGTCAGGACCCGCGTGCGGCGCCACGGCGTCGGCGATCGCGGCCCGGGCCTTGGCGGCCTGCTCGGGCGGCGTCTCGGCGAACGCGCGCGCCATCGGCCCGAAACGGTCGGCGTTGGCCACGACCTCGGCCACGTCGCTTCCCATCCAGATCGGCCGGTCGAGCGGTTCGAGGCGCGAAGCGACGAACCCCGCCTCCTTCAGGATGCGCTCGACCCGCGCGCGGTCGCCGAAGGAATATTGGCCGGGATCCTCCGGACCCGGCCGCGGCATCGGCGGCAGGAACGGCCGCGCCGCCTGCAGCGGCACGAGGCCCCAGGGATTCTCCTGCGGCGTGCGCCAGCACACGAAGGCGAGACGTCCGGACGGCTTCAGCGCGCGGCGGAGATTGGTGAAGGCCGCGACCGGATCGGCGAAGAACATCACGCCGAAACGCGAGAAGACGAGATCGAACGACCCGGGCTCGAACGCCTGCGTCGCGGCATCGGCCACCACGAAGGCCGCGTTGGCGATATCCTTCGCCTTAGCCGCCGCGACCAGCGGCTCCGAGATGTCGACGCCGAGAACGGAGCCCGCGGTCTTCGCCAGCGCCGCCGTGGTGTCGCCGGTGCCGCAGCCGACATCGAGCACGCGCTCGCCCGGCTGCACGGCGGCCAGCGCCAGCACGTCCCGGTTGATGTCGACCAGCGTCCGCTCGATGCGCCCGTAGGCGGCGAGCCAGCCCTGCCCGCCCGGCCCGTTCCAGAACGACGCCTGCTCCGCGGCGAGTTCCGCTTTGCTCTTCACGCCGGCCCGCCGGCGTGACCGTTCACCAGCTCGCGCGGCATGTAGTTCACGAAAGCGACGCGCCAGGCGTGGGCGGGATCGGCCTGCTCGAAATGCTCGATCATGGTGAGCGACACGTTGTCGATCTCGAAACGCACCGCCGCTTCGGGATGCAGGTCGAACGCGTGCGCCAGCGCCGCCCGGATGGTGCCGCCATGCGCCGTCGCCACGATGTCGCGCCCCTTGTGCTCGGCGGTCAGGCGGTCGATCGAGCGCACCGTGCGGTCGCGCAGGTCGACGAAGCTCTCGCCGCCCGGCGGGCGGTACTCCGGCGGGCCCAGCCAGAAGAGATGGTTGTTGGCGTAATTCTCGGCGATCTCGACGTAGGTCAAACCCTGCCAGTCGCCGAAATGCTGCTCGGCGAGGTCGGGCTCGATGCGCAGCTCGTCCATCTCCGCGCCCGCCCTGGCGAGATGCTCGGCGGTCTTCTTCGCGCGCAGCAGGTTCGAGGCGTACCAGACCGCACCCTTGGGCAGCAGCGCGGCCTGGTGGCGGAACAGCGCCTCGTTGCTGACGTCGCAATCCTTGTCGGACTGGCCGTAGCAGCGGCGTTCCGGATTGGGCACCGGTGCGTGCCGCACCCACCACCAGCGCGTGACGGCTCCCGTGATCTTGGCGCCTGTCGCCATCGAAGAACTCCTAACCGAAGAAAAGCGCCGCCATCACGAGGAAGGTGATCTCGACCTTCTGCTGCACGGCGCCCAGCGTGTCGCCGGTGTAGCCGCCCAGGCGCCGGGCGATCCAGTGCGCCGCGAACATGCCCACGGCCGCGGCGATGACCGGGGTGAGAAGGGCCGCGAAGAAGCCCTTGCCCAGCAGCAGGACGAACGCCAGCCCCGCGCCGATGGCGATGGTCAGCCAGACGTCGTTGTCGGTCGGCTTGCCCGCCTGCGCGCCGAGCCCGTCCGAATGCACGGGCGAGAAGGCGAGCAGCGGATAGGCGAGCACGGCGCGCGACAAAGCGTGCGCGCCGATCAGCACGACCAGCCCGGTCGCGCCGGAGAACTGCGCCAGGCAGGCGACCTTGACCAGCACGCCGAGCGCGATCGCCAGCACGCCGAACGTGCCGTTGCGGCTGTCGCGCATGATCTCGAGCCGCCGCGCCGGCTCCAGCCCGTGCGGACCCAGCCCGTCGGCGGTGTCGGCCAGCCCGTCCTCGTGCAGGGCGCGCGTGATCGCCACCGCCGCGCCCACCGCCAGCACGGCCGCCAGCCAGCCGGGCCCGGCGATGCCGCTCACGATCCAGAACACCAGGCCCGCGCCCAGGCCCACCATCGCGCCCACGAAGGGCAGCACCGGCAGCACGTCGGCGAGCTGCCAGCGCGGCAGGCCGACATCGAGCTTGAGCCCGGTGAAGAAGGTGGCCTGTTCCTTGAAGGCCTGCAGCCACTCGTCGAACGAGTTGGGCCGATATGAAGGCTCGTTGGGACTGGTCATGGTCACCTGAATATAGGATGGTCCGCCCCCGCCATGAATGCCCCCGTGAAAGCTTCTTTCGACGAGCTGCGCCGGATCCTGCGCGAGCTGCCCGGCCCCGAACTCGAGGCCCGCACCCACGCGGTCCGGCGCGAGGCCCAGCTCACCAAACCGGCGGGTGCGCTCGGCCGGCTGGAGGAGATCGCCGAGTGGCTGGCCTCGTGGCAGGGCCGCGCCCACCCCAGGGTGGAACGGCCGCGCATTGCGGTGTTCGCCGGCACGCACGGCGTCGCCGCGCGAGGCGTCTCGGCCTATCCGCCCGAGGTGACGCAGCAGATGGTGAAGAACTTCACCAGCGGAGGCGCCGCCATCAACCAGCTCGCGGCCTCGATCGACGCCGACCTGCGTATCTACGAACTCGACCTCGACCACCCCACCGCCGACTTCACCAAAGGCGCCGCGATGGACGAGACGCGCGCCGCCAACGCCATGGCCTACGGCATGATGGCGGCGGAGCCCGGCATCGACGTGCTCTGCCTCGGCGAGATGGGCATCGCCAACACCACGACCGCCGCGACCCTCTGCGCCGCGCTGTTCGGCGGCAGCGGCGCCGACTGGGCCGGCCCCGGCACCGGCGTGAGCGGCAAGGCGCTCGCCCACAAGATCGCGGTCATCGACGAGGCGCTCGCGCACCACAGCGAAGCGATCCGGAAGCGCGACCCGCTCGAGCTGCTGGCCGCCGTCGGCGGCGAGGAGTTCGCGGCCATCGCCGGCGCCATCGTGGCCGCCCGCATGGGCCGCATCCCCGTGCTGCTCGACGGCTATGCCTGCACCGCCGCGGCCGCCGTGCTGCACGCCCAGGACCGCCGCGCGCTCGACCACTGCCTGGTGGCGCACCGCTCGGCCGAGCCCGGCCACGCCCGCCTGCTCGACGCGATCGGCCAGCGCCCGCTGCTCGACCTCGGCATGCGGCTGGGCGAGGCCTCGGCCGCGGCGCTCGCCGTGCCGCTGCTCAAGGCCGCGGCGGCCTGCCACAACGGCATGGCGACCTTCGCCGAAGCGGGCGTATCCTCGAAGGATGTATAGACGTACCCTGCTCGGAGCGGCCCCGCTCCTCCTCGCCTTCCCCGCATCTGCCCACCCGCCGCGCCAGCCCGATTCGGCCGAGGCGCAGACGCTCATCAAGGAAGTGACCGCCTTCCGCGAGAAGCTCGCCAGGGCGGTGCGGGACAAGGACTTCGCGACGCTCCGCGCTTCCTACGCCGACAATTTCAGCCACACGCACGGCTCGGGGAAGCTCGACAACAAGGACGCGCGCATCGTGGCGGCGATGGCCGGCGAGCCGCTGATCGAGGCCGCGCCCGCGACCGAACTCAGCTTCCGCGTGTTCGCCGGCCCGACCGTGATCGTGACCGGCAAGAGCCCGATCCTGAACGTCAAGGAACAGAAGACCTACGACTTCCGCTGGGTCTCGGTCTACGTGACGGCCAAGGACGGCTGGGAACTCGCCGTCAGCCAGGCGACGCGGCTGCCGGT
>CAYQAY010000029.1:0-1298 GCA_964415585.1 uncultured Reyranella sp.
TTGCCCATCCTTCGAGACGGCGCTTCGCGCCTCCTCAGGATGAGGAATTCTGCGATGCTCCAATCTCAGCCGGAAAGACCCTAAGGGCCCGTGACTGGAAGCGTCGCCGGGCCCGGACGCCGCTCGCTGAGCAACTGCTGCGCTTCGTCCACGCGTCCGGCGTTCAGGTACGCCCGCATCAACGTCGCTTCGACCAGGTCGATCTGCGCCCGGCTGCCGCCCATGCGTTCGCGGTCGGGCAGCATGGGCACGATCAGGTCGATCGTGTTGGCGTAGTCGCCCTTCTGGAACGCCGCGAAGGCGCGCGCGACGGTGGGGATGGTGGCGCCCGACGGATAGCGGCCGGCCTTCACCAGTTCCTCGATGCCCCGGATCCAGTCCTCCAGCGCGGCGTCCTCGCCCGCCGCGGCGAAGGTCATGGCCACGTGCCAGTCGGCGAGCGAGAAGCCGGGGCGCGGAAGCTTCTCGCGTGCATAGTCCACCAGCTTCGCCCAGCGCGCGGGATCGCGCGGGTAGCCGGCCAGTTCCGAGCGCCACAGGAACGAGGACGAGTCCGAAAGCTTCTGGTGCACCGCGCCGCGATGATCGTCGGCGCAGAAGGCGCCGTCGTAGAGACGCAGCCCGGCGTCGAGGCGGCCGGCGTGCAGCTCGAACAGGCCGAGGTGCCAGGCGAGGTGGCCGAACAGGCCGCCGCCGCGATCGTAGAGCGGCAGCCAGTCGCGCATGAAGGTGATGCCGGCATCGCGCTCGCCGGTCTCGTAGCAGAGATGGGCGAAGGCGTGGGCGCCGTAGGCGTTGCGCGGGGTCTCCGCCAGCGAGCGCTCGATCTTCGGACGTGCCTCGTCGTGACGGCCGATCTCCGACAGCGCCATGCCGTAATGGGCCTCGAACCACCAGTCCTCGCCGTAGTGCGGTGCGAGCGGACCGAGGAAGTCGATGAGTCCCTGTTCGCGCCCGGAGAGGCCGGACATGCCGATCAACCCGCCCTGGTTGGCGGCGAGGCTCAGCACCAGCGCATCGCGCGGCCACGTTTCGACATGGGCGCGGATCGCGGCCAGTGCCGCGACGGCCTGGCCGGCGAACAGGAGACGGAAGACCTCGATGTGGCTGCGCTCGCGCGCCGAGCCTTTCTCGCCGAGGCCGAGCGCCGTGGCGAGAGACTCGCGCATGGCGGAGAGGTCGCCCGCGAGCTGCAGCGCACGCGCCTTGCCGATATGGGCCAGGGCGAAGTCCGGATCGGCTGCGAGGGCGCGGTCGAAAGCGGCCGCGGCGCCGGGATAGACGGTCAGCAGAAGATG
>CAYQAY010000029.1:1398-2499 GCA_964415585.1 uncultured Reyranella sp.
CCTAGTCGAGGATCGCCACCTCGTCGACGGTGACGGGCCTGGCCAGCAGGCCGAGCTGCTCCAGCGTCTTGAGGGTCGCTTCCCACCCGGCGCGCGTCTGCTGGCCGATCGGCGGCCCGCCGAGCTGCTGCGAGACCGTCACCATGCTGCGGTCGACGTAGCGCGGTGCCAGACGCGGGAACAGGCGGGAGAAGGTCGAGGCGGCGTCGCCGGGGCGCTCCTTCACCATGGCGTAGCCTTCCTGCACCGCATCCTCGATCTTGCGGGCGATCTCGCGCCTGGCGGGATCGGCCCAGGCGGCGGCGTTGACGATCAGGTTGAGGCTGTAGGCCTTCACGCCGAAGTCGGCGAGGCGGATCATGGTGATGCGGCGACCCTCGGCGATCAGCTCGGACGGCGCCATCTCGTCGTAGTCGATCAGCGCATCGACCTTCTTGTCGACCAGGTCGTAGGCATCCCAGCCGACGGGGATCGTCCTTATCTTGTCCGCTTCGAGCTTGTTGGCGGCGATGAGCGCGCGCAGCTCCTCGCCGGTGATGCTGCCCGGCACGACGCCCAGGGTCTTGCCGTAGAGATCGCGCGGATGGGCGATGCGGTCCTCGCCGCGCGTGAAGATCACGGTGGGGGTCTTCTGGTAGTAGACCGCCAGGCTCCTGATCGGCAGGCCCCTGGAGACGCCGATCGCGGTGGCGATGCCGCTGCAGGAGCCGATCCAGTACTGCGTGCCCTCGCCGATCCTGGCCGCCGCCGAGAGCGCGCCCTGCGTCTCGGCGAAGGTCACGTCGAGCCCGCGACGCTCGAAGGCGCCCATCTCCTTGGCGAGATAGAAGCCGGCGAAAGTCGGCAGCGCCTTCCAGTCGAGCAGGATCTCGACCTTCTGGACGAAGTCGGGCGGCGGGAACTGGGCGTGCGACGGGGCAGCGGCGGGGAGCGCCGCCAGCAGGGCGAGCGCGGCGAGCGCGGAACGGCGGCCGGGACGGCGCATATGGGTCTCCTCGATGCGCACCGGCTGGGTGCCCACCGACCTTAATACAGCGGCGGGCGGGATTGAATGCCGTTCGCGGTCAACCTGCGGCGACGAATGCCACGATCAGGGCGGCG
>CAYQAY010000029.1:2599-8058 GCA_964415585.1 uncultured Reyranella sp.
TCGTCCTGGCGACCGTGGCCGCGCCCGCGTCGGCGCAGACCTTCGAGGAGCAGATGCGTGAGGCCGCCGCCGCCTACGAGCGCAAGGACATGGCGACCGCGGTGCGCATCTGGAAAGTGTGGGCCGGCAAGAACGTCGCCGAGGCGCAGACCCTGCTCGGCGCCATGTACTGGAGCGGCGAGGGCGTGCCGCGCAACCACACCGAGGCGGCGCGCCTCTATCTCGCGGCGGCGCAGCAAGGCTATGCCCGGGCACAGAACAACATCGGCTTCATGCTCGGCTTCGGCGAGGGCATCCCGCCGCGCGACGACGTCGAGGCCTACAAGTGGATCCAGCTCGCGATCGATGGTTACACGGCGAAGAACCAGGACCGGCTCGACCAGGCCCGGAAGGATCTGGCAACCCTCGCCGCGCGCATGACCCCTGCGCAAATCGCCGAGGCGGAAAGGCGGGTCCGGGCATGGAAACCGGCCGGCCAGGTGCGGTAGGGTCGGCGGATCACGCACTGATCACATGCCGTGATCGGGCGCAGGCTCTAGACATCATGGTGTGATGAAACGGCTTACGATCGCCGTGGCTTTCGCCGCCTCGCTGCTGTTCGCGACGACGTCCACGGGCGGCGCCGGCGACTGGGCGTGGGTGGAGCGGGCGCACATCGACGAAGCCGGCACCACGGCGGCGGAGCGGCTGCTCGGTCGCGAGGAGCTGCCGGTGCCGGCGCAGATGACGGCCTATGGCGGCCTCGAGGACCATCTTCGCTTCGTCGGCTTCGTCTCCGTCGATCCCCTGCTTTCGCGCACCGTGTCGTTCGGCTTCGACCCCCGGCCGGCGGCGCCGCAGCCGCTTCTGGTGGCGGTCGGTCCCGCCGTGCCGCCGCCGGCGAGCGAAGGCCCGGTCGGCGAGGAGGTCCTGGCCGAGGGCCGCGTCGTGGCCGAGCGCCTGCTGGGCGACGGCGACGAGGAGGCCCGGATCAGGGCTTACCTTCCGTTCGAGCGTCAGCGCGGCATCTCCGGCGTCGTGGTCGGCCGCTCGCTGGCGTCGTCGGCCGCGGCGGCCGGCGTGCCGGCGCCGGCGATGCTCGAGGTGCTGCAGGCGCTTGGCGCCATCGTCGATCTCGAGGCCGACGTCCGCGACGGCGACCGCTTCCACGTCCGCTTCGAGCAGGAGTTCACCGCGGAGGGTGCGCCGCTCGACGTCGGTCGCGTCCTCTGGGCGGAGCTGCGCTCGGCCAAGGGCACGATCGCCGTCCATCGCTTCCGCTCGCGCGACGGCGGCGAGCGCTTCTGGCAGGCCAACGGACAGGCCGCGACTCCGCCCTCGATGCGCCTGCCGCTCGACACGATCTCGATATCGTCCGGCTTCGGCCTGCGCGCCGATCCGTTCGACCAGCCGCCGCCGATGTACGCCGGCAGGCCGCAGGGCGCCGGCGGCCCGCTGCGCGCCAAGCCGCTGCCGCCCGGTCTGCCCACGGGTGGCGCCCTCGACATGCCCAGGGCCGACACGAGGGTCAACACCGCGACGCCGCTCGGCGCCTCGCTCGGCCTCTCTTCCTACGGCGCGCCGCGTTCGGCGGCCAACCCCGGCACGCCCTACATCGTGACACCCCATGGCGTGACGCCTAGGCGCGGCCTGTTCATGCACGAGGGCATCGATCTGGTGGCGCCGACCGGCACGCCGGTTCTCGCCGCGGCCGACGGCGTCGTCGTCGGCGCCGCCCCGAACGGCCGCTACGGCAACTGGATCCGCATCGACCATGCCGGCAGGCTGACGACGGTGTACGGCCACCTCGCGGGCTTCGCGTCGGGCATCGCCCCCGGCGCCGTGGTCTCGCGCGGCGACGTGATCGGCTTCGTCGGCAGCACCGGCCGCTCGACGGGCGCGCATCTTCACTTCGAGCTGCTGAGCGACGGCAAGCCGGTCAACCCGATCACCCATCCCGAGACCCGGCGCACGCAGCTCCGCGCCCTCGAGCTGGATCGTTTCCGCAAGCAGGTCGCCGCGAGCCTCGCCGAGCGCGACCGCGAGGCCAAAGCGGTCGTCTCAGACGTCGACTGACCGTCGCTACCTCGAACGGGCCTTCATCGCGAAGGCCTCTTCCGGCGAGAGCACGAGGCGGTTCCGTCCGACCAGGGCGAACCAGACGATGCCCAGCGCGAACCAGGCGCCGACGCCCAGCACGCCCGCGACGAACACCGGGTCGAGGAGCTGGTAGACCAGCGTGACGGCGGCGATGACGAGGGTGACGACTGCGCCCGCGGTGCCGAGCGGCGAACGGTAGGGCCGTGGCAGCTCGGGCAGACGTGCCCGCAGCACCAGGAAGCTCACGGCCTGCAGGACGTACGAGAGCATCGCGCCGGCGACGGCCATATTGAGCAGCATGCCCTGGATCACCGCCGCGCCCCGTTCGGCGCCCATGCCGAACCACAGGGCCAGCATGATCGCGAGCGCGACGCCCGAGCCTGCGATCAGCGCGACGTGCGGCGTCTTGTGGCGCGGATGGGTAATCGACAGGGCCCGCGGAAAGTAGCCGGCGCGCGACAGTGAGTAGATCTGCCGGCCTTTGGCGAAAAGGATGGTGTGGAAGCTCGAGACCAGGCCGATGCAGGCCACGAGCGCCAGAAGTTTGGCGAAGCCGCCGCCGAAGGTGGCGCGGAACCCGTCGAGCAGCGGCTCGCCCGAGGTCGCGAGCCGGAAGCTGCCGGGCGCGACCGACGCGTTCAGCCAGACCACCAGGGCGGCCGAGACGATCAGGGTCAGCAGGCCGGCCACGATCCCGCGCGGGATGTCGCGCGACGGCTCCGTCGATTCCTCGGCGGCGAGCGGGAGCTGCTCGATGGCGAGGAACAGCCAGACCGCGAACGGCAGCGCGGCCAGCGCGCCGTGCAGGCCGAAGGGCAGGAGAGGGCCGTTGCCCTGGCTCAGCTCGACCGGCCTGCCGTCGGGACCGGCACCGATGTTGAGCGCGTAGCGGCCGAACTCCGCGACGGGCAGGGCCGATAGCCAGAACACCGCGAGGCAGGCGAGCGAGGCCAGCGTCACGACGACGGTCACCTTGAACGAAAGTTCGACGCCCCGGACGTTCAGCGCCACGAAGACGGCGTAGCCCGCGATCCAGTAGGCCGGCAGCCAGGCGGGCGGCGTCTCGAACACGGCGGCGAGATAGGTCGCGAGGAAGGAGACCACCACCGCCGGCGTCAGCACGTACTCGACGTTCTCGCAGAGGCCGGTGATGAAGCCGCCCCACGGGCCCATCGAGGCGCGGGCGAAGGAATAGGCGCCGCCGGTGTGCGGCAGCGCCGCCGCCATCTCGGCGATGCAGAAGACCAGGCCGAGATACATGATCGCGATGACGACGGCCGCAAGCGCGAAGCCGCCCCAGCCGCCGGCCAGCAGGCCGAGGTTCCAGCCCGAATAGTGGCCGGAGACGACGGCGCCGACGCCCAGCGCCCACAGGGAAAAGACGCCGGCGTAGCGACGCAGCCCGCGCCGGGCGAAGTAGTCGGCGGAAACGGTCTGGTAGGACGGGCCCGGTACGCTCATGCGAGCCCATACTAGCTGGGCGATCCGGCCGTCACGAGCGGGGACGATGGCGTCGGGCCTTGTTGTGCGCAACGCTCGCCGCCCGGTTCCGTTCAGCGTCGCCATGGCGTCGCCTGCCCGCTCCTTCGACCTCGACCGCTCGGCGGTTCATCTCTGCATCGACATGCAATGCCTGTTCGCGGAGGAGACGCCGTGGCAGGTGCCGTGGCTGCCGCGCGTCCTGCCGGGCGTGCTCGAGATCGCGCGCCGGCACACCGCGCGGACGATCTTCACCCGCTTCATCCCGCCGGAGCATCCCGAGGAGGCGGCGGGCGCTTGGCGCAACTACTGGGAACGCTGGCGGCAGTTGACGCGCGGGCAGATCGATCCTCGTCTGCTCGACCTGGTGCCGCCGCTCGCCGCGCTGACTCCGCCGGCGATGGTAGTCGACAAGTCCGTCAACTCCGCGCTCGGCCGGCCGGGATTTTCACGGGCGCTGAAGGCGCGGGGCATCGCAACCCTCATTGTGACGGGCGGCGAGACCGACGTCTGCGTGCTGGCGACGGTGATGGCCGCGGTCGATCACGGCTTCCGCGTCGTCCTTCCGGTGGATGCGCTGTGCAGCACCTCCGACGACACCCACGATGCGTTGATCAGGCTCTACCGGGCGAGGTTCTCGCAGCAGATCGAGGCGACCGACACCGAGGACGTGCTGCGCCGCTGGAGCTGACCGCCCCGGCGCGGTATCCAGAGGTCCGTTATGCAGGTGCCCGAACCCCAGGCCTTCCGCTTCGCCGGCGACGGCGAGACGCCGAACAATCCGCGGCTGCCGCTGCTCGTCTATCGCGCGGTCGTGCCGCAAGAGGGCGCGGGCGATCCGGCGACGTGGTTCGAGCGGACCTTCGCCGCCCACGGCTGGGCGGACGGATGGCGCAACGGCATCTATCCCTTCCTGCATTTTCACACCGGCACGCATGAGGTGCTGGGCATCGCCGTCGGCCGTGCCACGGTGGAGTTCGGCGGCGCGTCGGGTCGCGCACTCGATGTGGCCGCCGGCGATGTCGTTGTGCTGCCGGCCGGCGTCGGCCACAAGCGGCTCGACGCCAGCCCCGACCTGCTCGTGGTCGGCGCCTATCCGCTCAACGGCCGCTTCGACCAGCAGCGGCCGGGACAGCTCGACTTTGCAGCCGCCGAGCGCAACGTCGCATCGGTGCCGTTGCCGGAGATGGATCCGGTGGCGGGGAAGGCCGGCCCGCTCAGGAAGCTCTGGGTCAGCTGAAGCCGCGATAGACCACGGTCGTGAACATGCCCGCGGCCATGTGGAACAGGTTGTGGCAGTGGTAGGGCCACAGGCCCGGATTGTCGGCGTCGAAGACCACCTTGACCGTCATCATCGGCGGCACCAGCACGGTGTCGCGCACCGCGCCGGCGAGCTTCTCGCCGTCGATCTCGGTCACCTGGAAATTATGGCCGTGCAGATGCATCGGATGGGCCATCATCGTGGTGTTGCGCATCACCAGCTCGACGCGCTCGCCGCGGTCCACGGTTACCGGCACGCCCGCCATGCCATGGACCTGCATGCCCCAGGTGTAGCCCGTCATGCTGCCGACGAGGTCGACCGGCACCGAGCGATCGATCTTGCGCGCCGGCAGCGGCGACGCCGCGCGCAGTGTCTTCTCCACGGCGAGCGACAGGGCCGGGGTCGCCATGTCGCCGCGGTCGGGAATCCTGGCCACGGCGGCGCCGGGCGGGCGCAGCACGAAGCCCGTGCGCAGGACGCGGCCTTCGGCCAGCGCCAGGATCGGCAGGGCGCTGCCGTCCGCCGGCAGGCGCACGATGAAGTCGGCGCGCTGCGCCGTGGCGAGCGGAAACTGGCGCATCTTCCGCGGCTGCACCGGGTTGCCGTCGACCGTCAGGAGCGTGCCTTCGCCGCCGCCGAG
>CAYQAY010000029.1:8158-60888 GCA_964415585.1 uncultured Reyranella sp.
GCGGCTGCACCGGGTTGCCGTCGACCGTCAGGAGCGTGCCTTCGCCGCCGCCGAGATCGATCACGAAATTCGACGAGGCCGAGCCGTTGATCAGCCGCAACCTCACCTCGGCCCCACGGCCGACCTCGAAGACCGCGGGATCCGTCACCGTGCGGTCGTTGGCCAGGAAGGCGTCGTACTCGACGTCGTTGAGGTCGGGACCGGCCATCCGCATCCCGCCACCGGATCCGCGGGCCATGCTCATGACCATCGGCCTGGGCTTGCGCAGGTCGGCGAGGATCGTCTGCGGGTTCGTCCAGGAAAAGTCCTCGAACAGCACGACGACTTCCTGCAGGCCGCTGCGGATCGCCTCGGTCTCGCGCACGATCAGCGGCGCCGCGAGCAGGTCCTGCTCCTGCAGGCCGAAGTGCGAGTGCATCCAGCGCGTGCCCGCCGGTCGCGCCGGGAAGTTGTAGTCGGCGGCGCCTCCCGGCGCGATCGGCGGCGCCGAGATGTAGGGCACGCCGTCCTGCCGCCACGGCGGCGTCAGGCCGTGCCAGTGCAGGCCCGACGGCACGCGCAGGCGGTTCTCGACCCGGACATCGAAGGTGTCACCTTCGTCGAGAACGAGGCCGTAGGCGCCGGAGGCCTGCACCACGCCGTAGCGTGTCGCGGCCTTGCCGGCGACCTCGATCTGCCGCGTCTGGAGACGCAGCACCTTGCGCGCCCCGGGCGGCTTCTGCGCCTGCGCTCCGAACGGCATGGCGGCGGCGAGGGCGGCGGCTCCCGCCAGCAGCGATCGGCGATCGACGGCCATGGCTAAGCTTTTCGCGTCAGGACAGCGCGGATCATGCGTGCAAGGTCGCGCTTGCGGAACGGCTTGGCAAGCAGGTGGATGCCGGCCTCGAGCCGGCCGTCGGGGCCGACCGCTTCTTCGTTGTAGCCCGACATGAAGACGACCGGCGTTTCCGGCCAGCGGCGCTTCACCTCGTCCGCGAGGGCCTTGCCGCCGAGGGCGCCGGGCATGACGACGTCCGTCAGCAGCAGATCGTAGGGCGGGGAGGCTGCCGCGAAGGCGGCCAAGCCGGCCGCGCCGTCGGACGCTTCATCGACGGTGTAGCCGAGGCTGGCGAGCTGCCGGACGACGCCGGCGCGGACCTGCGGATCGTCCTCGACGACCAGGATCCTTTCGCTGCCGCCCGCCAGCGCGGCGTCGCGTGCCGGCGCAGGCGCGTCGCCCGCCATGCCTTCCAGCCGCGGAAGATAGAGCCTGATCGAGGTGCCGCGGCCCAGCTCGCTCTCGATCCTGATGTGCCCACGGGACTGCTTGATGAATCCGTAGACCATGGAGAGGCCGAGGCCGGTGCCGCGCCCGACTTCCTTGGTGGTGAAGAAGGGCTCGAAGACCTTGTCGAGATTCTCCGGCGCGATGCCCGTGCCGGTGTCGGTGATGGACACCATGACATGGGGGCCGGCGGCAGCGTCGGGGTGGGCGGCAACATAGCTCTCGTCGAGCGTCGCGTTGGCGGTCTCCAGCACCAGCCTGCCGCCGCCCGGCATCGCGTCGCGGGCGTTGATGCAGAGATTGACGAGGGCGGATTCGAGCTGGGTCGGATCGACGTTGGCCGTCCACAGCCCGGGGGCAAGGACGGTCTCGACGGCGATGGCCTCGCTCAGTGTGCGGCGGATCAGGCGGACCGTGGCGGCGACGGTGTCGTTGAGGTCGGTCGGCTGCGGCTGCAGCGTCTGCTTGCGCGAGAAGGCGAGAAGCTGCCGCGTGAGCTCCGCGGCGCGATGTGCCGCACGGTCGATCTGTCTGGTGCGCTCGCGGATCGCCGGTGCCGCACCCTCGTCCTCGAGGATCGTGTCGACGTTGGCAAGGATGACCATCAGGATGTTGTTGAAGTCGTGCGCGATCCCGCCCGTGAGCTGGCCGAGCGCCTCCATCTTCTGGGCCTGGCGCAGCTCGCCTTCCGTGCGGTTGCGCTCGGAGAGATCGTGGATGACGCCGACGTAGATCGGCTCGCCTCCGCTCCTCGTCTCGCCGACGGCGATGTGCATGGGGAAGGTCGAGCCGTCCTTGCGGCGCCCCGGCACTTCCCGCGGCTGGCCGATGATCTTGCGAATGCCGGTGTCGAGGTAGTTCTTCAGGTACTGGTCGTGTTCGTGCCGGAACGGCGACGGCATCAGCATCCTGACGTTCTGTCCTATCGCCTCGGCCGCGGTGTAGCCGAAGAGCGTCTCGCAGGCGCGGTTGAAGACCTGGATCGTGCCCTTGCGGTCGATGATGACCAGCCCGTCCACGAGCGTGTCGAGCACGGTGTCGACCAGCGAACGCAGACTCTGCTCGCTGGCGCTCAGCCGCTCGTGCACCGCGGTCCGTTCGCTGATGTCGCGCGTGATGGCGCCGTAGCCGAGCAGGGTGCCGTCCTCGTTGCGAACGGCCGTCAGCGTCGTCTCGGCGACGAAAAGGCTGCCGTCGCGCCGGAGGCGCAGGCCGCGCGTCTCGTAGCGGCCGTCTTCCCGGGCGCGCTTCAGCCCTTCGGCCGGTACGCCCGCCTCGACGTCCTGGCGCGTGTAGAAGACCGAACAGGGCCGGCCGGCGATCTCGGCCGCCGTATAGCCCGTCATGGCGCGGGCGCCCTCGTTCCAGTCGGCGACCCGACCATCGACGTCGAGGGTGAAGATCGCGTAGTCGGAGACGCCGGTTATGAAATGCCGCAGCACCTTCTCGGCGTCGGCGGGCTTCGCGGCGGGCTCGTGGCGGCGGCTCATCGTCGGCGGCTTCTCCCGAACCGCGAGGCTAGGCGTTTCTATCGGAGCGCGGCATGCAGCACCCGGAGCGAGACCGGTTTCTCGATGATGGTGGCCCGATGCAGCGCGCTCGTCTGGACGTGATCATGCGCGCCGGACATCAGGATCCATCGGCAGTCGGGCAATTCCGGAGCGGCAGTCCTGTAGAAATCGACGCCGTTGCCGTCGGGAAGGTTCACGTCGCAAATCGTGACGTCGGGAGAGGTCGCGGCCGCGTTCAGCCGGCACACGGCGGCGCGTGCGTCGCCGAGCGACCCGCATGCCGTCACTTCGTGGCCCTGGCGATGCAGGTACTCGCGAATTTCCGTCCGAAGGTCGTCGTCGTCCTCGATCAGAAGGATACGCACGTAGACACCCCGCGTTAGGCGAGCCACCTCGTGGCCGCACCCTGTCGACGCGTGGAGTATTGGAGCGCTTCAGTCGCTATGAAGTCAAGAGTCGTGCCTATCTTCGCGCGAATACCTGGATGCCGCCTCGAGGCATCCCGAAAGCGCCGAAGGAAAACGAGAACGGCCCTTTCCTCGGCAACACGGGCGGCGTTCCGTCTCGCGCGGTCGTGCGGATGATCTTCAGCACCGCCCGCCGCAGCGCCCCGAGCGAGACGGGCTTGCTCATGAAGGCGAAGATGCCGGCGGTGGCGAGAGTGACGTCGGACAGACCGTCGATGCGGCCCGACACGATGATCATCGCGGTACCCGGGCTCAGCCGCCGGATCCGCTCGGCGACGGTGACGCCGTCGAGGTCGGGAAGGTTGTAGTCGATCAGCGCCACCTTGGGCCGCAATTCGCCGATCGTGTGGATGGCGAGCGATGCGCTCGTGATCGCCTCGACCTTGAGGCCGGCACGCTCGAGATAACAGGCGAGCTCCTCGCCCTGGGTCGGATCGTCCTCGATGACGAGGACGTCGCAGGCGGGACTCGTCACGTGGCTGCCGTGGTCGGACATGGTGCCGACTATGGCGTCGCCGGTGCTTTTTTCACGTTCGATCGCGTCCGGATCGGAGGCATCGCGACTAGCCGCTGCGGCGCTGCAGGTATGTCTCGAAGAAACCTTCGACCGCGGCCAGTCCGCCATCGGTGAGCCGAACGAGCGTCCGGCGCTTGTCGTCGGCATCGTCCACACGCTCGATCAGGCCGTGGGCGAGGAGCTGCTCCATGCGGCGCAGCGCCGTCGTCAGCGGAACGCCGGACGCGGCACCCAGGCTGGTGACGGTGACTTCCGCGCTGCCGAGCTGGGCGTCGTAGAGATCGAGCAGCATCTCCCAGCAGGGATCCGAGAAGAGCTCGGTCGGGAAGTACTGGCTGCGCATCCTCCGCATCGAGCGCATGTCCTTCAGCGCCGACCGCTTGCGGTCGATCGTGCTGGCGGCCGGGTGGGGCCCGGCGGAGCCAGCCTGCTCGCGCATCTGGCGCAACAGCAGCGCCGACTTCACAGCGCGAACCAGTCTCGGGCCGTCGACAGGCTTGGTGAGAAGGTCCCGCGCCCCCAGACGGATCGCCTCCACGGCGTCGTCGAAGCCGGCGTGGCCGCTGACGAAGATCACTTCGGGCCTGTCGCCCTCGCCGATGCGACCCAGCCGCTCGGCGAACTCGAGCCCGTTCAGCTCGGGCATGCGGAGGTCGGAGACGACGACCCGGACGCGGTGGCCTTCCGCCAGAAGCTGCAAGGCCTGCCAGCCGTCGGCGGCGGACAGGCACGACAGGCCCGACTTGACGAGGCACTCGACGAGTTCTTCGACAGCAGCCGCGTCGTCGTCGACGACCAGGGCATCGACGATCTTGTCGGGGCGAGCCGTGCTGCTTGGCGTGGCTGCGGGCAAGGCCAGGATCCTCGTTTCGTATCCGAACTGGAGACGATCTTCCATGCGATCGGCCACCCAAAATGCCCCGGCTGGCGTACATTCCGCAAGGGTCATGCAGAGAGATCGAGCGATCCGGGAATGGCAGACGATGCCACGACTCCGGCCAAACCGGACACCGGGGAAGAGAAGACGCCGCCGATGATGCGTCGGGTACGTGAGCTTTGGCTGAAGCTGTCGTCTGGTGAGCCGGGGGCTCGCCGGACCGTATTGCTCTGCTTTCTGCACGTTATGCTGGTCTGGGGCGTCGCGATCATGGTCATGGACCAGAATCGCGAACGATCGATCGAGAGCTGGAAGAGTTCGACGCAGAACCTCGCCCTGACGGTTGCCGCCCACGCCGCGCAGACGCAGCGCGCGGCGGAACTCGTCCTGCAGAGCATGGCCGACTGGGTCGGCGAGGAGCGGATCGAAACGGAGGCCCAGTTCCGCACGATCATGGGCGAGCGCCGCTTCTTCGACGAGATGCGCGACCGCATCGTGGGCCAGCCCCAGGTCGGCCTGGCGCTGATCGTCGCCGCCGACGGAGACGTCATAAACTCGACCCTCGCCTGGCCGCCGAGCGGCGTGAACGTCGCCGATCGCGAGCCGTTCCGGATGGCGCTGGAGCCGGATGCGTTGCCGCTGAGTGCGACCTCGGTGGGACGGCTCAGCGGCAAGCCGCGCTTCTACATGGCTCGCAAGGTTCTCTCGCCGCAGGAGGAGCTGCTGGGCGTCGTCGCCGTCGGCCTGGAGGCCGACTTCTTCGCCGAATTCTACAGGCGCGTCGCGCTCGGCCCCGATGGCTGGCTGGGCCTGTTCCGGATCGACGGAACGCTTCTGGCGACCAGCCTGCCGGACCAGACTCTCGGCGAGCGTTTCGAGGGGTCGGTGCCGCACCGGATGATCGCGGCAGGCGAGTCGGGTACGGCGGTGCTGGCGACGGGACCGTTCTCGTTTCATCCGGGCGACGGCAATCCGCGGATCGTCGCCGTCCGGACGGTCGATGGCTTTCCGGCCTACATCGCGGTCGCCGTTGGAGAAAGCACGTTTCTGGCGGCGTGGCGGGAGCGCAACCTCGTCATCGCTGCCATTGCCTTGGCGCTCACGGGGCTCACCGTGTTCGTGGGGCTGCAGATCCTCGGCCTGCTCGACCGGATCGCAACGGCGACCCGGATCGATTCGGAACGCCGGGTCCTGGCGGCGATCGTCGACACGCCGGCGGCGCTGACCGCGGTGGTCGACGCCGGCGGCAAGGTCCTGCATGCCAACGGTGCGTTTCGCGGGATGCTCGGATGCGGCCCCGGCGATCTGTTGGAGGAGGCGTTGTCCACCCCGCTCGTGAAGGGGGCGGAGGGCCTGACGGCGTTCATGCGGAGCGACGCGCCAGTCGGCGAGGCCACGCTCGAACTGGTCCAGCCGCTCCAGCAGGTCAGGCATCTCAGGTTCTCGATGTCGCGCCAGTCGCTGCCCGGCAGTGGCCGCTGCGTGATCCTGGTCGGCCAGGACGATACCGTCCGCTACCAGGCCGAGCGTGCCATCGCGCTGTCGGGCAAGCTGGTGACGCTCGGCGAGGTGACGACCGGCATCGCCCACGAGCTCAGCCAGCCGCTGAACGTCATCCGCATGGCCGCCCAGAACGCGCTCGCCGAGGCTGCGCCCGAGCCGGCGGACGCGGCAGGCGACGACGGAGAGCCCGTGCCGGCGATGTCCGATCGCGACTTCCGCGATTTCGCCGTCACCAAGCTATCGCGCGTCGTGGCGCAGGTCGACCGCGCGGCCGGCATCATCTCGCGCATGCGCATCTTCAGCCGGTCTACGCGCGACGGCCCGCAGCGCTACGATCTCCGTGACGCCTGCCGCGGCGCCGCGATCCTGGTGGCCCAGCGCTTCCGGGCCGCCGGCATCGAAATCGTCGAGAGGCTGGGCGACGAGCCGCTCGTTGCAGTCGGACACCAGTCGATGATCGAGCAGGTGCTGGTCAACCTGCTGGGCAACGCGCGCGACGCGCTGTCCGATACCGTGCGGAAGGACCGCAGGGTGGAGATCTCCGCGAGCCGCGGCAAGCCCGGCCGTCTGGTCCTCCGCGTCGCCGACAACGGTCCCGGCGTGCCCGAAGCCATTCGCGATCGCATCTTCGAGCCCTTCTTCACCACCAAACCCGAAGGACAGGGCACGGGTCTCGGTCTCGCCGTTGCGTACGGGATCGTGCGCGACGCCGGCGGCAGCCTGACCTTGCGGTCCGAAGGCCCGGGCGCCGCCTTCGAGATCGATCTGCCGGAGGGTCCGAGGCAATGACGATCGGCATTCTCTTCGTGTCGATGGGTGGCATCTGCCGGGCGCCGATGGCCGCCGGGGTCTTTCGTGTCTTCGCCCGACGCGGCCGCATCGAGCACCTGTTCGACGTCGCGAGCGCGGGAACCTTCGACGGGCATGTCGGCCAGCCGCCCTCTCTCCTGGCCTGCGAGGTCGCGCGCGGACGCGGCTACGAGATCGGCGGGGAGCGGGTCCGCGTGCTGCGCGGCGACGATCTCGCCCGCTACGATCATGGTTTGGCCATGGATCGCTCGACCCTCGCCGCGATGCGGTGGATGGCGCCTGCCGGCTGTCTCGACCGGCCGCAGCTCCTGATGCGTCATGCGCCGCAGGCCGGTGCGACCGACATCGCCGATCCCTACGGCGGCACCATGGCCGACTACGAGCGCGCCCTCGACCTCATCGAGAAGGGCTGTGCCGGCCTGATGATGACCGTCGTGCGGGCGCTTCAGGGGCCGGCTGGCAGCCTGCAAAATCCCGGCTGAGTTCTCCTGCCGCAACACTTCCTGTGGTAGAGAGTCTGATGGAGTTCGGTCTGCTGTACGATCGCGGCAACGGCGTCCTCCTGGTCAGGTTCGGGCGCGTGCTGACGCGCGCCGTTCACGAGGAGGTGTTCGCTGCCGCACGAAGCTTCGTGCGCCAATTCGGCGACCGTCCGGCGATCGCCGATTTCAGTGCCGTCGAGAGGGTCGATGTCGACATGCAGTTCTGGCGCGAGCTGGGGCGCCGGCCCCGCGTCATCCGGGACGCCCGGCGCGTCCTGGTCGCGCCGCGGGACCATGTGTTCGGCATGATCCGCATGTACGGCCTCCTGCAGGCCGATCGCGGCGACGAGCCGACGATCGTGCGTACCTTGCCCGAAGCCTATGCGATTCTCGGCATCGAACGGCCGGACTTTCGCCCGATCGAGGTCTGACGTCGCGTGAAGAGAAGATCCTGCTGGCGTTCCGGCAGGGCATCGACCGGCTGCAGGGCCGAAGGCCGGCGCCAGCGCAGGTACCAGTCGAGCTCGTAGTCGTTGTCGATCGCCCAGGCCGAGAAGCCGGCGGCGCGCAGGCGCGCGAAGACGTCGCGCCACGCGGCCGGATCGTCCTCGGGACTCGCCTCGACGACGATGTCCATGGTCGGCGGATAGCTCGCGAGTCCGTCGAGGAGATGGCGCAGGATCGGCGGCTCGGCTCCCTCGACGTCCATCTTGATCAGACGCAGTTTACGGATCTCTTCGGCGGTGAGAATCCCGTCGAGCGGCAGCGCATCGACCGACGCCATCAGCGTGCCGCCGCGCGCGGCGAGCGTCGTGGCGGCGCCGATATTGCCCTCGTCGCGCTCGTAGAGATCGAGCCGCCCCGGCCGGTCGGACACCGCGACGTTGACGGCGCGCACGTTGGCCGCAGCCGGATTGAGCGCGAGATTGCGCTGCAGCAGCGCGAAGGTCCGCGGCGACGCCTCGATCGCGACGACGCGGCCCGCCGGTCCCACGCACGCCGACGCGAGCAGAGTGTCGTAGCCGATGTTGGCGCCGACATCGACGAACACGTCGCCTTCGGCGAGGTTCTGCCGGAGGACGTGCGAGACGTCGGGCTCCCAGACGCCGAAGTAGAGGATCATGCGCTGGATCAGGTCGCGCGGATCGCAGCGCAGGCGCGCGCCGAAGAAGGTCGTCGCGACGTGCTCGGGCCCGAGCGTGCGCAGGAACTTGTTGTAGGCGCGGAAGGCGAAGCGCGCCGCAGGAAGCGGCAGGCGACGGATCAGTGCCATGACGGGCACGTGCAGGGCGCGGATCATCCGCGCCCTTATACCTTCGAATCTCGATCCGTGCTGCCCGGCGCTTCGAGAGTCAGACCTTCGCGACCAGCGCCGTGAGCTGGTCGGCGCAGATGCCCCAGCCTTCATGGAAGCCCATCTTCTCGTGGGCTTCCTTGTCTTCGACCGTCCAGTGGCGCACGCGCGCCGTGTAGCGCGTCTTGCCGCCTTCGTCCTCGAAAGTGACGATCAGGAGCATGAACGGCTTGGCCGACGGCTCCCACGCCCGGGTGAAGGCGTCGGTCGTGACAAGTCGCTGGTTCGGCACGACCTCGAGATAGACGCCGTGATTGGGCATGTCCTGGCCCTCGGGGCTGCGCATCACGAACAGGACCGAACCGCCCGGGCGCACGTCGAGCTCCACGACCGGCGTGGTCCAGGGCCTGGGTGCGAACCACTGCTTCAGCAGCTCCGGGTCGGTCCAGGCGCGATAGAGCTTCTCGCGCGGCGCGTCGATGAGGCGGGTGAGGACCAGTTCGCGGTCGGCGGGGAAAGAGGCGGTCATTCAGGGCTCCTGTGAGGTCGTTCTGTCCCGAGGACGAACGGACCGGTGCCCGGCCGACACCCGTTGCGAACTTTCTCAGCGGGCGCCCGGGGTCACGCCGCCATACTCGTGGCTGACCCGGCCGGTCCAGCCGTAGCCCACATAGCCGCCGGCGGCGTCGTACAGATAGTCGAAGCCCTGCAGGAACTGGCGTCCGGTGTTCACGAACACCGTGGCGTCGTGCACCACCTCGACCTTCTCGGGGTGCAGCGGGTTGCCGCGGCTGCCGACACGGAGAGCGTACCAAGCGGGCTGCGGCCGCTGGCGGTCGGGCAGCAAGATCTCGATGCGCGTGCCGTCGGGCGCAGGCTCGCCGCGGCGCAGCCGCGTGCCGGCGGGCGGCGACAGGAACATGTAGTCGATACCGGTATCCACCAGCATCGTGCCGCGGCCCGACACGCCGTCGACCGACAGCGTCATCGGGGCGCCGTTCCAGTCCGGCACGCCGGGCGGGTGCGCCTTGGGCGCGAGCTTGACGAAGGCCATGTGGCGCGTCAGCTCCGGCGTCATCCCGAGATGGACGCTCGTGCGGGTGATCACATAGCCGGGCCGCACCGGGCCGACCGGCCGTCCCGAGGCGAGCGAGACCAGGGAGACGAACGGGTTCTTCGGTACGGAGCTCGTCGTGCCCTGCGCGGCCTCGCGGTCGAAGCCCACGCCCATGAAGCCCACGTTGCGCGGGCTCGATTCCGGCCGGCAGTCGCGGGCGTGTTCCAGGCAGGTGATGTGGCTGACGCGCAGCACCTGCACGCGCGCCGTGGCGACGGGCGTGCGTCCGTCGCGATGGATCACCACGTCGGTCAGCCAATGCTCGCCGTTCAGGATGCGGCCGCTGCTGTTGTAGACGATGCGACCCGGCCCCTGCGCGACGTCACCGGGGCCCGGCGTGAAGTGCTCCGCCGAGGTGACGATACCCGTCGAGCCGGTGTCCATGCCGAACCAGCGCGGCCGCGCGCCGCGCAGGCCGATCCACACCTGCGGCACGTGCTCCATCGCGATCGGGCCGTTGGCGAACGGGATTTCGATGGCTTCGTGTCTCTCGTAGGCGTGCCAAGGTTCCTCGGCGTGCGCAGAGGGGACGGCGAAGACGAGCGCGGCGGCGAAAATGTGGCGAAGCCTCATCGTGGCAAAACCTTGGCGAAGCCCACCCCTCCCTGCAACACAATCGATGCCTACCTTGGGTCATGCGACGAACCCGACATCTGGCCCGTCGCTGGAAAGGATGGCTTGTCATGACCCGCTTCGGCTCGACTCTTTCACTCTCTCTCGTGATCCTCGCGCTCGGCGCCGCGGGCGCGTCGGCCCAAGCCGCCGACAACGGCTTCCGCGATCCCCGGAGCGGCAAGGTCTGGACACCGGACAATGTCGGCCAGGACGGCAAGCCCGTCGCGCCTCAAGATCGCGCGTTCGATCCCGGCGGTCAGGTCGTGAGCCCCCGCGGCGTGATCGAGCAGCACGTCCCGGTGACATTCCTGACGACCGCACCGGTCACGGCCGGCCCCTCGACGCCGCTGGTCGAGATCGGCGAAGCGGCCTTGCGCGTGATCCCCGGCGATCGCTGGGAAGTGAGCCTGCAGCTCACCAACAACAGCGCCGAGATCCGCCGGCCGGTCCTGTCGTGCCGCTTCATGAACCACGACAAGGTCGTGGAAGAGGTCCGCGTCGTGCTGCCGGACGTGCAGGGCGGCACCCGCGTCGGCCTCTCGGCCGCCGGCCCGCGCGGCGAAATCTACGTCGACCGGGCGAGCTGCGCGATCGTCACGTCCTGACGGCCTGAAGGCGAAAAGCCCGCGCCGGCATTGCCGGGCGGGCCTGCACGAAGCCACCGGTACATCCGCGGTCGGACCTCGCTGGCCGATCAACGCCGCGATCCGCCGGACGGTTGCGTCAGAACGCGCCGGGAACTCCGGCTTCCGTACAGTCGTTGACCCGTCATGAGCGACAGCGCCCCTCTCGAGGGGATCAGCCCCTACTTGATCCTCGGCCAGGCCGACGATGGGGGACACCCCATCGTGGAGACCGCGCGCGTCCTGCACGATCTCATCGTCACCTTCCCGCTGCAGGGCCATTACTCGGTGCGTACGGTGGAGGACGAATGCGGTCCCGCTATCCATTGCGCCTTCGAGCGCAGGCTCGATGCCGACCAGCTCGCACGCGCGGTCGGTGCGATCGAGGTCGCGCGATACGAAGGCTATCGCAGCGAGCGCGCCTTCTTCGTCGATGAGCGTCTGACGAACACCATTCGCCGTACGCTGGAGCGTCGTCGCGCCAAATCGGGCGGCGCCCTAACGTTCCGCCAGCGCGAGCCTGGCGCCTAGCGCCACGAAGGCCGCGGCGAAGGTGCGCCGCAGCCACAGCACGATCGCGGGGCGCGAAACCACCTGGCGGCGGACCGAGGCCGCGAACAGGCCGTAGACCGCGAACACCACGAACGTCATCAGCATGAACATGCCGCTCAGTGCCAGCATGCGGCCGAGCGCCTGCGGATCGTCGGCCCGCACGAACTGCGGCAGGAAGGCGAAGAAGAAGATCGAGAGCTTGGGGTTGAGCAGGTTGATCAGCACGGCATGGACGGTGACCTGAAGGGCAGACCGCCGTCCGCCTTCCGTCTCCGCCGCGATCGCGAGCGGCCCGCGCTCGCGCCACGCGCTCCACGCCATCCACAGCAGGTAGGCGACGCCGGCATACTTGAAGAGGTCGAAGGCCAGCGCGCTTGCGTGCAGAAGGGCGGCGAGGCCCAGCATCGCGGCTGCGAGATGCGGCACGATGCCCAGCGTGCAGCCGAACGCCGCCACCACGCTGGCCTTCGACCCGCGCGAGAGGCCGGCCGCCAGCGTGTAGAGGACGCCGGTGCCGGGGGAGGCGACGACGATCAGGGTGGTGACCAGGAACTCGAGACTCATGACCCGTCAGCCGATGCCGAACAGCCGCGAGACGCGCTGCACGGCCTGCCACACGGGGTCGAGGGTCGCGAACGTGCGGGCCGCTTCGTTGGCGTCCTGGAGCAGGGCCTTGAGCTTCACGTCGCTGGGCTCGTCCTTCTCGGCTTCGCGGCGCGCCTCTTCGTAGAGGGCGCGCAGCTCGCGCATCTCCTCGGTGTAGTCGGCGTCGATCGCCTTCAGCGACTGGACGATCGCATCGACGACGTCCTTGCGCTCCGATGCCATCTACGCCGCCTTCTTGGCGCGGTTCGCCTCGATCACCGCCCAGAGAGATGCCGCGGTCACCGGCATGTCGACGTGCTTGACGCCGGTATGGGGATAGATCGCATCGACGATGGCGTTGACCACCGAGGGCGGCGCGCCGATGGCGCCGGCCTCGCCCGCGCCCTTCACGCCGAGCGGGTTGGTCTTGCAGAGGCTGTTGTGCATGTCGAACGTCACATGCGGCACGATGTCGGCGCGCGGCAGGGCGTAGTCCATGAAGCTGCCGCTCAGGAGCTGGCCCGAGGCCGCGTCGTAGACCGTCTTTTCGCTGAGCGCCTGGCCGACCCCCTGGCCGACGCCGCCGTGGATCTGTCCCTGCAGCAGGAGCGGGTTCAGCGCGCGGCCGAAATCGTCCATCACGGTGTAGTTCAGGATCTCGAGCGTGCCGGTGTCGGGATCGATCTCCAGCTCGCAGATGTGGCAGCCGTTGGGGAAGGTGTCGGCCTCGGGCGTGCGCGTGAAGGAATCGTCGAGCGCGCCCTTGTTGGCCTTGGCGACGTCGAACAGGCTGACGCTGCGGTCGGTGCCGACGATCCTGTAAGCGCCGTCCTTGTAGTCGATGTCGGCCACACTGGCCTCGAGCATGTTGGCCGCGAGCGGCCTGCCCTTGGCGATGATCTTCTCGGCGACGCCCAAGGTCGCGGCGCCGTTCACCGCGATGGTGCGGCTGCCGCCGGTCATGCCCTCGGGCACCACGTCGCTGTCGCCCTGGACGATGCGGATGGTCTCCATGTCGATGCCGAGCTGGGCCGACGCGATCTGGGCGATCGCCGTCTCGTGGCCCTGGCCGTTGGTCTGGTTGCCGGTGAAGATCGTGATCGTGCCGTCGTCGTTGAAGACCGCCTTGGCCGTCTCCGGCGCGCCGCCCGAGCACTTCTCGACGTAGGTCGCCATGCCGATGCCGCGCCACTTGCCCCTGGCGAGCGATGCCGCGCGACGGGCGGGGAAGCCCTTCCAGTCGGCCTTCTCCATGCCCTTGCGCATCACCGTCTCGAAGTCGCCGCTGTCGTAGGTGTCGCCCAGCGCCGTCTTGTAGGGGATCTGCGAAGGCTTGATGAAGTTGACGGCGCGGATCTCGTCCGGCGTCTTGCCGAGCTCGCGCGCGATGTGGTCGACGAAGCGCTCCATCAGGTACGACGCCTCGGGCCGACCCGCGCCGCGATAGGCGTCGGTCGGCACGGTGTTGGTCATCACGCCCTTCACGTTCACGTAGATCGCGGGCGTCGCATAGAGACCGTTCAGCATCGAGCTGCCGGCCATGGTCGGGATGAACACGCTGAAATGGTTGAGATAGGCGCCGAGCGCGGCATAGGTCGTGATGCGCTCGCCCAGGAACTTGCCGTCCTTGTCGACGGCCATCTCGGCGATCGAGACATGGTCGCGGCCCTGGATGTCGGACTGGAAGGCTTCCTGACGGTCGGGAATCCACTTCACCGTGCGCTTGAGCTCGCGGCTCGCCCATACGACCATCGGATACTCGGGATGGACGAAGATCTTCATGCCGAAGCCGCCGCCGACGTCGCCGGTCCGCACGCGCAGCTTGGGAGAACCGATCTTCAGGATCATGTCGGCCACCACGGGCCTGATCATGTGGACGCCCTGCGAGGAGAGCCACAGGGTCGAGCGGTCGTCCCTTGCGTCGTACTCGCAGATCGCGCCGCGCGGTTCCATCGAGTTCACGATCAGCCGCTGGTTGACCAGCCGCAGCGTGACCACCTTGTGGGCCTTGGCGAAGGCCGCCTCAGTGGCGACCCGGTCGCCCATCTCCCAGTCGAACACGATGTTGTCCTTGATGCCGTCGTGCACCAGCGGCGCGCCGGGCTGCGCGGCCTCGTAGGTGCCGACGACGTGCGGCCGCGCGGCGTAGTCGACCTCGATCAGTTCCGACGCGTCCTTGGCCTGTTCCAGCGTCTCGGCGACCACGAGAGCCACCGGGTCGCCGACATGGCGCACACGGCCCTGCGCCAGCATCGGCCGCGGGGTCTCGCCGCGTGGGGTGCCGTCGCGGTTGGCCAGCGGCACCAGGCAGGGCACGTCGCCGAAGCCCGCCTTCTTCACGTCATCGCCGGTCAGGACCAGCAGGACGCCCGGCGCCTTCCGGGCGGCTGTCGTGTCGATGCTCCTGATGTCGGCATGGGCATGGGGTGAGCGCAGCACATAGAGCCGCGCCGCCGGCGCCGCCAGCTTGGTGTCGTCGGTGTAGCGCCCGCCACCCGTCAGGAGGCGCGGATCCTCGACCCTGCGAACCGAATCGCCGATACCGAACTTGGCCATGAATTCCTCCGTGTTGTCCGGAGGTTAGCAAGGCACGGCGACGGGTGGCTAGATAATCGTCCAGGCGAAGACGGCGAGGACGATCATGATTCCGACGCCCAGTCCCAGCCATGTACCGGCGGCCGGAATACGCGTCTCGTGGTCGTGGGAGGCCGGTTCCGCCTCTCCGCCAGTTTTCCTGAAGGCGCGCGCCATCGTGGCCTCGCTACGCTTTCGTCAAGGTCCGTGAAAGCAACGTCGGGCCTGCCATGGCGTTGCACCCGGGGCAGGGACATATGGTGGACACGCAGGAGAAGCCGACCCCGAACAGCATCGACCGGACGATCGCCGACCACACGCCCGTCGTGGATCATGTGGCGCTGCCGCCGGGCCGGACGGTCGGCCGATACGAGATCGTCGAAGTGCTGGGCCAGGGCGGTTTCGGCATAACCTACCGTGCGCGGGACACCCAGCTCGGCCGCGAGGTGGCGATCAAGGAGTATCTGCCGCCGACGCTCGCCATCCGCCAGGACGGCGCGTCGGTGCTGCCGCGGTCGACGGAAGTCGCGGACGACTTCTCGTGGGGCCGCGAGCGCTTCGTCGCGGAGGGCCGTACGCTCGCCGGCCTTCACGAGGTGCCGGCCATCGTCCGGGTCTTCGACTTCATCGAGACCAACGGCACTTCCTACATGGTGATGGAGCTGGTGCGCGGGCACACGCTCGAACAGCGCGTCAGGGAGAGGGGCCCGCTGGCGCCGCACGAGGTCGACAAGATTCTGGTGCCGTTGCTGGACGGGCTGCAGCGCGTCCATGCCGCCGGATTCCTTCACCGCGACATCAAGCCGGGCAACGTGCTGCTGGGCGCGAGCGGCCTGCCGACCCTCATCGACTTCGGCGCCGCGCGCCTGGCCGTCGCCAACCGCTCGTCGACCATGACGGCGATCTTCACGCCGGGCTATGCCGCGCCCGAGCAATTCGCCTCGGGCAAGCAGGGAGCGTGGACCGACATCTACGGACTCGCCGCAACGCTTCACTTCGCCGTCACGGGCAGGGCGCCGCCGAACGCCGTCGATCGCCTGCTGGAGGACACCTACGAGCCGCTGGCGACGCTGCGGCCCGCCGGCTTCCCGGTCGCTCTGCTCTCGGCCATCGATGCCGGCCTCGAGGCGCATCTCGAGCACCGCCCCCAGTCGATCGCCGCCTGGCGCGTCATGATGGGGCTGCCGGACGAGGACACTACGATCGTGATGCCGCAACCGGTCGCGCCTGCCGCCCCGGTCGCGCCGCCGACGCCACCGACCCCTCCCAGCGCGCCCGCCGAACTTGCGCTCACGCCGCGGCCGCGCTGGCAGGTCGCAGCGTTTCTCGTCGGCGCTGCCGCTCTGGTCCTTCTCGCGACCGGCTACTATTTCATGGCACCGCCGCTGCAGCCGTCCGCCGAGTCCGCGGCGACGGCGCCTGCGCAGACCGATCCGCTGCAGGCGGCTCAGGCCGGCGAGGACGCCCTGCAGCTCAACGCCGCCGACCGCCAGCGTCTTCAGGTCGTGCTTACGGCGCTGGGATTCGATACGCACGGTTCCGACGGCACTTTCGGGCAAAGGTCGCGCGAGATGATCGCGGCCTGGCAGAAGTCGAAGGGCCACGCCTCGACAGGCTATCTGACCGCAGCACAGGTCCCGGCGTTGCTGCGCGAGGCACCGCCGACGCAGGCGCCGGCCGCGCCGCCGCCGGCAGCGCGGCCGGCGGCGGGACCGTTCGATGGCCTTTACGGCGGCGGCCTGTCGGCGAGCGGGATGGGCAACACGACCGCCATCGTGACCGCCGAGGTAAGCATCGCGAAGGACCGGCTGATCGGTCGCGTCGTGCATCCCGGCTGCGGCAACTCGGCGCTGACGCTGACGGTCCTGCCGTCCGGTGAGGTGGTGGGCAGCGGCAGGCTCTACGAGGCGCCGGACTGCTCGCTCGCCACGTTCACCGCCACGGGGCGGGTGGCCGGCGACAAGGTCACGCTCGAACTGCGTACGCCCGGCGGCGCGACGCGCGGAACGCTGGGCAAGCGCGGCGGCTAGTGCGGCTTCCGATCGATCTGAACCGAAGCGGTTCGGCTCGATCGGAAACGCGTTGTTGCACGGGCCTCGACCATGGGCACTGTCCGTTCGGCTGATGCCAGCCGAACGGACAATGCTTCAACGGCGCGTTGTCATTTTCCGGCAGTCATGGCAGAGGCTTGCCATGAGCAAGAGCCGCTTCCTGAATGGCGCCGAGGCGTCGCGCCAGTACGGCGTCTTGGCCGGGACCCATGCCGCTTCCCTGATGTGGGCCGACCCGCTGGCCGATGCCGCCGCGGAGGCGCTTCATGCCTCCCACGGCAACTGGTGGCCGATGGTCCTGAAAGCGCTCGACGAGGGTATCGATAAGGTGCCGGGGGCACCCGCCGAACTGGCGGCTCTGATCGCCTCCCTGCCGCCCGAGCCTACGGCCGAGGAGTGGGCTGCCATGGATGCCGGCAGCGCCGCCATCGCCCGCAGCGGCGACAGCGCCGGCCTCGTCCTGCAGTGCACGTCGTTGGTGACCGACTACTGGTCGCCGCCGGCGGCCAAGCCGCGGCTGCTGACCGCGACGATGATGCACCAGCCCGTGCCTCGTTTCGCCGAGACGGCGGCATGGTGGATCGAGATCCATCGGCCTGGCGGCATGCGCCGCTCTGCCGACGGCTTCAAGGCCACCTTTCGCCTGCGCCTGGTCAACGCCTTCGTGCGCCGCATGGCGCGCGGCTCGGGCGCCTGGGATCGTGTGGCGTGGGGCGAGCCCGTCAATCAGGGCGACCTTTTCTTCCAGGTGGTCGGCTTCACCAAGGCGATGATCGACGGGCTGGGGCGCATGGGCCGCCGGCTGAGTGCCGCGGAGAAGGACGGCTACTACGCCTTCTGGCGCCACACGGCCTCGGTGCTCGGCCTGCACAAGACCTATCTGGCGATGATCAACCAAGAGGATTGCTCGCGGTTCTGGCATCTCTGGCTGCTGACCAGTCCGCCGCCCGATTCCGAAACGATCTCTCTCGCCAAGCAGACGCTCGACACCCTGGCCGGCGGCGCGACACGCGGTCTGCGCCACGCGTTCCTGCGCGCCACGACCTACAGGCTGTTCGGGTGGGAGGTCGGGCAGGGCCTGAAGCTACCCTGGACCCAGATGTACCACCTGCTGCCGATCCTCTACCTGATGTCGCGGCTGTCGGGTGGCGACCGCACCGCGAGGCTGCAGCGCGCGGTGGCTTCCCTTTCGGCGGGCAATATGCCGGAACGGCTGGAGGCGCTGGCCAGGTTCAAGCCAGCGCCCCTGCCTTCGACCTGAGTCCTATTTCTTCGGCCCGACCGCGACGATCAGTACCTGGCTGTCGATGGCCGTCAGCTTGTCGCCCGGCTTGATGCGCGGGAGCTGGGAGCGGCCCTCCGCCGTCGTCACGCTGTAGGTCCTGACCTCGCCGCCAGCCGGATTGACGATCGAGAGCTTGCCGCCGGCGGCGTCCACCGAGGTCACGTACCAGTTGGCGACGGCCTGGTCGGCCATCACGCCCGCGGCGCCGCGGTTGCCGCCGGCCATCGCCGTGACGTTGAGTTCGCGGTCGCCTGGCGTCTTGGCGTTCGGGCCGGACACGACGAAGCTCAGCTTGTCCTCGAAGGCGATCGAGACGACGTCGCCCACCTTGCTGGTGGTCATGTTGACGCCCTGCCCGACATTGGTAGTGAGCGAGCGGCCGGCTGGGCCGGTGAAGGTGATGGTGCGCTTGGCCGCGTCGATCGCGGTGATGGTGGCGTCGATCGAATAGGTCGTCACGGTCGAGATGCCGACGATCGGCTGGTTCTGCGCCAAGGCGGGCGCGGCGAGGGCGAACGCGCCGGCCAATGCGGCAGCGGCGAGAATGTTCCTGGCGATCATGATGGTCTCTCCTCCATTAGTGGATTCACGCTAACACGAGGATAGCGCGCCCTGCCATTGCGCCCGCGTTTCGGCGACGTTGATTTTGCCCAACGTTCCGGCGACATGATCGGCATGGTGACGGCCTACCTCGCGGCGGACGGTTTCGAGGCGCAGCTCGGCGAGGAGCTGGCGCGCCGCGGCGCCGCGATCCGCGCGACGCATGGCCGTCTGTCGATCGTAGACGGTGCGCCCGTTGCCGCTGCCTGGGCGGCGAACGTCTGGCGCGACTGCGTCGAGCTGCCGGTCGCGTCGATCGGTACAGCGGCCAAGGCCTTGCGCGGCATCCAGCGTAACTGGGCGATGTACGCCCCGCTGCATCACCGCCGCGCCGCATTGATCCAGGAGAAGCTGCCGCACGTTTCCGCGAAGCCCGTGGTCTTTCCCGCCGCGGCGCCCAACGCGCCGCTCGGCTCGTGGACCCTGCTGGCGCCCGACCGGATGCTGGCCGCCGCGGACTGCATGTCGCCCTTCGCCAACGGCGAGATCGAGCTGGTCGAGGACAAGGCCGGACCGCCCAGTCGCGCCTACCTGAAACTGTGGGAAGCGCTGGTGCGGCTGCGACGCCGGCCGCAGCCGGGCGAGCGCTGCCTCGATCTCGGCGCCTCGCCCGGCGGCTGGACCTGGGTGCTGGCCAAGCTCGGCGCGACCGTGATCGCCGTCGACAAGGCGCCGCTCGATCCCAAGGTCGCCGCCATGCCGGGCGTCGCGTGGCGCGGCGAGAGCGCCTTCGCGCTCGACCCCGCGACCGTCGGCCCGGTCGACTGGCTGTTCTCCGACGTGATCTGCTACCCGGCGCGGCTGCTGCGGTTGGTCGAGCGCTGGCGCGCGACGGGGCAGGTGAGGAATTTCGTCTGCACCATCAAGTTCCAGGGCGAGACCGACCACGAGGCGGCCGAGGCCTTCGCCGCGCTACCGGGCGCGCAGGTGCTGCACCTCCACAACAACAAGCACGAACTCACGTTCATCCTTGCGGCGACTCGTGACAAGATGGATCGCGATGAGCGGTGAGTACGACGTCGCGGTCGTGGGCGGCGGGCTGGTCGGCGTCGCCACCGCCTGGGGCTTGGCGCGCGAGGGCTGCCGCGTCGTCGTTCTCGACGAGGGCGACCGCGCGGTGCGCGCCAGCCGCGGCAACTTCGCGCTGGTCTGGGTGCAGAGCAAGGGGCTGGGCCTCGCGCCCTATGCCGGCTGGACGATCCGTTCCTCAAACGCCTGGGGCGGCTTCTCCGATCTGCTCAAGCAGGAGACCGGCCTCGATGTCTCCTTCCAGCGTCCCGGCGGCTTTCATCTCTGCCTGTCGGAGAAGGAGCTGGAGGCGCGCGCCGCCATCCTGAAGCGCCTGCACAACCAGCCCGGCATCGTCGACTACAAGACCGAGATCCTGGACCACGACCAGGTGAAGAAGATGCTGCCCGACATCGGCCGCGATGTCGTGGGCGGCAGCTTCTGCCCGCTCGACGGCCACGTGAACTCGCTGCGTCTGTTCCGCAGCCTGCACACCGCGATCGCGGCACGCGGCGTCACTTACCTGCCGAGCCATCGCGTCGACGCCATCGTGAAGGAAGGCGGCGAGTTCCGGCTGACGACCGAGCACGGCGAGATCCGCGCCGCCAAGGTCGCGCTGGCGGCCGGCAACGCCAACATGCGGCTCGCCCCCATGGTCGGACTAGAGGCGCCAATGAAGCCCGAGCGCGGGCAGATCGTCGTCACCGAACGCCTGCGGCCCTTCATGAACCATCCCGTGGTCACCCTGCGCCAGACCGACGAGGGCACGGTGATGATCGGCGATTCGAAGGAGGAGAGCGTCGATCCGGCGGGCCTCACCGTTGGCGTCAGCGCCACCGAAGCGGAGCGCGCGGTGCGCATGTTCCCGCGGCTCGCCGACGTCAACGTGGTGCGGACCTGGAGCGCCATCCGCGTGATGACGAAGGACGGCTTCCCGATCTACGACGAGTCCGAGACGCATCCCGGCGCTTTCACCGTCTGCTGCCATTCCGGCGTGACATTGGCCGCCAACCATGCGCTCACCATCGCGCCGATGATCGCCCGCGGCGCTCTCGACAAGTCGCTCGTCGCCCCCTTCAGTGCCGATCGATTCAAAGAGGGGGGCCATGTTCAGGAGGCTGGCTGACGCGGGCGGCGCCGTCGCGATCACCGTCGACGGCAGGCCGGTGGCGGCGCGGCCGGGAGATACGGTGGCGTCCGCCCTGATCGCCGCCGGCATCGACCGTTGCCGCACCAGCCCCGTCAGCGGTGCGCCGCGCGCGCCCTACTGCCTGATGGGCGTGTGCTTCGAATGCCTGGTCACGGTCGACGGCGTCGGCAGCCGGCAGGGCTGCCTGGTGCCGGTGCGCGAGGGCATGAAGGTCGAGACGCAGATCGGCCGCCGGGAGGCCGGCCGATGACTGCCGCGTCCGATCTTGCTTCATCCTACGACCTCGTCATCGTCGGCGGCGGTCCGGCGGGCCTCGCCGCGGCCGCACTCGCCGGGCGCGCCGGCGTGTCGACCGTGCTGTTCGACGAGAATCCCGGCGTCGGCGGCCAGATCTATCGCGCCATCGGCTCCACGCCGGTCAAGGATCGCGCGATCCTGGGCGAGGACTATTGGGACGGCGCCACGCTCGCGGCCGACGCCAGGGCGAGCGGTGCCTCGATCGTGAACGGCGCCACCGTGTGGAGCCTCGACCGCGAGAAGGTCGTCGGCGTCTCGGTCGGCGGCAAGGCGCGCATGATCCAGGCCAGGCGCGTCATCGTCGCCACGGGCTCGCAGGAGCGGCCGTTCCCGATTCCCGGCTGGACGCTGCCCGGCGTGATGACCGCTGGTGGCGCGCAGACCGCGCTCAAGGCGCAGGGTCTCGTCGCGCAGGGGCGAACCGTCATGGCCGGCAGCGGCCCGCTCCTCTGGCTGCTGGCGGCGCAGACGCTGCGCGCGGGCGGCAGGATCGACGCCATCCTCGACACCACGCCGCGGCGCAACTGGGCGATGGCGATGTTCCATCTGCCCGACTTCATGCTGTCGCCGTACTTCGCCAAGGGCCTCGCGCTGCTGCGCGAGGTCCGTGCGAAGGTGCCGGTGCACCGCGTCGACACGGTCGAGGCGGTGGGCAAGGACAGGCTTACGGAAGTCGTCTGCGCCAGTGGCGGCGTCGAGCGCCACCTGCCGGCCGACCTGTTGCTGCTGCACCAGGGCGTTGTGCCCAATGTGAACCTGGCCAACGCGGCGGGCGTCGCGCACACCTGGAACGATCGTCAGCTCTGCTTCGTGCCCGTCCTCGACGCCGATTTCGGCAGCTCCGTTCCCGGCATTGCCGTGGCGGGCGACGGGGCGGGCATCGCGGGCGGCACGGCCGCCGCCGAGCGCGGACGGATCGCGGCCATCGCGGCGGTGCGCGCACTCAGGCCCGACGCATCGGTGCTCGACACCCAGGCGATCCGCCAGAAGCTGCAGCGCGAGGAGATGGGCCGCGCCTTCCTCGACTGGCTCAACCGTCCCGCCGAATCCTTCCGGCAGCCCGAGGGCGACACGCTCGCCTGCCGCTGCGAGGAGGTGACCGCCAGCCAGGTGCGCGAGACTGCGCGCCTGGGCTGCGAGGGGCCCAACCAGATGAAGGCCTTCCTGCGTTGCGGCATGGGCCCGTGCCAGGGCCGGCTGTGCGGCCTCACGATCACCGAGCTGATCGCCGCCGAGCGCGGCGCCACGCCCGAGCAGGTCGGCTACTACCGCCTGCGCCCGCCGGTGAAGCCGATCACGCTGGCCGAGCTCGCCTCGCTGCCGATCAGCGAAGCCGAGCGCAGGGCGGTGGAGCGCTAGCTCAGGCCGACCTCCAGTCGTAACCCAGCCGCGGGAAGTGCACAGTGACGTCGCCGACCTCGGGGTCGCGGCGCAGCAGCGCGATCTCGTCGGCGTCGATGTAGGTCACCTGGCCCTCGACCCAATCCCTGGCGTTGTCGTTGGGCCGCACGCGGGCGCGTTGGCCGGGCATCGGGTCGCCCTCCTGCGGGCTCGACGGGCGAGGAGTGGCGGGCGTCGCGTCGCGCGCGATGGAAAGCGCCTCGTCGGCGGTGATGTCGGTGCGCACGCCGTGGCCGATGCGCGCCATGCGGTCGCGCCAGGCGAGCAGGCGGGGATAGGCCGCAAGCTCTTGGCGGCAGTCGATGTGGCGGCCGCGGAAGAACCAGACGACGTGATAGGTCGCGAAGTCGGCGATGCAGGGCGTGTCGCCCAGCAGATAGTCGCGGCCGTCCGCCAGCATCCCGGCGACCCAGCGGACCTGCGGCCGCACGAGGTGCAGGTTGCGGGTCGCCGCCTTGCGCACCGCCTCGATCGAGGGCTGCGGCAGGCCGTGCACCCTGGCGCGGTCGGCGTGCAGGCCTTCCGGCATGTGGTCGGCGTTGACGCCGGAGACGTAGAGCGCCACCGGCCGCATGAACTGCTGCTCAGCCCACCAGGCGATCGCCTCGGCAGCACCCGCCGTCTTCTGCGGAAAGAAAGTGGGCGAGGGCACGCGGCGCTCCAGCTCGCGGGCGATCAGGCGGGTGTCGCACCACACGTCCGCACCGTCCTGCAGAACGGGTGTCCGCCGGTAGCCGCCGGTCAGCGGCGTCAGCTTGGGCTTGGGCGCGATGGGCGGGATCTCGACCCCGCGCCAGGCCAGCCCCTTGAACCCCATCATCAGGCGGGCCTTCTCCGCGAAATTGGAGAAATCGTAGTGGTGAAGGATGAGGTTGCTCATGATAATCGGGCCCGATCGGGAGTGATGAAATGCAAGGTGTCGTCAACATCGAGGATCTGCGCAAGCTCGCCAAGAAGCGGCTGCCCAAGATCGCCTACGACTTCATCGAGGGCGGCACCGACGACGAGGTCGGCCTCGTCACCAACGAGCAGGCCTTCCGCAAGGCGCGCATCGTGCCGCGCTACCTGGTCGACGTCTCGGTGCGCGACCAGTCGACGACCTTGTTCGGCCGCACCTATTCCAGCCCCATCGGCATCGCGCCGACCGGCCTCGCCGGCCTGTTCCGCCACGGCGCCGACCTGATGCTGGCGGAAGCCGCGCGCGACGCCAACGTGCCCTTCATCATGTCGGGCTCCAGCACCGGCTCGATCGAGGATCTCGGCAAGCTGGCGCCGGATCACGGCTGGTACCAGCTCTACTCGGCGAAGGACCCGAACGTCTCCGAAGACCTCATCAAGCGTTCTGCAGACGCCGGCCTCAAGACGCTGGTCTTCACGGTCGACGTCCCCGAGGGTTCCAACCGCGAGCGCAACACGAGGAACGGCTGGGGCCGGCCGCTCAAGCTCACCTGGAAGACCAAGTTCGACGCCCTGATGCATCCGGCGTGGATGCTGCAGTGGCTGAAGCACGGCACGCCCTATTTCTCCAACTGGGCGAAGTATGCCGGCCCCGACGCGACGGCCGAGAAGGTGGCCGACCTCGTCGCCTACCAGAACCGCGCGCCGATGACCTGGAAGCATGTCGAGCGCTATCGCGAGCTGTGGAAGGGCAACTTCGTGTTGAAGGGGATCATGCATCCCGACGACGCGATCCGCGCCCATGCGCTGGGCGTCGACGGCATCATGGTGTCGAACCACGGCGCGCGGCAGCTCGACAATGCGCCGTCGCCGCTCGAGGTGCTGCCGGCGATCCGCGACGCGGTCGGCGACAAGATGACCCTGATGTTCGACGGCGGCATCCGCCGCGGCCTCGACGCGATCATCGCGCTCTGCTTGGGCGCGAAGTTCGTGTTCGTCGGCCGGCCGACGCTCTATGGCGTGACGGCGGGTGGCATCGAAGGCGCCAAGACCGCGCTCGGCATCTTCCGCCGCGAGATCGACCTCAGCATGGCCCAGATCGGCGCCACCAGGATCGCCGACCTAGGGCCGCACTACATGATGTGGCGGGACGAGGAAGACCTGCGCCGCAACCGGCGCTGACCGCCTTCCGGCGCTTCGCGCCACCTTCCCCCTGAAGCGGGGGAAGGAAGATTTTTCCGCCCCCGTCTCGGGGGAGGTGCCCGCGCTGCGGGCGGAGGGGGTGCCTACTGCACGACCTCGAACAGGCCGGCCGCGCCCATGCCGCCGCCGATGCACATCGTGACGACGACGTTCTTGGCCTTGCGCCGACGGCCCTCGATCAGCGCATGGCCGACGCAGCGCGCGCCGGTCATGCCGAACGGATGGCCGATCGAGATCGAGCCGCCGTTGACGTTCAGCTTGTCGTTGGGGATGCCGAGCTTGTCGCGGCAGTAGAGCACCTGCACCGCGAAGGCCTCGTTCAGCTCCCAGAGGTCGATGTCGTCCATCTTGAGGCCGAACCGCTTCAGCAGCTTCGGCACGGCGTACACCGGCCCGATGCCCATCTCGTCCGGCTCGCAGCCGGCGACGACCAGGCCCTTGTAGATGCCGAGCGGCTTCAGGCCGCGCCTGGCGGCTTCGGCGTCGCTCATCACGACCGCGGCCGAGGCGCCGTCCGAGAGCTGGCTGGCGTTGCCGGCGGTGATCCACTTGTCCGGGCCCATGACGGGCTGGAGCTTGGCCAGGCCCTCGAGCGTCGTGTCGGGACGGTTGCCTTCGTCCTTGCCGAGCTTGGTCTTCTTCTTCGAGGTCTCGTTGGTGTTCTTGTCGGTGACGAGCATCTCGGTTTCCATCGGCACGATTTCGTCGTCGAACTTGCCGGCCTGCTGCGCCGCGGCGGTGCGGAGCTGGCTCTGCAGCGAGTACTCGTCCTGCTTCTCGCGGCTGACGCCGTAGCGGGCCGCCACCGTGTCGGCGGTCTGGATCATCGTGTGATAGATGCCCGGCACGTGTTCCTTGACCCACGGGTTGACCAGGCGGTTCTTGTTGCCGCCCGGCGGGCCCTGGACGAGCGAGATCGACTCGAGGCCGCCGCCGATCACGACCGTGGCCTTGTCGACCAGCACGCGCTGCGCGGCCATCGAGATGGTCTGCAGGCCCGACGAGCAGAAGCGGTTCACCGTCACGCCCGAGACGCTGACCGGCGCGCCGGCACGGATCGCCGAGACGCGGGCCACGTTGGAGCCGGTCGTGCCTTCCGGCGCGCCGCAGCCCATGATCACGTCCTCGATCTCGCCCAGCTCGACCTTGGCGCGTTCGGCGGCATGCTTGATCACGTGCGCGCCCATGTCGGCGCCGTGGGTGTCGTTGAAGATGCCCCGGAACGCCTTTCCGATCGGCGTGCGGGCGGTCGAGACGATGACGGCGTCAGCCATGATTACCTTCCTCCTGAGAAAACCTCGTTGTACCCCGCCCCCTCCGCCCTTCGGGCACCTCCCCCGTCAGACGGGGGAGGCAGGGAGGGGGCGACAGTCGTTGTCGTCAGACGCTAGAGAACTTCCTGCCTTCCTGCACCAGCTTCTTCAGCAAGGGCGCTGGTTCCCAGAACGGGTCGCCGGACGCGTCGCGGTACTTCAGCAGCGCGTCGTGGATGGTCTTGAGGCCGACCACGTTGTCGGCCCACCACATCGGGCCGCCGCGATAGACCGGCCAGCCGTAGCCGTTTACCCAGATCACGTCGATGTCGAGCGCGCGCTGCGCCATGCCCTCTTCCAGGATCTTGGCGCCCTCGTTGACCATCGGGTAGAGCGCGCGCTCCAGGATCTCCTGGTCGGAGATGGCGCGCCGCGTGATGCCGAGCTTCTTGGATGTCTCCTCGATGATCTTCTCGACCTCGGGATCGGGGATCGGCGTGCGGTCGGGCAGGTTGTACTTGTAGTAGCCGGCGCCGGTCTTCTGGCCGAAGCGGCCGAGCTCGCAGATCGCGTCGGCGACGTAGCCGGTGTAGCGCACGTTGCGCTTTTCCTTCTCCTTCTTGCCCTGGCGGATGCGCCAGCCCACGTCGTTGCCGGCGAGGTCGCTCATCGCGAAGGGGCCCATCGGGAAGCCGAAATCGTAGATCACCTTGTCGATCTGCTGGGGAAGGGCGCCTTCCTCCATCATGTAGGCCGACTGCACGCCGCGCATGCGCAGCATGCGGTTGCCCACGAAGCCTTCGCAGACGCCGACCAGGACCGGGATCTTGCCGATCTTCTTGGAGAACGACATGACGGTGGCGATGACGTCCTTCTCGGTCGCCTTGCCGCGCACGTTCTCCAGCAGCTTCATGACGTTGGCCGGCGAGAAGAAGTGCATGCCGATCACGTCGCCGGGCCGCTTGGTGTAGTTGGCGATCTGGTTGACGTCGAGGCCGGAGGTGTTGGTGGCGAGGATGGCGCCGGGCTTGGCGACCTCGTCCAGCTTCTTGAACACCGCCTCCTTCACTTCCATCGTCTCGAACACCGCCTCGATCACGAGATCGACGTCCCTGAGGTCGTTGTAGTCGAGCGTCGGCTTGATCAGCGCCATGCGCTTCTCGACGTCTTCGGCCTTGATGCCGCCGCGCTTGGCGGTGTTCTCGTAGTTGGTGCGGATGGTCTTGAGGCCGCGGTCGAGCGCCTCCTGCGAGGTCTCGAGGATGGTCACCGGCACGCCCGCATTGGCGAAGTTCATGGCGATGCCACCGCCCATCGTACCGGCGCCGATGATGCCGCCACTCTTGATCTCGCGCTGCGGCGTGTCGGCCGGCACGTCCTTGACTTTGGCGGCTTCGCGCTCGGCGAAAAAGTAGTAGCGCTGCGCCGCCGATTCCGAGGAGGTCAGAAGTTCCATGAACAGCTCGCGCTCGCGCTTCATGCCCTCGTCGAACGGCAGCTCGACGGCGGCCTGCACCGTCTTGATGATGCTCCACGGCGCCTTGAAGCCGCGCGCCTTGCGGGCGATCGCCTTCTCGGTCTCGGCGAAGAGATCGGGCGATTCCAGCGTCACCTTGAGGTCGCGCACGCGGCGCAGGGGCGCCTTCTGCGCCAGCAGCATCTCGGCGTGGGCGATCGCGCCCTTCAGCAGGTCGCCCTCGACGATCGCGTCGACGATGCCCCGGCTCTTGGCCTCGGGGGCGGGGATGTGGCGGCCCGAGATCATGGCGTCGAGCGCGTACTTCGCGCCGGTGAGGCGCGGCAGGCGCTGCGTGCCGCCGGCGCCGGGCAGGATGCCGAGATGGACTTCCGGCAGGCCCATGCGCGTCGAGGGCAGCGAGACGCGGTAGTGCGCGCCGAGCGCGGTCTCGAGGCCGCCGCCCAGCGGCGTGCCGTGCAGCGCCGCCACGATCAGCTTGGGGGAGTTTTCCATGGCGGCGATCACGTCGTTGAGGTTGGGGCCTGACGGCGGCTTGCCGAACTCGCGGATGTCGGCGCCGGCGATGAAGGTGCGGCCGCCGCCGATCAGCACGATGGCGTCGACGTTGGGGTCCTTGCCGAATGCCTCGACGCCCTCCTTGATGCCGGTGCGCACGGCGGCCGCCAGCGCGTTCACCGGCGGATTGTTGACGGTGAGGATGCCGATGCGCCCCTGGGTGGAGCGGATGACTGCGTCTGACATGGTCGGTTCTTCCCTGGTGGAGGCCGTTTGCGATGGGTGGTCTTAGCAATCCCCGAGCGTCCCGCCCAGCAGGCCCCCGCGTACAAGAATCCGGTTCCGCCGTGCGAAGATAGGTGCAGGTACACAGACTAGCCGCTCGCGGGCGCAGCCGCTATCCATCGGCGCCCAAAAAGAACTCGGGAGGGCATGAGCATGTACAAGATCACGACGACCCGCCGCGGCCTGCTGCGCACTGGCGCCGGCGCCGGCCTGGTTCTCGCCGCCCCGTCGCTCGTTTCCGCGCAAGGCACGTGGCCCAACAAGACGATCACCATCGTGGTGAACTTCCCGGCCGGCGGCCTGACCGACGGCATCGCCCGCGCCTTCGCCCAGCACGTCCAGCAGGCGACCGGCCAGCAGGTGATGATCGACAACAAGCCCGGCGCCTCGGGCAACATCGGCGCCGCGCTGGTCGCGCGCGCGCCGGCCGACGGCTACACCTTCCTGCATTCGGTCTCGAGCACGCTTGTCCAGAATCGCGTGATGTTCAAGACGCTGGGCTTCGATCCCGACAAGGATCTCACTATCGTCTCGGGCACCTCCTCCGGCGTGCTGCCGGTCGTCGTGCACAAGTCGTTGCCGCCGGAGGTCAAGGACCTCAAGTCGTTCGTCGACTATGCCAAGGGCAAGAAGATCAACTTCGGCTCGTGGGCGCTCGGCTCCTCGGCCCACATCTTCGCCCAGACGCTGAACGAGAAGTACGGCCTCACGATGGAAGTCGTGACCTACAAGGGTGAGGCGCCGATGTGGCAGGACATGGGGGCGGGCTCGCTGCAGGCCGCCATGGGCAGCCCGCAGGCGATGAACGCGCTGCTGGTGAAGGGCGACGTCCGCCCGATCGTGGCGCCCTCCCGCGTGCGCTACGTGAAGCTGCCCGACGTGCCGACGTCGGAAGAGCAGGGCTTCACCGACCCGGCTTTCACGGTGCGCGGCTGGCTGGCGCTCGCCGCGCCCGCGGCGACGCCCAAGGAGATCGTTCAGAAGATGTCCGACCTCTGGGTCGCGGCGGCCGATTCCGAGCCCGGCAGGAAGATGATGGAGAGCTTCGGCCTCACCGAAAAGCCCATGACCCACCAGGAGGTCATGAAGGACTACGAATACCTCAAGTCCGTCCTGATCCCGCGCATCGTGGCGCTAGGCATCAAGCCGGAGTAGGCTGACCGGCGGCCGGCGGCGCCCTGCCGCCGGCGCAGCGACCTACGACAGTCAGGTCAGGGGGGGAGCCCATGATGCGTTCCACTCGTCGCACTCTCGCCGTCGCAGGAGCGCTCGCGTTCGCCTCGATTCCGCTTGCCGCCTCGCCTGCGTTCGCCCAGTCGGGCGACGAGGCCGCCGTCGGCAAGGCGATCGAGGACCTCAACAAGGCGATGCTCGCGGCCGACAAGGCGGCGCTCGAAGCCCTGCTGGCCGAAAAGCTCAGCTACGGCCATTCGGCCGGCCGCATCGAGAGCAAGGCCGATTTCCTCGACGTCGTCGCCGGCATGAAGACGCTCTACAAGTCGATCATGCTCACCGAGCCCTCGATCGCGGTCGTCGGCAACAACGCGATCGCCCGCCATACGATGACGGTCGACACCGAGTCGGGCGGCAAGCCGGCCACGGCCAAGGTCGGCGTCATGCAGGTCTGGGTGAAGGACGGCGGCGGCTGGAAGCTGCTGGCGCGCCAGGCCTTCCGCGTCTGACCTGCGGCGCCGCTCAGGCGGCGACCGGTTTCAGCGTCTCCGACATCCAGCGCGCCAGGCCGGTCACGCGGGCGTCCTCGTGCTGCTGGCCCATCACCTGCACGCCGACCGGCATTCCGCCGACGCTCATCAGCGGCATCGTCACGACCGGCGCGAAGAGCATCGAGCTCGGCGCGTTGAACACGAAGTCGCCGGTCGGACGTGCCGCCAGCGGCTGGCCCGGCACGTCGCCCGACCAGACCGGCGCGGGACCGGGGCAGGCGAGCGTGATCGCGGCGTCGGCCAGGGGCGCCATGGTGGCGTGCACGCGCTGGGCGTTCTCGCGCGCCATCAGGGCCATGCGGTAGTCGTCCGGCGTCATCGCCTCGGCCTTGGCGAGCGTCGCCTTGGCGCGCGCGCTCACGCCGTCGGGATCGTTGTCGACGATGCCGCGCTGGTACCAGCGATTCTCCCAGCCGGTGATGCGATTGCAGGTCGCGCGGCCGTCGGCGATCGACTGTTCCAGCGCCTCGACCCAGGGATGGTCCTTGCGTCGGACCAGTGTCACGCCGGCGTCGCCGAGCTGTTTCAGAAGCGCCTCGAACCCCGCCTTGGTGGCGTCGTCGACCTCCGCCCAGCCCTCGGTTTCGAGCACCACCAGCCGGCTGGGCTTGGCGGCCGCCGGCAGTGTCGACGGGCCGACGAGGCCCACCGAACCGCGATCGCCGCCGGCGCGGTTGGCGATCTCGATCGCCACCTGCCACATGTCCTGCAGCGAATTGGCGTGCGGGCCGTGCGTGCTCTGGCTGGTCGCCTGGCGCTCGCCGCGGTTGATGCCGCCCTGCGTCGGCTTCAGCGCGTAGTTGCCGCAATAGGCGGCCGGCCGGATGATCGAGCCGCCGACCTGCGTGCCGATCGCCGCCGGCACCATGTTGGCGCCGACCGCCGCGGCCGAGCCCGACGAGGAGCCGCCCGGCGTGCGCGTGGGATCGAACGGGTTGGTGGTGGGGCCGGGATGCGAGCCGCCCAGCTCGGCGGTGACCGCCTTGGCCAGCACCACGGCGCCCGCCTGGCGCAGCGCCCAGACCGCGGCATTGTCGCGCTTGGGGAAGTTGTTCCTGAAGGCGTTGCAGCCCATGCCGGTCGGCATGTCCCTGGTCTCGAGCAGGTCCTTGATGGCGACCGGCATGCCGTCGATCGGCGACAGCGGCTTGCCCGCTTTCCAGCGCGCGCCGCTCGCGTCGGCGGCGGCACGCGCCCCGTTTTCGTTGATCGCCGTGAAGGCCTTCACCACCGGCTCGCGCGCCGCGATCGTCTCCAGACAGCGCTCGAGATAGGCGCGCGGCGAATCGTTGCCGTCGCGGAACCCCCTCGTGCTGTCGTGGAAGGTGAGCGGCTTGAAGTCCCTGTACGCGGTCATGGCGGCTTGATCCCCGGTGGAGGAGACAGCCTAACACGACCTCGCGCCGGGGCGAGGCTTCGCGCTACACTGCCGGTCCACGCAGGAGACAACCGCATGGTCTTCGCCGGCATGAACTACCTCGCCATCCTGGTCGCCGCCGTCGCTGCTTTCGGGTTCGGTTCGATCTACTACATGGGTCTCTCCCGCCAGTGGCTGGCCGCAGTCGGCAGGAAGAAGGAGGAACTCGGTGCGTCGATGACGCCGTTCGTCGTCTCGATCGTCAGTCTGCTGGTGATGGCGCAGGTCCTGGCGGGCACGATCGCCCATCTCGCCGGGGGCCAGCCGACCCTCAAGACCGGCATCGCGACAGCGGCATTCATGTGGCTGGGTTTCGTGGCGACGACGACGGCGACCAACTACGCCTTCGGCGGGCGCAAGGCGTCGTTGACGGTCATCGACGCCATCCATTGGCTGGGCGTGCTCGTCATCCAGGGCGCCATCATCGGCGCGATCGGCATCTGAAAGGCGGCTCCGGTTGACCAAGCGCCCGCGTATCGAAGGTTTCGCCATCGTCTCCCGCGAGGGCATGATCGCCGGCTCGGACGCCTCGTTTCCCGAGGCGTTGAAGATCCCGGCCGACCAGGAATTCTACCAGGCCTCGCTCGACCGGGCCGCGGCGGTGGCCAACGGCCGGCATTCCGCCGAGGGCGGGCCGAAAGAGGCGGCGCGCCGGCGCATCGTCCTGACGCGGCGGGTCGAGCGCGTCGTCGTCGACCCCGCCAATCCGAACGCCGTGCTGTGGAACCCGGCGACCGCGCCGTTCGAGGAGGCGTGGCTGAAGCTCGGCGCCCCCGACGGCACGCTGGCCGTGGTCGGCGGGACCGACGTGTTCGGCCTGTTCCTCAACATCGGCTACGACGCCTTCTTCCTCACCCGCGCGCAGGCGAGCGTGCCGCGCGGCCGGCCGGTCTTCCCCGGCGTCGGCAGGCAGGCGACGCCCGAGCAGGTCATGGAACGCCACGGCCTGATGCTGCGCGGCACGCGCATGCTCGACGAGGCGACCGGAACCAGGCTCGAGGAGTGGGGTCCCAGGACCTAGAAGTCGACGACCATCCCGTCATGGGCGGCCTCGAGGGCGATCTCGCCCTGGCGGCCCAGCAGCTCGGCGCTCATGTGGGTGACGATGGTGCGCCTGGGCGCGATCTCGGGCAGCCGTTTCGCCAGCGTCGTGTAGTCGATGTGGTACTTCATCACCTTGTCGAAGAAGTAGGCCTCGCAGATGAAGAGGTCGGCGTCGCGGCCGGCCGGGATTAGCTCGTCGACCCACTCGGTGTCGCCCGAATAGGTCAGCACCTTGCCCTCGGTCTCGATGCGCAGCGCATAGGACGGCGCGCCGCTGAAATGCTTCATCAGGTAGGGCGTGACCGCGAGGCCGTTCAGCTCGACCCTCTCGTGCAGCACCAGCTCACGAATCTCGAGAGCGAACTTTCGCGGCGCCCTGGTCGAGCCGGTGAACATCGCTTCCATCACCACCGTCAGCCGCTCCTCGAAGCCGGGCGGACCGGCCAGCAGCAGCGGTGCGGTCCGGCGGCTCACGAGCTGGGCGTCGAGCAGGAAGAAGGGGAGGCCCGCGAAATGGTCGCCGTGCAGGTGGCTCACCAGCACCGTCGAGACGGCGTTGGGATCGACGCCCCATTTGCGGATCGCCACCATCGAGGAGGCGCCGCAGTCGACCAGCACGTTGCCGTGCTCGCGGCGCTCCAGGTGGAAGCAGGTGTTGAAACGGCCGCCGCTGCCGAAGGCGTCGCCGGATCCCAGGAACTGCAGGCGCATGTCGGTGGAGCGGCCCTAGTGGAGCGGAGCTGGCGCCTGCTCGAGGCTCGAGACCTCGTTGGTGAGGGTGGTGCGCCGCATGTCGCGCACCTGGGTGCCGTCGAAGCGGCGGGCGCGGTGCATGGTGACCCTGTTGTCCCACATCACCAGATCGTGCCGGCGCCAGACATGGGCGTAGACGAAGCGGCGCTGCGTGGCGTGCTCGGTGAGGTCGCGCAGGAAGGCGCGCGCCTCGGGGACGGGCCAGCCCTCGATCGCCCCGGCATGGCTCGAGAGATAGAGCGACAGGCGGCCGGTCGCGGGATGGCGGCGCACCAGGCGCTGGCGCACCGGCGCCCACTTCGCGCGCTCCGCCTCGGTGAATTCGTCGAAGCCCAGCACGCCGCGCGAATAGATCTGGCTGTGCAGGCAGACGAGGTCCTGGACCTCGCGCCTGGTCGCCTCGTCGAGCGCATCGTAGGCCGCGCGCATGTCGGCGAACTCGGTGTTGCCGCCTTCGGACGGGATGGTGCGCGCCGAGAGCAGCGAATACTTGGCCGGCACCGCCTTGAACGAGCTGTCGGAGTGCCACAGCAGGTTGCCGAGGCTGAACAGGCGGCGGCGGTCGTCGCGCGCCACCACCTTACCGTGCTTGTCGAGGTTGGAGATGTCGTTGAGATCCATGCCGAGCCGGCGCTCCTCGGGCGCGGCGATGTCGCCGGTCGCCGTCTCCAGCGGCCCGAGCTGCCGGCTGAAGGCGAGCTGCTGCTCGTCGGTCAGGTCCTGATCGTGGAAGACCAGGACGCCGAACTCGTCCATGCCGGCGTGGATGGCGGCGACCTCGGCGTCGCCGAGGCGCCGCGTGAGGTCGATGCCCGAGACTTCGCCCGCGAAGAAGGCGCGGGAGACCGGATCGATGGGGCGGATGTCGATCGTCATGGCGGCCGTCACCGTACCGCGATTCGCCGTGCGTCGCGAGGCCCCTCAGGCGGTCGGCAGCTTGTAGCCCTCGAACTGCTTGCGCAGCGCCGTCTTCAGGATCTTGCCGGTGGCGCCGTGCGGGATGGCGTCGACGAACTGCACGTCGTCCGGCATCCACCACTTGGCGATCTTGCCGTCGAGGTACTTCAGGATGTCGTCCTTCCCGACCTGCGCATCGGGGCGGCGCACCACGATCATCAGCGGCCGCTCGTCCCACTTGGGGTGGGCGACGCCGATCACCGCCGCCTCGGCCACGCCGGGACACCCCATGGCGGTGTTCTCGAGGTCGATCGAGCTGATCCACTCGCCGCCCGACTTGATCACGTCCTTGGAGCGGTCGGTGATGACGACCGAGCCGTCGCTCTCGATCTTGCAGACGTCGCCGGTCATGAACCAGTCGTCGGCGAGGAACTGGCTGCGGCCGTCGCCCTTGAGGTAGCCGTTCACGATCCAGGGGCCGCGCACCACGAGGTTGCCCGAGACGCTGCCGTCCTGCGGCAGGTCGTTGCCGGCATCGTCGATGATCTTCATCTGGCAGCCGAACACCGGGCGGCCGGCCTTGGCGGTGATGGCGAAGCGCTCGGCGTCGGGCAGGGCGCGCTCGCCGCGGTTGAACCGCGTCGTCGTGCCGAGCGGGCTCATCTCGGTCATGCCCCAGCCCTGGACGACCTCCACACCATGGTCCTTCCAGAAGCGCTCGATCATGGCCAGCGGCACGGCCGAGCCGCCGATCAGGGTGCGCTTGACCGACGACATCCTGAGCTTGTTCTGGGCGCAGTAGTCGAGCAGGGCGAGCCACACGGTCGGCACGCCGGCGCTCAGCGTGACCTGCTCCTTGTCGAGCAGCTCGTAGATGCTGGCGCCGTCGAGCTTGGGGCCCGGCAGGACGATCTTGGCACCACACATCGGCGCGGCATAGATCAGGCCCCAGGCGTTGGCGTGGAACATCGGCACCACCGGCAGCAGCGTCGTGTCGGGGTCCATCGGGATGACCGCGCCGTTGGACGCCATCATCGAATGGATCATCGTCGAGCGGTGCGAGTAGAGGACGCCCTTGGGATTGCCGGTCGTGCCCGAGGTGTAGCAGAGCGAGGAGGCCGTGCGCTCGTCGAAGTCGGGCCACGCCAGCGTGCCGGGCCGGCCCGCGATCAGCTCCTCGTAGCACAGCAGGCCGGGGATCCTGGACGCCGCCGGCATGTGGGCACGGTCGGTCATGACCACGACATGCTTCACGGTCTCCAGCCGGTCGAACACGCCCTCGACGATCGGCAGCAGGTTGAGATCGACGAAGATGACCTTGTCCTCGGCATGGTTGGCGATATAGGCGACGTGCTCGGGCGAGAGGCGCGGGTTGATCGTGTGCAGGACGGCGCCGAGGCCGGAGATGCCGAAGTAGAGCTCGAAGTGGCGATGGGTGTTCCAGGCGACGGTGCCGACCCGGTCGCCGAGCTTGACGCCCAGCCCCTGCAGCGCCTCGGCCACCTGCTTGGCGCGCTTCTGCGCGTCCCGGTAGCCGTAGCGGTGCATCGGCCCCTCGACCGTGCGGGTCACGATCTCGACGTCCGGATAATAGGCGGCGGCGAAGTCGATGATCTGCGAGATCAGCAGCGGACGGTCTTGCATCAACCCAAGCATGGCGTTCCCTCTGTTTACGCGTGCCGCTCTCTGTGAAGGCTTCTTAGATTGGCGAGCGGCTTCAGGTCCGGTTCTAGACCGAGTCCCTGTCCGCCGGGAAGCGACACGGTGCCCTCCCGGACGGTCAGAAGATCGCCGAGCAGCCCTTCGCGCAGGGGATTGGGGTTGGCATCGACTTCCAGCAGGCCCGGCCCGCGCACCGCCGCCAGCAGATGCAGGGAATGCATCAGGCCGATCGCGCCGCCCAGGAAGTGCGGACAATATGTGCGGCCGGCGGCCAGCGCCGCGCGCGCCACGGGCAGGCAGCCGGAATGGCCGCCCCATTTGGCGGCGTCGGGCTGGATCACGCCGAACAGGCCGGAATCGATCGTCTCCTGGAAGGGGCCGGAGCCGCGCAGGTTCTCGCCGGCGGCGAGCAGCGTCGGCGCGGCGGCGGCGACCTGCGTCCATTCCGCCATCGGCCGGTCGGCCATCAGCGGCTCCTCGATCCAGGTCAGGCCGAACTCGGCGAGCTTGGGGACCATGACGCAGGCGGTCCGCAGGTCCCAGCCCTGGTTGGCGTCGACCATCAGCCGCTCGGACGTCTTCAGTTCCTTCGCCACCGGCCGCAGCGAGCCGAGGTCGGTCTCCTCGCCGAAGCCGACCTTGATCTTGAAGGCGCGGTGGCCCGCTGCGCGCATGCGACCCACCGTGTCGTAGGCCGCGCGGCCTGGATTGAGGCCCGAGGCATATGCAGGCACCGGCGAGTCGTCGGTGCCGCCGAGCGCCCGCCACAGCGGCAGGCCGCGCTTGCGGGCACGCAAATCGTGGATCGCGAGGTCGAGGCCTGCCGCCGCGGCGGAGAGGGCGCCGGCATCGCCGCTCTGCACGCGCAGCACATGCAGCGCCCGATCGATCTCACCCCACAGCGCTACGGGATCGTCGAGCGATTTGCCGAGCGCGCGGGGCGCCACGATGTCGGCGAACAGGAGCGCCCGATGCTCGGCGGCGGCGTTCGGGAAGTTGCACCAGATCTCGCCCCAGCCGCGCGCGCCGTCGGAATCCTCGACGCGCACGAACACGGCGACCCGCTCGGTCATGGTGCCGAACGAGGTACGGACCGGTTCCTCGATCGGGGTGCGGAAGACGTGGGCTTCGACGCGGGCGAGTGTCGCGCTCATTCCGCCGCTTGCGGCGTGTTCAGCACGTCGTAGTTACGCTTGAGGTACCAGGTCATGTAATCCGAGTACCAGGTCGTCGGGTACTTGGGGGGCTTGTCGGGGCCGACCGTCGTCGGCACCGCCGCGACCGGCCAGTCGATGCCGGAGTCGCAGAAGAACGGGATGGCGTAACGCTCTCCGCCGCTCTTGTTGATGGCGCGGTGCGGCGTGGCGAGGAAGAGGTCGTTTGTGTAGCGCTGCAGCATCTGGCCGCCGTTCACGACATAGGCATTGTCGATCGCCGGCGCCTCGATCCAGTTGCCGCTCTGCGTGCGGATCGACAGGCCCGGCACCTCGTTGGGCGCCAGCAGCGTCAGGAAGCTGGTGTCTGTGTGAGGGGCGAGGCCGAACTCGTCGTCGACCGGTCCTTCCTGCGGCGGGTAGTGCGTCATCCGCATCGAGAACATCGGCTCGGAGAAGGCCGTGTCGAAGTAATTGGCCGGCAGGTCGAGCGCGCGGGCGTAGAGCCGTACGAGCTTCTGCACCAGCCGCTCCATCTCGTTGCAGTAGTCGACCACGATCTCCTTGAAGCCCGGCAGTTCGGGCCAGCGGTTGAGGCCGCGGAAGCGCCGCCCCGACAGAACGTCGGGATGGTCCGGCGGCATCTCGCGCTTCACGAAGAAGGCCTCGTTGAGGTTGGCCTTGGTGCCGGCCTGCACCGTCGAGGTGCGGAGCGTATTGCCACGCATCGGCAGGTAGCCGGTATTGTGCTGGTCGAGCTTGAGCGCGAGCTTCTTCTCGAGCGGCTGGTCGTGGAAGCGCTTCACCTCGGCGAACATGGCGGCGATCTTCCCGCGCGCGATGCCGTGGTTGACGATGAAGTAGAAGCCGATCTCGGTCAGCGCGAAGCGCAGCTCGCCGGCCGTGCGGTCCATCGCGCCGGGCTCGCCCGCGAGATAGGGCCCGAGGTCGATGATGGGAATCGTCTCCGTCGCCATGATCCGCTCCTGTCCGCTCTCCCTTTCGGAGCCGAAGTCGACGATACTGCCGCCGAAGGCCGGGGGTCCAGCCGGCGCGGGACGGAAGGTCCGATGAGCGAACATTACGTGCTGAACGTCCAGTCAAGCCTGACGCTGGTGGAGGCGGAGCGGATGATCGACGGCGCGCTCGCCGCCGGCCGCGCCGCCGGCCTGCTCCCGCTCACCGTCGCGGTCCTCGATTCCGGCGGCCAGCTCGTCGCCTTCAAGCGCGAGGACGGATGCGGCGTGCTGCGCTTCGACATCGCCTTCGGCAAGGCCTGGGGTGCGCTCGGCATGGGCATCTCCAGCCGCACCATCCGCGACCGCCTCGGCAACCGGCCGGCGTTCCAGGGGGCGCTCGCCGCTGCGTCGGGCGGCCGCTTCGTACCCGTGCCGGGCGGCGTGCTGGCGCTCGGTGCCGGCCGTACCGTCGTGGGCGCGATCGGCATCAGCGGCGACGCTTCCGATCGCGACGAGTATGCCGCGATCATGGGCGTGCAGGCCGCCGGTCTTGCCCCGCACCCCGAGACGCCCGCTGAGAACTGGCAGTCCGCCGGGCTCTGAACAAAGAAAACAATCGGGAGAAACGCCATGCGCCGCCGCACACTGATCGCCTCCTCGACCGCGGCCCTCGCCGCGCCCTTCGTGGTCCGCGCACAAGCCTGGCCCGCGCAGCCCGTGCGCCTGGTCGTGGCTTTCCCGCCCGGTGGGCCGACCGACGTCTATGGCCGCCTGTTCGGCGAGCGGCTGGGCCGTGCGCTGGGGCAGACTGTGGTGATCGACAACAAGGCCGGCGCCGCGGGCGTGATCGGCACCCTGGGCGTCGCGCGCGCCAAGCCGGACGGCTACACGCTGGTCTTCGGCACCGCCTCGACCCAGACGCTCTATCCGTCGATGACCGCCAAGCCGGACTACGACGTGCTGAAGGACTTCACCTATGTCGCCCATGTCGGCGGCGGGCCGGCCGCCCTGGTGGGCAGCCTGACGCAGCCCGACACGCTGAAGGGCCTGCTCGACGCGGCGCGCGCGAAGCCCGGCACCCTGAGCTACGGCTCGCCGGGATCGGGAACGCTGCTTCATCTCACCGTCGAGCGCCTCAAGGCGGCGGCCGGCGGCGTGCAGATCACGCACGTACCCTATCGCGGCAGCGGGCCGGCGATGAACGATCTGCTGGCCAGCCAGATCGCCATGATGGCGACGACGCTGGGCAGCGGCCTGCCGGTCCACCGGTCGGGCAAGGCGCGCCTGCTCGCGGTCGCCACCGCCAGGCGCACGCCGCTGGCGCCCGAGGTGCCGACGGTTTCCGAGAGCTTGGGCGGGGCGCCCTTCGAGGCGGTGCTGTGGCACTGCCTCGCCGGCCCTGCCGGACTGCCGCCGGAGGTGGTGGCGCGACTGGCGGCAGCGACCAAAGAGACGATGAACGATCCGGCGCTCCTCAAGGCGCTCGACGAACAGGGCATCGTCGCCGTCGGCGATTCGACGCCCGAGTCCACGCTGGCCTACGTGCGCGCCGAGACCGAGCGCTGGGCGCCGATCGTCAAGGCCGCCGACATCAAGCTGGAATAGGCGGGACCCTCGCATGACGACCGGATTGCTGGCTCTGACCGTGGCCGCCCTGTTCACCGGCGCGGCCTTCTACGTGGGCTTCGCCGAGCATCCGGCGCGCTCGGGCCTCGAGGACCGGCCGCAGCTTCAGCAGTGGAAGCCGGCCTACGAGCGCGGCGCGATCATGCAGGGTTCGCTCGCCGTGCTGGGCTTCCTGCTGGGCCTGGCCGCCTGGTGGCAGAGCCGCGACGAGCTGTGGATCGTGGGTGCCATCGCGCTGGTCATGAACTGGCCCTACACGATGCTGGTCGTCATGCCGGTCAACAACCGCCTGAAGGAGATCGCGCCCGACGATGCCGGCGAGGAGAGCCACGAGCTGCTGCGCCGCTGGGGCCGCCTGCACGACCGACGCACAATGCTGGGCACCATTGCGACGCTTCTCTATCTCTGGGCGGCGGCGAGCTGAAGACAGTCAGCGCAGCGGATCGCCGCTGTTGACGTGGAAGTGCAGGTGCCTGCTGTCCTGGTAGCGGCCGAGGTTGGTGAGCACCCGCGCCGCGCCGTGCTCGCGCTCCACCCTCGCCGCGATCGACTTCAGCACCTCGACCACCTCGAGGAAGATCGGCATCTCGTCGGCCTTCAGGGTCGTGAATGACGCGATGTGCTTCTTGGGGATGACCACGATGTGCACCGGCCAGAACGGCCTGGTGTGATGGAACGCCAGGACATGCTCGCTCTCGTATTCCTTGCGCAGCGGGACGAGGCCCTTCAGGGCCACGTCGCAGTAGAAGTCGGTCCCGCTGTAGTCCACCGCCTCACGCCGTCGGCAGCTTGTAGTCCTTGAAGGTCTCGCGGAGCTTGGTCTTCAGGATCTTGCCGGTGGCGGTGTGGGGGATGGCCTCGACGAACTGCACGTCGTCGGGCAGCCACCACTTGGCGACCCTCGAGCCCAGGAACTCGATCAGCTCCTTCTTGTCGATCTGGGCGTCGGGCTTCTTGTGCACGATGAGCAGCGGCCGCTCGTCCCATTTCGGGTGGGCGATGCCGATCACCGCGGCTTCGGCGACGGCGGGATGCGCCATCGCCGCGTTCTCGAGGTCGATGGAGCTGATCCACTCGCCGCCCGACTTGATGACGTCCTTGGAACGGTCGGTGATCTGCATGTAGCCGTCGGGATCGATGGTGGCGACGTCGCCGGTCGCGAACCAGCCGTCCTTGTCGATCACCTGGCCGCCTTCACCCTTGAAGTAGCCCGAGGTGATCCAGGGGCCGCGCACCAGCAGGTCGCCGAACGCCTTGCCGTCGCGCGGCAGCTCGCTGCCCGAATCGTCGACGATCTTCATCTCGACCCCGAACGGCGGGCGCCCCTGCTTGAGGCGTATCGCCAGCAGGTCCTTCGACGACAGGGCGTGATGCTTTTCCTTCGGGTGATTGACCGTGCCGAGCGGACTCATCTCGCTCATGCCCCAGGCGTGCAGCACCTCGACGCCGAACTCCCTGTCGAAGGTCTCGATCATGGCCGGTGGCGCTGCCGAACCGCCGATCACGGCATACTTGAGCGTCGAGAGCTTGAGCTTGTTGGCCTGCATGTGGTTCAGCAGCGCGAGCCACACGGTCGGCACGCCGGCGGTGAAGGTGACGCGCTCCGTCTCGAAGAGCTCGTAGAGGCTGGCGCCATCGAGCGCGACGCCGGGAAAGACGAGCTTGGCGCCTGCCAGCGCGCCCGAATAGGGCAGGCCCCAGGCGTTGACGTGGAACATCGGCACCACCGGCAGCACGACCGCGCGCGCGCCGATGCCCAAGGTGTCGGGCAGCGCGCTGCCGTAGGCATGCAGGATGGTCGAGCGATGGTGATAGAGCACGCCCTTGGGGTTGCCCGTCGTGCCCGACGTGTAGCAGAGCGAGGAGGCCGTGCGCTCGTCGAACTCCGGCCACGCGTAGGTACCGGGCCTGCCCGCGATCAGCTCCTCGTAGACCAGCAGGTTGGGGATCCTGCAGTCCTTGGGGAGATGCACGCGATCCGTCATCGCCACGACGTGGCGCACCGTCGCGAGCTGCGGCAGCAGCTTCTCGACCAAAGGCAGCAGGTTCAGGTCGACGAAGAGGAGCTGATCCTCGGCGTGATTGACGATGTAGACGATCTGCTCGGGGAACAGGCGCGGGTTGATCGTGTGACAGACCGCGCCCATGCCCGAGATGCCGTAGTAGAGCTCGAAATGGCGATAGCCGTTCCACGCCAGCGTGCCGATGCGATCGCCCATCTTGATGCCGAGCCCGGTCAGCGCCTCGGCTACCTTCTTCGCGCGCAGGCGGGCGTCGCGGTAGGTGTAGCGGTGGATCGGTCCCTCGACGGTGCGCGAGACGATCTCGGTGTCGCCGTGGTTCTGCGCGGCGTGCTCGATGAGCTGCGAGATCAGCAGCGGGCGGTCCTGCATGAGGCCGAGCATCGGGGCGTTTCTCCTGTCGTCTGGCGGGTCGGCGGCATTTGCACTAGTTTCTGGGCCATCCTTGTGGGGAATTCGATGAAACGGTCAAGGTACGGCGCTGCCGCAGCGGGAGTGCTGATCGCCGACTGGGCTTTCCCGGCGTCGGCGCAGGCGGTCACCGGCGGCACCGGCGCGGCGGCCAACTTAATCGCCCTTCTGACCGAGCGCTTCGAGTTCACCTTCGCCCAGCTTCCCGCGCTCGGCGCGCATCTCCTGCAGCTCCCGCAGGCGATCGGCGCGCGGACGGCCTTGCTGCTCGCCGCCATCGTCGTGGCCGGCCTGCTGGCCGAGTATGTCGCCCGGCTTCTGCTCGGGCGGGCGCGTGTCCGGGCGTTCGACAGGCTCATGGCCACGACCCCGCTGCGGGCGTTCTTCCGCGCCGTCCTGTTCGACCTCCTCGCCCTGATCGCCCTGGCCGTTGCCGGCCGCCTGGTACTGGGCCAGCTCGCCCCGCAGACCACGGGCGGCAAGCTCGGCGGCCTGGTCCTGAGCACGCTGGTCTATTGGCGCGCCTTCAACCTGGTGTTCCTTGCCTTCCTGCGCCCCGGCACGCCGGAAGGCCGCATCGCCCCGGTCGACACGCCGGCCGCCCATCGCCTGCTGGCCGGCCTCAACCTGGTCGTGCTGCTGCCCTTGCTGGGCGGCGCGGTGTCCCGCGCCCTGCCGATGACCGGCGCGACGGCCGAGACGACCGCCGCCGCCATCATCCTCTACGTCCCCCTCGTCGCCGCCGGCCTGCTGTGGGTGGTGTGGCATTGGCGGCTCGACATGGCGGCATGGCTCACCGCCCTGGTTTCCGAGCGGGGCCTCGTCCGCAGGCTCAAGTACGACATGGCACGCAACTGGTGGATGGCGGGCCTCGCCTTCTACGCCCTGCTGGGCGTGGCCGCGATTTATGCGGCGCTCACCGAGAACGGCACCGCCTCGCGCGGCATGGCGCTGATCGAGTCGGCGCTGCTGGCCTTGCTCCTGTTCGAGACCCTGATGCATCGCCTGACGCGGCACATCGTCTCGGAGCTGCCGATGGCCGGCGAGGTGGTGGCCGATTGCGTGCGCCTGCTGGTCCGCCTCTATGTCGCGATCCTGGTCGCCGAGGCGGCGATGGTGCGCGTGCTGGCGGCCTACACGCCCGAGGAATGGCTGCCGCACGACCGCGGCGCCAAGATCGCCGCGGTCAGCGCGGTCGCCATCTACGCCTTCTGGCGGTTCCTGAAGTACCGCATGGACTCCTACATCGCGGCCAACCCGCTGCCCTCGGCCGACGTCTCGGGCGATGCGGAGGAGGAGGTGAAGGTGGCGGCCTCGCGCCTGCGCACCCTGATGCCGCTGCTCAAGGTCGTGGCGGGTTCGACCATCGCCGTGGTCGGCGGCCTCCTGGTGCTGTCGGAACTCGGCGTCAACGTCACGCCGCTGATCGCCGGCGCCTCGGTGTTCGGCCTCGCCGTCTCCTTCGGCAGCCAGTCGCTGGTGCGCGACATCGTGTCGGGCATCTTCTTCCTGGCGGAGGATGCCTTCCGCATCGGCGAGTACGTCGACTGCAGCAAGGTCAAGGGCACGGTCGAGGGCTTCAGCGTGCGGTCGCTGAAGCTGCGCCACCAGAACGGCCAGCTCCACATCGTGCCGTTCGGCCAGGTCGGCCACATCACCAACTTCAGTCGCGACTGGACGGTGGTGAAGTTCAACCTGGCCTTCGCCAACGGCACCGACGTCGAGCTGCTGCGCAAGACGGTCAAGAAGATCGGCACCGACATGATGGAGGAGCCGCAGTTCAAGCCGATCCTGATGCAGCCGCTCAAGATGCAGGGCGTCGTCGACATCAAGGACAACTCGCTGATCGTGCGCTTCAAGTTCATGGCGCGGCCCAAGAACCCCAGCATGATCCAGCGCATGGCGGTGCGGCGCATGTACGAGCAGCTTCCCGCGCTCGGCATCCGGTTCGCCACGCCCACCTTCCCGGTCGCCATGCCGGTGTCGACGACGTCGGCGCCCGCGCCGGTGCCGGCACCGCCCGCCGCCGCCGCCAAGGCGGCGGAATAGACATCGTCAGGAGGAGCACATCATGCAGAAGCGCAAACTCGGCAAGTCCGATCTCGAATTCGCCCCGATCGCCTTCGGCGGCAACGTCTTCGGATGGACGGCCGACGAGGCGACCTCGCACAGGCTGCTCGACGCCTTCGTCGATGCCGGCTTCTCCTTCGTCGACACCGCCGACGTCTATTCGCGCTGGGCGCCCGGCAACAAGGGCGGCGAGAGCGAGACCGTGATCGGCACCTGGCTGAAGAAGAACCCGGCCAAGCGCGACAAGGTGTTGATCGCCACCAAGTGCGGCATGATTCCCGCCGAGGGGGCGCTGTCGCGCGACCATATAAAGAAGTCGGTCGACGAGTCGCTGCAGCGCCTGAACACCGACCGCATCGACCTCTTCCAGTCGCACAAGGACGACAAGGCGACGCCGCAGGAGGAAACGCTCTCGACCTACGGCGAGCTGGTGAAGGCGGGCAAGCTGCGCTTCATCGGCGCCTCGAACTTCGACGCGCCGCGGCTCGCGGAGGCCGCCAGGATCTCCAGGGACAAGGGCCTGCCGCGCTACGAGAGCCTGCAGCCGCACTACAATCTCATGGAGCGCGGCCTGTTCGAGGGTGCGCTGGAGGACGAGTGCGTGAAGCAGGGGATCGGCGTGATCCCGTACTACTCGCTGGCGTCGGGCTTCCTCTCGGGCAAGTACCGCTCCGAGGCCGATGTCGGCGATGCCAAGCGCGGCGCCGGCGTGAAGAAGTACATCAACCCCAAGGGCCTGGCGGTCCTCGCCGCGCTCGATGCGGCTGCGAAGAAGCACGGCTCCAACCCCGCCCAGGTGGCGCTCGCCTGGCTGATGCAGAGGAAGTCGGTCACCGCGCCGATCGTCAGCGCCACGAACCTGAAGCAGCTCGACGACATCGTGAAGTCGGCGACCATAAAGCTCGATGCGGAGTCGGTCGCCGCCATCGACAAGGCCAGCGCGCCGTAAAGGTCCGCATGCTCGTCTTCCGCCAGCTCTTCGACCCGACCTCGTCGACCTACACCTATCTGCTGGGCTGTAGTGCGACCAAGGAAGCGCTGCTGATCGATCCCGTGTTCGAGCAGGTGCGGCGCGACGCGGCGCTGGTGACGGAGCTCGGGCTCACGCTCACCTGGACGCTCGACACCCACGTCCATGCCGACCACGTGACAGGCGCGTGGCTGCTGAAGCAGCGGCTGGGCAGCCGGATCGCGCTGGCTGCCGCGTCGGGTGCGTCGGGTGCCGACCGGCTGCTGCAGGACGGCGACCGGGTCGAGTTCGGCCGCCGTTCGCTCGAAGTGCGGGCGACGCCGGGCCATACATCGGGCTGTGTCACCTACGTGCTCGACGACGAGAGCATGGCCTTCACCGGCGACTGCGTGCTGATCCGCGGCTCGGGCCGCACCGACTTCCAGCAGGGCGACCCGCGCGCGCTCTACCGCTCGGTGCGCAGCCGCATCTTCTCGCTGCCCGAGGGCTGCCTGCTCTATCCCGCGCATGACTATCGCGGCCTCACCGTCAGCAGCGTGATCGAGGAGAAGAAGTTCAACCCGCGGCTGGGCGGCGAGGTCGGCGAGAACGACTATGTCGGCTACATGAAGAACCTCGACCTGCCGCACCCCAAGAAGATCGACGAGGCGGTGCCGGCCAACCTGCGCTGCGGCCAGCCTGGCAATCATGGGGGCAACGAGACGCAGGCGCCGGCCGAGCCGGACTGGGCGCCGCTGCGCTTCACCTTCGGCGGCGTCTGGGAGGTCGAGCCGCACTGGCTGGAGGAGAACCTCGGCAAGGTGCGCGTGCTCGACGTGCGCGAGCCGGCCGAGTTCGAGGGCCCGCTTGGCCATATCCGGGGCGCCACCCTGATCCCGCTGGGTGAGCTGGCGAGCCGCGCCGCCGAGGTGCCGAAGGACAAGCCGATCGTGGCGGTCTGCCGCGCCGGCAGCCGCTCCGCCCATGCCACGGCGATCCTGCAGAAGGCGGGGGCCAGGGACGTGGCCAACCTGCCGGGCGGCATGCTCCGCTGGCGGGCCGAGGGCCGCAGCGTCGAAGGCGGCGCGGCCTAGAAGCCGTACAGCCGGCTGGGCGTGTCGACCAGGATGGTGCGGCGCACCGCCTCGTCGGGGACCCACTCCTCGAACCAGCGCAGCGTCTTCGGGTACGTCGTCACCCGATCGAGGCCGGTGTCGGTGTGCGGCCAGTCGCTGGCCCACATCAGCCGCTGCGGCCCGAACGCGTCGAGCAGCATCGGCGTCGCCTGCCGCGCCCGCTCGGGCCCGACCCGGTAGGCGCCGCTCATGACGACGTACACGCGCTCCGTCCGTGCGCTCTCCAGCAGCACCTTGAAGCCGGGATCGCGCGCCGGCCCCAGGGTGCGGTCGAAGGTGCCGTAGTGCGGGATCACCACCTTGTGGCCGCCGTCCAGGAGCACCGGCAGGATTTCGGGCAGCCGCCGGCTCTCGACATAGAGGTGAATGGGCCAGTCGCGCTTCAGCGCCTCGCCGAACATGTCGCGATAGGCCGACCATTGCGGCGTCGGCAGGCCGTAGATCGGGAAGCGGAGCCCGCGCACGCCGATGTCCGCGAGCCCCTGCCAGTCCTGCGGCGCGATCTCGATCGAGGGCGAGACCCAGGGCACGCCGCGGAAGCGGCCGGGCTCGGCGCGCAGCGCACCGAACAGGTAGGCATTGTCGAAGCCCAGGAACGAGGGCTGAAGGATCACCGCACGCCCCACGCCGTTCCTCGCCATGAGCTCGAGCAGGGTCTGCCACGAGGCGTCGTAGGCCGGCTCGTAGCGCGCGTTGGCCGCCGGCGCCAGCCCGCGGACGAAGACATGGGCGTGCGCGTCGATCCACGGCGGCAGGACGGCGCGCGCCGGCAGCGCCGCTGCCGCGAGCGCGCCGGCGGCGAGAGTGCGGCGACCGATCTTCATGCAGCGAGCGTGGTGTCGCGCGAGGTCTCGCGGAGCGTCAGCAGCGTGGCGAAGGAGATCGCGGCCGCCGCCATCAGCAGGAACGCCGGGCTGAGGTCCATGTGGCTGCGCGAGACCAGCCAGGTCGCGGCCAGCGGCGTCACCCCGCCCACGATCCCGAAGGCGATGTTGTAGCCAAGTGCCACGGCCGTGCAGCGCACCGTCGCCGGTACCGCCTCGACCAGCAGCGCCGGCATGATGCCGAGGAAGGTGCCGGCGACGACGACGAAGCCGAGCTGGCCGGCGAGCTGCAGCGCGAAGGAGGGATGGTGCATCAGCCAGAGCAGCGGCCCGGCGCCGGCGAAGCCCGCGACGAGCGCCGCGAACACCACCGGCCGGCGGCCGAACCGGTCGCCCGCCCAGCCGGCCAGCGGCGCCATCGGCATCAGCGCCGCCATGCTGATCGTGTTGACCTCGAGCGCCTGCGCCTGCGAGGCGCCCTCGACCGTCTGCAGCCACGTCACGATGTAGAGGAACATCAGGTAGAAGCCGACCGCGCCGAAGATCGTGACGCCCGCGACCTGCAGGACGCTGCGCGGATGGTGGGTCAGCGTGTCGAGCAGGGGCGACCCGGCGGCCGCCTTTGTCCGCGGGCGCGGCGGCTCGGCCTCGGGCAGGCGGCGGATCCACCAGCCGACCACGCCGACCGCGAGTCCCAGCAGGAAGGGGATGCGCCAGCCCCAGGCCGCCAGCTCGGCGGGCGAGAGCAGGGCCGCGAAGGCGGCGCCGGTCGCCGAGCCCAGCAGGAAGCCGCCGGTGGCGGCGAGCGAGGCGGCGCTTCCCGTAAGCCCGCGCCGGCCGGGCGGCGCCTGCTCGACCAGGAAGACCATCGCCATGCAGGCCTCGCCGCCGACCGACAGGCCCTGGATCATGCGCAGCAGGGTGAGCAGGATCGGCGCGGCGACGCCCAGCGTCTCGTGGCCCGGCAGGATGCCGACCAGGAAGGTCGGCAGCGCCATCGCCGCGATCGAGAAGGTGAGCGCCGCGCGCCGGCCGAAGCGGTCGCCGACATGGCCGACCACGATGCCGCCCAGAGGCCGCATCAGGTAGCCCAGCGCGAAGATGCCGAACGCCGCCAGCACCTGCGCGAGCGGATCCTCGGCCGGGAAGAAGACCCGGCCGATGGTCGCCGCGAAGTAGCCGTAGATCGCGAAGTCGTACCATTCGAGCAGGTTGCCGATCATGCCGGCGGCGACGGTGCGTCGCGTGTGCGGGGGCGTCATCGCCCCGCACTATGCTAGAAGGTCGGAGCATGTTGAAGCGGCGCACTCTCCTCGCCGGCACGCCCGCTCTCGCGCTCGGCACTACGTTCGGCAGCGGGCCGGCGCGGGCGTCCTCGCATGCCGTGCGCCTGCTCTGCGGCTTCGACGCCGGCAATCCCACCGACCTCTGCGCCACCCTGATCGGCGAGGCGCTGGCCGATGCGCTCGCCGCACCCGTCGAGCTCGACTATGCGACCGGCGATGCCGGCCGGATCGCCGTGCGCGAGACGATCGACGCCGAGCCCGACGGCCACACCTTGCTGATCGCCGAGGTGCTGAACCTCGTCCTGCAGGACCCGAAGGGCGAGCTGCTGGCGGGGCTGCAGCCGGTCGCCAAGCTGACCCGCGGCATGTCGGCGGCGATCGCGTCGAGCGCGCTCTCGGGCATCGACGGCTGGGACGTGCTTCTCTCCGCGGCGCGCTCGCGCACCCTGCGTGCCGCGACCACAGGTTCGCGCTCCACCCTCGGCCTGGCGATTGACCTCGTCGAGGAGCGGGCGCGACTCTCGTTCGACATCAGGGAGGTCGCCAGCACGCGCGAGGCGCTCGACCTGCTGCGCACCCGGCGCGTCGATATCGCCGCCCTCGATACGCGGAGCGCGCTGCTGAACAACGAACGCGCCGGCGACCGAACCGGCTCCAGGGTCGCGCCGATCGCCACCTCGGGTGCGCGCCGCGCGCCCGACCTGCCGCGCGTGCCGACCTTCGCGGAGATCTTCGCCGACCCCAAGATCGCCTACACGCTGAGCTACGCCGTCTTCGCCTCGGCGCGCGTGGCGCCGCCGGCCGTGGAGAAGCTGACCGCGGCGCTGCTGCGCGTGCGCGACGACCCCGGGGTCGCGACCCAGGCGCGGCTCGCGCGCCTGCCGCTGCAGATCGACGGACCCGACGTGGTGCTCGACACCATCGCGCGCGACCGCCGCATCGCGGGCGCGTTCGCGAAAGCCTGACGGTCAGCGGCCCGACTCGACCGTGAACGGGATCTCGCCGTCGAGCTGCGGGTCGCCGCCGACGCGCCAGGCCAGCCCGTACCGGCCGGGCGGCAGGGTGGGCGCGCGCGCGAACAGCACGTCGGGTGCCGATTCGAGTCGCGGATGCAGGACCTCGATCACCTGCCCGTCGCGCACGATGGCCAGCCGCGAATCCTGGTGGTCGACCGGCCGGTTGAAGCGCACGTAGAAGCCGCTCGAGCGCGGACCGATCACGGCATTGGCCCTGGGGGCGGACTCGAGGACCCTGAGCTCCTGGCCGCGCGCGGCCGTTGCCAGCCCGACGATGCCCGCGGCGGCGAGGAGTCCTCGGCGCGCGATCATCGCGAGGCCCTCTCGGCGGCGCGCTCGAGCCGTCGCGTCAGGAACCAGGTCAGCGCCAGGAACGCCACCAGCATGGTGATGCCGAAGGCCGACAGTGCATCGTTCATGGTCTTCTCCGAGAGATGGCCGAAGCCGAAGCCGGCCGAGACGGCGGCGCCCGCCCAGAGGCCCGCGGCCACGAAGTTGAGCAGCAGGAAGCGCGGCCAGCCGAGGCTGTAGGCGCCGTAGGCGAAGCCCGCCACGTTGCGGATGATGCGCGGGAAGCGGTGGATCAGGATCATCCAGACATGGTGCCGCTCGGAGAGCCGCGCCGCCGTCTCGACGGCGCGCTGCAGGCGCGGGAAGCGGCCGAGCCAGCCGGTGCCGAAGCGGCGGCCGACCCAGAAGCGGATCACGTCGCCCGTGAACGTGCCGGCCCAGCAGGCGGCCAGCACCTTCTCGTAGGCCAGCGCGCCGGCATTCGCGGCATAGCCCGCGAACAGCGCCAGCAGCAGGCTGTTGGCCATCGAATAGACCGCGAGAAACGAATACACCGCCTCGCCGTGCTGGCGGATGAAGTCGAGGAAGGCGGCGAGATCGGCCGGGACCATGCCCCTTCTCCCTAGCGGAGCGAGCCGGCCGCCTCAATGGACATGCTATAGGAGATGCCGTCGCCCCCTGCGGTGCGACGGGGGAGAGGGTGTGCCGCCGATCGTCGTTTCGTTGCTGGCCTGCGGCGTGATGCTCTCGGGCGCGCTGGCGGGCGTGGTGCTGCGCCGGGCGCTTCCCGATCGCCATCTGAACGACCATGCGCGCGACATCGTGCGGCTGGGCGCCGGCCTGGTCGGCACCATCGCCGCCCTCGTGCTCGGCCTGCTCATCAACTCGGCCAGCAGCGCCTACGAGGCGCAGCGCGGCGACGTCCGCCAGATCGCCGCCGACCTCATCCTGGTCGACGGCCTGCTCGCCCAGTACGGACCGCAGACCCGGCCCATCCGGGCGATGCTGCGCGACGGCGTGGGGCAGCTCGTCGACCAGGTCTGGGGCGGGCACGACCGGCCGGCGGGCGGTCGCACGCCGCTGTCGCAGGCCTCGGCGGGCGCGCGCGCCTACGCGATGATCCACGATCTCGAGCCCGCGACGATCGCCCAGAAGGCCATCCAGGCGCAGGCCCTGGCGACCATGATCCATCTTTCGCAGGCGCGCCTGATGCTCTACGAGCGCTCCAAGTCGGCGCTGCCGACGCCGATCCTTGTCGTGCTGCTGTTCTGGCTGACGGCGCTGTTCGCGAGCTACTGCCTGTTCTCGCCGGTCAACCCGACGGCGGCGGTGGCGCTGACGCTGGTGGCGGTGTCCGCGGCGGCGGCGCTTTTCCTGATCCTCGAGATGGGCGAGCCCTTCTCGGGCCTGATGCAGGTGTCGAGCAACGCGCTGCGCACCGCCCTGCCGCCGTTCGATCCGTAGACGTTCGCCCCATAGACCGTCGCCGACGAAAAAGGCGGCCCCGCGAGGGACCGCCTTCTCGTCGTCGGTTTCCAGACCTTACGCCGGGCCGACCGGGCGGCCGGGCCAGCGGTAGCCGGGAGCCGGCAGCGGGATCTTCGCCTTGATCAGCCCGTCCTCGAGGACGGGGATGCCTTCGGCGTAGTTGCCCTGCTCGCACTTGTAGATGGCGGCCGACTCCGGCGACTCGACCACCGAGGTGCGGTACTGGCGCCACTTGTCCGACAGCGCCTTGCAGTAGGAGGCCGGATCCGAGAACACCGTCGTGGTGGTCTGCTGCATCATGCCGCCGACCGAGATCTCGACGCGCCGGTTCTGCGGTTCGCGGACGTTGTCGCCGGTCTGCACGAGGAGGCCTTCCTCGCCGCGGCCGCTGACCTGGATGGCGGTGGCCGGAACGCCCTCGCGGACGAGCTGGTCCTTGACGGCGTTGGCGCGGCGCAGCGACAGCGCCATGTTGTATTGCGGCGAGCCCGACGTGTCGGTATGGCCGACCGCGGTGATGTTGGCCGAGCCGCGGCTCCTGTAGGCGGCGGCGGCCTGGCGAACCGTGTCGACGGCCTGTGCGGTGAGGTTCGCGCGATCCCAGTCGAAGAACACCATGAAGGACTGGGCCTGGGGGGCCGGCGGCGGTGGAGGCGGCGGAGGCGGCGGCGGTTCGGAGGCGCAGGCGCCCAACAGGAAGGTCGCCGCGGCGACCACCAGCAGTTTCTTCAGCATGAGTAGTGTCCCCTCGTGTGGCGTATCGTGTGTCTCAGGTGCGACGCGCCCGTTGCGGGCCCGTCCACCCTGCGCAAACGGCGAGGGCCCCTTTGCGGTTCCCACGGGGCGTGCAGATGTTCGCTTTTGCAGCTTAAAGTCGATAGGGCCGGGGCGCGGGAACGCGGACACCGGCGGTTCGTTGCGGTGCCATGGACATCGACGATTTCAAGGACACGCTCCCGCCTTTCCTTCCCGAGATATTTCTGCGCGGCGAGTTGGAAGGGTGGGGCATCGTCGAGCGGGTCACGGGCGGGCTGCAGCGGCGGTTCGCCGTCGAGGCGCGCGGAACCTGGGACGACATGGCCGGCCAACTCGACTTCCGCGAGACCTGGCGTTTCGACGACGGCAGGTCGGATACCCTGGCCTGGAAGATCAGGCATGTCGGGGACGCCCGGTACACGGGCACCGAGCAGCGGCTGTCTGGGGAGGCCGAAGGCGAGCAGCAGGGCTGCGCCTTTCATTGGCAGTACAGTCGCGATACGCCCTTGGGCGACGACACGTCTATGCTGCTCGACTACAACGACTGGTTCTATCGCATCGACGAACGGGTCGTGATGGTCCGCGGCAGTGCGGGACGCGCGGGCCTTCCCTTCGCCATCCTCCACGCCACTTATCGCAAGATTTCTTGAACCGACGTCGTGGTGATTCGGACGGGAAGCGTCCGAACGCAGCGAGCGACCTTATCTCCTGAACAAAGGCCATCGATTCTGACGGGAGATCTCTCCGCTCGTCGCTACGCTCCTCGGTCGAGACGACGGGCGGTTCATATGCGACCGGCAACCCTTCCGTCGTCCTGAGCGAAGCCGAGAAACCTTGTCTCCTCGATGAAGACCATCGAGTCTGACGCGAAGTCTCTCCACTCGTCGCTCCGCTCCTCGCTCGAGACGACGGAAGTCGGATGCGATCGACACAGGCCTCAGGGGATCCTCATCGTGTCGAGGAAGGCGTACCGGTTCTGCCGGTCGGAGAAGACGACCATGAAGAGCTCGCGGAAGAGCTGCTCGATGCGCGGGTCGGTGGGGCCGCTGG
>CAYQAY010000030.1:0-59185 GCA_964415585.1 uncultured Reyranella sp.
ATGAAAGACGAAAAGACCGGCGACTCTCACGTCGGCCCGATGTGCGCCCTGCGACACCTGCTACAAGGCGGTACGTCCGGGTGTAGCACCCGAAAATCACGAAGACCGCATGAATGCGGCATCGAAGGCCTGTCGACTGCGCGTCGGGACGGCGGTGCTACCTGATCGTGTAGCGCTCCACGACCCTGGGCACGCGGCCCTGGCCGTCGTAGCAGACGATCTCGGCCTCGTGCGCCATGTTGCCCTTGCCGTCCGACTTGTAGGTCGTGACGAGGCCCTTGTAGCTCTCGCGGCCCAATGCGCCGCGTACCGCGATAGGGCTGACGTCGGCGCTGGCCTTGCGCAGGTCGGTCACGACCCGGGCCAGCATCTGGACGGCGTCGTACTGCGCGGCGGCGAAGGCGTCGGGCTCGGTCCTGAAGGCCTGGCGGTAGGAGTCGGCGAAGGCCTTGATCGGGCCGTCGGTCGCCGAGATCGGCGAGGCGGCGGTCTCGGCGCACACGCCCCTGAGCTCGGCGGGCTCGAGCAGCGCCGCCGTCGCGGGCTGGTGCATCGCCGAGCCCGCGACGATCGGCAGGTCGGGCAGGATCTGGCGGGCCTGGCGCACCGCCAGCACGGTCGAGGCGGCGTGCAGGTGGAGCACCAGCACGTCGGCTTTGGCGGCCTTGGCGCGCGCGATCGCGGCGGTGAGGTCGTTGGCGGTCGGCGCCACGCTCTCCTCGAGGACGGGCGGCGCCTTGAGTTCCGCCAGCGTCTTGGCGAGCTGCTCCCTGCCCGACTGGCCGTAGGCGGTGCTCTGGTAGATCACCGCCGGGCGCCGGGCGCCGAGCTTCTCGACCACGTAGCGCGCGTGCGCCACCTTCACCGTGGCGTCGCTCGGGAAGAAACGGAAGAAGTAGGGGTTGCCCATCTCGCTCAGCCGCGCGGTGCCGGAGATGGTGAGCAGCGGCACACCGACCTGCTGCGCCTTGGGCATGAGGGCCAGCATCTGCGTGCCGAGGATCGGCCCGATCACCGCGGGCGGCAGCGGCGTGCGGACGACACGCTCCCACGCTGTCACCGCCGTCTCGGGCGAGGACTGGGTGTCGAGCACGCGGCCCTCGATCCGCACCTCGCGGATCTGCCGCTCGGCCAGGGTGACGCCGTTCTTCTGGCTGGTGCCCTCGAGCGCCACGAAGCCGGTGAGCGGCACCAGCACCGGGAGGGACACGCTGGGAGCGGGCTGGGTTGCCGCCGGGGCGGAAAGGAGAACGAGAGAGAGTGCCGCGATTACTGTGCTGCGCCGCCGGCCCATGGAGACATCACCTCGTTCATTCCGGTCAGCTCGCCGGTGTTGGGGTCGCGGACAATACAGGACGGGTTGGCAAAGCCCAGCGGCGAAACGGGGTTGTCCACCTCGACCATGGGCAGTTTCGCGGCGATCGCCTTCTTGACCTCGGGGGCGAGGTCACGGTTCACCCGGATCGGCCCGACACCGGACACGTCGATGCGCGGGTGGTGGAATGCGGCCTCGACGTCCATGCCGCGGTCGATCAGCATCAGGGCGAGCTGCGACACCGCCGGCACGATGCGGCGGCCGCCCGAGGCGCCGATGCAGAACCACGGCGTGCCGTCCTTCGAGACGACGACCGGGCAGATGTTGCAGAGGGGCTTCTTGCCCGGCGCGATCGAGTTCGGCTTGCCGGGCTCGGGATCGAACCAGAGCATGCCGTTGTTCATGGTGATGCCGGTCTTGGGCAGCATGACGTTGGAGCCGAACAGGCTCATCAGCGTCTGCGTCAGCGCCACCATGTTGCCCTGGGAGTCGGCGGCGCAGAAGTGCGTCGTGCAGGTGTCGGTCGGCTTGTCGCCCAGCGTCTTCAGGCGTTCGTCGTAGGCCTTGTGCATGCCCTCGGCGATGGCGGCGAAGAAGCCGGCATCGGGCGCGCCCTTGCCCCTGGTTGCTGCCCCCGCCAGCTCTATGGCGCGCTTGAGCGTCGGACCGGCGGTGAGGCCGCCCGCGACGCTGACGGTGACGCCGTTGTGCTCGAACTGCAGCGGGTCGATGACCTTCGCCTCGTAGCCCGCGAGGTCGTCGTAGTCGATCTTCGAGCCGCCGGCCTGCAGGTCGGCGGCGATGTCGCGCGCGAGGCTGCCCTCGTAGAACTCGCGTGGGCCGCCTTCGGCCAGGCGCCGCATCGTCTCGCCGAGGTTGCCGAGCTTGATGTAGCGCGTGTTGGCTTGCCAATCGATCGAGGGCACGCGGCCGTCGTCGCAGAGATAGTTGGCCTTCGACGCGGGAAATTTGGAGAGGTGGACGGCGCCCTGCGCCAGCATCACCTGCATGTACCAGTCGAGCTGCATGCCGCGGTGGGCCAACTCGACACCGGGCGCCAGCACGTCCTTCCATGCAAGGGAGCCGAAGCGCTCCAGCGCCTTGGCGAGGCCGGCGACCATGCCGGGCACGGCGATCGAGTGGTAGCCGACCTCGTTCCGCTGCTCCTCGATGTCGGGCCAGGCGAACGGGTTGGCGGGGCCGGGACCGACGATCCTGTAGACCGCGGGATCGAGCTTCTTCGCCGAGACGGGGCCGTAGTCGATCGTCCAGGCGCGCCTTTCCCTGGCGCTCCAGATCGTCATGAAGCCGACGCCGCCGATGCCGCTCATCCAGGGCTCGACCGCGCCGATCGCCATGCCGGTGGCGACGGCGGCGTCGATGGCGTTGCCGCCCTGGCGCAGGATCGCGGCGCCGACCTCGGCCGCCTTGACGTTCTGGGCAACGACGACGCCCTTGCCGCGAACCGCCTGCTTGGTGAACTTCAGTTGCCGTGTCAGCGACTCGCTCATCTCGCCTCCCCAAAGGACGGCGGACTGTAGCGGGGCCTTATTTGGCCACAAAGCCTGTTAGACTGCAGTGCGGACAGGCCCGGTCTGCCCGCTGGGAGGCTGTTCGATGGGCGTCCGTTTCGGCCGTCGTGGATTCATGGAGGGCGCGGCAGCGTTTTCGGCTGCCGTCTGGCCGGCGTTGCCTGCGCGGTCGGCCGTTTCCATGGGCTTCGACGAGGCGCGGCACCTGTTGTCGCGCACCTCCTTCGGCATGACGCCCGCGGAGATCGGGGCCTACGAGGCTCTCGACTATACGGTTGCCGTCGACCGGCTGCTTGCGGCCCCCCGGCGCGACGCCGCGACGCCGGCACCCGGGTGGATCGGCATGGGACCCGCGGAAGTGCGCCGCGCCCAGCAGACGGCCGAGGCCGAGCGCCGTGACACACCGAACGGCCGCAAGGTCGAGGTCGTTCGTCCTGTTCAGGAGCAGGGCCGCGAGCTGAAGATCTGGTGGATCGAGGAGATGCTCGGCACCGAGCAGCCGCTGGTCGAGCGCATGGTGTGGTTCTGGCACGGCCACTTCACCTCGTCGCTGCAGAAAGTCCGGTATCCGGCCGCGCTCTACCGCCAGAACGCGCTGTTCCGGCGCGAGGCGCTGGGCAACTACGCGACGCTGCTGAGGGAGATCGCGCGCGATCCCGCCATGCTGATCTATCTCGATGGCATGCGCTCGGTGGCGCGCCAGCCTAACGAGAATTTCGGCCGCGAGCTGCTCGAGCTGTTCACCCTCGGCGAGGGCAATTACAGCGAGGCCGACATCAAGGCCGCAGCGCGTGCCTTCACCGGCTGGTCGGTGGACCGTGAGACCGGGCGGTTCGTCGAGCGCGGTCCGCAGCACGACGACGGCGAAAAGACCTTCCTCGGCAAGACCGGCCGTTTCGGCGGCGAGGACATCCTGAAGATCCTGCTCGCCCATCCGCGCACCGCCGAGACGGTGGTCGAGAAGCTGTGGCGCGAGTTCGTGTCCTTGAAGCCCGACGCGGCCGAAGTCAGGCGGCTGGCCGCCGCCTTCCGCAAGGGCGGCTACGAGATCAAGCCGCTGATGCGGGCACTGCTCCTGTCGGCGTCGTTCCGCGACCCCGCGAACCGCGGCAGCCTGATCAAGTCGCCGGTCGAGCTGATCATCGGGACGGTGCACGTGCTCGGCCTGCCGGTGCCGGAGAAGACCGGCCTGGTGCGCATGCTGCAGGGCCTGGGGCAGGTCCCGTTCGATCCGCCCAACGTGAAGGGCTGGACCGGCGGCGAGGCGTGGATCTCGACCTATACGTTGCTGCTGCGCCAGCAGTTCCTGCGCCGCATGGTCGAGGCCACGACCGTCGCGCCGATGGAGAACGGCATGTCGATGTCGGCCCGGCCGAACCGCCGCGCCGATCGTCGCCAGCAGCTTCCCGGCGACGACAGCACGATGCAGATGATGGAACCGCCGCGTCCCGTGGAGGGGCGCAGCCTGCGCAACGCCGGCACCGAGGTGCGTCTCGGCCCGACCTTGAGCGGCGTGGACGGCGCGACGCTCGTGCGCGCGCTGCTGCCGCGCCAGCCGGTCGACGGTCTCGACGCGAACGGCACGCCGGGCGCGGTCGTGGCGTCTGCGCTGCTCGACACCGCCTACCAGCTCAAGTGAGGGGACGGCGATGGCGCGCATCCTCCTGCTGGTCGAACTGAAGGGCGGCAACGACGGGCTGAACACGCTCGTGCCCTATGCCGACCCCAGGTACCGCGAGCTGCGCCCCGGCATCGGCGTGCCGCGCGAGAAGGTGATCCAGCTCGACGAGAAGGTCGGGCTGAACGAGAAGCTGCAGCCGCTGATGGAGTCGTGGAAGGCGGGCGACCTCGCGATCCTGCAGGGCGTCGGCTACCCGTATCCGAACCGCTCGCACTTCCGCTCGATCGAGATCTGGGACACCGCCTCGGCCTCGAACCAGACGTTGAGCGAGGGCTGGATCGCGCAGGCTTTCTCAGGCGCCAAGATCGCCAAGGGCGTGGGCGTCGACTGCATCGTGGCCGACACCAATGCGCTGCCCTCGACGGGGCCGGCCTTGCGCACCATCGTCATGCAGGACGCCGAGAATTTTCTGCGCCAGGCCAACGCCGTGAAGGCGTCGGCCATGGACGACGGCGGCAACCCCGCGTTGCGCCACCTGCTGGCCGTGCGGCAGGAGATCAACGCCGCGGCCGCCGGGCTGCGGGACCGCCTGCGGGAAGCCCCGGCGCCGGCCCACCCGTACGGCGAGGAGTTCCTGCTGGGCCGCCAGCTCGACCTCGCCACGCGCATCCTCGCGTCGAAAGTTCCTGTCCTGGCCGTCAAGGTCGCGCTCGGCGGCTTCGACACGCATGCCAGCCAGGTCCAGACCCACGAGCGGCTGCTCGCCTTCCTGGGCGAGAGTCTGGCCATCCTGCGCCGCAACCTGATCTCGGCCGATCTCTGGAGGGACGTGGTCGTGATGACCTATTCGGAGTTCGGCCGGCGAGCGAAACAGAACGCGAGCGGCGGTACCGACCACGGCACCGCGGCTCCGCAGTTCGTCATGGGCGGCGGCGTGAAGGGCGGGCTGCACGGCGCCTATCCCTCGCTCGCCGACCTTCAGGACGGCGACCTCCGGTACACGGTCGATTTCCGCAACGTCTTCGCGACCGTCGCGCAGGGCTGCTGGGGCCAGCAATGCGACTTCGGCCTACGCCAGCCCCAGAAGCTCGGCTTCCTCGGTTGATCCCTAGGCGGCCACGCGGCGGCGCAGGATCTCGTCGCGCACCGAGCCGCGCTCGGCCTCGATGCGGACGTACCAGATGAGCAGGGCGGCGATGATCTTGATCGCCACCGGTATCGCTATGTAGACGAAGATCAGCGCAGTGCCGCTGTACTGGCCGAGGCTGGGATTGAACCCGAGCAGCGCGGCCACCGGCAGGGAACCCGCCGCGCCGATCGCGGTGGCGAGCTTGGTCGAGAGCGCCCACAGGCCGAAGTACGCTCCCGTGTCACCGCGCGTATCCTTGCCTTCGTCTGAGTTTATGATGTCGGCCAGCACCGACGGCGGCAGGCCGTAGTCGGCGCCGATGCCGAAGCCGGTGATCACGGCGATCGGGATGAACAACGCGAAGTCGCCGGCCCCGAGGAACACCGCGATCGACATGGCCACGGCGGTTATCACCATGGCGATGAACCATGCCGCGGTCTTGCTGATCTTGCGCGACAGTATCAGCCAAAGCGGCACGCTCGCGGCAGCCGACCCGAAGTAGACCAACAGGATGATGCCGGCCTGCAGCTTGCCGCCTTTCAGCACATGTTCGACGTAAAACAGCATCACCGACACGGCGACGCCCAGTGCCGAGCCATTGACGATGAAGACCAGCAGCAGTCTGCGGAACAGCCGGTTCTTCAGCGGCGCGAAGAACGGGATCAGGGTCTTCAGCGTGAAGCTGTTCTCCATGTTCCGCGTCGGGCGGGCGAGCGAGGGCATCAGGCTGATCAGCCAGTCGCGGAAGTAGCGGACGTGGGTCTCGGGATTCTCGCGCACCACCGGCGGGTGGACGGATGGCGGCGACCACACGAAGGTGGGCAGGGCGAACAGGATGGCGATGGGGATGAAGACCGCGCCCATGTAGGCATATCCGGCATTCTCGCCGAACTGCGCCGTGAAGTAGGTCGGCAGCACGACGGCGAGCGTCATGCCCAGCAGGCCGAACACCTCGCGCCCGACAGTCACTCGCGTCCGCTCGTTGTAGTCGTCGCTGAGCTCCGCGCCGTGGGCATGGTAACTGATCGACACGCCGGCATAGCCGAGATGGACCACGAACAGCGCCACGAACAGCCACGTGGCCAGCAGTGTCGGCTGCGTGAACAGCGCCTCGGGTGGATGGAAGAGCATGTAGAAGCCGCCGATCATCAGCGGCAGCATGAGGGCCACGAAGGTCAGGCGTCCGCGCGGTCCGCGATGGGTGAACTTGTCACTGATCAGGCCGATGACCGGGTCCTGGATCGCGTCGATCACGCGGGTGGCGATGAAGATCAGGCCCATGACGCCGAGCGGCACCTTGAGCACTTCGCCGTAGAAGTGGCTGACGTTCAGGACGACCGGCAGCGCCGCCATGTTCAGCGGCAGCTGATTGGTCGAATAGGCGACCAGGCGATCGAAGCTCAGTCGTACGGACGCGGCGGAGCCGAGGCCGGGGCGGGGCGCATGCACGCGGGTTATTGCCTTCCTGTTCGGCTCACCTCGGCGGCGGCCCTTGCTTGTTGAGAGTTATATATGGCGGAAGTGCGCCTGCAAGACATCCGTGCGCCGGGTCGAGAAGCCGGCGGCGCAATAGGCGAGGTAGTACCGCCACATACGGCGGAAACGATCGTCAAAGCCCATACGGCCGACCTGGTCGGCGACTTTGTCGAAGCGGCCGAGCCAAGTTTCCAGGGTCCGCGCATAGTCCAGTCCGAAACTGTAGAGCTCGGCCACCTTGAGGCCCGCCTGCCGGCACTGCTCCCTGAGGCTGGTCGGCGACAGCAGCATCCCGCCCGGGAAGACGTAGGTCTGGATGAAGTCAGGGTGACGGCGGTAGCGCTCGAAGAAGTCGTCGGCGATCACGATCGCCTGGACGATGGCGGAGCCGCCCGGAGCCACATGACGTTTCAACGTCGCGAAATAGTCGGGCCAGTAGCGCTCGCCGACCGCCTCGATCATCTCGATCGACACGATGTGGTCGAAGCGGCCCTGGATGTCGCGATAGTCGCGAAACTGCAAGTCGACCCGGTCTGAAAGCCCGGCCCGCTCGAGGCGGGCGCGGGCATACTCAAGCTGCTCTTTCGAGATGGTGACCCCGGTCACCCGCATGCCGCGCCGCGCCGCCACTTCGGCAAAACCACCCCAGCCGCAGCCGATTTCCAGGATGCTGTCGCCCTGGCGGGCGCCCAGCCGCTCGAGAATGCGCTCGTACTTGGCGGTCTGGGCGACTTCCAACGGCTTCGCTTCCTCGCCATCGTAGAGCGCAGCAGAATACGTCATCGAGGGATCTAGCCAGAGACTGTAGAACTCGTTGCCGAGGTCGTAGTGGGCGTGAATGTTCTTCTTCGAGCCCTCACGCGTATTGTCGTGACGTCGGTGAAGCAACTTCAGCATCAGATTGTGCAGCATGTTGGTGCGCACCATCTTGCCCAGTGCCCGGTCATTATCGGCGAGCAGGCGGATCAATCCTGGCAGGTCGGGTGAATCGCAACAGCCGTCCATGTAGGCCTCCGCGAACCCGATGTCCCCGTCGAGCAGCACGTGACGGAAGAAGCGCCAGTCCTTCACCTCGAGCGTGGCGACTTGGGTGGCGTCGGCGGGGCCGAATGAGCGGATGGAGCCGTCGGGCAGCGCCATGACGAGACGGCCGATGGCGAGACGTTCGAGGGCTTTGAAAACGAAACGGGCGGTGAGCTTCATGCAGTCCGGTCGGCGGTCAGCGGGTCACGAGTTCCGTGGGCGGCGCTGGTTTGCGATAAAATCTCGCCCGCTTCCGCCATAGATGCAAGGCCTGCCAATGGATACGGACGACAACGGCCAGGGTCATGGTTGGGTTGCCGAGGAAGCGCCGCACCACGCCCCGATCGTCCAGCGGCTCGCGCCGGCCGCCGACCGAGGTGGCGAGCATCAGCCCTAACGCATCGTGATAATTCACATCCACATGAGCGCGTTGTTCATCCAGCCGGAAACGGAAACGGTAACCGCCTTCGATCGGCAGAAACGGCGAGACGTGGAAGACCTTGCGCCCTTCCAGCCATTCGTCCGGGTGAATCGGCCGGCGGTCGTCATGGTGCACCAGATAGCAGTGGCTTTCGCCGAACGTATTGTTGACCTCGCACAGGACAGCGCGCAAAGCGCCGGTCCGGTCGCGGCAGAACCAGAAGCTGACCGGATTGAAGACGTAGCCCAGCATGCGGGGCATCGTCATCAGCACAACGGCGCCATCGCAGATCTCGGCCAAACCATGCTGGTCGAGAATGCCCTGAAGCCAATTCCTCAGGTTCGATCCATCACGCGCCCCATGATCGGCGCGCCGGAAGGAGACGAGGCCCTTCCGGTCGAGCTTCAACCATCGGCCGGCGGCACTCTCCAGCGAGTCGAGCCCGAGGCAGAGATAGCCCACGCGATAACGGAAAGCGTTCTCGCGCGGCCGCAGCCGTCGATGGACGACGGTGGCGTCGACGATCGAATGCCGCGGCGCCGTCACGGACTCTCCGCCGCCACGCGCGCAGCGACTGGAAGCGGCAGCGGTGGGATTGCGGGGCGGTCATTCACCACCTTGGGCGGATCGCCGATGCGGCGGTGCTCATCCGGTCGCGCCCAGGGACGGCGCACGCCGAGCTGCTCCGCAACGTCGAGGCCCGCCGACAGTGCATCCTCGTGGAAGCCGTAGCCGCAGTAACTGCCGCAGAAGTAGGTGTCGCGCACCCCCTGGATGCTATGAAGATCGCGTTGCGCACGGATCGCAGCGGCATCGTACATCGGGTGCTCGAACGTGAAGCGGGCGTGTGCCACAGCCGGCTCTGGCGTGCGGCCAGGGTTCACGGATACGAAGAGCGGCGTGGAGTCGGGCAGATTCTGAAGCCGGTTCATCCAGTAGGTAACGCTTACACTGCCGTCGCGGGCACGGGTGTCGGCGACATAGTTCCAGCTTGACCAGACACCTCGGCGGCGCGGCATGAGGCTTCGGTCCCCATGCAGCCAGACCTCATTCGAAGAATAGGCGAAGCGGCCGAGCAGGCCCTGCTCGCGGTCGTCTGCGTCCGTCAGCAGGCTGAGCGCCTGGTCGGCATGGCAGGCGAGGACGATCTTGTCGAAACGGTCCCAGTGACCGGCCGCGTCGCGGACATCGACCCCATCCGCCAGACGTCTTATCGCACTGGCGGGCGTTGCCAGCCGCGCGCGGGCGCGGAGCGGCGCCACGATGCGCTCGACGTAGGAGCGACTGCCGCCGCTCACGGTCCGCCAGCGAAGCTGTGGGCCCACCGTCAGCAGCCCGTGGTTGTTGAAGAAGCGCACGAAGGTCTGCGCCGGATAGTCGAGCATGCGGCCGAGCGGCGTCGACCATATGCAGGCGGCCATCGGCACGAGGTAGCGGTCGCGAAATGCCGCGCTGAAACCCGCATCCTGGACGAAGTCGCCGATCGTGAAGTCGAGATCCTCGCACTTGTCGAGGAGGCGCGGCGCCATGCGGTTGAAACGCAGGATATCGTGCGTCATGCGCAGGAACGCAGGCCGGGCGAGGTTGCGTCGCTGCGCAAGGTAGCTGGAGAACGAGCTGCCGTACTCGAAACGCCCGTCGTCTAGGCTGACGGCGAACGACATGTCGGACTCTTCCGTCGGCACGCCGAGATGGTCGAACAATGCCACGAGGTTGGGGTAGTTGCGCTCGTTGTAGACGATAAAACCCACATCGACCGGCAAGCGGCCGTGCGGGGTCGGAGCGTCGACTGTGCAGGAATGGCCGCCGAACCGGCTTTCGCGTTCGTAAACCACCACGTCGTGGCTGCGGCTCAACAGCCAGGCGGCGCCCATGCCGGATACGCCGGCGCCGATGACGGCAATTTTCATTTTGTTGAAACCCCCTGACGATACTAAGCAGACTGCTTGAGATTTCGAAAGGCCATCAGCGCGCGGTCGCGCGCTACGGCATGGTCGACGATGCGGGCTGGGTAGACATCGGTGGGCGGCGGGACCGCAGCAGTCCAGGGCTTGTGAATCTTCTCGGCCGGCAGGCTCGCCAGCTCGGGCACCCAGCGGCGCACATAGTCGCCCGCCGGATCGAACTTCTCGCCCTGCAAGACGGGGTTGAAGATACGGAAATACGGCGCGGCGTCGGCGCCGGAGCCGGCGACCCACTGCCAACCGGCCGCGTTGTTTGCCGGATCGGCGTCTACCAAAGTATCCCAGAACCATCGCTCGCCGACGCGCCAGTCGATCAGCAGGTCCTTCGTCAGGAAAGAGGCTACGATCATCCGGACTCGGTTGTGCATCCAGCCGGTGGTCCAGAGCTCGCGCATGCCGGCATCGACGATGGGATAGCCCGTCAGACCGCGCCGCCAGGCTTCGAGCTGGTCGTCCTCGTCGGTCCAGGGAAACGCGTCGAACTCAGGCCGGAAGTTCCGCTGGGCCAGGTCCCCATTGTGGAAAAGGACGTTGTAGGAGAATTCCCGCCAGCCGAGCTCGGCGAGGAACTTCTCCGTCGCAGCCGAGTGACCGCGCTCAGTCGCGGCCCTCCAGATGTGGCGCGGGCTCACCTCGCCAAAAGCGAGATGCGGCGAGAGGCGCGACGTTCCCTCGACGGCCGGAAAATCGCGGTCCTGGCGATAGCGTTCGAGCGCGCCGTCGAGAAAATCCGTGAGGCGGTCGAGCGCACCGGCTTCGCCGGGAACCCAACTCGCGCGCAGTCCGCCCGCCCAGTCAGGCGACGTCGGCTTCAATCGCCAAGACGCGAGCACCTCGCTTGCTGGCCAGGTGGGTGGGCCGGGGAGGGACCTCGGTGCTGGCAGCGGATGGCCTGGCGAGGGAAGATTGCAGCAGGCCCGCCAGAACGGCGTGAAGACCTTGAACGGATCGCCGCTCAGGGTCTTCGCCTCCCAAGGTTCGTAGAGCAAGTTGGCCTTGAGGCTTTCGGCACGGACGCCGCGAGCACCGAGCGCCGACTTCAGCCGTGCATCACGTTCGCGCGAGCCCCGGTCATAGACCCGATTCCAGTAGACTGCATCCGCGCCGCTCTCGACAGCAAGGCTTGCGACCACGTGCTCGGCCGGGCCACGCCGGAGGATCAGGCGGGAGCCGAGCGTCCGAAGAGAAGCGTCGAGCGACTTCAGGCTGTGATGCAGCCACCAGCGCGAGGCGGCACCGCGGGGACGGATGCCGTCGGTTTCCTCGTCAAGCACGTAGAGCGGCACGACCGCCCGGCCGGAGCCGAGCGCGGCGAGGAGCGCGGGATTGTCGCCAATGCGAAGATCATTGCGAAACCATACGATCGAAACCGACATGCTCCGTTTACGCAGCAGAGCGCGGGACGGATGACGTCGCTAAGACTTGGGGCAGATCGGGGTGGGGCGCATCTCGAGCGCCTGCAGGTCCGCCGTCACCGTGACCAGCCCGGTTTCGACCGTCAGCCGGTCGAGGACGCCGTTCTCGTAGACCTGGGTCGTGACCGAGAAGAGCGGCTTCTGCGTCTGCTGGCGGCCGCGCGTAAAGCTCATGAAAGCTGCCCAGGACCTGCCGGTCGGCAACGTCACGGCCTTGTCCGCGGGCCGGGCACCGCGCAGGCGGTCGAGGCCGAGCTCGGTCACGTCGATCAGAAAGGCATCGCCGATCACCTCGGCGTCGAACATCAGCGCCGGAAATGAGGTGGCCTTGGCCTCCAGTCTTTCAACCAGATATTCGATTGCGGCCACCGGCATCAACGTCGACGACGGCAGCGTGAACTGGGACGGTGGGCCCTCAGCGTAGGAGATTTCCGCACGCGCATCGCTCGCGCCCTTCTGGATCCGGCCCCTGGTTTCGCGCTGGTTGCCGTTCTGATTCTGCAGCGTGCGAAATCGCAGGCCGTTGCCGCTGCGCAGCTCCTCGCCGTCGAGCCTGGACGACAGACTCATCTTCCACGCTGCCGTGAGCGCGATCTCGGTCGTGATGTCGCGCTTGAGGCGCCAGCCGGCGCAATCCTGGGCCAGGTCGTGCACCGCCGTGCCGATGCGCGGCGCGTTTGCTGCCGTGCCGAGGCGAAGCGTGTACTCGGCGCGATGCGGCTGCATCTGCCCGAAGGCCGGCGCCGCGCCTGCCAGCATTGCCAGCACCAGAAGACACACAGGACGAGACATCACGGCACCTTGCGCACGGGTCGGCATCGGGTCAATCGTGCGCGTCATGAGTCTAAGGGAGATCGTGGCAGGATTCCGGCGAGGCTTCGGATCGCCGGAGTCGGCACCACCGATGGCGCCGCGAGACGACCAAACCGATCTCGTGGGGGTCTTCAAGCGGGAGCGACGCCTGGGACTGAGGCGCGAGGGCAGGCTGCTGAAGCGATACGGCGTGGCGCTGGGGTTCGCGCCGGAGCGGCACAAGGAGCGTGAAGGCGACGGCCGACCCCGCGAAGGCACCTACGCGATAGATGCGCGCAATTCGAGAAGCTCGTTTCATCTCTCCCTACGCGTCTCGTATCCCGGCGTCGACGACCGGGCCCATGCTGCCGGGCTGGGAGTTCCGCCGGGGGGCGACATCCACATCCACGGCCTGCCCAAAGGCTGGCGGAAGTTCACCACACCGCATCCGCATCGTGACTGGACAACCGGCTGCATCGCCGTGACCTATGCGGAAATCCGTGAGTTGTGGTCGTTGGTGCCGACCGGCGCGAAGGTCGTCATCCATCCATGATCGGCTTCGAGTTCGTCTGTGCCGGAGAACGGCTCGAGGCCTTGCCGATGGGCGCGCTGTACTGGCCGGCGGAACGGCTGCTTGCGGTCGCGGATCTCCATCTGGAGAAGGGATCATCGTACGCCGTTAGCGCGCGCAAGCTGCTGCCGCGCCACGACACGCGCCAAACCCTGGTTGGGCTTGCCCAATTGATCGCCGCGATGCAGCCGAAGACGGTCGTCTGTCTGGGCGATTCCTTCCACGACCGAGATGCCGTCGGGCGTCTGCCCGAGGGCGAGCGGGCGCAGATCGGCCGGCTGACTTCGCAGACGCACTTCGTCTGGATCTCCGGCAACCATGACCCAGCACCGCCACCGGCGGGCTGGGGCGAGGTCGCCGAGGAAATCGGCCGCGGACCATTGGTGTTCAGGCACGAGGCGCAGTTCGGGCCGGTCAGAGGCGAAGTCTCCGGCCACTACCATCCGGTTGCGGCGCTGACGGTGCGCGGTCGTGGCTTGCGGCGGCGCTGCTTCCTGACCGACGGCTATCGCCTGATCCTACCAGCCTTCGGTGCCTATGCCGGAGGCCTCAACGCGCTTGATCCGGCGATCGCCCAACTCTTTCCCGACGACTACGATGCGCTGGTCGTCGGACGGGAGGCCGTGCGCCGCCTGTCGCGGCGCCAGCTCCGGCCCGACCCGAGCTTCGCCTGAGCCCTACTTCGGCAGCTCATACCTCAAAGTTACTTCGCCCAGACCTTCGATGCGGCCGGTGGCGGTGCTGCCCGGCGGCACGAACTGGCACGCCACCATGCTGCCCGACGAGACGATCATGCCCTTCTTCAGGCGTTTGCCATGATCGCCCAGCTTGTTCGCAAGCCAGGCCAGCGAGTTGTAGCAGTGACCCAGCACGTCGCCGGAATGGCCGGTGCGCACGACCTTGCCGTCAAAGGAGACAGATCCTTCGAGATTGCCGAGGTCGAGCTTGCGCCAGTTCTTGTTCGGCTTGGCAAGCACCGAGCCGCCGTTCCAGCCGGCGTCCATGATCAACGGATTGACGGCGAGGCGGCTGTAGTCGGCGCCGCGATCCTCGATCAGCTCGAAGCCGGCGCGGGCTTCGCCGACATACTCGGCGATCGAGTCCTTGTCGTAGGGCTTACCCTTCGGCGCGGGCACGTCGGAATTCACAATCAGGATGATCTCGAGCTCTGCGCCCAGCCGCGTCCAGCGGTCGGCGCGCACCGTGGCTTTGTGCTCGAAGACGCGCTTCTTCCGGATCGGCCCGTAGGCGGGCCCCTTGAGGCCGGTCTGCGCCAGGATCTGCGGCGACGTCAGCGCGATCTTGTAGCCTACCAGCGGGCCCTGCTTGACGACCTGCTTCTTGAGGAAAGCGTCCTGGACCTTGTAGGCCAGCCGCTCGTCGTCAGTAGCGAACTGCTCGGGCCACCAGCCGACGACTGCCCGCGACTTGTCGACCTGGTGAAGCCACGTCGCAACCTTGGCGATGCTGAGCGCCATGCGTTCCTCCCCTTGCTAGATACGCCTCGGGCCGCATAGTGCCACCATGGCGGCGAAAGCGTTGCAAGAAATCGGGCCCGTGAGGAGCGGTGCGCTGGTAGGGGTCGTGCTCGCTGGCGGGGAGGGCAGGCGCATGGGACCCGGCCCGCTGAAGCCGCTCCGGCCGCTCGGCGGCCGGCCGATGGTGGCGCATGTCGTGGAGCGGCTGAGGCCGCAGGTCATGGACCTTGTCGTCGTGGCCAACGATTCGTCGCCGGCCTTTCGGGCGCTCGAGGTGCCGATCATCGCCGATCCCCCCGACATCCGACGGGCGGCGAAGCGGGAGGGGCGGCGGCTAGGGCCGTTGGCCGGGGTCCTGGCCGGCATGGAGTGGGCGCTGGACCATCACCCTCACGCTGGATGGATCCTGACCGCACCGGCCGACGTGCCGTTCCTGCCGCTCGATCTCACGGTCAGGCTCTGTGGCCTGATGCACGTGCCCGAGCCCGATGTGCTGATGGTTCGCCACGGCAAGCGGCGCGAGCACACGCTCGCGGTCTGGTCGGTGAAGCTCGCGCGCGACCTCAGGCGCGCCATCCTGGAGGAGGGTGTTCGTCGGGTTGACGAGTTCGTCAGGCGCCATGCCTTCGAGGAACTGCGCTGGCCGGGCGGGGCGGCGCCCTTCCTCAACGTCAACACGCCGGCTGAGCTCACTGTTGCGGCTGCCCGGCTTGCCCCGAGTCGTCCGGGACCAGTTCGACCACGTTCCCGTCGATGACTAGCTTGCCGGCATTCTCGAAGTTCACGGTGATGCGATGGCCCATCATCGACTGGATCTGGCCGAGGCCCCAGTCCGGCCGGCCGGGATGTCGGACGAAATCGCCGGGGGCGAGCGATGCATTGCCGGGCTTGTCGAACAAGTTTCCGTGACCCCAGGGTATGGATACCATAGCCAACGTGTGACGTCGGGCTCGCGCCATTCTGGCGTATACAGGTTGAACCGTCACTCCGAGGAGGACCCTATGAACACCACGCGCTTCGCCATCGCCTCGGCGCTCGCCGTCGCCCTCGCGGTACCGGCCGCCGCGCAGGCTCAGGCCAACATCGAGAAGTGCTACGGCATTGCCAAAGCCGGCAAGAACGATTGCCAGACCGCCAAGTCCTCATGCGCCGGCACGTCGAAGACCGATAGTCAGGCGGACGCCTGGATTTCGGTGCCGAAGGGCACCTGCGAGAAGATCGTCGGCGGCAAGCTGACGGCAAGCTGATCGATGGATCCGGTCGCCGGCATCGGCCTGCGCTCGCCGCATCTGTCGGAGATCGCACGCGACAGGCCGGCAACCGGATTCCTCGAGATCCACGCCGAAAACTATCTCGCCGGGTCGCCGGCGCGGCGGACGATCGCTTCTCTGCGACGCGACTACGAGTTCTCCGTCCACGCCGTCGGACTGTCGCTCGGTTCTGCCGGAGGGCTTGACGATACGCACCTCGGGCGGATTGCCACGCTGGTCGAGCGGATGGAGCCGCAGCTCGTGTCCGATCATCTTTCGTGGAGCGTGGTGGGCGGCCGCTACTTCAACGACCTGTTGCCGCTTCCCTATACCGAAGAGGCCTTGGCCGTCGTCGTGCGCAACGTGCAGCGGCTGCAGGAGCGGCTGGGCCGCAGGGTTTCGATCGAGAATCCCTCCTGCTATCTCGCCTTCGGGCATTCGACGTTGTCGGAGCCCGAGTTCCTCACCGAGCTGGCGCGACGCAGCGGTTGCGGGCTGCTGCTCGACGTGAACAACATCGTCGTCACGGCGCACAATCTGCGGCTTGATCCGATGAACTGGCTGGCCACGCTGCCGTCCGAAGCGATCTCAGAATATCACCTGGCCGGCCATGCGGTGAACGACGTCGACGGGGAGCGCGTGCTGATTGACGACCACGGCAGCCGCATCGGTGACGCAGTCTTCGATCTGTTCGGCGAGATCGTGCGCCGCTACGGCAAGCGGCCGACGCTGGTCGAATGGGACACCGACATTCCGGCGCTCGATGTGCTGCTCGACGAGGCGCGCCGTGCCGAGCGGGTGCTAAAGGCTGAGAGGACGGATGCTCGCGCTGCCTGACCTGCAGAAGGCCTTCGCCGCCTACCTTTCGGGCGAGGATGGCGCGGAGCTGGCGCTGCTCGTTCGAGGCGATTCGATTTCGGCCGCGGCGCGGCTGCGCATCCATCGCCACCATGTGGAGCAGAGCCTCGCTTCGGCGCTGGCCGCGACCTTCCCCACGGTGCAGGCGCTGGTCGGGCGTGAATTCTTCGTGGCCATGGCGAGGACGTTCGTTGCGGTGAACCTGCCGGCGCAACCGGTGCTCGCCGAGTATGGCGCGGGCTTTCCGGCCTTCGTTGGTGGCTACGCGGCAGCGCGTGATCTGCCGTACCTCGCCGATATGGCACGTCTCGACTGGGCTCTGAACGTCGCCTTCCACAGTCCCGAAGCGCCGAGGCTCGCGGCCACCGACCTCGAAGGCCTTGCGCCCGACGGGCTGCTCGGCTTGACACTCGAGCTCGCACCGGGGGTGGCGCTGGTGCAGTCGACCTTCCCGATCGATCGCATCTGGCAAGCCAGCCAGCCGGGAGTGGACGTATCTCAGGTGGACCTAGGAGCCGGCAAGGTCGCCCTGCTGGTCACCCGCCGGAGCGACGACGCAGCCTTCGTGTCTCTCGATGTCGCCGAGGCGGCGTTCGTCGGGGCGATCCTCGGCGGCGCCACGCTCGAAGCCGCAGCCCAGGCGGCGTTCGGCGTCGAACCCGCCTTCGATTTGTCCACGTGCTTTGGTCGCCTACTTGCTTCTGGTGTTTTTGCTGCATTGCGATAAAGAACGGCGCGGCGAAGCGATAAGTTGGCATATTTACGACGTGCATGGCGGCCGCGATTTTGTTGCGCTGCACGGCTGGAATCTGGGGCGGGCCCCAAACGTTCTTGCGACGCAAGGGCCCGTCCCTATACTCCGCGCGCCTTTCAAGAGGGTCCGCCATCCCCCTGGGCGGACGTGTAGTCGCTGCGAGTGGAGTTGCCGACGATGTCGATTACGTTGCCGCAGAATTACCGGCCGACGGACCGCGAGCCTTTCATGAATCCGATGCAGCAGGAGTACTTCCGCCAGAAGCTGCTGAAGTGGAAGGGCGAGTTGATCGAGGAATCCAATCAGACGCTGCAGAACATGCAGGAAGAGAGTCTGGCGCAGCCCGATCTCGCCGATCGTGCGACCGCCGAGACCGACCGCTCTCTCGAACTGCGCACCCGCGATCGCTTCCGCAAGCTGATCTCCAAGATCGACCAGGCCATGAAGTCGATCGACGAGGGCACCTACGGCTATTGCGAGGAGACCGGCGAGCCGATCTCGCTCAAGCGCCTCGAAGCCCGTCCGATCGCCACGCTGTCCGTGGAAGCCCAGGAGCGCCACGAGCGCATGGAGCGCACGCGGCGCGACGAGGGTTCCGACTAAGGGTGTCGACTAGGCTTTCGCTTCTTTCTGCATTTCCTGACGCAGCAGGGCGCGGCCGTTCCGGCCTGCGCCTTGTTTGCCGTCACGCCACACGATGGCGCCGTTGCACAGCACCGTGTCGATCCCCTTGGCCGGCGCGATCGGCTTCTCGAAGGTCGCCGTATCGATCACGGTAGCCGGATCGAAGATGCAGAGGTCGGCGTAGTAGCCGGCCTTCACCTCGCCGCGCTTGGCGAGGTGGAAGCGCTGTGCCGAGTACGACGTCATGCGGCGCACCGCGTCCTCCAGCGGGAACAGCTTGAGGTCGCGCGAGTAATGTCCCAGCACGCGCGGGAAGGTGCCCCATAGACGCGGGTGCGGATGGGCATCGAACGGGATGCCGTCGGAGCCGATCATGGCGCCTGGATGCGACATCGCCGCCTGGACGTCCTTCTCGTCCATCATGAAGTAGATGGCGCCGGCCGGCTGGATCCGGTCGGCCGCCTCCTTCATCGAGCAGCCCATCTCGGCGGCGATCTCCTCGAGGTCGCGGCCTGACATGCCGGCCACCTTGTCGGACCAGGTGATCAGCACTTTGTCGGCGCGTTCCAGCATGTCGGAGCGCAGGATCGTCGAGCCCGCGACGTAGGGATAGACGTCGAAGGCGATCTGCTGCTTCTTCATCGCTTCGGTGAACTTGGGCAGCGTCTCTCTCATGCGGCCGAAGTTTGAGCGGCCCGAGCACTTGTGGTGCGAGACGATGATCTCGGCCCCGACGCGACGGCCGATCTCGAATGTCTCGTCCATCGCCTCGATGATGTGATCGCCCTCGTCGCGCATGTGGGCGGTGTAGACGCCGCCCCACTTGCCGAGCGGCTGGCCGACCTCGGCCACCTCGTCGGTCGGGGCGTGGCTCGAGACGGCATAGAAGAGGCCGCTCGACATGCCGATCGCGCCCTGCTCGAGGCTCTGGTCGAGCAGCCCGCGCATCTCCTTGATCTCGGAGGCGGTGGCGGCACGGTTGAGGTCGTCGCCCATGCTGTTGATGCGGAGCGTGCCGTGGCCGATCAGGAAGGCGCCGTTGATGGCGGGCTTCGCCGCGTCGACCTTGCCGGCGAACGAGGCGAAATCCTTGGAGAGGTTCTCCTTCTTCTTCACGATCAGCGACATCCAGTGGCCGACGTCAGGCCTCACGTAGGGCGCTGCCGAGACGCCGCAATTGCCGCAGACCACGGTGGTGACGCCCTGGCTCGCCTTCATCGCCATGGTCGGGTTGTCAATCAGGGCAGTGTCGTCGTGCGTATGGACGTCGATGAAGCCCGGGGCGACGACCCTGCCTTTGGCGTCGATCTCGTTGTCGCCGCGCAGCGAGCCTGGCGCTTCGACGGCGGCGATGCGGTCGCCCTTCACGGCCACGTCGGCGGTGAACAGCTTCTTGCCCGTGCCGTCGGCGACCTGGCCGTTGCGGATGACGATGTCATAGTTGGCCATGGTGCGCTCCTAGGCTTCGTTTCGGCCGAGCCGCATGTCGAGGTCGAACGGGTATAGCGGGCGCTTGACCCGCGTGTACTTGAAGAGCTTGAGGTCGGACGCCGTGCAGCCGTCGCCGTCGCACATCACGATGTGCTTGGCGATCGGCTCGAAGCCCGCGCGGAAATGCTGGCGCGACTTGATGAGCACGAACTTCTTGCGGCGCGGGTCGATACCGCAATGGGTGAACACGCCCAGGTCGTAGGGCTCGGCGCGCTTCTCCGATACCACGATTTGCATCTTGCCGGTGTCGAGCACGGCGGTGCGGCCCATCCGGACCGTAGTGCCGGTGGCCATCGGGCCGGTGACGGTGAACTGGCCGTCGGTGATCGCCTTCACCTTACCAGTGACCTTGAGCGGCTTGCCCTTGAGGCCCATGGCCGGCATGTCGATCTTGCCGCCGAGCTCGAGCGTGATCTCGGCACCGACACCGGCCTTGATCATCTGCTCGACGCAGGCGGGGTCGCAGATCGGGCCGGCGCAGGCGTCCTCAAGACCTTGCTTCATGGCTTCCTCGACGACGCTCATCACGTCCTGCGTGCCGCCCGAAGCCGTGTTGTCACCGTGATCCGCCATGACGACGGGACCGCCCTCCAGCGACTTGGCGCGCGCCACCTGGACCGAGAGGGGCTCGGCATGGAACAGGAAGCCTTCGCGCTTCTCCCATGCCGTATCGAGGATCCTGTTGAGCAGGATCTCGCCTTCGGCCGTGCGCTTGTCGCAGACGACGACCGAGGACAGGGCGAGGTGAGGGATGTCAGCCTGCGGGAAGCCGCCGAACACCGAGGCGTTCAGCACCTGGCCGGTGTCCTCGGCCTGGTTGGCCATACCCATCAGCGTCTTCATCGGCTCGCGCGAGGGGGTGTGGACCAACGAGCTGCTCATGATCGGGCGGTTACCCCACACGATCTTCGGCTCGACCTCGCCAGCCAACGTCCGGATCAGCGTGCGGCCGGCACGGCGCGCCGTGTCGGCCATATCGATGTGCGGATAGGTGCGATAGCCCGTCATGATCGTGGCGCCGTTCACCATGGCGTCGGTCATCTGGGTGTGGAAATCGAGCGCGACGGCGATCGGCACATCGGGCGCGATCTTGCGGAGGCGGTTCAGCAGTTCGCCTTCGCCGTCGTCATAATGCTCGGCGACCATGGCGCCGTGCAGCGCCAACAGGACGGCATCGCAACCTTTCTTCACGGCGTCGACGATGGCGCCGGTCATCTGCTCGTAGGCGGCCTTGGTCACCGGGCCCGACGGATGGGCCGAGGCCGCCATCGGCACGACGAACTCGGCGCCGGCCTTGCGGGCGACCTCGATGAAGCCGCCGAGGGAGGTGTTGGTTCCTTCGGATTCCTTGATCGCGGCGGGGCCGCTCAGGGCGCCGAGATCGCCGCCTCGGGCAAAGGACTCGATGGGCGTGGCGAGGGGCGAGAACGTATTCGTCTCGTGCATCATCATCGCGACTACAAACTTCCTAGCCAACGGAGCCCTCCATGCCAGCTTAAGTATCTGAAACACCTTGCAAAATGCACGTCGTCAGCGGGGCGGAAGCGATGCAACTGATGCAAATCAGCTTCGCGACATTATTGTGCGTTGCAGAAAAGCCACACCCGCAGGCGGAGGTGAAAGAACGCTAAATCTGTGAATTCAGGGCTCTTTTTCCCTCTTGCATTCACTTCGCAGGTGCACCATTCTTATAGCGCAGCAAACGCCGCCTCGGCGGCCTCTTTGTTTGCTGTATGCCCGTCTTGGGCGTTTCCTCCCTAAACTCGGGCCGTGCTTGTCACGGCCCTTTTTTTCGGCTGGACGGCGGCTATTCCGCCGCCAGCGGCCTAGGCTGGAGCGTTTCCCGGGCTTGGCGGCCCATCTCCTGAAGAAAACCGGCTATCAACCGGCTGAACACCCCGGCGGTCGGCAGCTTCTCATGGCGGGCCTCGTCCATATAGAGAGCGCGGTTGATCTCGACCTGCAGGGTGTGACGGGCCAGCGCCGGCCGGCCGTAACGCTGGGTAGTGAAGCCGCCGGCATAGGGCTGGTTACGCAGGACACGCAGCCCGCGCGACCTGAACCAGCGCTCGGCAGCGCTAACCAGCCCGGCGTCGCAGGATTCGCCGTGATTGTCGCCCAGGACGATGTCGACTCGGCCATCGCGATCGCGCGAACCCAGGTTCGAGGCCGAGGATGGCATGGAGTGCGCGTCGATCAACAGGGCGCCGCCGAAGCTGCTGTAGGTGTGCTCGACCAGCAGCGACAGCGTCTGGTGATAGGGCCGCCAGCAGGTTTCCAGCCGCTGCTCGATCGTTTCGGCCGGCACGCGGCCGCGATAGATCGCCTCGCCGCTGGCCGCGACGCGCGGTATCATGCCGAGGCCTGCGGCAACCCGTGTCGTGCGGTGGTTCAGGGGCCGCGGCAGGGGGCCATCGAACATGCCCGGGTCGAGCTCGTAGGGCTCGCGGTTGGCGTCGACGTAAGAACGCGGGAAGCGCGCGGCCAAGAAGAGCATGCCGAGCGAGGGGGCGGCCGAAAACAGCTCGTCGACGAAAGCATCCTCGGCGCGGCGTAGCGCCGTCAGAGGGACGGCCGCTTGGTCGAGGAACTCGGCCGCATAGATCGAGCCGCTGTGCGGCGAAGCCACGACAACCGGCACGGTCTGCCGGATCGGCATTCTGCAATCCAGGGCGTCGTGGTCGGGCAGCGCAGGCAGGAAGTCCATCCCATGCTCATAGCCCGCGGGGCGGGGCGCGTCACGCCTCGCGCACTTGCCAATTCCCGGGCCGCGATGTAGACGACCGGGCTTCTTCCTGCCGGCGTGCGGCGGGCCGATGGCGAAGGGCGCGTAGCTCAGCGGTAGAGCACTGTCTTGACATGGCAGTGGCCACAGGTTCGATCCCTGTCGCGCCCACCATCGCTTCATTGCCAGCCTTGATCGGAAACGAGCGTCGTCGGACTTTAGGGGATCACTGGAGTTCCGATGTCCGATTTCTTCTCGCTCTATTCCCATGAGTTCGTGCGCGTGGCGTGCTGCGTTCCGCGCACCCGGGTCGCCGACACCGCCTACAATCTCGCCGAGACCCTGAAGCTCGCCGCCGCCGGCGACAAGGCGCGCGCCGCCGTCATGGTCTTCCCGGAACTCGGGCTCTCCTCCTACTCGATCGACGATCTCCTGCTGCAGGACGCCCTGCTCGAACAGGTCGAGGAGTCGATCACGGCGATCGTGGCGGCGAGCCGCAAGCTCTTTCCGGTGCTGATCGTCGGCGCGCCGCTCAGGGTCGCGAACCGGCTCTACAACACCGCCGTGGTCATCCATCGTGGCAGGATCCTGGGTGTCGTGCCCAAGGTCTACCTGCCGAACTACCGCGAGTTCTACGAGAAGCGACACTTCATCTCCGGCGCCAACACGATCTGCGACACGACCGAGCTCGCCGGCGAGACGGTACCGTTCGGCACCGACCTGCTCTTCAAGGCGAACGGCGTCGACGTCACGTTCCATGTCGAAATCTGCGAGGACGTGTGGGTGCCGATCCCGCCGTCGAGCCACGCCGCCCTCGCCGGTGCGGAGCTGCTGATCAACCTCTCGGCCAGCAATATCACGATCGGCAAGGCCGAGGCGCGGCGACTGCTGTGCGGCAGCCAGTCGATGCGCGCGGTCGCGGCCTACGCTTATTCGGCGGCTGGGCCCGGAGAATCGACGACCGATCTCGCTTGGGATGGCCACGCTGCGGTCTACGAGCTGGGCGACCAGCTCGTGGAAACGACGCGCTTCGAGAAGGATTCGACGCTGGTGCACGCCGATGTCGATCTCGGCCGCATCCGTCAGGAGCGCCTGCGCTACAACGGCTTCGCCGATTGCGCCGAGCAGGAGGCTGCGCGCGTGGCGCGCTTCCGAACCGTCGGCTTCCAGTTCGATCCGCCCAGGAATCGCGTCGCACTCGATCGCGCCGTCGAACGCTTCCCCTACGTGCCCTCGGATCCTGCGAAGCTGCGGGACAACTGCTACGAGGCTTACAATATCCAGGTACAGGGTCTCGCCCAGCGACTGCGGTCGAGCGGCACCCAGAATGCCGTCATCGGTGTCTCCGGCGGCCTCGATTCCACGCATGCGCTGATCGTCACTTGCCGGGCGATGGACCAACTCGGCATCAGCCGCAAGAACATCTTTGCCTACACGATGCCAGGCTTTGGCACCTCTGACAAAACCCACAAGAATGCCTGGCGACTGATGAAGGCGCTGGGCGTCACGGCGGCCGAAATCGACATCAAGCCGGCCGCGACGCAGATGCTGGCCGACATCGGCCATCCGTTCGGCAAGGGCAAGAAGGTCTACGACGTCACCTTCGAAAACGTGCAGGCAGGCTTGCGCACCGACTACCTGTTCCGTCTCGCCAACCAAAACCGCGGCATGGTCGTCGGCACTGGCGACCTGTCGGAGCTTGGGCTGGGCTGGTGCACCTACGGCGTGGGCGATCACATGTCCCACTACAACCCGAACGGCTCGGTCTCCAAGACGCTGATCCAGCATCTGATCCGCTTCGTCGCCGCTTCGGGCGACGTGAGCAAGGAGACTGCCGCGATCCTGCATGACATCCTGAACACCGAGATCTCGCCTGAGCTGATCCCGGCAGGGGCGGGCGGCGCCATCCAGTCGACCGAGCAGTCGGTCGGTCCCTACGCGCTGCAGGACTTCAACCTCTTCTATCTGATGCGGCTCGGTTACCGGCCCTCGAAGATTGCCTTCCTCGCCTGGCATGCCTGGCACGACACGGAGAAGGGCGCATGGCCCGCGAACCTGCCGGACGGCGGGCATCGCGCCTATACGCTGGCCGAGATCAAGCATTGGCTGTCGCTCTTCCTGCGCCGCTTCTTCACCAACCAGTTCAAGCGCTCGGCGGTGCCCAACGGGCCGAAGATTTCGTCGGGCGGTTCGCTGTCGCCGCGCGGCGACTGGCGCGCACCGTCGGACGGCAGCCCCGACGTGTGGCTCGCCGAACTGAAAGCGATTCCCGAGACGAAAGGAAAGGTGTAGGCCAGAGGCCGAAGGAAAACGCGTAGGGAGGGTTCGATGCCGCTCGAGATCAAGAAGACCGTGCAGCAGATGGTCGACGAGGCCAACAGCCAGATCGAGACCATGTCCCTGACTGATGCCATGAAGGCGCACGGCAACTCGGCCATCACCTTCATCGACATTCGCGACCCGCGAGAGCTATGGCGCGACGGCACGATTCCGGGCGCGATCAACGTCACGCGCGGCATGCTCGAGATGTGGATCGATCCCAAGAGCCCCTATGCCAAGGACTACTTCCAGACCGGCAACAAGTTCGTCTTCTTCTGTGCCGGTGCCTGGCGCTCGGCGCTGGCCACCAAGACGGCGCAGGACATGGGGCTGACGCCTGTCGCGCACTTCGAAGGCGGGTTCGGTGCCTGGAAGAAGGCCGGTGGTCCGGTTCAGAAGGTGGAGCCGAAGTAAGGCGGCCGGCTGCGATGAGCCCTGACCAGCCCATCGTTCCGCAGCCCGCTATCGCCGACATCCCGGATTTCACTTCCATTCCCGAGTATGTCGCGCGTCATGCGCGCAACTACCCTGCCAAGGCGGCCGTGAAATGCGACGGCGTCGTGCGGAGCTGGGCCGCTTTCGACAAGCGCATCAATCGGATCGCGCGGCGCCTCTCGGAGATGGGGCTGGGCAGGGGTGACAAGATCGCGATCCTGGCCGCCAACTCGATCGAGTATCTCGAGGCCTTCATGGGCGGCCTGCGCGCCGGCGTCTGTGTCGTGCCGTTGTCGACCATGGCCGCCGCCGATGCACTCGAGAAGATGCTCGACGACTGCGACGCCAAGGCGCTGTTCCTGTCCGACCAGTACCGCCTTCTCGTCGAGTCCTATGAGGCGCGGCTCGGCAAGCTGATCGCCGGCGGCCGCATCGCTTACGATTTCACGCGGCCGGGCTGGCAGGGTTTCGAGGAATGGCTCGCGAGTGCGAGCGATGCACCGTTCTCGGCAGCGATCGATCCGCTCGACGACTTCAACATCATTTACAGCTCGGGCACGACCGGGTTGCCGAAGGGTATCCTTCACTCTCATGCGCTGCGCAGCCAGCTTCCGGTGCGCTTTCCGGCCTTCGACTATGGCCCCGACACGGTTTCGATCGTGTCCACGCCGCTCTACTCGAACACAACGCTTGTGGCGCTGCTCGCGACCGTGGGCGTGGGTGGGACCTCGGTCCTGATGCGGAAGTCGGACGCCGTGAGATTCCTGGAGCTTGCGCAGTCCGAGCGCGCGACGCACGCCATGCTGGTGCCGGTCCAGTACCAGCGCATCCTGGCCCATCCCGATTTCGACAAGTACGACCTTCGCTCCTTCAAAGCCAAGCTCTCGACCAGCGCGCCGCTGCGCGCTCAGACCAAGGCCGATGCGGTGAAGCGCTGGCCGGGCCGGCTGATCGAGATATACGGACTGACCGAAGGCGGCGGGAGCTGCATACTGGAGGCCAACCTGCATCCTACCAAGTTGCATACGGTCGGGTTGCCGGGCTTCGGCGTCGAACTCCGGATCCTGGATGAACAGGGCAGGGAACTGCCGCGGGGCGAGGTCGGCGAGATCGCCGGCCGCGCCGAGATGATGATGAAGGGCTACTACAAGCAGGACGACAAGACCCGCGAGCTCTTCTGGCACGACAAGGAAGGCCGCTTGTTCTTCAAGTCGGGCGACATGGGCAAGCTCGACGAGGACGGGTTCCTGATCCTGCTCGATCGCAAGAAGGACATGATCATTTCTGGCGGCTTCAATGTGTACGCTGCCGACATCGAGGTGCTGATGCTGAAGCACCCCGACCTCATCGACGTTGCGGTGATAGGCGTGCCGAGCGATCAATGGGGCGAATCGCCGATGGCGCTCTGCGTGCGTAGAGATGATGCAACAGTCTCGGAGGAAGGCGTCCGCGAGTGGGCCAACGGCCAGCTCAGCAAGACCCAACGGCTGGTGGCTGTGGAATTCCGCGACTCGCTTCCGCGCAGCACCATCGGCAAGATCATGAAGCGGGAATTGCGCGCTCCCTACTGGGAAGGTCGCGCCGCCAGGATTTGAGGACAGGATGACCGAACCTACGCTCCGTTCCACCCATCTCTTCACTCTGACCCTGAACGTCGATCCGAACTTCACGGATGTCGGCGAAACGCCCTACGGCCGCCGCCGCATCGCGACCGTGACCGGAGGGACCTTCGAGGGCGAAGAGCTGAGGGGAACCGTGCTGCCGTCGCCTGCCGGCGACTGGCTGCTGCTGCGGCGCGACGGCATCCTTCAGCTCGACGTACGGCTGACGCTGAAGACCGACGACGGCCACCTCGTCTACATGAGCTACCGCGGTATGCGGCATGGGCCGGCCTGGGTGATCGAGCAGCTCAACAAGGGCGAGAAGGTCGACCCGGGCCAGTATTACTTCCGCGCGACGCCCTGGTTCGAGACGGCGTCCGAGAAGTACCGTTTCCTCAATCGCATCGTCTGCGTCTCGACGGGCCGCCGCGAACCGACAGGCCCCGTCTATGAGGTCTTCCAAATACTCTGAAGGTGCCCGGGCGTCAGGACGTGCGACGCGGTAAAGCGGCGATCTTGTCGAGCACGGGCAGGATGTATTCGCGAAACTTTGCGGGATTCTCGCTCATCGGGAAGTGACCGAGCTCCTTCATCACCTGCACATGGACGCCCGGGATTTGCGAGGCCGTGCGCAATGTGTCCTCGGCGGTGCAGGAGAAGTCGTATTCGCCCGTCAGCAGGTAGAGCGGACAGACCTTCGTGTCGATGGTTGTCACCTTCTCCCGGAGGTCGCCGTCGACACGGTAGAAGTAGAGGTCTCCTTTGAAGACGCCGGGGCCGCTCTGCATGTACATCCACAACGTCTCGTGGCGGTTGACGGGCGGCGCCTGCGGGGCGACGAGACCGGAGATCAGCGCGGCGCAGACCTCGCCGCCGTGCACGTCGGGCCGGTGCAGCCAAGCTGTGTCGTACCAGGGCTGCTGGAAATCCGCGGCCTCCAGCGCGACCAGGGCGCGAAACTCGACGGCGTGGGCGATCGCGAGGTTGAGGACAATGCGACCGCCGATCGAGCAGCCCATCACGGCCGGCTTGTCGAGTTCCATGGCCTTGCAGAAGGCGCGGATGGCGGCAGTGTATGAGGCTGTTGTGAGTCGGTACTCCGCCTTTTCCCAGCCGTCGGGCGGCGTCGACTTGCCGTGCCAAGGCATGTCGAAGGCGAGCACGCGGTAGCGCTTCGTCACCTCGGGGTCGGCCAGCAGGTGGCGGAACTGGCGGTTGTCGGCACCGGCGGTGTGCAGGCAGACCAGGGGAATACCGCTTCCGGCTTCCTCGAAGTAGATGCGGTGCGGCACACCGTCGATCTCGAGGCGTACGTAGCGGCCGACCATGGGGTCCAGAACGGGCGCCATGTCAGCCGGCTTCCGGCAGCCGGCGCGGCAGCGCCAGCAGGTCCTTGAAGAATTGCAGGTTTTGCAGCAGCGGTCGCAGGTCGCCGTCGAAAGAGGCCTGACCGCGCTTGGTCAATGCGAACAGGTCGTGCCAGCCGGGCTCAGGCACCTTGCGCCAGTGCTGCGTCCAGGCCTCGTCGGTGGCGCGCACCGTGAAGGCTGTTGACCGCATGAGCTGCGGCCCACGATCGAAGGCGGCAATTGCACCGCCGCGCAGTACCAGATGAAAGGACTCGGCCCCGATCCCAACCCGGCATTCAACGGACACCCAACCGCCACGACGACGTATGTCTGCGTCGTCGGCGAGGAGCTCGGGCAACCGGGCGAAACGGTCCGCCGGCGTCATTCCTGCAGGACGTACTCGATGGTGGAGCCGTCGGACCCTTGGAACGACGTCTTCACCCACCGGCCGCGATCGTCGAACCACTGGTTCATGGCGACGTCACCGGTGTAGGAGTACCGGGTCGCGGGGATGAAGCCCGAGGAGGTCTTGACGTTCTCGCGCGGGCCTTGGGTGATGTTGACCCTGGCTTCCGTTCCCTTCTGGGTATTGAGCAGCATGGACTGTCGCACCTGCTCGATGTTCCAGTGCGAAGACGGAAGGGTCCACGACGGCAGCAGCGTCTTCTTGCCGTCGTGCACGACTGTGATGTCATTGGCCTCGCGGGTCGCCGTCACGCTGTGCTTCGTGCCGTTGTCGTCTGTGGTGCTGGCCAGCGAGACGAGTGCTCCCCCCGACCACACTTCCTGCGCCCGATGGGTGTAGCGGTAGGCGGTGAAGCCCAGGAACTTGACCGCGAGATCGATCGAGGTCGAGACCTTGAGCTGCCCTCCGTCCCGCTCGAACGTGACCGTGTGGCGACCGATCGGCTCGCCGTTGCGATAGGCGACGAACGACAGCGACGATCCATAAGGCAAGGCGCCGGCGGCAGAGGCGACGACGGCGCTCGACAGCATGAGCACAAGGGACAGCAGGAACAAGCGCATGATCGGCTCCTTCAGCGATTATACGCCGGAATGACGGGCCGGATCACGCGCCCATATCGGCTCAGACCACCCGTTCGGCCCTCAACTTGGCGATAACGTCGGGCGTATAGCCGAGTTCCTGCAGGATTTCGTCCGTATGCTCGCCGAGCCGGGGCGCGCGCCGGCGGATGGTGAGTGGCGTGCGCGACAGCTTGACCGGCTCCTGCAGCACCGGCACGGGCCTGGCTGCGCCCGGAAACTCCATCGAGTGGAAGAAACCCGCTTCCCTGACGTGGCGGTCGTCGAGGGCCTGTTGCGGCGTGTAAACCGCGCCCGCCGGAATGCGATTGGCCTCGAGCAACTCAAGTGCCTCGGCGACGGTGCGGCCGTCACACCACTTCTGCATGATCTCCGACAGAGCCTCGCCATTGTCGCCGCGTGCCAGGTCGTCCTTGAAGCGCGGATCGGCGGCCAGGTCCTCGTTACCCATCAGGCGGCACCAGCGGACGAACAGCGGCTGGCCGATGGTCATGGCGTAGATCCAGCCATCCTTGCACTTGAAGGTGTCCGAGGGGCCGGCTGTGAAGCCGCGATTGAGTGTGGCCGTGCGGTTGAGATTGAGCATCGCTTGCTCGATAAGATGGCTGTTGGCGATGTTGATTGCGGTGCGCAACAGGGCGGTCTCGACCTTCTGTCCCTTGCCGCTCCTGGCGCGATCCATCAGGGCCGCGAGCACGCCGATCGTCGACAGCAGCGCGGAGCTGAAGTCGACATAGGGCGCGTTGGCGCGGGTCGGCACTTTGCCGTCGCCCGAGAGGTGCATTGCACCCGACATGGCCTGGCCGATCGTGTCGAAGCCGACGCGCGTTGCGTAGGGGCCTTCCGAGCCGAAGGTCGAGTTGGTCGCGAGAATGATGCGCGGGTTGATCGCGGAGACGCTCTCGTAGTCGATGCCCATCTTCTTGAGGTCTTCGTAGGGCAGATTGGCGATGACGACGTCGGAGACAGCGACCAGCTTCTTCACGATCTCCCGGCCTGCCGGCTTCATCGGGTTCAGCGTCAGGCCGAGCTTGTTGCGGCCCATCTGGAGGAACATGGCGCCGTCGCCGCCCTCGGTGACGGGCGTCACCCACCGATCCTCGCTGCCTTCGAGTTTCTCGATGCGAATCACCTCGGCGCCGAGATCGGCCAGCATCGTGCCGCAGAACGGTCCCGCGATGTAGCGGCCGAAATCGAGTACGCGTATCCCCTCAAGTACAGCAGCCATGGCAGCCCATTCCTCCCGTGCGGCGTGCCGCAGGCGGAGGTCACGCCGCCGTCGGACGGCGGGCGTAGATCCAGGCTACGGCGAGCGCGGGCAAACATAGCGCAACGGCAACCGACGTCATCTCCAAAGGAGACAGGGGCATCAAGCCACCGCCGGGTGCAGCGAAGAACAGCCCTCCCACGACCAGGGCCGCACGTACGGGCCACTCGGCCCAGCCGCAACGGCGCAAATCGCCGATGCGCGCCATGTAGCCCTGCAAGCCGGCGCACACCATCACCACGCCGATGATCGCCGTCCCGAAGTGGAGGACGAAGTCCAGAAATCCGCCCTGCAGCACGAGCGACGGATTGAGGACGAAAAAACAGGGCACGAAGTAGATGATGCTTCCGATCTTCATCGCCTGGAGCCCGGTCTCGATCGGATTTGCCCTGGCGACGGAGGCGCCGGCGAAGGCCGCAAGCGCGACGGGCGGCGTGATGAAGGAAACCATGCCCCAGTACATGATGAACATGTGCACGGCGAGCGGATCGAGGCCCGCTTGGATCAGGCTCGGCGCGAGCAGCACGGCCAGGAAGATATAGCAGGCGGTGATGGTCATCCCCATGCCGAGGATGAAGCTGGTCAGCGCGCCCATGAGGATGAGCAGCAGCGGCTGCTTGCCCGCTATGTGGAGCAATTCGGTCGTCAGCGTGCCCGTCAAGCCGGTCAGCGAGAAGGCGCCTACCAGCAACCCGATGCCGGCGAGAATAGCGACCAATTCAACGAAAACGCGACCGTTACCCTCGATGAAGGCGAGCAGCTCGTGCCAGCCCCAACGTTTGTCGGAGAAGAGCTGGTTGAGGACGATGAGGAGGCCGGTGGCGAGCCATGGAGCCCAATTCTCGCGCTTCATGACCAGCAGAAGCACGACAAGGAGGATGATAACGAAGATGAAATACCAGCCGTCGCGAATGACGTCGCGTACGCGGGGCATGTCTTCCTGCTTGAGGCCGATCATGGAGTTTCGGCCCGCGAAGAAATCGATCTGGACGAAGAGGGAGAAATAGAAAAGCGCAGCCGGTACGGCAGCGGCCAGGGCGACTTCCGAGTAGGGGATGTTCAGGAATTCTGCCATCACGAACGCGGTGGCGCCCATGACGGGCGGTGCGAGAACAGCTCCCGTCGAAGCACAGGCCTCGATTGCGCCAGCCATGGATGGCTTGAAGCCGGTCTTCTTCATGGCTGGAATCGTCATTGTCCCGGTGGTGAGCACGTTGGAAATGACGCTTCCGCTCATCGAGCCGAGCAGCCCCGACGAGAAGATCGCCACTTTTGCGGCGCCGCCGCGATAGGTGCCGCACAACGCGAAAGCAAGGTTGATGAAGAATGCACCTGCGCCGGAGTACTGCAGGGCCGTGCCGAAAACGAGGAAGCCGATCACCAGTTCGGCGAAGGCGCGCATCGGGATGCCGAGCACGCTCTCGCGGGAGAAGATGTGGTAGGAGGCGGCATCGAGGAGGCTGACCGACGAGGCAGTCAGCGGTGCGGGCATGCTCGCCGCGAAAAGCGGGAACAATGAGAAAAAGCCCATGATGACGAACAGGACGAAGCCGCCGGCACGCCGCAGCGCCTCGAGCACGAGTGCCCACATTGCGACCGCGCACCACAATGCCAGGTCGCCGGCGACGCTCGGCGCGCTGTATTCCCAGCCCTCGGCAGCGGAGGTGCGCGCGGTGAAGATCAGGTAGCCGGAGATCGCGGTCGTCAGCAGGAACAGGAAGACGTCGTAGAACGGCACATGGTCCTGATGCAGGCCCGGCTTCAGCGGATAGAGAACGAAGGCGAGCGGCAGCAGAACAAGGACGAGGCCCCAGTAGTACTCGGTGTCGAGCAGCGTCAGCCCGACGAAGAAGCGTAGCGTGAACTGCTGATTGAAACACAGCAGGATGGAGACGACGGTCCATGTGAGCAGGACGCATCGCCAGAACGTGGAAAGACGCCTGGTTCGGGATCCTTCCGAACCAGACGTCTCGTCAGCGGACTGTTCCGACATTCAAGTCTGCTCTTAAAGGCCTAGAACACCGGGTCCATTCCGACCTTCTCGAGCGCGCTCTTGCGTGCTGCCATCCAGGCCTTGGCGTAGGCATCCTTGTCGGTCGGCGGATTGGCCTTGTTGAATTCCGCCCATGCCGCCGCCAGGGTTGCTTGGCGCTTCAGAAGCATGTCGTTGTGCTTCTGCGCTTCGGCGGTCCAGGCGCCGGCCTCTTTCAGGGCCCTGACCGTGCCAGGATGGTACGGAAGCACCCAGTCGAGAATCTGGCGCTTGACCTCGAGGCCATCCGCGCCGGGGGCGCTGGCCTTGTAGTCCGGATAGTCGACGATCATCGCCTTGGCGAGGTTGTAGACGAGGTCCTCCTTCTCCGATCCGTAGACCATGAAAATCGGATAGGGGTACGACGGCAGCTCGAGCGAGTTCGTCGCGCTGAGGCCGCCCGCGCCGCAGGTCGTCTTGTGCGGATAGAAGTAGGGGCCGAACTTGCGCATGCGCTCCCATCCCGCCTTGTCGGCGGCGGGCGTCGGCGGCATGACTACGCCGCGCGGCGAGGCCTCGAGCTCACGCACCTGGCCGGTGATCGTCGAGGCGATGGCGGCGTCGACTTCGTTGTTCAGCATGCCCTTCCACATGGCGCCGAAGCTGGAGAACTCGATCAGCTTGACGTCGTCCTTGGTGAGACCGCCGAAGGCGAGAATGGCGTAGGCATTCTGATTGAGCGCTGGCGAGCCGACGACGATGCCGATGCGCTTGCCCTTTAGATCCTTGATCTCCTTGACGCCGGTGTCCTTGGCGACATTGAGGGTGATGGCGTTGCACGAAATTGCCGACAACAGGAGCTGGAGCGGCTGCGGTCCCCAATCCTTGGTCGCGAACTCGAAAACGCCTTCGGAGGCGAAGTAGCCGCCGATGCCCATCGCGGACGCCTGTGCCCGGCCGGCCTTGAGCGGCGCCAGGCGGGCGATATCGTTGCCGGCGGGCAGCACGCGAAGGTCGCTCTGGTGCTTTTCCTTCATCACCTTGCCGATGGCGACCGCGATGTTGAAGCCGGAGGTACCGGTGTCGTAGGCGGTCATGGTCAATGACGGCGGCAACTTCACCGCCTGCGCCGCCGCTGGACCGGCCGCGAGCGAAACCGCGACCGCGCCGGCAGCCAGAATGATGCTCCTTCGGATCATGATGTCCTCCTTCCCACCAGAAGTTACTCGTCACCCCAAACCGCCCGCCTCGCACGGGCGCACGGCCCCGCAGAGCGAACGCGGGTTCGCCCTTTAGCCTCTGATTGCGAGAATTTGCCGAGACAGCGCGTCATCCGCCTGCCTACGGCCTCGCGTCCCTGTTTCATGCGACAGTTGGTTCAGTCGCTGTGAATTGCCAGCCATGTTGCATAGAGATGGCGGCCGCGTCCAGCGGGGAACGCTCGGTCAGCGCACGTCGCGCGATCAACCTGCCCTAGAACAGCCCTGTAATCGAATCAATCGAAGAACGTGTTGGGCTTCAGGAAGACCGCGAGCATCAGGCAGCCTTCGTCGGTCCACGCCTCGTGCCGGCTGCCGGCGCGCCGCCAGACATACTGCCCGGGCCCGCAGACGCCGGCATGGTCGGCGAACGAACCCTCAAGAACGTAGGTTTGCTCGATCGCGACGTGCTCGTGACGCGGAAGGCGCGCGCCGGGCGCCCAGCGCATCAGCACCGTCGACATGCCGGTGTCCTTCTGCTCCATGAGGATCTTCCATTCGATCCCGGGGAAGCGCGTCGGCTGCCATGGCAACTGCGCGACGTCGACATAGGTCGAGTCGGGCACGAGGGGCATGGTCCCGGCGTTCACGCGGCAGCCCTCTGGCGCGCGCGCTGCCTCGCAGCCTTGAGCGTGCCGCCGCGCATCACATGGCCGGGCAAGGGACGTCCGACCACCTCCTCGGCGACCTTCGCCACCTCGATCAGCTTCTCGACGTCGAGGCCGGTATCCACACCCATCTCCTCGCACATGTAGGCGAAGTCTTCGGTGCAGATGTTGCCGACCGCCCCGTCGGTGGCGGCGAACGGGCAGCCGCCCAGCCCCGCGATCGAGGCGTCGAACTTGGTGACGCCGAGGCGCAAGCCCGCATAGGCCGCCGCCATGCCGGTGCCGCGCGTGTCGTGCAGGTGCAGAGAAATCTCGAGTTCGGGCCACTTGTCGCGGATGGCGCCGATCAACCGCTCGACCGACTGCGGAGTCGCCCAGCCCATGGCGTCGGTGAGCTTGATGCCCTTCAGCCTGAAACCCGCCAGTTCCGCCTCGTCGAGTGCGAGCTGCACGCGTTGCAGGATCAGCGCTGTCGAAAGCTCACCCTCGTAGTTGCAGCCAAAGGCCCCGAGGATGATGCCCCATTCGACAGGCATGCCGCGATCCTTGAAGGTCTTGAGCGACATTTGTTGCTCGACCATTGCGTCGGAGACCGACTTGCCGATGTTCTTCAGCGAGAAGGTATCGGAGGCGGTGACCCGTACGCTGCCGTCGACATGCAGCGGTCCACGCAGGGCGCGCTCGAGGCCCTGCTGGTTCAGCCATAGGGCGGCGTACTGGACGCCGGGCTTCTGGTGGATCGCCGCCGCCACTTCCTCAGCATCGGCCATGGCCGGTACGCGCTTGGGGTTCACGTAAGAGACGCAGGCGATACGCTTCAGTCCCGCATCGGCCAGCGCCTCGATCAGCCGCACCTTCTCGGCCACCGGGATCGCCTTCTTCTCCGACTGGAAGCCCTCGCGAGGGCCCTCCTCGTCGATGGTCACTCGCTTGGGCAGATCGGTCACGGGCGAACTCCCTGGCTTGGGAGAAGAGGGCGTCAGCCCTCTTCCTGGAAGGCCTCCTGACGCGCTTTCTTGAAGCTTGGCAAGGCCATCAGGAGCAGCAGAAACGCGGTGGTGATCAGGAGGCCGAGGCTGATCGGCCGCTGCAGGAACACCATCGGGTCGCCACGCGACAGCAGCATGGCGCGGCGGAAGTATTCCTCCATCTGCGGCCCCAGCACCAGCCCCAACAGGAACGGCGCGCCCTCGCAGCCCAGCCGGACGAAGACGTAGCCGAGCACGCCGAAAGCGGCGACCTGCATGACGTGGAAGGTACTGTTCTGCAGGCTGTAGGCGCCGATGCAGCAGAAGAGCAGGATGGCAGGCGCCAGGAAGCGGTACGGCACCGTCAGCAGCTTCACCCAAAGCCCGATCATCGGCAGGTTGATCACGACCAGCATGGCATTGCCGATCCACATCGAGGCGATCATGCCCCAGAAGAGGTCCGGCTTCTTGGTCATGACCTCGGGCCCGGGCTGGATGCCCTGAATGATCATGGCGCCCACCATCAACGCCATGACGGCGTTGGAGGGAATGCCGAGCGTCAGCATCGGGATGAACGACGTCTGCGCCGCGGCATTGTTGGCCGATTCCGGCGCTGCGACGCCCTCCACGGCACCCTTGCCGAACTTTTCGGGGTTGCGCGAGATCTTCTTCTCGAGCGTATAGGATGAGAAGGCGCCGAGGGTCGGGCCGCCGCCCGGCAGCACGCCGAGCGCCGCGCCGAGGAACGTGCCGCGAAGCGCGGCGGGGATCGCCCGACGAATTTCCTCTGCCGTCGGCCACAGCGAGTTCACCTTGATGGTGCCGCCTGTGCGCGTCAGATGTCGTTCGAGATTGACCACGATCTCGGCGATGCCGAACAGACCCATGGCGATCGGCGCGAAGTCGATGCCGTCGGAGAGTTCCGGCAGGTCGAAGGTGAAACGCTGCGCGCCGGTGTTGACGTCGGTGCCGACCAGGCCGAACAGAAGGCCGAGGAAGATCATGGCGATGGCCTTGATGACCGAGCCGCTCGCCAGGATGACCGCCGCGACGAGGCCGAGCGCCATCAGCGAGCAGTAGTCGGCCGGGCCGAACTTCTGCGCCATGCGTGTCAGCGGCTCGGCGAACATCACGATGATGAACGTGCCGACGGTACCGGCGAAGAACGAGCCGACGGCGGAGATCGACAGCGCGGCACCGGCCCGCCCGTTGCGCGCCATCTGGTAGCCGTCGAGACAAGTGACGACCGATGCCGACTCGCCCGGCAGGTTGACCAGGATCGAGGTTGTCGAGCCGCCGTACGACGCGCCGTAGTAGATGCCGGCCAGCATGATCAGCGAGGCGGTCGGCGGCAGGTGGAAGGTGATCGGCAGCAGCATGGCGATGGTCGCCACCGGGCCGATGCCCGGAAGAACGCCGATCAAAGTGCCGAGCAGGCAGCCCAGCAGCGCGTACATCAGGTTCTGGAAGGAGAAGGCGACGCTGAAGCCCAGCGCGAGGTTGTCGAGCAGCTCCATCTCACCAGACTCCGCGGACGATGGAGATATTCATGCTGAGGCCGACCTTGAAGACGACGGTGCAGAGCGCCGCGAGCACGACCATGTTGCCGATCACTTCCACTATCTTGAACTCGTCGTTGGCGAGCGAGGCGATCAGGATCAGCACTACGAGTGCGGGCAGAAGCCCGGCCCGCTCGAAGAGCAGCGCGAAGCAGACCACACCGATGGTCACCAGCGTAATCGGCTTCCACTTCGGCTTCTCGACCGGCTCGCTGCCGGCAACGAGTGCCACGATGCAGATGATCACGCCGAGCCCGAGCAGGATCAGCGACAGCATGCGGGGCACGTAGCCGGGTCCCATACGAACCGGCGTACCGAGGGCGAGCTTCTGGCCGAAATACAGGGCGATCAGTCCAAAGGCGATGAACATCAGCCCGGACAGAAAGTCCTTGCTTAGCAATCGATTCAACGACGCCTCCCAGTACGCGCAGTCTTCGATGTGATGTTGGGCCCAAACCCCCGGGCCAGCACGACGGCAGTAAACACAATTCTGCCGCTTTGCCCAAGCGCCAAGTTCGTCAACGGGATAGCAGTCGCGCTGCGATGATCGCCAGGCAAAGGGCGAACAAACGCTGCAGCCACACGACCGGCGCCCGATTCGACCAACGTGCGGCGACGGGCGCGACAAAGAGCGCCGGCAGGGACAAGCTCGCGACGCAAAACAGAGCCACGCCGCCCAGTGCATCTGCGGTCCGGCCGGGCGCGTCCCGATCGATCAGCAGGAACGCAATCGTCGCCGGAAGCGAAATGACGAGGTTGAAGAGCGCCCCGGCACCGATGGCATTGCGAATGGGAAATGAGAACAGGGTCAGAATTGGCGTGCTCAAAGTTCCGGCACCGACGCCTACAGCGGAGGCAAGTCCGCCGACCGCCAGTGGCGCCACATGCGAGAGCGGCTGCCGAGGCAGGCGAGCTGCCAGGGAGAGCCGCTCACCCGCGATCAACTTGACGGCGAGCGCCGCGGCAACCGCTGCGAATACAAGAGTGAGCGTTCGTCCGGACGCGAACGGTGCGAGCGTTAACCCCAGCAGCGCGCCGACCATCAGACCGGGAAGCCATGCACGCACCAGGGTGTTATCGATGGTACCCGCGCGCCAATGGGCCAGGACGGCCGTCAGCGAGGCGACGAGGATGCTGGCCTGGGCCGTGCCGATAGCGAGTAGAACGGCTGTGTGCTCGGCTACGCCGGCCATGGTGAAGACCTCCAGCAGGACGGGCACTGCGACCACGCCGCCGCCGATGCCCAGCAGCCCGGCCAGCAGTCCGATCAGCGTGCCGGTCGCCAGCAACAACGCCCAAGCCTCTGGTGGATAGGCCGAAAACAGCTCCATCAACCTGCCCTTGTCCCTCGTTGGTCGATATTGCGTGGACACGGATCGGCGAGCAAACTCCCGGCCGATGTGAACGGCCATTCAGGAGGCTTTGCGGGTGGCGCGACGAGGTCCGGACTATATCGGCACGATGGCGGTGCAGGAGAAGCACCGGTTCGACGAGCAGTCGCTCGGCCGCTTCATGGCTGCCAACGTGCCGGGCTTTGTCGCCCCGGTGCGGGTCGAACAGTTCAGGGGCGGCCAGTCCAACCCGACCTACCGGCTGACCGACGCGGCGGGCAGGCAGTATGTTCTACGCCGCAAGCCGCCGGGCAAGCTCCTGCCGTCGGCCCATGCCGTCGACCGCGAGTTTCGGGTCATCTCGGCATTGAACAGGACGGACGTGCCGACACCCCGGGCTTACGCACTGTGCGAGGACGACAGCGTCGTCGGCACCGCCTTCTATCTCATGGAGTATTGCGACGGGCGCGTGCTTTGGGATCCGCTGCTGCCCGACGTGCCGAAGGAGGAGCGACGCGCGATCTATCGCGCCAAGTTCGAGAGTCTGGTGCGGCTCCATCGCGTCGACTACGCGGCTCTCGGTCTGGCGGATTTCGGCCGGTCCGGTAGCTACGTCGCGCGCCAGATCTCGCGCTGGGGAAAGCAGTACAAGGCCTCGGAAACCGAGCGCATCGAGGCGATGGACCGGCTGCTCGACTGGCTGCCCGCGAACCTCCCGGCCAACGACGAGACCGTGCTGGTTCATGGCGACTACCGTCTCGACAACATGATCTTCCATGCCTCCGAGCCACGTGTGCTGGGCATCATCGACTGGGAGATCTCGACGCTCGGCGATCCGTTAGCGGAGCTCTCCTACCTCTGCATGCTGTGGCGCACGCCGAAGGATTGGGGTGGGCTCCTCGGGCACGATCTTGCCGCGCTCGGCCTGCCGGGCGAGGCCGAGATGGTCGGCTACTATTGCGAGCTATCGAGGCGCGCCGTGCCGCCGGCTGCCTTGTGGGACTTCTACATGGCCTACAACCTCTTTCGCGTGTCGTGCATCCGGCAGGGCGTCTATGCCCGCTCGCTCGACGGCACGGCGTCCAACGTGCGCGCCGCCGACTCCGGCGCGCTGGTGCGGCCTGCTGCAGAACTCGGATGGGGCATTGTCGAACGGATCGCTGGAGGTGCACGATGACCAAGCGCAAGCCGGCACAGGCTGCGGACGAGCCGCCGCCCGCCACCGAGCGCGAGCCGCGTGCTCCGGTCGAGGCTATCCGTGCCGCCGCCTTCGCCCAGTTCGCCGAACGTGGCTATCCCGTGGTGACGGTGCGCGACATCATGAAGGCCTGCGGGCTGACACAGGGCGCCCTCTACAACCACTTCAAGTCGAAGGACGAACTGCTCCACGACATCATCACGTCGACCCAGGGCGAACTCGAACGGCAGTGTCAGCAGGCGGTCGCGAGCGCCGGCGACGATCCGCGCGCCCAGCTCTCGGCGTTCGTGCGGGTCTATGTCTTGCGGCATTGCCGCATGAGGATCGAGGCCCTGGTGGCCAACCGGGAAATCGGCTGGCTGGATGCGACGCGCGTCGCCGACATCAGGCGCAGCCGTCGCGCCATCCGCGACATTCTGGTGACCATCCTCGCGCAGGGCGTCGAGCGGCAGGTCTTCGATCCGCCGCACGTCGAGGGACGCGGCGATCTCAAGGCGATCGCCATGGCGCTGCTCGACCAGTGTACCCACGTCTCCATGTGGTACGGTCCGGGCGGCGATCTCGCCGAGGAGCAGATGGCCAGGCTCTACGTCGAGATGGCACTGCGAGTGGTGGGAGCCAAGCCTCAGCCGGTTTGACGCTTGGCGGCCTGATCAACGGGAGTGGCGGACATGTTGCTGCGTACGGCGGCCCTGATCGGAGTCCTCGTGTCGGCTCTAGGCTGCACGTCCGACCAGGCCGACACAGCCGTGCCGCTCGGGCGCAGCCCACAGGTCGCGTCCGCACCCACCGGAGCCTCGGTGCCGGCGGCGCGCTGGCGGGCCGTGCTGATTGCCGGCGACAACAACAGCCCGTCCTTCGACAACGGCGTCGACGCGCTGCGCGACAAGCTCGCGGCCCACGGCGTCCGCGATGTCCGCGCCCTCACCTCCGATCCTCGGCGCAATCCGTCGGTGCCGGTCGCCACGGTGGCGAACGTGTCGTCGGCGCTGCGCACGCAAGGCGGCGAGGCCTGCCTCGTCTTCATCACCAGCCATGGCGACGAGCGCGGGGTGACGCTCAAGGCGGCGAACGGCATTCTCGGCCCCGGCTCGCTCGACAATGCGCTCGAAGCCGGTTGCGGGGCGCGGCCGACAGTGCTGATCGTGTCGGCCTGCCACAGCGGCGTGTTCCTGACCGCGGCGATGCGTCGGCCGAATCGCGTCGTGCTCACGGCCGCGGCGGCCGACCGAGTGAGCTTCGGCTGCGGCGCGGGCGACCAGTACACCTATTACGATCAGTGCCTGCTGCAGAACTTCGACGGCGCGGCGACCTGGAACCAGCTTGCACAGTCGACGCGCTCGTGCGTGCAGGCGCTCGAGCAGCGCATGGGCATTCGCCGCCCCTCGCAACCCCAGATCTTCGTCGGCGCCTCGGTCGCCGACCTGCGCATCCCGGGCCGTTAGTCGTCCATCACCGCGATCACGTCGCACGTCACCTGATGCGGGCTGTCGGGCCCGAGCGTCAGCGTGTGACGCGCGGGGCGTGAGTTCTCGTCGGGAAACATCTTCACCCACTCGTCGTTGAGCGCCGCGCGCCCGGTCGAGGGCTGCTTCATCCAGAAGTTGATCTTGATGATGTCGTCGGGCGTGCCGCCGGCAGCTTCGACGAACAGCCGGATGTGCTTGAAGATGTTGACGACCTGGCCGGCGAGATCAGGCGGCACGATGCGCGTGTCGGGCTCAGTGCCGTTCATGATGCTCGACATCGCGATGTTGCCGATGCGGCTGCCATTGGGGATCGGGTTCTGGTGCTTGTAGCCCGGGTAGTTGATGCTCTTGCGCTTGGCCATGGTTTCCTCCGCTCCGGTCGGTAGCATGGCATCAAGCCGCGACGGAAGGGAACGATGCCGCTCGCTATAGACGCTCCAGCGCCATGTCGCGCAGTTTCACGCGCTGGATTTTGAAGCCGTTGGGCGAGGGAGTCTTGGGGAAGTCGTCGATTGCGAACACGCGCAATGGCACCTTGTAGTTCGCGAGCCCGCGTCTGCAATGGGCGATCGCCGCCGCCTCGTCGAGTGCGACGCCGGAAGAGAGGATCACGAATGCCACGCAACGCACGCCGTCGGGCCGCGGCACGGCAATCGCCTGGCAGCCCTCGATTCCGGGCAGTTTCCGCAGGTGAGTCTCGATCTCCAGCGGGTTGACGAGGAAGCCGGAGAGTCGCAGCACGTCGCCCATGCGGCTCAAGAAAGTGAAGCCGCCGTGTTCCTCGAGCTCGGCAAGATCGCCGGTACGGACGTAGCCGTCGGGCATCATTGCTTCGGCGGTCGCCTTCTCGTTGCCATAGTAGCCGACCATCAGCGACGGCCCTGCGCATTCCAGCGCGCCGGGCTGGCCGGGCCCGAGCAACTCGCCGCTCTCGGGATCGCGAACGCGGACATGGGCGAGCGGCGATGTCGGCACGCCGCCCGCCTTCTTGCGCCGTGCGACCTCCGCCTGTGGTGGCTGCATGGCGTAGAGCGCCTGCACCTCGCTCATTCCGTAGAGGCCGTTGAGGCGCAGTCCGCGCGTCTCGGCTTTCTCGGCGATGCCCTCCAGCGAGGCGTTGAATGCGGCATAGCCCGCCCACTTCAGCGATGGGAAGGGCCGGTCGCCCGGCACCGCATCGAGCAGTCGGGCGTACATGTCGTCACTGCCGAACATCGTGGTCGGCCGATGTCGTGCGATCAGGTGCGCGATCTCGTCGATCTCGTAGGATTCCACCAGGACGCAAGGCCTGCCCGCAGCCAGCGTGGACATCGTCTGGTTGAAACCGTAGACGCCGCACAGCGGAAGGATCGAGAGCGAGAGTGTGTCGGGTGCGGCGAAGCCGAAGACCCTGGCGACCTGCTGGGCGTGGCTGGCGATCGCACCCTGGCGGTGCAGCACGAACTTCGGCGCACTGGTCGTACCCGAGGTCGTAAAGATGTTGCAGGGCGCGCTTGTCTTGGCGTTGTTGGTGCCATGGCGCGGTCGCGACAGGAGTCGGTCGAAGGACACACGCCGCAGGCGCTCGATGGCGGGCGGCACCGACGCGGCCTCCTCGCCGACGGTCACTATGGCTGTCAGCCTGTCGAGCGCGTTAGGCTCGATGTCGGCCAGGATCGACAGGAAGTCGATGCGGCGGAAGCCCGGTGCGCAGGCGAGCACCTTGGCGCCGGAGCGGCCGACGATGTCCGTGACCTCGACGGCGCGATAGCGCGTGTTCACCGCGACGGCGATGGCGCCAAGACGGACGCAGGCGAAGTAGAGGATTGGGTACGCCGGGACGTTCGGCAGCCACAGCGCCACGCGGTCGCCGGCGCCGACGCCGAGATCGGAGAGGCCACGCGCCGCGCGCAGGGCGCACTCGGCCAGCTTGGCGAAGCTCAGCTTGCGATCGCCTTGGATGAGCGCTGGCACGTCGGGCGTTTCATCGGCGATGTCGGCGAGCAGCGTCCAGACGTCGGCGGCGGGGTAGGCAAGCGGCATTTGCATCGAGACTAGCGGAACAGTGTTTCATCTCAAGCAGGACGCTTGACCCGGCACGGGCCTTGCTCGACCTTCGACTCTGGGCATTGGGGAACACAGCCATGTTTCGTCGCAGCTTTCTTGCCGCTCCGCTCGTCCTGGCCGCCATGCCGGCTGGTGCCCAACAATGGGTGCCCAAACAGCCCATCAAGATCCTGGTCGGCTATGCGCCGGGCGGCACCGCCGACATAACGGCGCGCCTCGCGGCCGACGCGATCACGAAAAAGTTCGGCTATCCCGTCGTGGTCGAGAACAAGACCGGCGCGGGCGGCTTCATCGCGCTGAAGCAGGTCTCGCAGTCGCCGCCCGACGGCTACACGATCGGCATCGGCATTATGGGCCAGATCGCAGTCGGTGCCGTGGTGCCTGGCTCCAACATCCCGCTCGACCTCGACAAGGAGCTGGTGCCGATCGCCAATCTGGTCGGCGTGCCGATGGCCCTGATCGTACGCATGGACGCGCCGTTCAAGACCATCCCCGAGCTGGTCGCCTACGCCAAGGCCAATCCCGGCAAGGTGAGTTATGCCTCGACCGGCCTCGGCTCGACCAACCAGCTCGCCGCCGAGTTCCTCGGCTTCGAGTCGGGCGGCCTCAAGATGATCCACGTACCTTATCGCGGCGGCGCACCGGCTATCGCCGACGTCGCAGCAGGGAACGTCGACATGTTCTTCGGAAACGTGTCGGAGCTGATGAGCCTCGCCAACGCCGGAAAGGTGCGCGTGCTGGCGCTCGCCGCGACCAGGCCGACGCCGCTCGCGCCCGACCTGCCGCTGCTGACCAAGGACATCCCCGCGCTCGACATCAGCAACTGGTTCGGTGTCTTCGGTCCGGCCGGCATGCCGGCCGACATCCAGGCGGGCCTCTCCAAACTGCTCATCGATGCGATCGGCGATCCGTCCAACAAGGAAGCGCTGGAAAAGCAGGGCCTCACCGCGCTGGCGCAGGATCCCGCCGCCTTCAAGGCGTACATCGCCAAGGATCGGGAGCGTTGGTCCAAGGTCGTCAAGGCGGGGAACATCAAGGCAGAATGACGACCTCAGCCCTCATCCTGAGGAGCGGTCCGCAGGACCGCGTCTCGAAGGATGGGACACCGCCTCGAGTCTGTTGCCCATCATTCGAGACGCCGCGCTTCGCGCGGCTCCTCAGGATGAGGGCGGTTTCTTTGTTTGGGTAGGACATGAGCGCGCCTCTTTCCCTCGGCATCGACATCGGGGGCACCTTCACCGATCTCGTCATCCACGATCCGCGCGACGGCCGCGCCGTCATCTGGAAAGAGAGCACCACGCCCGACGATCCGGCGCGCGGCGCGCTCGAAGGTACGCGGCGCGTGCTGGAGAAGGCGGGCGCCACGCCCGACCAGGTGGGACGCGTCGTGCACGCCACGACGCTGTTCACCAACGCGCTGATCGAGCGCAAGGGCGCGAAGACAGGGCTGCTGACGACGGCGGGTTTCGCCGACGTGCTGGAGATCGCCCGCGAGCGCAAGTACGAGCTCTACGATCTCTTCATCGAGATGCCGAAGCCCATCGTGCCCCGCCCATGGCGTCGCGAGGCGAAGGAGCGGCTGGCGCCTGATGGAAAGGTCGAGACGGCGCTCGATGTCGAGGCCGCACTCGCCGAGGTCGCCGACCTCGTAAAGCAGGGTGTCGAGAGTCTCGCCATCTGCTTCCTCCACTCCTACGCCAATCCCGCTCACGAGCGCGCGATGGCCGCGGCCGTCGCCGAGCGCTTCCAGCATCTCTCGATCTCGCTGTCGTCCGACATTGCGCCGGAGATCCGTGAGTACCCGCGGGCCAGTACCACGGTCGCCAACGCCTATGTGCGGCCGCTGGCCGAGATCTATCTCGAGCGGCTGGAGCAGGCGCTGCGCAAGGAGGGCATTCCCGGTGCGCTGTTCCTCATGCTTTCCAATGGCGGGCTGACGCACGTGGCCGAAGCGCGCCGTGCGCCGGTGCAGCTAATGGAAAGCGGGCCGGCGGCGGGGGCCCTCGCGGGGGCCTGGTTCGGCCGCAACGCAGGCTTGGAGCGCGTGCTGGCGTTCGATATGGGTGGCACGACGGCCAAGCTCGCGCTGGTCGACGACGGCGAGCCGCTGATCGCCTACGGCTTCGAGGCGGCGCGCGAGAAGCGCTTCCTGCGTGGCTCGGGCCTGCCCATCCAGATCGCGACCGTCGAGCTGATCGAGATCGGCGCCGGCGGCGGCTCGATCGCTCACAAGAGCGAGCTCGGCACGCTGAACGTCGGCCCCGAGAGTAGCGGCGCCCAGCCGGGCCCGGCCTGCTACGGCCGCGGTGGAAAGGATGCGACCGTGACCGACGCCGACCTGTCGCTGGGCTATCTCAACGCCGACTTCTTCCTGGGTGGCGTCATGAAGATCGACGGCGCGGCGACCGAGGCGGCCTTCGGCAGGCTTGCGATGTCGCTCGGCGTCGAGAGCGATCGCGCGGCGTTCGGCGTGCACGACGTGGTGAACGAGAACATGGCGGGTGCCGCGCGCGTGGCCATCGCCGAGCGTGGCCGCATCCCTGCCGAGTATGCACTGCTGGCGACCGGCGGAGCAGGGCCGGTTCACGCCTGGCACGTCGCACGCAAGCTTGGGGTGAAGCGAGTCGTCTGCCCTCCGGGTGCAGGTGCGGGCAGCACCATCGGCATGCTTATGGCCCCGGCGCGTGTCGACCGCGTGGCGAGCTTCAACGCCGCCCTGGCCGATGCCGACCTTTCGGCGGCCGACGACATCTTCGCCGGTCTGGAGAAGGAAGCGCTGGAGGTGCTGCGCCTGACCGGTGCGGCGGTCGACGGCCGCACGGCGCGGCGTCTCGCCGACATGCGCTACATCGGCCAGGGCAGCGAGATCACGGTTGTGCTGCCGGAGGCGCTGAGTGTTGAGACGGTGAAGGTCGCGTTCGAGGCAGCCTACAAGGCGCTGTTCGCGCGAGTGCCGCCGGGTGCCGCCATCCAGTTCGTGGCGCTGCGCCTTTCGGTCAGTGCGCCCATGCCGGGTAGCGGCGGCTCGCTGGAACTACCGCGCCATCCTTCTGCGAACGCGCGCAAGGGCATACGACCTGTTTTCTTCCCGGATGCCGGCAAGACGCTCCCGACGCAGGTCTGGGACCGTTATGCGCTGGTGCCCGGCGTGGCGATCGAGGGACCGGCGGTGTTCGAGGAGAATGAGAGCACCTTCATCGTCGGACCCAACGCGACGGCGCGGCTGCTGCCCGACGGCTCGATCCTGGCGGAGGCGATGTGATGGGCCAGATAAACCAGACAAGGGCTTTCGATCCCATCGAGCTCGAGCTCCTGTGGCGGCGTCTCATCTCCATGGTCGACGAGGCGGCCGCCGCGATGGTGCGAACCTCGTTCTCCACGCTGGTGCGCGAGAGCTACGATTTCTCCTGCGTCATCACCGATGCGACGGGCCAGTCGCTGGTCCAGGCCTCCGAGAGCATCCCGAGCTTCATCGGCACCCTGCCCGAGACGGTGAAGCACTTCCTGCGCTTCTTTCCGCCCGACAAGCTCGAGCCGGGCGACGTGCTGATCACCAACGACATCTGGCTGGGCACCGGTCACCTGCCCGACGTGACGCTCGCCAAGCCGATCTTCCGCGACGGCAAGCTGGTGGCGTTCAGCGCCACCACGGCGCATGTGCCCGACATCGGCGGCAAGATCAGGAGCCCCGAGCCGCGCGAGGTCTTCGAGGAGGGGCTGCAGATCCCGCCGATGAAGATGATCGCAGCCGGCAGGACCGACGAGACCTTGGTCGGCATCATCCGCAAGAACGTGCGTACGCCCGACCAGACGATGGGCGATCTCTACGCGCAGATCGTCGCGCTCGACCTGATGGAGGACAGGCTGCGCGTGCTCATGGAGAGCTACGGCCTGCCCGACCTCACCGATCTCGCGCGCGAGATCCAGGGCCGCTGCGAGACGGCGATGCGGGCGGCGATCCGCGAGCTGCCCGACGGCACCTACCGCAGCGAGCTCAAGACCGACGGCCTGCTCGACAAGCCCATCACCATCAAGCTCGCCCTCACGATCGAGGGCGACGAGATCGAGATGGATTTCGAGGGCACCGATCGCCAGGTCGATCGCGCGATCAACTGTGCGCTCTGCTACACGAACGCCATGGCGATGTACGGGGTGAAGGTCTGCACCAGCCCCAACCTGCCCAACAACGAGGGTGCGTGGCGGCCGATCACGCTCAAGGCGCCGCCGGGCTGCATCGTCAACCCGCAGTTCCCCGCGCCGGGCGGCTCGCGCATGCTGATCGGCCACTACGTTCCGATGCTGGTGTTCGGCTGCCTCGGCCAGATCGTGCCGGAGCGCGTGATGGCGGCCTGCGGCTCGCCGATGTGGGGCATGAACCAGTCCGGCGTTCGCCCAAGTGGAGAGCCAGGGGGCGGCAAGCCCTACGCCAACATGTTCTTCTACAACGGCGGCATGGGCGGCAACGTGCAGCGCGACGGCGTCACCTGTCTCTCGTGGCCGTCGAACGTCTCCTCGACCTCGATCGAGATCAGCGAGCACATCGCGCCGCTGCGCTTCCATCACAAGAAGCTGCGGCCGGACTCCGGCGGTGCCGGACGCCATCGCGGCGGGCTGGGGCAGGAGATCCTGATCGAGAGCCTCAGCGACACGCCGATCGCCGTGTCGTTCCTCGCCGAACGCACGATCTTCCCGGCCTTCGGCATCGAGGGCGGCAAGGACGGCGCGCCGGGCGAGTTGCGCATCAACGGCGAGAAGACCGACCCCAAGAAGCAGTATGTGCTGAACAGGGGCGACACGGTCTCGCTGGGCACGCCGGGAGGCGGCGGACATGGCGACCCGAAGAAGCGCGATCCGGCCGCGCTGGCTGCCGATCTCGCGTCAGGCTACGTGACCGACGCGACGACCTACCGCGCCTGACGCCGCTGGATCATACTGAGACGATCCCGAGAGGGTTGCCATGACAGACGCTGTCACGATCCGCACGACGGGGCTCGGTCTGCTGACGTGGGCCGTGCCGTTCGTGGTCTCCTTTCTCTTCTTCGATCGCAGCGGCCAACTCGCCATTGCACAGCCGCTGTTCAAGTCACTGATGGTCGTCGTGTTCGGCGGCGTCGGCGTGGCGCTGCTGGTCGTGGCGTTCCGCCGCGTGACGCCGACGCCACTGTCCGGCCTGATGCTGGGCTGCTACTGGCTGGCGATCAACCTCGTGCTCGACCTCGCGGTGCTCGTGCCGTTCGCCAAGCTGACCGTCGACGCCTACTTCTTCGACATCGGCCTGCGCTACCTCCTGATCCCGATGATTGCGACGGCGATGGGCGCCGTCGGATCGCGCAACACCTGACGACCGCCACAAGGAAAGCCGCCATGAAGCTCGCTTACTCAGCCGCCAGCCCCTACGTGCGCAAGGTCAACGCCTGCGCGATCAAGCGCGGCATCGACAAGCAGATCGAGCGCGTGAAGATCGGCACGACCGATCCGGCGTTGCTCGAGTTCAACCCGCTCTCCAAGGTGCCGACCCTGATGCTCGACGACGGCACGTCGCTCTACGATAGCCCGGTGATCTGCGAGTATCTCGACAGCATCGGCTCCGCGCCCAAGCTCTTCCCGGCGCCGGGGCCGGCGCGCTGGAAGGCGCTGACCCAGGAAGCACTGGGCGACGGCATCCTCGACGCCACGCAGCCGCGCCGCCGCGAGATCGCGCTGCCGCAGGACGAAGGTCGCAAGGCCTATATCGCCCTCCAGCAGGGCAAGGTGAGGAACGCGCTCGAGGTGCTTGAGAAAGACGCCGCAAGCCTGGGCGAGCTCACGACCATCGGTGAGATCGCGATCGGTTGCGCGCTGGGCTACCTCGACTTCCGCTACGCCAACGAGCCGTGGCGCCCGGGCCATCCCAAGCTCGAGGCCTGGTATGCGAAGGTCGTGAAGCTGCCGCCGCTTGCGGAGACCATGCCGGTAGGGTGAGACTGTCGCTGGTTGGGCTCCCCGGGAAACTCAAGGGAGATCGATGAGCGATATCGACACCAAGCCCGAGGCAGTCGAGCGGACCAGGACCAAGCAGCCGCCGCTCTACAAGGTGATCCTGCTGAACGACGACTACACGCCGCGCGAGTTCGTGGTCGTCGTCCTGAAGGCCGTCTTCCGCATGACCGAGGAGCAGTCCTACCGGGTCATGATGACGGCCCACCAGCGCGGCGCCTGCGTCGTCGCGACCTACACGCGCGACATCGCCGAATCGAAGGCGAGCGAGGCCAACGACATGGGCCGCAGCGCCGGACACCCGCTCGAGTTCAGTACAGAACCCGAGGAGTAGGCCGTCTAAGTCCCTGTAGATATTGGAGAATTCGTCTGGGGCACCCAAAGTGTCCGGCCAGGATCAGGTGGAAAATCAATGGGTTGACGGGACCGGCCGCGATCCGTATTTTCCGCCCGCTTTCGGAATTCACCCCGGCCCGGCCGGGGCTTTTTGTTGAGTTTGGACCATGAAGATCCGTCATTCCCTCAAGTCGGTGAAGCTCCGTCACAAGGACTGCCGCATCGTGCGCCGCAAGGGCCGCGTCTACGTGATCAACAAGACCAACCCGCGCTTCAAGGCTCGCCAGGGCTGAAAACACGCGCAAGCGCTTTCACGAACAAAGCGGCGGGGCCTCGGCTTCCGCCGCTTTTTCATTTAAGAGCGGGACATGCAGATGCCGCCGCTCGATCCTGCCATCCTCGCCCGCCGCGGCGAGATCGTGGCTGCCCTCCGCGCCATCGTGCCGGGCGAGGGCGTGATCGACGATCTCGACGGCATGCGTCCCTACGAATGCGACGCGCTGTCGGCCTACCGCCAGATGCCGCTGGTCGTGGTGCTGCCCGAGACGGTGGCCCAGGTCTCGGCCATCCTGCGCTACTGCCAGGACAACAAGGTCAAGGTCGTGCCGCGCGGCGCCGGCACGTCGCTGTCCGGCGGCTCCATGCCGGTGGGCGACGCCATCCTGCTGGGTCTCGGCAAGTTCAACCGCGTGCTCGAGATCGACTACGCCAACCGCTGCGCCCGCGTGCAGCCCGGCGTCACCAACCTCGGCATCACCAAGGCGGTCGAGCACGAGGGCTTCTACTACGCGCCCGATCCCAGCTCGCAGATCGCCTGCTCGATCGGCGGCAACGTGGCGGAGAATTCCGGCGGCGTGCACTGCCTGAAGTACGGCCTCACCACCAACAACCTGCTGGGCATCGAAATGGTGCTGATGAACGGCGAGGTCGTGCGGCTGGGCGGCAAGCATCTCGACGCCGAGGGCTACGACCTCATGGGCCTGATGACCGGCTCCGAGGGGCTGCTGGGCGTCGTCACCGAAGTCACCGTGCGCCTGCTGAGAAAGCCCTCGACGGCCCGAGCCGTGCTGCTGGGCTTCCCGACCGAGGCGGGCGCGGCCGACTGCGTCGCGGCCGTCATCGCCTCGGGCATCATCCCCGGTGGCATGGAGATGATGGACAGGGAGGCGACCAAGTGCGCCGAGGCCTATGTCGGCGCGGGCTATCCGCTCGACGCCGAGGGCCTGCTGATCGTCGAGCTGGACGGCCCTCCGGTCGAGGTCGACTATCTGGTCGAGCGCGTCGCCGAGATCGCCAGGGGCCGCGGCGCCACCACGGTGCGCGTCAGCCACGACGAGCAGGAGCGGGTGCTCTTCTGGGCCGGTCGCAAGGCCGCGTTCCCCGCCGTCGGCCAGATCTCGCCGGACTATATGTGCCTCGATGGCTCGGTGCCGCGCGGCAAGCTGGTCGAGGTGCTGGGCGAGATGCGGCAGATGTCGAAGAAGCACGGGCTTCGCGTCGTCAACGTCTTCCATGCCGGCGACGGCAATCTCCATCCGCTGATCCTGTTCGACGCCAATGACCCTGAGGAGCTGCGCCGCTGCGAGGAGTTCGGCGCCGACATCCTGCGTCTCTGCGTGCGGGTCGGTGGCGTGCTTACCGGCGAGCACGGCGTCGGCATCGAGAAGCGCGACCTGATGGGCGAGCAGTTCACCGAGATCGACCTCGACCAGCAGATGCGCGTGAAGTGCGCCTTCGATCCCGACCACCTGCTCAACCCCGGCAAGGTATTCCCCAAGCTGCGCCGCTGCGCCGAGCTCGGCCGTCTGGTCGTGACGCAGAACAAGCTCCCGTTCCCCGACATCCCGCGGTTCTGATCCGATGGCTGGCACGATCAAGCCGCGCGACGCGAAGGAGCTGCGGCAGGCGGTTGAGTGGGCGCTGAACGACGGCGTGACGCTCGACGTGCGCGGCAGTGGCGCCAAGCTGGCGCTGGGCAAGCCGATGCAGTGCGACCACGTGCTCGACCTTTCGGGCATCGCCGGTGTGGTGGACTACGCGCCCGAGGAGCTGGTCGTCACCCTGCGCGCCGGCACACCGCTCAAGGACGTCGAGGCGCTGCTGGCACAGCGCAACCAGATGCTGGCCTTCGAGCCGCCCGACCTCGGCCCGCTGCTCGGCCGCGTGGCGGGCGAGGGGACGCTGGTCGGCGCGGTGATGGGCAACCTCGCGGGGCCGCGGCGCCTCTCCGCTGGCGCCGCGCGCGATCACCTGCTGGGCTTCAGCGGCGTCAACGGCCGCGGCGAGGCCTTCAAGTCGGGCGGCAAGGTGATGAAGAACGTCACCGGTTACGATCTCTCCAAGATCCTCGCGGGCTCGTGGGGCACGCTCGCCGTGCTCGACGAGGTTTCGGTGAAAGTGCTGCCGGCGCCCGACCAGACGCGCACGCTCCTGCTGCACGGCCTCGACGATGCGGCGGCAGTGAAGGCAATGTGCGTCGCCATGGGCAGCCCGCACGAAGTATCCGGCGCAGCGCATGTCGCCGGCCGGACCGCGCTACGCCTCGAAGGCGTGGCGCCCTCGGTCGAGGCGCGCCTGAAGGGTCTGCGCGAGCTGCTGGCCGGCACGGAAATGCTGGAGCTGGGCACGCTCGAGAGCCGCGCCTTCTGGCGCGAGGTGCGCGACGTGGCGCCGCTCCGGGCCGGCGCCGGTGACGTCGTGTGGAAGATCTCGTGCCCGCCGACGGAAGGCCCCGCGATCATGGCGCGCATCCGCGCGCAACGGGCGGCGGCCGAGGCCTTCTATGACTGGTCCGGCGGCCTGATCTGGCTCGCGCTGCCGGCGAGCGCCGACGCCGATCATGCGCTCGTGCGCGGCGCCATCGGTCCGACTGGTGGCCATGCGACGCTGGTCCGTGCGCCGGAAGCCGTACGCACTGCCGTGCCGGTGTTCCAGCCGTCATCGCTTGCGCTTGTGGCGCTGGCTGCGCGCGTGAAGGAGAGCTTCGATCCCAAGGGCCTCTTCAATCCGGGGCGCATGGGCTAGCGATGCAGACCAATTTCACCCTGGCCCAGCTCGCCGATCCCGAGACCGCGCGCAGCGAGCACATCCTGCGCAAGTGCGTGCATTGCGGCTTTTGCACCGCCACCTGCCCGACATTCGTGCTGCTTGGCGACGAGCGTGACAGTCCGCGCGGGCGCATCTATCTCATCAAGGCGATGCTCGAGGGCAATCGCGCGCCGACCGCGCAGGAGGTGCGCCACGTCGACCGCTGCCTCTCGTGCCTCTCGTGCATGACGACCTGTCCCTCGGGTGTGAACTACATGCACTTGGTCGACCACGGCCGGCATCGCATCGAGGAGAGCTACAAGCGGTCGCTGCCTGACCGTCTCATGCGCAGCCTGCTCGCCTGGCTGATGCCGCGGCCGACGCTGTTCCGCTGGGCCATGGTGCTGGGCCGGCTCGCCAAACCGCTGGCGCCGGTGCTGCCCGCGACCAGCAGCGATCCCGGCGGCGCGACCTTTTTCCGCCGCCTGCGCGCCATTCTCGATGCGGTACCCGCAAGTGTCGCGCCGCCGTCACCGGTCGACCGGCCGCAGACGTTTCCGGCCGCCGGGCTCCGCCGCAAGCGCGTGGCGCTGATGCCGGGCTGCGGCCAGCAGGTGCTGGCGCCGGAGGTCAACGAGGCCACGGTGCGCCTGCTGACACGTCACGACATCGAAGTCGTGAACGTCGCAGGCTCGGGCTGCTGTGGCTCCTCGGTGCTGCATGTCGGCCGCAACGAGCAGGCGATCGAGCTGGCCAAGGCGAACATCACGGCCTGGCTGCACGAGATCGACGGTGCCGGCCTCGACGCCATCGTCATCAACGCCTCGGGTTGCGGCACCACGGTGAAGGACTACGGCAACATGCTGGCCGCCGAGCCGGAGTGGCACGCCAGGGCGGAGCGCGTGGCGAATCTTGCTAAGGACGTCAGCGAGGTGATGGCCGAGGTCGGTCTCGTGAATGTGACGCCGCGTCCGCTCAACGTCGCGTATCATTCGGCCTGTTCCATGCAGCACGGCCAGAAGGTGATCGAACCGCCCAAGAAGCTCCTGCGCGAGGCGGGCTTCACGGTGAAGGACGTGCCGGAAGGCCATCTCTGCTGCGGCTGGGCCGGCACCTACCAGGTGCTGCAGCCCGAACTGTCGCGCCGCCTGCGCGACCGCAAGGTGGCGAACATCGAGAGCGTGAAGCCCGACGTGATCGCGGCCGGCAATTTCGGCTGCATCGGCAACATCGCCTCCGGCACCGGCATACCGATTGCACATACGGTCGAGCTGCTGGACTGGGCCACAGGCGGTCCGAAGCCCGCGGCGTTTCGCTAGAGGTGGAATGAATCTCCTTCGCTCTTGCCTTGCCGCGCTGGTCGGCCTGATGCTGGGGGCGAACGTTTCGGCGCAGACCAACGGAAGCGGTGCCGTGCTCGATACCTTGTTCGCCAGGCTGCAGGCGGCCACCGATCCGGTGGCGATCCGGTCGCTCGAAGCGGCGATCTGGGAGCAGTGGGTCATGGTCCCGGACATGAGCCAGCGCGCCCTGATGATGCAGGGCATGGCCGAGATGCAGCAGCGCCAGCTCCGCGCCTCGGTCGACACGTTCACGAAGCTGATCCAGACGGCACCCGACCTCTCCGAGGCTTGGAACAAGCGGGCCACGGCGCACTGGCTGCTGGGCGATTTCAAGGCCTCGCTCGCCGACATCTGCGAGACGGTGAAGCGCGAGCCGCGCCATTTCGGCGCCTGGTCGGGCCTCGGCATGATCCGTGCGGAGCTGGGGGAGAACGGCCGCGCCGTCGCGGCCTTCGAGCTGGCCCGGAAGTGGAACCCGCACATCGTCGGGATCGACGGCGAGATCGAGCGGCTGAAGGCGCTGGGCGGCGTGGTCGGCAGCGAGGATCCGCTGGGCTGCCGCCATCAGGTCGCCGGGCGGCCAGAACAGCCGACGGGGACGGCATGACCAAGCCCGTGGTCGGCGTGATCGGCAACGCGACCGTCCTCAACGATCGCCACAACGTCCAGGCCGTCGGCCGGCGCAACCTGCAGGCCGTGGCCGAGGTGGCGGGTGCCCTGCCGCTGATGTTCGCCGGCGCGCCCGACATCACCGACATCGATGCGCTGCTGGGCGCGGTCGACGGCATCCTGCTGACCGGCGCGCGCGCCAACGTCCATCCGACTCACTTCGGCGTCGAGCCGCACCCCAGCCACGAGCCCTACGACCAGGACCGCGACGCGATGGCGCTCGGCCTGGTCCGGGCTTGCGTCGAGCGCGGCGTGCCGATCTTCGGCATCTGCCGCGGCCTGCAGGAGATGAACGTGGCCTTCGGCGGCACCCTGCATCCGGAGATCCGCGAGCTGCCGGGCCGTATGAACCACCGCATGCCGCGCCTTGAGAACGGCGAGATCCATCCCGACATCGAGGTCGTGTTCGCCGACCGTCACGAAGTGCGGCTGGCGAAGGGCGGGGCGTTCGCCGGCCTGCTTGGCTGCGAGTGCATCCGCGTGAACTCGCTGCATGGGCAGGGGATCCTCGAACCCGGTGAGCGTGTCGTGGTCGAGGGAGTGGCCGAGGACGGCACGATCGAGGCGATCGCCATCGCCGACGCGCCTTCCTTTGCGCTCGGCGTTCAGTGGCACGCCGAATACGACCCGCAGCGCAATCCGATCAATCGCGCGCTGTTCCAGGCTTTCGGCGCCGCACTGAGGCGGCACAAGCAGGCCTGAAGTCATTTGCCCCGGCGCTGCGCAAGCTTTCCCTCCTTGACGGCACGTTCAAGGACGCTGTGGGGAAGGTAGTCCGCCGGGCCGGAGGGGGAAGGCCGCAAATGCGTCTGCGTCGAAGATTCCGCCCCTTCGCCCCCCTGCGGGGGCACTTCCCCTGTTTCGCGGGGGCAGACAAGCCTGATATGCGATGGCGGTCGATGTCGGGGCGCTAGTGGACGAGATCTTCTTCATCCTGATCGGAATCGCCTGGGCGCTGGGTACGCCGTTGATCGCCGTCTGGGCGCTGGTCCGCACTTCCGGCCTGCGCCAGCAGAACGAGCGGATTGCAGCCGAGCTGGCCGCCGTCCGTCGGCAACTCGCCGAGGGCGTTTTGGCCGCCGCGCCCGTGCCGCCGCCGCCGGCGCCTCCGTTCGAACCCGAGCCCTTGCCCGTGCCTGTGCCCGGGCCCGAGCCCGAACCGGTGGCCATCATCGGCGCGGCGCCGCCGGCAACGGCCTTGTCGCCACCGCTCGTCGTCGAGCCCGTGAAGGTCGGTTGGGAGCAGCGGCTGGGCGCGCGCGCCTTTCTGTGGGTCGGCGCAATCACGTTGGCGCTCGCGGCGATCTTCCTGGTCCGCTACTCGATCGAGGAGGGCTATCTCTCGCCCCAGGTCCGCGTGATCCTGGCGGCGCTGTTCGGCTTCGCCCTGATCGGTGGCGCCGAGCGGATGCGCCCCCGCGACGACCGAGTCTCGCAGGCGCTGGCGGCCGCCGGTGTCGCAGCCCTCTACGGCTCGCTGCTCTCGGCCGTCGCGCTCTACGGCATGATCTCCAAGGTCGCGGCCGGTGGCGGCGCGGCGGCCCTTACGGCCTTCGCGATTACGCTGTCCCTGCGGCACGGCATCCTGGTGGCGGCGCTCGCCTTCGTCGGCGGTTTCGCGAGCCCCGCAATCATCGGCAGCGAGCAGCCCAACACACCGGTCCTGTTCGGCTATCTGTTCGCCATCGCCGCCGGCACGCTGTTCGTCATCCGCCGGCGCGGCTGGTGGATGCTGGGCTGGGGCGTACTGGCGGGCTCTGCCCTCTGGACAGTGGTCTGGATGCTGGCCGATCCCGACGCGCCGGAACTGCACTGGGTCGGGCTCTTCCTGGTCGGCGTCGCCGGGCTGTTCGTCTGGGCGACGTGGCGACGCATGCAGGAGAGCGAGAACCCGCCGCTCGATGTCGTCGCGCTGGTCTGGGCGTCGCTCGTGACGACAGGCGTGCTGTTGGCGGTCGTCATCGTCGAGGACGGCGGCAAGCAGATCGCCGGCCGGTTCTCGCTGGCGCTTTACGGCGTCGGCGTCTTCGCCTTCGGGCGCTGGACGCCGCGCTTCCAGTACGCGGCTTCCCTGGCGCCGCTGTTCTCGCTCGTCACGCTCGGCCTGTGGTGGCTGATCGCGCGCGACACGCCAGCCGATTGGAACGAGACGCGGTTCGGCTGGATGGCGGTATCGTTCGGCGGCCTCTATGCCGCGGGCGCCTTCGCGCTGCTGTGGAACGCCGCGCGTCCCGGCTACTGGGCGGCCCTGTCGGTCGCGGCCGCGCTCGCTCACTTCCTGTTCGCCTGGTACGTGTTGCGCGGATCGACGAGCGGCACGCCCTGGGGCCTGATCAGCATCGGCCTCGCCGTGCCGTTCCTGGTCGGCGCGGAGCGTCTCGTGCGCTGGCGCGAGACCATGCGGGGCGCCACCGAGGCGCTGGGCTTCCTGGCGGCGGGCGTCGCCTTCTTCATCGGCGCCGCGATCCCGCTCGAGCTCAGCCGCGAGTGGATCACGGTCGCCTATGCGATCGAGCTCGCCGCCGTCGCCGCCATCGCCTCGCAGCTCGGGCTGGTGGCCTTGCGCCAGCTCTGCTGGCCGCTGCTGGCGGTCGTCGTGATCCGCTTCGTGATCAATCCGGAGATCCTGAAATACCCGTTGGGCGTCACGCCGATCCTGAACTGGATGCTGTGGGGCTATGGCATCTCGATCGCAGCCTTGGTCGTGGCGCTGCGCTTCCTGCGGCCGACCTGCGACGTGAAGCTGGTCCGCGCCGTCGAGGCAGCCGCCGCGCTGCTCACGTTCGTGCTGCTGACGCTCGAGGTGCGCAGCCTTTTCCAGCCCGTGGCGATGGCGACGCCGGATGCTGGGTTCATGGAACGGGCCTTCTACGTGCTGGTCTGGGGCGGCTTCGCGCTCGCCGCTCTCTGGGTCTCGTGGTCACGCCACGATCCGGTGGCGCTGTGGGCATGGCGGTTGAGCGGCGGGCTCGCCGCGGCCGTCGCCGTACTGCTGCAGGTGCTGGCCGCCAACCCGGTCTTCCAGGATGCCGATGTCGGCCGCCTGCCGATCGCCAACGGCCTGTTGCTGGCCTATGCCGTGCCCGCCGCCATGGCGGCGCTGGCGCGGAGCTGGATCGACGGCGAGCCGCGGCGGGAGATCGGGCACATCGTCGAGGCGACGGCGCTGATCCTGGCCTTCGCCTGGGTGTCGTTCGAGGTGCGGCACCTGTTCGATCCCGCCTTCGAGCGGCCAGGCCTGTGGGCGAGGGGGCTCGAGCTCTACGCCTACTCGATCGCCTGGCTGCTGTTCGGCGTGGCGCTGCTGGCGCTGGGCTTCCTGCGGCAGGCCGCGGCGCTGCGGCACGCCGGAATGGCGCTGGTCTGCCTCGTCGTGGCCAAGGTCTTCCTGGTCGACATGGCGGGGCTGCAGGGGCTGCTGCGCGTCTTCTCCTTCCTCGGCCTCGGTGCGGCGCTGATCGGCCTGGGCTACGCCTACCGCCGCTTCGGATTCGACAGCCGATGATGTTCCCCGAGACCAAGATGTCGCTCGATTCGCTGCGTGCGCTGCAGCTCGAGCGCCTGCAGGCGACTCTGCGGCACGCCTACGCCAACCAGGCGCCTTACCGCGCCAAGTGCGATACGGCCGGTGTTCATCCCGATCACCTGAGGTCGCTCGACGATCTCGCGCGCTTTCCCTTCACGGCGAAGAGCGACCTGCGCGACGCCTATCCCTACGGCATGCTGGCGATCCCGCGTGAGCGCTGCGTGCGGCTCCATGCGTCGAGTGGCACGACCGGCCGGCCGACCGTGGTGGGCTATTCGGCGAAGGACATTGCGACCTGGGGCGACCTGATGGCGCGCTCGTTGCATGCCGGCGGCGCGCGGCCGGGCGACATCATCCACAATGCCTACGGCTACGGCCTCTTCACCGGCGGGCTGGGCGCGCACTACGGCGCCGAGCGGCTCGGCTGCACCGTGGTGCCTATGTCGGGCGGCTTCGGCGAGCGGCAGGTCCAGCTCATCCGCGAATTCGGGGCGCGGGTGGTGCTGATGACGCCGTCCTACATGCTGGCGATCGCCGAGGAGTTCGAGAAGCAGGGCATCGACCCGCACAGCACGGCGATGCGCATCGGCATTTTCGGCGCCGAGCCGTGGACCGAGGGCATGCGCGCCGAGATCGAGCGGCGACTGGGCATCGACGCCGTCGACATCTACGGTCTCAGCGAAGTGATGGGGCCGGGCGTCGCCTGCGAGTTCGTCGAGACCAAGGACGGGCCTACGATCTGGGAGGACCATTTCTATCCCGAGATCGTCGATCCGGACTCAGGGACCCCGGTGGCCGACGGCCAACCGGGCGAGCTGGTCTTCACGACCCTCACCAAGGAAGCGATGCCGGTCGTGCGCTACCGCACGCGCGACCTGACCCGTCTGCTGCCCGGCTCGATGACGGCGATGCGGCGCATGGCCAAGATCACCGGCCGCAGCGACGACATGATGATCGTGCGCGGCGTCAACCTGTTCCCCAGCCAGGTCGAGGAGCAGATCCTGCGCGACCCGGCGCTGAGCGGTCACTACGTGATCGAGCTGACGCGTACGGGGGCTCTCGACGACCTGCTGGTGCGAGTCGAGGCCCGGTCGGCGCTCGACGCCGCGGCTGCCGCACGATCGGCCCGCGGCCTGGAAAAGCGGCTGAAGGGCATGTGCGGCCTCTCGGCCATTGTCGAGATCGGCCCCGTCGAGCGCTCCATGGGCAAGGCCCGGCGTGTGATCGACAGGCGGCCGAAGGGCTGACCTAGGGGCTGGAAGTTCGTTTGACAGGTTCAGCAGGTTTTGGTAGGGTATTTCCTATAGGCTGGCTCTTTCCGCGCCGGCCTTTGTCGTTGCAGTCCCTCCACCACAATCCAGCACGACCCGTCCGCGCACGCCGCGGATTCCGAGGGTGAAGCCGCCGCCGGTCCTGACCGGCGGGCAAAACGGGACGGCAACAA
>CAYQAY010000031.1:0-55464 GCA_964415585.1 uncultured Reyranella sp.
TCGGCAACGTGCTCTACGTGCATCCGGCGGCCCGCCTGAAATGGGGCGACCTCGGTGCGGAGTGGGAGAACTGGATGGCCGAACAGCAGCCCAAGTGGCAAGGGCAGCGGGCCGTCGCGCCCGAGGGCGGTGCCTAGTGCGGCTTCCACTCAAGTTGAACCGCTTGCGGTTCAACTTGAGTGGAAACGCGTTGTTCGACGGGCCTCGACCATGGGCATAGTCCGTTCGGCTGATTCCAGCCGAACGGACTATGCTTTAGGAGCTACTCGGCGGCGGCCTTCATCGCCTCGGGGTTGCGCCACTGGTGCAGCAGCCCGGCTTCCTTCGCCTTCGCCTTCTCGAGATGGGCGTGCTTCACATGGCCGTAGCCGCGGATGTCGTCGGGGATGCTCGCGAGCTTGACGGCGAGCGCATGGTTCTCGGCCGAGAGGCCGGCCAGCAGCTCGGCGACCAGCGCCTCGTAATCGGCGATGAGCTTGCGCTCGGTCCTGCGCTCCTCGGTGTAGCCGAAGAGGTCGAACGCGGTGCCGCGCAGGCCCTTGAGCTTCGCCAGCATCCGGAAGGCCGGCAGCATCCAGGCGCCGAACTCCTGCTTCTGGAGCTGACCGGTCCGCGGGTCGCGGCTGGCGAGCAGCGGCGGGGCGAGGTGGAACTTGAGCCTGTAGGCGCCGTCGAACTGCTGGCCAAGGCGTGCCTGGAAGGCGGCGTCGGCATAGAGGCGCGCGACCTCGTACTCGTCCTTGTAGGCGAGCAGCTTGGCGTAGTTGTGCGCGACGGCCTCGGCGAGACCGGCGAGGCCGGTCTTCTGCTCGGCGGCGCGCACCCTGTCGACCAGCGCCTTGTAGCGGCCGGCGAGGGCTGCGTTCTGGTAGCCGGTGAGGTGCTTCACGCGCGACGCCACGATCTCGTCGAGCGTCTTCGGAGCTGAGCGGGTGAACGCGACCACGTTGTCGCCGTTTCCCTTGGGCGGCGCGATCAGTTTCTCGACCGCGGCGAGGTCGTGGGCGGCGCGGCGGCCCCAGCGGAAGGCGGCGAGATTCATCGGTACGGCCGCGCCGTTCAGCTCGATGGCGCGCTCGATCGACTCGCCTGCCAGCGGGATCAGGCCCTTCTGGAAGGCGTAGCCCAGCACGAACATGTTGGTGGCGATCGAGTCGCCCATCAGCGCGGTGGCGATGGCGGTGGCGTCGAGGAAGTCGACGGCGTCGGGTCCGGCCGCGGCCTCGACCGAGAGCCTGAGCGTGTTGGCCGGGAAGGCGAGGTCGGGATGGCGCGTGAACTCGCCGGTGATGGTCTCGTGCGTGTTGACGATGGCTTTGGAGGCGCCGGGCTCGAGCCGCGCCAGCGCGTCCGGGCTGGCGCTGACGACGAGGTCGCAGCCCAGCAGCGCGTCGGCGCCGCCGGCGGCGAGGCGGACGGCGTGCAGTGCCTCAGGCGTTGCGCCGATGCGGACGTGGCTGATCACCGCGCCGCCCTTCTGCGCCATGCCGAGCTGGTCGAGCACGGTGGCGCCCTTGCCCTCGATGTGGGCGGCCATGCCCATGATGGCGCCGATGGTGACGACGCCGGTGCCGCCGATGCCGGTGATGAGCACGCCGTAGGGCTTGCCCTCGACCGACGGGATGGCGGGCGCGGGCGGGATCTCGGGCTCCTGGGTCGCGACGCCCTCGCTCTTCTTCGCGGCAGCCTTGCCTTTGCGCAGCGCGCCGCCCTCGACGGTCACGAAGGAGGGGCAGAAGCCGTTGAGGCAGGAGAAGTCCTTGTTGCAGGACGACTGGTCGATGGCGCGCTTGCGGCCGAACTCGGTCTCGACCGGCACGACGGAGAGGCAGTTGCTCTTGACCGAGCAGTCGCCGCAGCCCTCGCACACCGCCTCGTTGATGAACACGCGCTTCGCCGGGTCGGGATAGGTGCCGCGCTTCCTGCGGCGGCGCTTCTCGGCGGCGCAGGTCTGGTCGTAGATCAGGACCGAGACGCCTTTCCACTCGCGCAACTCGCGCTGGACCTCGTCGAGCTGGTCGCGGTGGTGGAACGTGACGCCCGGCGCCCAGTTCGTGCCGACCGGATACTTGTCGGGATCGTCGCTCACCAGCGCGATGCGGCGCACGCCTTCGGCATGGACCTGCTGGCTGATCGTCCAGGGATGGACGTCGCCGTCGTGCGGCTGGCCGCCGGTCATGGCGACGGCGTCGTTGTAGAGAATCTTGTAGGTGATGTTGGTCCTGGTCGCGATGGCGTGGCGGATCGCGAGGTAGCCCGAATGGAAATAGGTGCCGTCGCCGAGGTTCTGGAAGACGTGCGGCATGTCGGTGAAGTGGCTGGCACCGACCCACGGCACGCCCTCGGCACCCATGTGGGTGAAGGTCCTGGTGTTGCGTTCCATGCCGATGGCCAGCGTATGGCAGCCGATGCCGGCCATCGCCATCGAGCCGTCGGGCACCTTGGTCGAGCTGTTGTGCGGGCAGCCAGAGCAGAAATAGGGGACGCGGGCGAGGCCGGCCTCGTTGCGGACCTGGCGGCCGGCCCGGCGCTTCAGCGCCTCGAAGCGCTGTTTCGTGCGCTCGCCGAACGCGTCGAGGCCGAAGCGCGCGACGATCGCCGAGGCGATCTCGAGCGGCGTCAGCTCGCCGTCGGTCTTGAAGAGCTTCTGGCCGCGCTCGTCGGTCTTGCCCACCACGACGGGCCGGCGGTCGGCCGGGGCGTTGAACAGCGCGTCCTTGAGCTGCTGCTCGATCAGCGCGCGTTTCTCCTCCACGACGAGGATCTCGCGCTTGCCCAGCGCAAAGGCGGTGGCGCCCTCGGTCTCGAGCGGCCACACCATGCCGACCTTGTAGATCGCGAGGCCCAGCCGCTCGACCTCGGCGTCGTCGAGGCCGAGCTCGTCGAGCGCCTGACGGACGTCGAGGTAGCTCTTGCCGACGGTGACGATGCCGAAGCGGGCGTCGGGACGGCCGAGCATTACGCGGTCGAGCCGGTTGGCGCGCCAGTAGGCGAGCGCCGCCGGCTGCTTCACGGTGATCACGCGGCGCTCCTGGCCCAGCCAGTCGTCCGGCCAGCGGATGTGCACGCCGTCGGGTGGCAGCACGAAGTCGGTCGGCGTGTGGATCTCGACGCGGTGCGGGTCGATATGGACCGAGGCCGAGCTGTCGACGGTCTCGCTCAGCACCTTGAAGGCGACCCACAGGCCCGAATAGCGCGACATCGCGAAGGCGTGCAGGCCGAAGTCGAGATACTCCTGGACGCCCGCGGGATGGATGACCGGCATGCCGGCCGCCATGAAGGCGGGCTCGCTCTGGTGGGCGACGGTCGAGGACTTCGCCATGTGGTCGTCGCCGGCCAGCGCCACGACGCCGCCGTGCTTGGACGTGCCGGCATAGTTGGCGTGCTTGAACACGTCGCCCGACCGGTCGACGCCGGGGCCCTTGCCGTACCACATGCCGTAGACGCCGTCGTAGCGGGCGCCGGGATAGAGGTGAATCTGCTGGGTGCCCCACAGCGCGGTCGCGGCCAGGTCCTCGTTGGTGCCGGGCTGGAACTCGATGTGGTGCTTCTTGATGAACTTCTTGGCCTGCCAGAGCGCCTGGTCGAACCCGCCCAGCGGCGAGCCACGGTAGCCGGAGATGTAGCAGGCCGTGTGGAGGCCGGCGGCCAGGTCGCGCTGCCGCTGCATCATCGGCAGCCGCACGAGGGCCTGCGTTCCCGTCAGGTACACGCGGCCGCTTTCCAAAACGTACTTGTCGTCCAGGGTCACCGCGTTGGGCATGGCAACCTCCCTGACATCCATATGGGGACGGTACGGGCAAATTCTTGCCGACGGCAATCTGGAACGCGGCGCCCGCAGAAAAACGACGTTTTACGATAGTCGGAAGCCCGCGGGCCGGTGCCGCCGTTTCACGGTGTCGTGCCCGCGTGAAATGTTGTAAGCGTGCCGCGCCTTACATTCCTGCAATCCATTTCGATCACCAACGCCTATCCGATGTCCGTCCTCGTCACCGGTGTCGCCGGCTTCATCGGCAGCCATGTCGCCCGCGCCTTGTTGCAGCGCGGCGAGGCGGTGATCGGCGTCGACAATTTCAGCGAGTACTACGATCCGGTCCTGAAGTTCGCGCGGCTGAAGCCGCTGCGCGAGACCGAGGGCTTCGCCTTCCTCGAGGCGGACGTGGCCGACCGCGAGGCGATGCTGGGCCTGGCCGACCGGCACGACGATCTCGACCGGATCGTCCACCTCGCCGCCCAGCCGGGCGTGCGTCATTCCAGGGTCGACCCGTATGTCTACGTACAGACCAACGTGATGGGCCAGCTCGTGATGCTCGAGCTGGCGCGCAAGCTCGGCGCGCGGCTCGCGCATCTGGTCTACGCCTCTTCTTCCTCGGTCTACGGCGGCAACCGCAAGCTGCCCTTCGCGGTGGGCGATCCGGTCGACCATCCGGTGTCGCTCTATGCCGCGACCAAGCGGGCCGACGAGCTGATGGTCGAGGCCTATGTCCACCAGCACGGGCTCAAGGCCACGGGCCTGCGCTACTTCACGGTCTACGGGCCATGGGGCCGGCCCGACATGTCGCCGTGGATCTTCGCCAAGGCGATCCACGAGGGCCGCACCATCGACCTTTACCACCTGGGCTTCATCAAGCGCGACTTCAGCTACATCGACGATATCGTGGCCGGCACGCTGGCCGTCCTCGACCGGCCGCCCCAGGCGCCGGCCCATCGCCTGGTCAATCTCGGCGCGTCGAGGAGCGAGGACATCGTCCATGTGATCTCGCTGTTCGAGAAGGCGCTGGGCCGCGCGGCCAGGGTCGAGTTGCGGCCCGGCGAGCCCGGCGACATGCAGGAGACCGCGGCCGACATCTCGGCGACCACGCGCGACTTCGGCTGGCAGCCCAAGATCACGGTCGAGGAGGGCGTGCCGCTCTTCGTAGACTGGTTCAGGAGCTACAACAGGCTGTGAGCGCCGCCGACGGCCGCTTGGCGCGCGGCTTGCCTCTCCCCATATCCGGGACCGCAGGAGTTTGTACATGAATGCCGTATTGGGCGATCTGCCGACCTGGAACCTGTCGGACCTCTATTCCAGCCCGAGCGGGACCGATCTCGAGGCCGACCTGAAGCGGGCGGCGGCGGAGGCGGAGGCCTTCGCCAAGGACTACGAAGGCAGGATCGCGTCTCTCGGCGGCAAGGAGCTGGGCGCGGCGATCGCCCGCTTCGAGGCCTTGAGCGACCGCATGGGCCGTATCGGCTCCTACGCCTCTCTGTACTATGCGCAGGACCAGGCCGACCCGGAGCGCGGCCGCTTCTCGCAGAACGTGTCGGAGAAGCTGACCGACATCGGCACAAGGCTCGTCTTCTTCCGGCTGGAGCTGAACAAGCTCGAGGATGCCGAGCTCGCCGAGAAGCAGAAGGCGCCGGAGCTTGCCAGGTATGCGCCGTGGCTGCGCGACCTGCGCGTCTGGCGGCCGCACCAGCTCTCCGACGAGATGGAGAAGGCGCTGCACGAAAAGTACGTCGTCGGCCGCGCCGCCTGGTCGCGCCTGTTCGACGAGACGATCGCGCGGCTGCGCTATCCGTTCGGCAACGAGATGCTGAGCGAGCCGCAGATCCTCGACAAGCTCTCCAACAAGGACCCGGCGGTGCGCAAGGAAGCTGCCAAGTCGTTCGGCAAGGTGCAGGGCGACAACATCGCGGTCTTCGCGCTGATCACCAACACGCTGGCCAAGGACAAGGAGATCGAGGACCGCTGGCGCAAGTACCCGCGCCCGCAATCCTCGATGAACCTTGCAAACGTGGTCGAGGACGAAGTGGTCGATGCGCTCGCGAACGCGGTGAAGGCCGCGTACCCCAAGCTGGCGCACCGCTACTACAGGCTCAAGGCCAAGTGGTTCGGCGTCGAGAAGATGCCCTACTGGGACCGCAACGCGCCGCTGCCCGAGCACGACGACCGCACGATCCCGTGGCCCGAGGCCGAGAAGATCGTGCTCGACGCCTACAACGCCTTCTCGCCGGAGCTGGCGGCGGTCGGGCGGAAGTTCTTCGGCACGGGCTGGATCGACGCGCCGGCGCGGCCGGGCAAGTCACCGGGCGCCTTCGCCCATCCGACGGTGCCGTCGGCCCATCCGTACCTGCTGCTGAACTACCAGGGCAAGGTGCGGGACGTCATGACGCTCGCCCACGAGCTCGGCCACGGCGTGCACCAGGTGCTGGCGGCGGGGCAGGGTCCGCTGATGGCGGACACGCCGCTCACCCTCGCGGAGACCGCCTCGGTGTTCGGCGAGATGCTGACCTTCCAGTCGCTGCTCAAGACCGCGCCGGATGCGAAGACGCGCAAGGCGATGCTCGCGGGCAAGGTCGAGGACATGCTGAACACGGTGGTGCGCCAGATCGCGTTCTACGACTTCGAATCGAAGCTGCACATGGCGCGGCGCGAGGGCGAGCTGACGCCCGACCAGATCGGCGAGCTGTGGATGTCGGTGCAGGGCGAGAGCCTCGGGCCGGCCTTCACCTTCGACGAGGAGTACAGGCACTACTGGTCGTATATCGGCCACTTCATCCACTCGCCGTTCTACGTCTACGCTTACGCGTTCGGCGACTGCCTGGTGAATTCGCTCTACGCCGCCTACCAGGCCACGCCCGACGGCTTCCAGGCGAAGTATCTCGACATGCTGAAGGCGGGGGGTGTGAAGCGGCACAAGGAGCTGCTGGCGCCGTTCGGCCTCGACGCGTCCGATCCCGCCTTCTGGGACAAGGGGCTGGGCGTCATCTCGGGCTTCGTCGACGAGCTGGAGAAACTGTAGAGGCCATGTCGTCCTGAGCGTAGCGAAGGACCTATGGGAACGACCAACGACTCTGGTGCTGGCATGAGATTCGTCGCTGCGCTCAGGATGACAAGTACCGATGGCTGACGAAGGCGATTCTCTCGGCGGTCGGCTCGGCCGTTACGCCAAGGTCGGAACGTCGGTCGGCGGGCTGGCGGTCAAGCTCGCCGGCCAGCGCTATCTCGGCTTCGGGCTGGATCGCGACAAGCATGCCGGCGAGCTGAAGGCCGCCCTCGGCGGGCTGAAAGGTCCGCTGATGAAGGCGGCGCAGCTCCTCGCCACCATCCCCGATGCGTTGCCGCCGGAGTATGCCCGCGAGCTCGCGCAGCTCCAGGCCAACGCACCGGCCATGGGTTGGGCCTTCGTGCGCCGCCGCATGGCGGCGGAGCTGGGTCCCGACTGGCAGGCGAAGTTCGCTACCTTCGAGAAGGAGGCCTCGTTCGCCGCCTCGCTGGGCCAGGTCCATCGCGCCACGCTGAAGGACGGCACGAAGGTGGCGGCGAAGCTCCAGTATCCCGACATGGCGTCGGCGCTGGAGGCCGACCTCAACCAGCTCAAGGTCGTGTTCGCGATCGGCCAGCGCTTCGATCCGGCGATCCGCACCGACGAGATCCATGCCGAGATCACCAGCCGCCTGCGCGAGGAACTCGACTATCGCCGCGAGGCCAAGCATGTGGCGCTCTACCGTTACATGCTGCGCGACGAGAGCCAGGTGCACGTCGCCGAGGTCGTGCCGACCCACTCGACCGATCGGCTGCTGACGATGGGCTGGCTGGACGGGGCGCCGCTGCTCGACTGGAAGACGCGCGCGCAGGAGGAGCGCGATGCGCTGGCCGTCGCCATGTTCCGCGCCTGGTACGTGCCGTTCTACCACTACGGCGTCATCCACGGCGATCCGCACCTCGGCAACTATTCGGTGCGGCCCGACGGCTCGGTGAACCTGATGGACTTCGGCTGTGTCCGCGTGTTCCCGCCGCGCTTCGTGCGCGGCTCGATCGAGCTCTACCGCGCGCTGATGGCCGACGACGAGGCGCGCGCCGTGGCGGCTTACGAGGACTGGGGCTTCACCGGCCTCAGCCGCGAGATGATCCAGGTGCTGAACCGTTGGGCGGCCTTCCTCTACGGCCCGCTGATGGACGACCGGCCGCGACGCCTCACCGAGGGCATGGCCGAGGGCTACGGCCGAGAGATGGCGCAGAACGTGTTCGGCGAGCTGCGCAAGATGGGCGGCGTGCGACCACCGCGCGAGTTCGTGTTCATGGACCGCGCCGCGATCGGGCTGGGCTCGGTGTTCATCCACCTCCGCGCCTCGATCAACTGGCATCGCCTGTTCGAGGGCATGATCGAGGGGTTCGACATGGATGCCCTCGCCGCACGACAGGACGCGGCTCTGAGAGAAGCGGGGCTTGCGTGAACATCCTGGTGACGGGATCGTCGGGCTGGCTCGGCCAGACCCTGGTGCCTCGGCTCGCGCGCGACGGACACAAGGTGGTCGGGCTCGATCCCGAGGTGGGCGCCACGACGAGCGTGGTGGGTTCGGTGGTCGACCGTGCGCTGGTAGGCCGGATCATCCGCGACGAGGGCATCGGGGCGATCGTACACGCTGCGGCGCGGCACAAGCCGCACATCGAGACCCACGACAATTCGGAGTTCGTGGCGGTGAACGTACAGGGCACGCTGAACCTCCTGGAGGAGGCCGTCGCGCCAAGCTCGAAGGTCGACCGCTTCGTGTTCACCTCGACGACGTCGCTCATGATCTCGCAGGAGATCCGCGACGGTAAGGCGGGCGGCGCGACGGAAGCGGTGTGGATCGACGAGACCATGACGCCCTTGAAGCCGCGCAACATCTACGGCGTCACCAAGCTCGCGGCCGAGGAGTTGTGCCGCCTGTTCAACCACCTGCACAGGCTGCCGGTGCTGGTCCTGCGCACCTCGCGCTTCTTCCCCGAGGAAGACGACATGGCGCACGCCATCGCCCAGTCGGGCGAGAACACCAAAGCCAATGAGTTCCTGTTCCGGCGTCTGTCGGTCGAGGACGCCGCCGAGGCGCATGTCGCGGCGCTCGCGAAGGCGAAGGAGATCGGCTTCGACACGTTCATCGTCTCGGCTGCCACGCCGTTTCGCCGCGAGGATTGCCGCGCGCTGATCACCGACGCGCCTTCGGTCGTGGCGCATTACTTCCCGGAGTATCGCAAGCTCTACGGGCTGCGCGGCTGGACGATGTTCGACACGATCGACCGCGTCTACGACTCGAGCAAGGCGACGCGTGTGCTGGGCTTCACCTGCAAGACCGGCTTTCGGGAAGTGCTGAACTCCCTGTCATCCTGAGCGAAGCGAAGAATCCAGCGTCGACGACCTCTGCCGAGAGGTCCTTCCTTCGCTCAGGACGACAGAGGCAGTCAGCCGCGCACCTTCGGCATCATGATCATGTCCCACGGGCTCGGCACGTCGCCGTGCGGGACCCAGACGAGGGCGGGCGCATTCAGTGCGAAGGCTTTGTGCAGCGCATCCTCGAGCTGCGTTGCGTCGAGTGCCTTGAAGGAGGCGACGCCGAAGGAGTCGGCGAGCTTCGCAAAGTCGGGATTGTGCAGGTCGGAGGCGATCAGCCGGTTGCCGTAGTGCTGCTGCTGGATGCGCTTCACGTTGCCGAACGAGCCGTTGTCGAACACCACGACCACGACCGCGAGGTTGTGGCGCGCTGCCGTCGCGAGCTCGCCGACCTGGTACATGAAGCCGCCGTCGCCGGCGATGGCCAGTACCTTGCGGTCGGGCATCGCGGCTTTGGCGCCCAGCGCCGTGCCGTAGCCCCAGCCGAGATTGTCCTGGTAGCCGGGCGACAGATAGGTGCGTGGCCTCTCGACGGGAAAGGCGACGCGCGAGGCGAAGCCCATCTGCGAGACCTCGTCGACGAAGATGCCGTCCTCGGGCAGCGCGTTGCGCATGGCCTTGAGGAAGGAGACCTGCGGCTCGAGCCGCGACAGGCGCTCCGCCAGCCAGTCGCGATGGCCTTTCAGCTCCTGGGCGCGCGACGTGCGCTTGCGGTTGTGCTTCGGCAAGGCGGCGATCAGTGCGCGGAGCTGCACGACCGCGTCGCCGACCAGCGCGACGTCGGGCTTGCGCAGGCGGTCGGGCTCGTCGGGATCGATGTCGACGCGCACGACCTTGAGGTTGGCGTCGATACCCCAGCTTCCGTTCTGGATGAAGAAGCGCGTGCCGACCGCGAGCACGGCGTCGGCGTCCTTCCAAAGGCGATGGCCGACCGGCATGTCGACGGCGAGACGGTGCGAGGAGGGGACGATGCCGCGGCCGCGGCGGTAGGAGCTGACCGGCGCCTCGAGCAGCTCGGCGAGCTTTATGACTTCCGCGCTAGCGTCGGTCGCACCGCCGCCCAGCACGACGATCGGTCGCTCGGCGGCGCCCAGGATCTTCGCGGCCGCCTCGATCGCCTGGTCGTCGACGACCTGCGGCGGCAACGGCAGCGGTGCGTCGGGGAGCGCGACCTCGGCGCGCCTGGCCCAGGTGTCGAGCGCGCATTCCAGGGCCACCGGACGCGGCCGGCCCGAGGTCGCGTGCCAGATCGCCTGGCTCACCAGCGTCGGGGCCTCCTGCGGACTGCGAATGCGCTCGGCCCATTTCGTGATGTGGCGCATCAGGCCCAACTGGTCGTGGATCTCGTGCAGATGGCCGTGGCCGCGATCGATGTCGGCCTGCGGGATCTGGCCGACCAGGCCGATCACCGGGGCGTTCATGCCGTAGGCGGTGAGCAGCGCGGCACCGGCGTTCAGCAGGCCGGGACCTGGGACCACGCCGAAGGCCTGCGGCTTGCCGGTGGCGAGCGCCGCGCCCAGCGCCATGTAGGCCGCCGTCTGCTCATGGCGCGGATGGAGGACCCGCAGCCGATCGGAAGCGTGATAGAAGGCGTCGAAGAGCGGATCCTGATGCAGGCCGGGCAGGGCGTACACCGTGTGGAGGCCATGGCGCAGAAGGGTTTCGACCGTGGCTTCGGCAGTGCTGAGACGAGGCATGCTGGCTCTCTATAGGCGGCGTCGGGGCGTATCAAGGTGGGGCGGATCAAGGCGATGACATGCGGTTGACGCTGTACGTGCTGTTGACGCTGGGTGCTGCCGCGCTGCTCCTGTCGCTGCTGTCGTGGCTGGCCGAGCGCAGCCTCGAGCGCTTCGCCGCCTCATACATCACCGACGATCCCGCCAGGCTGCCCGACGTCGAGGTGGCGCTGGTGCTGGGTGCGGCGCCGATCGGGCCCGAGGGCGGGCCCAACCGCTATTTCGAGTATCGCCTCGATTCCGCGGCCGCGCTCTTCAAGGCCGGCAAGGTGAAGTTCCTGCTGGTGAGCGGCGACAACCGCACGCCCGACTACGACGAGCCGACGGCGATGCGCGCCGGCCTGATCAGGCGCGGCGTGCCGGCCGAGGCGATCTATCGCGACTTCGCGGGGCTCCGCACGCGCGACTCGATCCTGCGGGCCGAGACCGTGTTCGGACAGAGAAAGGTGATCATCGTCTCGCAGCGCTTCCATCTCTCCCGCGCGATCTTCCTCGCCCGCGAGGAGGGCATCGAGGCCTGGGGCTTCGAGGCGCGCGACGTGGCGCGTGCCTACAGCCTGCTCACCGAGCTTCGCCGCTATCCCTCGGCGCTGCGCGCCTATTGGGACGTCTGGTTCGACACGCCGCCCAAGCACGGCGGCGCGAAGATCGCGATCGGCAAGGATCCCGCCAACTAGCGCGGCGTCGGCGCGTCGGGTGAATTGGCCCAGTCCCGCAGCTCGGGGACGGGCGAGGCGACGGGCTTGCCGGCGAAGTGGTTCTCGAGATTGAGGCAGACCAGGGCCGTCATGCGGCGCTGGGCATGCTCGGTGCCGCCACCGAAATGCGGCGTCATCACCAGGTTGTCGAGGCCCAGCAGCTCGGTGCCCTCGTAGGGCTCCTCGTCGAACACGTCGAGGGCGGCGCCCTCGATCACGTTGTGGCGCAGCGCGTCGGCAAGGGCCGCCTCGTCGACCGCCCAGCCGCGGCTGATGTTGACGAGGTGGCCGCGCGGGCCCAGTGCCTTCAGCACCTCGGCGTTGATGATGTGCCTGTTGGAGGTGTCGGAGCGCAGGCAGACGACGAGGTAGTCGGCCCACTTCGCCAGTTCCATGACGTTCGCGAAATAGGGGAAGTTGACGTCGCGGCGCCTGTTGCGGTTGCAGTAGCCGATCTCGAGGTCGAAGCCCCTGGCGCGCTTGGCGAGTTCCATGCCGATGGCGCCCAGCCCCAGGATGCCGAGCTTGCCGCCGGTCATGCCGGCGATGGCGCCGAAACGGTTGGGGATACGCTTGGTCCAGTCGCCGCGGCGGATCATCTTGTCGGCGCGCACGATGCGCCGCGTCGAGGCGAGCAGGATGCCGAACGCCATCTCCGCGACGTCGGGTGCGTTGGCGTCGGCGCCGTGGGTGACCATGATGCCGCGCTTGCGGGCGGCCGCGAGGTCGACCCGCTCGTAGCCGGTGCCGTAGCAGCAGAAGAGAGAGAGGCGCGGCAAGGCCGCCATCATCGCTTCGGAAAGACCGACGCTGCCGGTGCTGACGATGGCCTGGACACGATCGGCGACCCCGGCCGGGATGAAGGTCGGGTCCGGCTTGTCCATGTGGCCCACGATCTCGGCGTGCTCGCCGATGGCGGCAAGCGCGATCTTGGTGAAATGGAAGCCGGTCAGGATGGCGGGACGTACGGGGCGCATGGACCAAAGTATGACGTGCGTGGTGACGGGGTTAAATCGCATTGTCCCGCGCGGCGAAAAAGCGGTTGGCAAAGGATAAATGGCTCGGCAAGGTGCGGCGCACGATGCGTCCTTCCGCGTTCCAACCGATCCGAAGCGCTCCATGAAAATCGCCATTGTCAAAGAACGTAGGCCGCACGAGACCCGCGTGGCCGCCACGCCAGAAACCGTCAAGAAGCTGAGGGCGCTGGGCGCGGAAGTAACGATAGAGGCCGGCGCCGGGACCGCGGCCTCCTACACCGACCAGGCCTACAGCGACGCCGGTGCCACGATCGCGCCCGATGCGGCCTCGGCGTTCGCCGCGGGCGAGATCGTCTTCAAGATCCAGCGCCCGATGTCGGCGGCGGAAGGCAACGACGAGCTGGCGCTGTTGCGCTCCGGCCAGACGCTTATGTCGCCGCTCGGCGCGCTCACCAACAAGGAGCTGGTGCAGGCGCTGGCGTCGAAGGGCGTGACCTCGTTCGCGCTCGAGCTGATCCCGCGCATCACGCGCGCGCAGTCGATGGATATCCTGTCCTCGCAGGCCAATCTCGCGGGCTACAAGGCGGTCCTGCTGGCGGCCAACCATTTCGGCCGCATCTTTCCGCAGATGATGACGCCGGGCGGCACGCTGGCGCCCTCGCGCGCCTTCATCATGGGCGTGGGCGTAGCCGGCCTGCAGGCGATCGCCACGGCGCGGCGCCTCGGCTCGATCGTGACGGCTACCGACGTGCGGCCCGCGACCAAGGAGCAGGTCCAGTCGCTCGGCACCAAGTTCGTCGCCGTCGAGGACGAGGAGTTCAAGGCGGCCGAGACCGCCGGCGGCTATGCGAAGCAGATGAGCGCGGAGTACCAGGCCAAGCAGGCCGCACTCGTGGCCGACCACATCAAGACGCAGGACATCGTGGTCACCACCGCGCTGATCCCGGGCCGCAAGGCGCCGGTGCTGGTCGCCGAGGACATGGTGAAGACCATGAAGCCCGGCTCGGTGATCGTCGACATGGCCGTCGAGCAGGGCGGCAACTGCCCGCTCTCGGAATTCGGCAAGGTGGTCGAGAAGTACGGGGTGAAGATCGTCGGGCCGGCCAACCTGGCCGCCGAGCTGCCGACCGACGCGTCGGCGCTGTTCGCGCGCAACCTGCTGAATTTCATCACGCCGATGGTCGACAAGGAGACCAAGGCGCTCGCCATCAACCTCGAGGACGAGGTCGTGAAGGGCACGCTGGTCACCCGAGACGGCCAGATCGTGCATCCCTCGTTGGCCCAGAGCTAGGAGCGGCCCCATGGACGACAAGATCGCAGGCGAGGCAGCCAGGCTCGCCACCCAGGCGCAGGATCTCGCGACGCAGCTCAAGGCGGTGTCGCAGCAGATCATCGACGCCGCCGCCGTCAGCCCGATGGCGGTGCCCGACGGCCACATGCCGTTCGTGGCGCTGCTCACCATCTTCGCGCTGGCCTGCTTCGTGGGTTACTACGTCGTGTGGCGTGTGACGCCGGCGCTGCACTCGCCGCTGATGGCCGTCACCAACGCCGTCTCCTCGGTGATCATCGTGGGTGCGCTGCTGGCGGCCGGCCTCAAGGGACTGGGCGCCGCGCAGCTCTTCGGCTTCATCGCCGTGGCGCTCGCCGCCGTGAACATCTTCGGCGGTTTCATCGTTACGCACCGCATGCTGTCGATGTTCAAGAAGAAGCAGCCGGTGAAGAAGTAGGCGGGAGATGACGGGGATGTTCACCCAGGAACTGGCCGCCTACGGCTACCTGATCGCGGCGATCTGCTTCATCATGGCGCTGCGCGGGCTTTCGTCGCCCACCACGTCGCGCGGCGGCAATCTCTACGGAATCGTCGGCATGGTGATCGCGATCGGCGTCACCGTGGCCTCGCCGATCGTCGTGTCGCCCTGGCTGATCGCGGCCGGGCTGGTGATCGGCGGTGCGATCGGTGCCTTCGTGGCGTTGCGCATCCAGATGACGGCCCTGCCGCAGCTCGTCGCGGCCTTCCACTCGCTGGTCGGCCTCGCCGCTGTGTTCGTGGCGGCGGCGGCTTTCGTCTCGCCCGAGGCTTTCGGCATCGGCACGCCGGGCAAGATCAAGATGCACAGCCTTATCGAGATGGGGCTCGGCACCGCGATCGGCGCCATCACCTTCACCGGCTCGGTCGTGGCCTTCGCCAAGCTGCAGGGCCTGGTCTCGGGCGCGCCGCTGGTGTTCCGCGGCCAGCACGCGCTGAACGCGCTGCTCGGTATCGCGCTGGTGGTGCTGTTGGTGTGGTTCGCCCTGCGTGGCCACACCTCGGCCTTCGTGCTGCTGATCGTGCTGTCGCTGGTGCTGGGCTTCCTGCTGATCCTCCCGATCGGCGGCGCCGACATGCCGGTCGTGGTTTCCATGCTCAACTCCTACTCGGGCTGGGCGGCGGCGGGCATCGGCTTCACGCTGAGCAACACCGCGCTGATCGTGACCGGCGCACTGGTCGGCAGCTCGGGCGCGATCCTGAGCTACATCATGTGCAAGGGCATGAACCGCTCGATCTTCAACGTGATCCTGGGCGGCTTCGGCACCGACGGCGGCGCGGCCGGCGGCCCGGCGGCCAAGACCGACAAGCCGGTCAAGGCGGGCTCGGCCGAGGACGCGGCCTTCCTGATGAAGAACGCGCAGTCGGTGATCATCGTGCCGGGCTACGGCATGGCGGTCGCCCAGGCCCAGCACGCGTTGCGCGAGATGTCGGACCTCCTGAAGAAGGAGGGCGTGCAGGTGCGCTACGCCATCCATCCGGTGGCGGGCCGCATGCCGGGCCACATGAACGTGCTGCTCGCAGAAGCGAACGTGCCCTACGACGAGGTCTTCGAGCTCGACGACATCAACCGCGACTTCGCCTCGACCGACGTGGCCTTCGTGATCGGCGCCAACGACGTCACCAACCCGGCCGCCAAGACCGATCCGAAGAGCGCGATCTACGGCATGCCGATCCTCGACGTCGAGAAGGCGCAGACCGTGCTGTTCGTGAAGCGCGGCATGGCCTCGGGCTATGCCGGTGTCGACAACGAGCTGTTCTTCCGCGACAACACGATGATGCTCTTCGCCGACGCCAAGGTGATGTGCGAGAACATCGTCAAGGCGCTCGAGGGCTCGGCTCACTGAGCTTTCGCGCCATACTCTTCGACACGGGCGGCGCGCTCGACCTCGAATTCGCTTGGGAGATGGCGCTGGACGGCGCCATCGCCTCGGCCTGCGGGCTGGAGGGCATCCGCGTCGACCAGGCGATGGTCGAGGAAGCCTCCGAGCAGGCGGTCGCCGCCTTCGCGCCCGACGTCACACGGCACATGATCGGGACACTGTGCGGCAACGAGCCCGCGACGGTGGCGCGCGTCGCCCGCCGGGTCGAGGCGATGACCGGTGCACTCGAGGCGTTCCAGCTCAGGCCCGGCATCGAGGACCTTCTCGCTCGACTGCAGAGGCGGGGCCTGCTGCTCGGTGTCGTTGCCCCGCGCTGGGAGCGGCTGGAGCGGGCGGGGATCGCGCCGTTCTTCACGCGTGACCTCGACGTACCGACCGCTGAGTGCGTCTTCGTCGGCGACCGGCTCGACGCCGACATCGCGCCAGCCAAGGCGCGCGGCATGGCGACGATCCAGTTCCGTTCGGGAAGATGGCGCAAGCAGCGGCCGCGCTCGGAAGCCGAGACGCCCGACTGGGTCGCGACCGATGTGGCCGAGCTCGAAGCCGCGATCGATGCACTGATCCAGAAAAGCAAAACCCCCGGACAGGCCGGGGGTCGTTGGGTCCGATCCGGAGGATCGGGGGAGGGCTAGTAGCCCTCGCGCTCCATGCGCTTGCGCATCAGCTTGCGCGTGCGGCGGATGGCCTCGGCGCGCTCGCGGGCGCGGCGCTCGCTGGGCTTCTCGTAGTTCCGGCGAAGCTTCATCTCCCGGAAGATCCCCTCGCGCTGCATCTTCTTCTTCAGGACGCGCAGCGCCTGATCGACGTTGTTTTCACGAACGAGAACCTGCACTTCGATCGCTTCCTTCCATATGCGGTGAGGCCCCGGGAAACGCCCCGGGGCCGGAATGAGAGGCGGCGTAGGTATCACAGGGAGTTACCCTTGGGAACCCCCCGGACGAGGCCTATATTCCGGCCATGAGCGAGCAAAATACCCCGGAACCAGTGGAAATCGACCCCGATTCCCAAGCGCGCGACCGTCTGGCCGACGCCGTGGCGGCCGAAGCGGCTTTCGAGGGCTGGACCCGGGCGGGTCTCCTGGCTGCCGCCAGGCGGCTCGACTTGCCGGCGGGCGAGGCCGACCGGCTGTTCCCCGGCGGGCCGATCCAGGTGCTGACCTATCTCAGCGAGCGCGCCGATCTTCGTACGGTGCAGGACATGGAGAAGGAGGGCGCCGCTTCCCTCAAGATCCGCGACCGCATCCGGTCGGCCGTCCGCATCCGGCTGGAGCGCCATGCCGGCCAGCGCGAGGCGGTGCGGCGGGCGCTCGCCGTGCTGTCGCTGCCGTTCAATGCCGGGCTCGCGCTGAAGCTTCTCTACAGGACCGTCGACGCCATGTGGTATGCCGCGGGCGACACCAGCACCGATTTCAATTTCTACACCAAGCGGGCCACGCTGGCGGGCGTCTATTCGTCGACCCTGCTCTACTGGCTGAACGACCGCTCCGAAGGTGGCAGCGCGACCTGGGCGTTCCTCGACCGGCGCATCGACGACGTGATGAAGATCGAGAAGCTGAAAGGCCGGGTTCGGTCGTGGACCACGCCTAGGAAGGCAGCAAGTAGGTGACGTGACCCATCTTGCGGCCGGGTCGGGCTTCGACTTTGCCGTAGAGATGCAGCCGCGCCGAGGGATCGGCGAGAAAACGCGGCCAGTCGTTCGCTTCGTCGCCGATCAAATTTTCCATGCGCGAGGGCGCCATCACGTCGACCGGCCCCAGCGGCAGGCCGCAGACTGCGCGCACGAGCTGCTCGAACTGGCTGGTGGCGCAGGCGTCGATGGTCCAGTGCCCGGAGTTATGGGGCCGCGGCGCCATCTCGTTGGCGAGCACCTTTCCGTCCTTCGTCACGAACATCTCGAGCGCCACCAAGCCCACGAGGTCGAGTCCTTTGGCCAATTGCACACCGAAGCGTTCGGCGGTGGCCAGCGTCTCGGGCGGCAGGTCGGCCGGCACGGTCGTGGTGCGCAGGATGCCGTCGCGGTGGGCATTGATGCCGATCGGGAAGCAGCGTGTCGTGCCGTCGAGACCGCGCGCCACGATAGCCGAGACCTCGCAGCGAAAGTCGACCATGGCCTCCAGGATGCACTCGCGGCGTCCGAGCTTCTGCCAGGCGGCGGCGAGCGAGGCCTTGTCGGCCACGCGCGCCTGGCCCTTGCCGTCATAGCCTTCGGTGCAGGTCTTGAGGATGCCGGGCAGCGCCGTGGCGGCCGCGATGTCGGCCTCGGCGCGGATCGCCTGGTAGTCGGCGGTGCCGATGCCGAGCTTCCTGAGGAAGTCCTTCTCGCGCAGCCGGTGCTGGGCGAAGTGGATGGGCTTCACGCCGGGGCGAACGGGCTTCGCCTTCTCGCATTCGAGCACGGCCGCTTCGGGGACGTTCTCGAATTCATAGGTGATCACGTCGGCCTGGGCCGCGAAGCGGGCGAGCGCCGCCTTGTCGTCATAGGCCCCCTGGACGTGGCCGGCCGAGACTTCCGCTGCGATCGAACCCTCGGCGTCGGGGGCATAGACGATGCAGCGATAGCCCAGCCGTGCGGCCGCGAGCGCCGTCATGCGGCCCAACTGGCCGCTGCCCAGGATGCCGATGGCGGATCCCGGCGGCACTGGCTGGAGTTTGGACATCAGCGGTGAGAGGCCGCGTCGTCCGCCGGCGCCCTGGCGACCGCGGCGGTCTGCCTGGCGCGCCACTTCTCGACGGCAGCCATGATCTTGGCGTCGTCAAGACCAACGATCGACGCCGCTAGAAGCGCGGCATTGATCGATCCGGCGCGTCCGATGGCAAGAGTTCCGACCGGGATGCCGGCCGGCATCTGGACGATGGAAAGCAGACTGTCCTGGCCCTTGAGCGCCGCGCTTTCGACCGGCACGCCCAGCACCGGCAGGGGAGTCATGGAGGCGGTCATGCCCGGCAAATGAGCAGCGCCGCCGGCGCCGGCGATGATGACCTTGAGCCCGCGGCCCTTGGCGCCCGAGGCATAGGCCATCATGCGCTTGGGGGTGCGATGGGCGGAAATGATGCGGGCCTCGAAGGACACGCCCAACGCCTCGAGCGTCTCGGCGGCATGACGCATGGTCGACCAGTCTGACTGGCTGCCCATGATCAGGCCGACCGCCGGCTTGGCCGGGCGGCGGGATTTGGTGGTCTTCTTCCTGGCCATGCGTTTTCTCAGGCGATGATGTCGGGGATGAGCTGGCTTTCCAGCCGGATGATCTGGTCCTTGAGCCCGAGCTTGCGTTTCTTCAGGCGCTGGAGCTGGAGCTGGTCGAAGGGCGGCTTCTCGATCAGACGGTCGATGACCTCGTCGAGATCGCGGTGTTCGCTGCGCAGTGCCTCCAGCTTGGCTTTGATCGCCTCGGCGTCCATGGGCGGGTCAGACGTCGAATTGCTCATGAAAGGCGCACTCGTCCCCGCGGGCTAGCCACGTCGCTCCGGGCCGTGTACCCCTTCGCCCGGCCAAAGGGAAGCGCGCAAAGGCCTGCTCCATGTCGGACTTTCTGCCCCATCCGTTCTGGAATTTCTCGCTCGAACTCTATGCCGGTGAGGGGGTGGCCGAGGCCTGTCTCGACCTGCAGGACCGCCGCGGCTGCGACGTGAACGTCCTGTTGTTCTGCTGCTGGCTCGGCGCCTCGGGCCGGCCCACGCTGACCGCCGACCGGCTGCGGTCGATCCTCAAGGCAAGCGGGGCTTGGCAGTCCGACGTGGTGAAGAAGCTGCGCGAGGTCCGGCGGCTCCTGAAGGACCGGACCTGGCCCGGTGCGCTGCCCGAAACGGTCGACGCCGTGCGCCGCCGCGTGGCCGATGCAGAACTGGCCGCCGAGCATGCCGAGCAGCTCGAGCTCGCGAGCCTCCACGCGCCGCCGGCCGACCGCGACCGGCCGCCCGAGAAACGGCTTCGGGCGGCGGTGGGCAATCTCGGCGTCTATGCCGTGTGTCTGGGCGTCGTGCCGGACACTGAAGACCGCAGGGCGGTCGCAACCCTCATGCGGGCCACGTTTCCGGGCCTGGCGCCCGCCGAAATCGTCGAAGCGGTCGGACTCGCCGCGCGCGTCTAGATCCCGTGCCACCAGCGGCGACTTGGCGACTTTCGTCACGATATCACGGACCGATATGCGCGGCGCGATGCGGGTGATGCCGAGGGAGATGGGCAACCTATGTTGACCATTTGAGGACTTTTGCACAGGCATCTTGAATCGGCGTGACTCGATCCAATGTCGGAGTCAGACTTGGCGTGTCCCGTTAACAGACTCGGAGGTATCCGATATGGCTACTGCGGACCACATCGAAGCGCTCAAGATGAAGCATGCTTCGCTTGAGCAGGCGATCAACCAGGAGAACACACGTCCGCATCCCGACGACGATGCGATCTGCAGTCTCAAGAAGCGAAAATTGATGATCAAGGACGAGATCGCCCGCCTCAGTACGTCCGACACCACGCACTGACGGATCGATCAGGCGAGGCCCGCCCAGCGGCCCAGCGCCACGGTACCGACTCCCCCGAACAGGCCGGGCGTGAATCCGCCGGCCTTTCGGGTCAGAAGCGCTCCCACGACAGCACCGACGATGAACGCGCCGCCCGTCTGCACGAGCGGCACGATCGCGGCCGACACCAGTACCGCGCCGGGCGCGTGATCGAGGACGGCGACGGCGAAACGATGGCGCCCGAGCCAGCGCATGGCGAAGAATCCGCCGCCCTTTGCTGCCATTGCCGCGAGCGCCATGACCAGGATCGCAACCAGGTTCTCAGGGCTTGCCGACATCGGCTTTCCTGAGATCGCGCACCGCGCCGAACAGGCCGCCGGCCAATCCGCCGACCACGATATACCAGTTACCGCCGATCGCCCACCTGGTGGCGAGCGCAGCGGCGATCGCCACCGCCCACGGCGCGATGTCGCGCTTGCCGCGGAACAGGATGGTGGCGACGACGACGAACACCACGACGCCCACGAAATCGAGGCCGAGCCTGTGTGCCGCCGTCGGATCGGAGAGCACGCCGCCGGCGGCGAGATGGCCCGCGAGAGTGGACCCAGACCAGATGCAGGCCATGACGAAGCCACCGCCCAGGAACTTGCCGAGATCGCCGCGGCCGCGGCGATACTCGGCGATGTTGACCGCCCAGTTCTGGTCGACGGTGACGTACCAGACCGGCGGCTGCATCCACCACGGCAGATCGGGAAGGTGCGGCTGCAGCGCCGCGCCCATCACGAAGTAGCGCAGGTTCGCGACGAACACCGAGACGGCCAGCGCGATCAGCGGCAGCGGCTGCGCCCAGATGTCGAGCGCTACCATCTGGCTGGTTCCGGCCATCACGGTGAAGCTCATCAGCGTCGTCTCGAACGCGCTCAGCCCCTTCTGCGCGGCCGCGACGCCGAAGCCGATGCCGAAGGGGAGCGAGGCGAGCCCAGGCAGGAGCATGCGCAAGGCGCCGGCCTGGAAGCTCTGCCATGTGACGCGCGCGGCGAGGGAAGACATCGGCGCGCAACCTAGGGAGTGCGCTGATTGCGCGAAAGCGAGTTTACCTCGTAGGCCTACTAGGCAGGCTAGCTCAGCCTCGCTAGTTCAGCCTGTGCAGGTTCACGGTCCAGGTCACGGGGCGGCCGAACTGATCGCGAGAGTTGCCGCTGCATTGCGCGACATTGTCGGCGCCGCGATGGCAGGTGAGCTGGTCGGCGAACCATCGAGAGCCGTCATTGCACGTCGAATCGGCATCGCGCAGCGCAAGTGACCCTCCCATGAAGCGGGCCTGGGCGCGGGTGCGGCAGGCGGTGCGACCGTGCCGCCATTCGAGCTGGCCGTTGCCGTTGGCATCGAAGCAGTAGGACGAGACGCCGGGCTGCAGCTGCCTGACATCGTGGCGGAACGGATCGGTGCGCCAGCAGCCCTCCATGAAGGAATAGTTGTTGGTCGGCGTCGATGGCAGACGCAGGCGATTGTCGTTGGGGTTGCGCTGCGGTTGCGGTTGGGGCGGTGGCGCTGCCCTCGGCTGAGGAGGCGCCGGCGGCGCGACGGCGACCTGCGGCGGCCTGGCCTCCGACCTCGGCGGTTCCGGCGGCTTACAGTCGGCGATGCGCCGCTTCAACTCGGCCTCGGCAAGCGACAGCTCGACCTGCAGCACGCGCGCGCGCGATTGCTCGGTCGACAGCGACGCGCTGAGGACGGGAATCGGGTCGGGACCGGGCGCGGGCGGCGGCAGGGCGGGTGGGCCTTCGCGCGTGGCGATGGTGACGTCGGGTGCGGCGGGCAGGATCTCGCGCAGAAGCCATGCGGCGCCCAGCAGAAGGAGCAGCAACGGCAACGCCAGTGCGAGCGTGCGCAACCAGGGGACGCCGGCGGTCGGAATCACGGCCGGCAGCGCGGGTGGCCGAGCCGTTTGCGCCGGGCCCAGCACGGGCCGGCGTTCCGGCGGGCGCGGCAGCGCGATCGGCAGGAGGGCGGCCGCGGCCTCCTTCTCGTATCCCCAGGCCACGATCACCGGTCGGTCGCCGACGAGGAACACGAAGGCCGGAGAGGGCGCGCGTGCGGCGAGCTTCAAGGACAGGCCCACGACACCCGTCTCCTCCTTCGGGCCGTGGCCCGCCAGCATGTCGCCCAGCCGGCGGACGTCGGCGAGCCGGCGCTCGACATCGGCCAGCACAGCGTCGCGCTCGACGGTCGGGAGGTCCGCCACCGCACGCACAGGGCCTTGCCACCCGGCATACCAGTCGATGGCCTGGCCGCCTTCGTGCGCCTGCGGATCGGCCAGCAGGTCGGCGGCGGCATCGCCCAGGCGGCGGCGCAAGACCCGGCGCAATTGCGGGGCGGCATTGTGCAACGGCTCGCCACGCACGCCCAAGGGGCGCACGCCGCTGCGGGTCGTCACGATCAGCGTGGCTTCGCCGGGCATGGAAGCTCGAAAGTAGCCCGGCGATTATGGCGGGGCGATGGTCCGCGTCAGACGGATTTCGCCCACTCCCGCAGGACGAACTTCTGCACCTTGCCAGTGGAGGTCATCGGCAAGTCCCTGAACACGACGTAGCGCGGACACTTGTAGCTCGCGAGCTTCGTCCTGCAGTGGGCGATGATCTCCTCCGACGTGGCCCCGGCGCCGGGTTTCAGCACGACGAAGGCGCAGGGCGTCTCGCCCCATTTCTCGTCGGGCTTTGCCACGACCGCCACGTTGGCGACGGCCGGATGCTCGATGATCGCACCCTCGACTTCGATGGTGGAGATGTTCTCGCCGCCCGAGATGATGATGTCCTTGGAGCGGTCACGCAGCTCGATGTAGCCGTCCTCATGCAGCACGCCGAGGTCGCCCGAATGGAACCAGCCGTCGGCGAAGGCATCCTTCGTCGCCTTGGGGTTCTTGAGATAGCCCTTCATGGTCAGGTTGCCGCGGAACATCACCTCGCCCATGGTCGTGCCGTCGCGCGGTACTTCCTTCATGGAGATCGGATCCATTACGGTGACGCCGTCCTCGGCGGCATAGCGTACGCCCTGCCGCGCCTTGAGCCGCGCCCGATCGTGCGAGGGCAGTGCATCCCATTCGCCGTGCCAGGAGCAGATCGTCGCCGGGCCATAGACTTCGGTCAGCCCATAGACGTGCGTGACGCGGAAATTCTCCTTCTCCAGGGCCTCGAGCACGGCGGCAGGCGGAGGCGCCGCCGCCGTCATGAACTCGACCCTGCGGGGGAGCGGCCGGCGCTCGTCGGGGCCGGCGCCGATAATGAACTGCATGATGATCGGCGCGCCGCACATGTGGCTGACGTCGTGCTCGGCCAACGCGTCGAAGATCGGCTTGGCGGCAGCGCGGCGCAGGCAGACCGAGGTGCCGGACACGAGCGCCAGCGTCCAGGGAAAGCACCAGCCGTTGCAGTGGAACATCGGCAGCGTCCAGAGATAGACGGGATGCAGGCCGATCGGCCATTGCACGGCGTTGCCGTAGGAGGAGAGCGCGGCGCCGCGATGGCTGTAGACGACGCCCTTCGGGTTGCCGGTGGTGCCCGACGTGTAGTTGAGCGAGATCGCGTTCCATTCGTCGGCGGGATAGGCCCAGGCGAACTCGGGATCGCCGTCGGCGATGAACTCCTCCCAGGTCGTGTCGCCGATCTGCGCGCGGTCGGCGCATTCGGGATCGTCGATGTCGACGACCAGCGGCTGCACCTTGGCGATCGCCAGCGCCTCGGTGACGACGCGATGGAATTCGCGGTCGACCAGCAGGACCTTGGTCTCGCTGTGATCGAGGATGAAGGCGATCATCGCGGCGTCGAGGCGGGTGTTGAGCGAGTTGAGCACGCCGCCGGTCATCGGCACGCCGAAATGCGCCTCGTACATCTCGGGGATGTTGGGCGCCATGATCGCCACGGTGTCGCCGGTGCCGATACCGACCTTGACCAGCGCCGAGGCGAGCCGCCGGCAGCGCGCATAAGTCTCGGACCAGCTCTGGCGCCGCGCGCCGTGGATCAGCGCGACATGGTCGGGGTAGACGCTGGCGGTACGCTCGATGAACTGCAGCGGCGTGAGGGCGGCGTAGTTGGCCGGCGTCTTGTCGAGGTCGCGCTCGTAGATGTTCGTCGAATGGGCGAGCCCCTTGTGTGGCGCCGGGCGCGCGGACGGCATGCGTGCCACGGAAGGCCGGCTCTTGAGCGGCCGTCGCGGCGCCGGCCGCACGACTGGCTTGGGCGCTGCGGCCTTCTTCTTCGCCACCAGCTTCCGGACCGACGGCTTTGCCGGTCCGGAACTCTTCCGTCTGCCCGGCTTCCTGCCTTTGCCTGAACCGGATTTCGACTTGCCCTTCGCCATGCTCGCTTCCCGTAGACTGACGGACGCTGCGCACTTTCACACAAGCGACCGGGGGTCTCTAGTCCGCCGTTGCCTCAGGCCGAGGACCGCCGCGACAGAATCCAGAAGCATAGGCCCGCCACAAGCGCGATCAGGCCGGCCATGACCAGCATAGTCACGAGGTAGCTCTGGAGATAGGCGGCCTTGCCGCTGTCGATCACCTCCTGGACCAGCCGGGCGTCGAATCCGGGGGCGGCATGGCTATGCACCCAGGCATGCACGATGCCGATGGCCTGGCCCTGTTCGGCGGGCGTCGCACCTGCCTGGGCCAGCCGCTGCCCCAGCAGCGGGGTGAACATGCCGTAGACGAGGGACGAACTCAGCGCCAAGCCGACCGCATAGCCGAACTGCCCGAAGGCTGTGCGCGACGAGCCGATGGCGCCGACCAGGGCGGGAGGGGCCTTGGAGACGAAGGCATTGGCCGCCGGCGCCTGGGTCAGCATCACGCCAGCGCCGGCGACTGCCAGGGGCACCGCGAAGAACATGTAAGGCGCGCTCGCGCCGGCAAAGCCCAGCATCGCCACGGCACCCGCCACGGCGAGCAACCCGGCCACCATCAGCCGACGCATCGGCACGCCGCGCGCCACCAGGCTGCCGGCCCATCCGGCGGTCACGATGCAGGCCGCGATCATCGGTAGCTGGCTGAGGCTGACGTCGATGGGCTTGTAGTTGTAGACGTACTGCCACAGCAGCGAGAGCTGGATGGCAATCACTGCGACGGCGATGTTCGAGCCGATGCCGGCGACCACCCCGGCCATGAGCTGCGGGTCGGCGAAAGCGCGGATGGGGAAGGCGGGTTGCCGATGCCGCCTCTCCCAGAGCGCGAAGACTGCCAGGACGCCGAAACCCAGCAGCAGCGGCAGGAGGACCTTCGTATTGGTCCAGCCGGCAGAGGCGGCGTTGCTCACGCCATAGAGGGTGCCGACCAGGCCGACGGCGACCAGCAGCATGCCCGGCACGTCGAGCGGGCCTGGTGCATCGTTCTTCGCCTCCGGCACCGTCTTCAGGCACCACACGAAGGCCAGGGCGGCCACGGCAGGGCTGACCAGGTAGGCGAGCCGCCAGCTTATGCCCGCGAGATAGCCGCCCAGCAGGCAGAGCAGCACGATGCCGGCGGTCTGCAAGGCGAGCCATCGCGCCACGGTGCGGGCGAGGGCTGCCGGCTCGGGCGCTACCGAGGCCAGCAGGGCGAAGGCAAGGCCGAAGGAGGCAGCGAAGCCGATGCCGGTGATGGCGCGGCCCAGCGTGAACATGGCGGTGCCGTTGGCCAGAGCCGTGATCGCGCCGCCGGCCATGACGATCACCAGACCGAGCAGCATGATGCGCTTGCGGCCGAGCCGGTCGCCCATGCTGCCGGTGGCCAGGATGCATGCCGCGATGCACAGAGTTGCCATGCTGGCGGCGAGTGCGCGAGCGGCGCCGTCCATGTGCAGGGCGTTGCCGGCGGCGAGGATCGCGATGTTGTGGACGGCTGGATCGAGTTCCATGGGCAGCGCGGCGCCGACCAGCCCGAGCAGGGCGGCGAATCCGGCGCCGCCTGTCCGGTTTGGTTCTCCTGCTGGCTCCGCCATTCGATCGCCCCCGGGCCGTTTCTCGGATCAGACGTTTACCAAGATAAACACGGCGAGTTGTCGAAAAATTGTGTCGGACGTGTGTCGGGTAGTATTCGATTCGGCAATTGGCGAGGCATTTGCTTTTGGCATATGGAGGATCGCCGCTCGCGGACCGTCAGCCCGTCGTGTCCCGCCGAGGTCGCGTCCAGTCGAAAGGCGTCACTCATGTCTTCGAATCCTTCCATCCCGCAGCCGCCGCTGAAGCCGATCATCGGCAATCTGGCCGAGCTGCAGGGCGGCAGCCCGATCCAGAGCCTGATGGAGCTGGCGCGCCGGTACGGCTCGTTCTTCAAGCTCACCATCCTCGATCGACATGTCTACGTCGCGAGTTCGCAGGCGCTGGTCGACGAGCTGTGTGACGAGAGCCGCTTCAGCAAGCGCGTTCAGGGAGCCTTGCAGGAGATCCGCGCCGTTGCCGGCGACGGCTTGTTCACCGCTCACAACGAGGAGCCGAACTGGGGCAAGGCCCACCGCATCCTGATGCCGGCCTTCGGGCCGATCGCTATCCGCGACATGTTCGACAACATGCTGGACATCGCCGACCAGATGTTCGTGCGCTGGGAGCGTTTCGGTCCCGATGCCGTGATCGATGTCGCCGACAACATGACCCGGCTGACCCTCGACACGATCGCGCTGTGCGCCTTCGACTACCGCTTCAACAGCTTCTACCAGGACGAGATGCATCCCTTCGTGTCGGCCATGGTGGGGGCGCTGCGCGAATCGTCTGAACGGGCGCGGCGGCCGAAGCTGGTCAGCTCCCTCCTGCTGTCCAGGGCCCGCCAGTTCCAGGCCGACAAGGAGCTGCTGGAGTCGGTTGCCCGCCACCTGATTGCCGAGCGGCGACGCGACCCCAAGGGCGGCGACAAGCGCGATCTCCTGAACCGGATGCTCAATGGCGTCGATCCGGTCAGCGGCGAGAAGCTGAGTGACGAGAACATCGGCTACCAGATGATCACCTTCCTGATCGCCGGCCACGAGACCACGAGTGGCCTGCTGTCGTTCGCCACCTACCTGCTGCTCAAGAATCCCGCCGTCCTCCAGCGCGCCCGCGCCGTCGTCGACGAGGTGCTGGGCGAGGAGACGCCACGTGTCGACCATTTGGCGCGACTGGGCTTCATCGAACAGATTCTCATGGAGAGCCTGCGTGTCTGGCCGACGGCAGCCGTTTTTTCTGTGAGGCCGCTCAAGGACACCGTGCTGGCCGGGCAGTATCCGCTCACCACGGAAGACACCGTCCTGATCCTCGAGCCGATGCTCCATCGCGACCCCGCGGCGTGGGGCAGCGACGTCGAGGCGTTTCGCCCGGAGCGGTTCGCGCCGGACAATGCCGCCAAGCTGCCGCCGAATGCCTGGAAGCCGTTCGGCAACGGTGCGCGGGCCTGCATCGGGCGTCCCTTTGCCATGCAGGAGGCACAGCTCGTTCTCGCCATGATGCTGCAACGATTCGACATCGTGCTCGACGATCCGTCCTACACGTTGAAGATCCGCGAGACGCTGACGCTCAAGCCCGAAGGCCTGCGCATTCGCGCGCGGTTGCGCGGCTCGGCACGATCGCTGCGACGCAGCGCCGTGCCCGCTGCTCCCGCCAAGGAGCTGAAGGCGCCGACGCCGCGGGCTCCGGCTGAAGGCAAGACCCGGCCGCTGCTGGTGCTCTACGGCAGCAACACCGGCTCGTCGGAGTCCTTCGCCAACCGCATCGCCGACGAGGCGCCGGCGCTGGGCTACGCGCCGGTGGTGGCCGCCATGGACGATTACGCCGGCGACCTGCCGAAGCAGGGCACGGTCGTCGTCGTGACCGCATCGTACGAGGGCCAGCCGCCGGACAATGCCCGCCAGTTCGTCTCCCACGTCGAGGCGTTGCCCGACGGCGCTTTGGCCGGGCTGCGCTTCGCGGTCTTCGGCTGCGGCAACCGGCAGTGGGCGCGCACCTACCAGGCCATTCCCAAGCGCGTGGACACCGCCCTCGCCAGGGCGGGAGCCGCGCGGATCGCCGAGCGCGGCGAGGCCGATTCGGGTGGCGATTTCTTCGGTGCCTTCGACGAATGGTACGCCGCGCTCCTGCCAAGGCTCGGCGCGGCGCCGGGCAAGGAAGAGGCGGGCGGACCGGCTGCGACTGGATTGCAGGTCGAGTTCGTGACGTCGGGGCGGGAAAGCGCGTTGCGCCTTGGCGACCTGCAGCAGGGTACGGTGGTGGAGAATCGCGAGCTGGTCGACATGTCTGCACCCGACGCGCGCTCCAAGCGGCACATCGAGTTCGCCTTGCCGGCCGGCATGAACTACCGCGCCGGCGACTACCTCGCGGTGCTGGCGCGCAACCCGGACACCGCGGTCGACCGAGTGCTGCGGCGTTTCGGCCTGACCGCCGATACGCTGGTCGTGCTCAATCGTACCGGGGGCTCCGCCGGCCTGCCGACCGGTCGACCGGTCAGTTGCGGCGAACTCCTGTCGAACTACGTCGAGCTCGCCCAGCCGGCGACGCGGGCGCAGGTCGCCGTGCTGGCCGGCGCCACGTCCTGCCCGCCCGAGAAGGCCGAGCTGGAGGCGATGGCGGGCGGCGAGTACGAGAATCTTGTCCTGACGCGGCGTTGCAGCGTGATCGACCTGCTCGACCGCTTTCAATCCTGCACGCTGGGCTTCGGACAGTACCTCGAGATGCTGCCGCCGATGCGCGCCCGGTCCTATTCGATCTCGTCGTCGCCGCTTTGGCGGGCCGACCACGCCACGCTCACCGTCGCTGTCGTCGATGCGCCGGCGCTTTCCGGCATGAGCCGCTTCCTCGGCGTAGCCTCGTCCTATCTCGCCCGCCTGCAGTCCGGCGATCGCGTTTCCATCGCCGTCCGTCCGTCGAACGGTCGCTTCCATCCGCCGGCCGATCCGAAGACGCCGATCATCATGATCTGCGCCGGCTCGGGCGTGGCACCCTTCCGTGGTTTCCTGCAGGAGCGGGCGGCGCAGAAAGCGGGTGGCCGGGAGGTCGGACCGGCGCTGCTGTTTTTCGGCACCAACCATGCCGACGTCGACTTCCTCTATCGCGAGGAGCTGGACCGCTGGGAGCAGGCCGGCGTCGTGACCGTGCTGCCGGCATTCTCGCAGCAAGCCGAGGGCGAGGTCAGCTTCGTGCAGCACCGAGTATGGGCGGAGCGCGCCCGCGTGAGCGATCTCTTCCGACGCGGCGCCACCGTCTATGTCTGCGGCGATGGCCGGTACATGGCGCCGGCCGTACGCGAGACACTGCTGGGTATCTATCGCGAGGCGTCGGGTGCCAGCGACGCCGACGCCCAGCGCTGGGCCGATGTCATCGAGCACGAGTATGGCCGCTACGTATCGGACGTCTTCGCCTGATCCTCGGCGGCTCCGTACTCCCGGCGGGCCTCGGGCGACGGGGGCCACATAACCGCATTGCGACGGCCCGAAGGCGACGCTAAGCCTGCGGCAAACAAGGAGGGGATGCCGTCATGGCCGTTGGCGACAAATACCGGGCGATGCATGCCCGCTCGCTCGACGATCCCGAGGGATTCTGGGCCGAGCAGGCGGCGGCGATCGACTGGTCGAAACGCTGGGACAAGGTTCTCGATGGCGCCAACCCGCCTTTCTACCGCTGGTTCGCCGGCGGCGAACTCAATGCGTGCCACAACGCGCTCGACCGCCACGTCGAGGGAGGACGCGCCGACCAGACGGCGCTGATCTACGATTCGCCCGTCACCGACACGAAGACGAAGCTCACCTACCGCGAGATGCGCGACCAGGTGGCGAAGATCGCCGGGATGATCGCGGCCGAGGGCGTGGGCAAGGGCGACCGTGTCATCCTCTACATGCCGATGGTGCCCGAGGCGGTGATGGCGATGCTCGCCTGCGCGCGGTTGGGCGCGGTTCATTCCGTGGTGTTCGGTGGCTTCGCAGCTAAGGAACTGTCGAGCCGCATCGACGACTGCAAGCCGAAGTTGATCCTGACGGCGTCGTGCGGCATCGAGCCGACGCGCCTCGTCCAGTACAAACCCCTGGTCGACGAGGCGATCGAGCAGGCGAAGCACAAGGTGTCGCGCGTGATCCTGCTCCAGCGGCCGCAAAGCGAGGCGACCATGGTCGCCGGACGCGACCGCGACTGGAGCGAGGCGCTGGCCGCCGCGAAGCCCGCGGGTTGCGTGCCCGTGAAGGCGACGGACCCGCTCTACATTCTCTATACGTCCGGCACGACCGGCCAGCCCAAGGGCGTGGTGCGCGACACCGGCGGCTACTGCGTGGCGCTCGCCTGGTCGATGAAGAACCTCTACGGCGTCGAGCCGGGCGAGACCTACTGGTGCGCCTCCGACATCGGCTGGGTGGTGGGCCACAGCTATATCGTCTACGGGCCGCTGATCCACGGTGCGACCACGATCCTCTACGAGGGCAAGCCGGTCGGCACGCCCGACGCCGGCGCCTTCTGGCGGGTGATCTCCGAGCACAAGGCGATTGCGCTGTTCACCGCGCCCACGGCGTTCCGCGCGATCAAGCGCGAGGATCCCGAAGGCAAGCTCCTGAAGCAGTACGACCTCTCGAAGTTCCGTACGCTCTTCCTCGCCGGGGAGCGTGGCGATCCGCCGACGGTCGAGTGGGCGCAGAAGCTGCTCGGCGTGCCGGTGGTCGATCACTGGTGGCAGACCGAGACCGGCTGGGCGATCTGCGGCAACTTCGTGGGCCTCGAGGAGATGCCGGTGAAGCTCGGCTCCTGCTCGGTGCCGGCGCCCGGCTGGAAGCTCGAGGTGCTGGACGAGGGCGGCAAGCCGATGGCGTCGGATGCGGTGGGCGCGCTGGCGGCCAAACTTCCGCTGCCGCCGGGCACGTTTCCGACGCTGTGGAACGCCGACGAGCGCTACAAGCAGAGCTACATGGCCGAGTACCCTGGTTACTACAAAACCGGCGACGCGGGCTTCATCGACAAGGACGGCTACGTGTCGGTGATGACGCGCGTCGACGACGTGATCAACGTCGCGGGCCATCGTCTCTCCACGGGACAGATCGAGGAGGTGCTGGGCTCGCACAACGACGTCGCGGAGTGCGCGGTGATCGGCGTGGCCGATGAGCTCAAGGGCCAGGTGCCGCTGGGCTTCCTGGTGCTCAAGGCCGGCGTCAACCGGCCGACCGCCGAGATCGCCGGCGAAGTTGTCCAGATGGTGCGCGACCGTATCGGCCCCGTCGCCTTCTTCAAGAACGCGCTGGTCGTGCAGCGCCTGCCCAAGACGCGCTCGGGCAAGATCCTTCGCGGCACGATGCAGAAGATGGCCGACAGCCAACCCTGGACGATGCCCGCCACCATCGAGGACGCCTCGGTGCTCGACGAGATCAAGGACGGCCTGAAGATGGCCGGGTTCGCCAACAAGTAGGAGTTACGATGAGTCTCGACATCAACCGCCGCGACCTCGTCGTGGGCGTCGTGGGAACCGGCGCCATGGGCCGCGGCATCGCGCAGGTGACGGCGCAGGGTGGTATGAAAGCAATCATGTTCGACGCCGCGCCGGGCGGTGCCGCCAAGGCCAGGGCCGCGATCCTCGAGACGCTGAAGGGTCTCGTCGCCAAGGGGCGGCTGACCGACGCCGATCTCGCGAAGACAGAGGGCAATCTCGGAGTCGCGGAGAAGATCGAGGACCTCAAGGGCTGCCACGTCGTGGTCGAGGCGGTATTCGAGAACCTCGAGGTGAAGCAGAAGCTGTTCGGCGAGCTCGAAGCCGTGATCGCGCCGGACGCGATCCTCGCCTCCAACACCTCGTCGATCCGCATCGCCTCGATCGCGCGCTCGCTGAAGCACCGCGACCGCGTCTGCGGCATGCACTACTTCAATCCCGTGCCGCTGATGAAGCTCGTGGAGGTGATCCGGGCCGCCGACACCGCGCAATGGGTGATCGACGCCATGGTGGCGCTGGGCAAGAAGCAGACCCGGGTGCCGGTCGTGGTCGGCGACACGCCCGGCTTCCTGGTCAATCTCGGCGGCACGGCGATCGGCACCGAGGGGCTGCGCATCATGCAGGAGGGAAGGGCCACTCCCGCTCAGGTCGACGCCGTCATGCGCGACACCTGCGGCTTCCGCATGGGACCCTTCGAGCTGATGGATCTCACCGGCATCGACGTGAACTTCCCGGCGCGCAAGATCATCTACGAGGGCTTCTTCCACGACCGGCGCATGACGCCGAGCCCGTACCACGAGAGCCTCTATGCGGCGGGCAAGCTCGGCCGCAAGACGGGCGGCGGCTGGTATCCGTACGACGCCAAGGGCGCGAAGGTCGATCCCGGTGCAGATCACCTGCCGTCGGTCGAGGCGGCGAAGAGCGTCGTCATCATGGACACGCACAACAATAAGCTGGTCAGCCTGATCAACGCCGACGGCGCCAGGATGCTGGGTGCCGACGACGGCAAGAGCCCGATCCTGGTGGCGCCGGTCGGCAAGGACTGCACGACGACGGCGATCGAGCTCGGCCTCGATCCCAGGCGCACCGTGGCGGTCGATCTGACCGGCGACGTGACCAAGCGCCTCACGATCATGACGGCGCCGGGGGCCGATACGGCGGTGCGCGACGCCGCGGCGGCGCTGCTCGCCAAATCGGGCACGAAGGTCACGCTCATCAAGGACTCGCCCGGCTTCATCGCCCAGCGCATGTGCGCGATGATCGCCAACCTCGGCTGCGAGATAGCGATGATCGGCATCGCCTCGGCCGCCGACGTCGACACGGCGATGACCTTGGGCCTCAACTATCCGCGCGGGCCGCTGGCGCTCGCCGATTGGCTCGGCGTCAAGGAATGCCACGAGATCCTGGTGCAGGCGCAGGCCATCACCGGCGACGACCGCTACCGCCCCAGCCAGTGGCTGCGCCGCCGCGCGATGCTGGGCTTGAGCGCCACGACGGTGGAGTGATCGCGATGCGGGCGGCCGTCCTCTTCATCGCGGCCGCCCTCTCGCTGGCGGCGGCACCATCGCAGGCGCAGCTCGAGAACGAGAACCTGCTGGTCGCCATGCCGGACGGCTTCAGGGTCGGCCACAGCGCCTCGCGCAACGGCATGGACATGCAGGAGTGGGTGCCGTCGGCCGAGACGGTGCAGAACTGGTCCGAGATGGTCACGGTCCAGGTCTTCCACAATCGTCCCGACATCGATCCCGGCCGCTACCAGGCCGAGATGTCGAAGCTCTGGGCCAGGGCCTGCCCGGGCGCTGTCGTCGGACCGGTCGTGACGGGCATCACCAACGGCTATCCCTCGGCGTCGCTGCTGCTGCGCTGTCCGCTGCTCGCTTCGACCGGCAAGCCGGAAGTGGCGGCGATCAAGGCGATCAAGGGCAGGGACAGCTTCTATGTCGTGCAGCGCGCCGTGCGCAGCGACCCGGCCGCGACGAAGCTCGACCAGATGAAGCAGTACCTCGATCGGGTCAGCGTCTGCGACACTCGGCTCGCCGACCGGCCTTGCAAGCTGTGACGGGGCCCGAGGTTGACGTTTACGTAAAGGTAAACTACATCCCGTGGGCTGGCGAAGGGGACTTTGCCGGCCCACAGTCCCGCATAAGAAGACTGAAAACACGGTTCAGGAGGAAGCGTTCGTGACCGCTCTGGCTGCGCATTACACGCCCGAACACGAGATGTTCCGCGACACCTGCCGGCGGTTCTTCGACAAGGAAGTCGTGCCCTTCCACATGAAGTGGGAAGAGGACGGCATCGTGCCCCGCGAGCTGTGGCGCAAGGCGGGCGAGCAGGGGCTGCTCGGCATGACCATGCCCGAGGCCTATGGCGGCGCCGGTGCGGACTTCCTCTACAGCGCAATCCTGATCGAGGAACAGGGCCGCGCGCTCGCGTCGGGTCCGGCCTTCTCGCTGCACAACGACATCGTCGTGCCCTACCTGCTGCACTACGGCACGGAGGAGCAGAAGAAGAAGTGGATCCCGAAGGCCTGCTCGGGCGAGTTGGTGACGGCGATCGCCATGACCGAGCCGGGCACGGGCTCCGACCTGCAGGCCGTGAAGACCTCCGCCGTGATGGAGGGCAACCACTGGGTCATCAACGGCTCCAAGACCTTCATCTCGAACGGCCAGCTCGCCGACCTCGTAATCGTGGTCGCCAAGACCGATCCCAAGCTCGGCGCCAAGGGCACGTCGCTGATCGCCGTGGAGACCACGACCGAGGGCTTCAAGCGGGGTCGCAATCTCGAGAAGATCGGCATGAAGGCGCAGGACACGTCGGAGCTGTTCTTCGACAACGTGCGCGTGCCGGCCGACCACCTGCTGGGGGACGGCACCGGCTTGGGCTTCATCCAGCTCATGCAGCAGCTCCCGCAGGAGCGGCTGGTCATCGCCATCCAGGCGATCGCCGCGATCGAGGCGGCGCTCTCGCACACGCTGGCCTACGTCAAGGAGCGCAAGGCGTTCGGCAAGGCGGTCATCGATTTCCAGAACACGCGCTTCAAGCTCGCCGAGCTCAAGACCAAGGCGCTGGTGGCGCGCACCTTCGTCGACGACTGCGTGGCCAAGCACCTCAGGAAGGAACTCGACGTCGCCACCGCGGCGATGGCCAAGTACCACACGACCGAATTGCAGTGCGAGTTGATCGACGAGTGCCTGCAGTTCTTCGGCGGCTACGGCTACATGTGGGAGTATCCGATCGCGCGCCTCTATGCCGACGCGCGCGTGCAGAAGATCTACGGCGGCACCAACGAGATCATGAAAGAGCTGATCGGCCGCACGCTCTGACTTTGGAATAAGGAGACCGACCATGACCGATGCTTACATCTACGACGCCGTCCGCACGCCGCGCGGCAAGGGACGCAAGGACGGGGCGCTGCACGAGGTGACCCCGGTACGCCTGGCCGTCACGGCGCTGGAGGCGATCCGCGACCGCAACATGCTCGACACCCACCTGGTCGACGACGTCGTGCTGGGCTGCGTCATGCCGATCGGCGAGCAGGGCGCGGACATCGCGCGCACCGCCTCGGTGATGGCAGGCTATGCCGAGAGCGTGTCGGGCGTGCAGATCAACCGCTTCTGCGCCTCGGGCCTAGAGGCCACCAATATGGCGGCGGCGCAGGTCATGTCGGGCCAGAGCCAGGCGGCGATCGGCGGCGGCGTCGAGAGCATGAGCCGCGTGCCGATGGGCTCCGACGGTGGCGCCTGGGCGGTCGATCCCGCCGTGGCGATCCCGATGTACTTCGTGCCGCAGGGCGTCTCCGCCGACCTGATCGCGACCAAGTACGGCATGAGCCGCGACGACGTCGACGCCTACGCGGTCGAGTCGCAGAAGCGCGCCAAGGTGGCGTGGGACGCAGGCTATTTCAAGAAGTCGATCGTGCCGGTCAAGGACCAGAACGGCGTCGAACTGCTCAACCACGACGAGCTGATGCGGCCGACCACGACCATGCAGACGCTGGCCGCGCTCGAGCCCAGCTTCAAGATGCAGGGCGAGATGATGCCGGGATTCAACGCGGTGGCGCAGCAGCGCTATCCCGAGGTCGAACGCATCACCCACGTCCACCACGCCGGCAACTCGTCGGGCATCGTCGACGGTGCGGCCGCGATCCTGGTCGGCACCAAGGAGTTCGGGGAGCGCGCCGGCCTGAAGCCGCGTGCGAAGATCCGCTCCTTCGCCTCGATCGGGTCGGAGCCGGCGATCATGCTGACCGGTCCGGCGCCGGCTTCGGAGAAGGCATTGAAGCGCGCTGGCATGAGCGTGAAGGACATCGACCTGTTCGAGCTCAACGAGGCGTTCGCCGCGGTCGTGCTGCGTTACATGCAGATCCTCAAGATGCCGCACGACAAGATCAACGTGAACGGCGGCGCGATCGCCATGGGCCATCCGCTGGGCGCTACCGGCGCGATGATCCTCGGCACGCTGCTCGACGAGCTCGAGCGCCGCAATCTCTCGACCGGCCTCGCCACGCTCTGCGTCGGCGGCGGCATGGGGACGGCCACCATCATCGAGCGCGTGTAGGACCTCGACTGACGCCCACCCTTCGAGACGGCCGCTCCGCGGCCTCCTCAGGGTGAGGTGTTGGTTGGTTCAGAGAATTCCTCATCCTGAGTAGCGAGCGTCTCGAAGGATGGGCCAAGGGAAGAGATCGGAGACCGACATGATCAACTACAACGTCGACAGCGACGGCATCGCCACCATCACCTGGGACATGCCGAACCGCGCGATGAACGTGCTGAACGAGGCCTCGATGACGGCCTACGCCGGCGCGCTCGAGACCGCGCTGAAGGACGACAAGGTGAAAGGCATCATCATCACGTCGGGCAAGGACAGCTTCATCGCCGGCGCCGACCTGGAGATGATCCTGGGCCTCGACACCGGTGACGCGTCGAAACTGATGGAGCAGTTCAGCCAGCTCCAGAAGATGTTCCGGCGCCAGGAGACCGGCGGCAAGCCGATCGTGGCGGCCATCAACGGCACGGCGCTGGGCGGCGGCTTCGAGATCTGCCTCGCGACGCACTACCGCATCGCCGCGGCCAACCCGAAGACCAAGCTCGGCCAGCCCGAGGTCAAGATCGGCCTGCTGCCGGGCGGCGGCGGCACGCAGCGCATCCCGCGCCTGATCGGTGTCCAGAACGCGGCCCCGATCCTGCTCGAGGGCAAGGATCTGACCGTCGATACCGCCAAGGGCCTGGGCCTCATCCATGAGGTCGTGCCGGCGGGCGAGCTCCTTGCGAAGGCCAAGGCCTGGCTGACGGCGCCGGCGACCGAGCAGGTTGTGCCGGAGTACGCAGGCAAGGGTGCCAAGGCGATCGACGGCCGCGCCGTGCAGCCGTGGGACCGCAAGGGCTTCAAGGTGCCGGGCTTCCCCGGCGGCCAGGTATGGAGTCCGCCGGGCGTCATGACCTTCATCGGCGGCAACGCCATGCTCCGCGGCAAGACCAACGGCGTCTATCCGGCACCCAAGGCGATCATGAGCTGCGTCTACGAAGGCCTGCAGCTTCCGATCGACGCAGGCCTGCGCGTCGAGACCCGCTACTTCGTCTCGTTGCTGCGCGACCCCGTCGCCAAGAGCATGATCCGCACTCTGTTCTTCGGCCTGCAGGAAGCCAACAAGCTGGTGCGCCGACCGAAGGGCGTGCCCAAGCAGGAATACAAGAAGATCGGCGTGCTGGGTGCCGGCCTGATGGGGGCAGGCATCGCCACCGTGTCGGTGCAGGCGGGCCTCGACATCGTGTTGCTCGATCGCGACCAGGCCGCCGCCGACAAGGGTAAGGCGCACATCGCCTCCGAGCTCGACAAACTGGTGAAGCGCGGCCGCATGGACCAGGCCAGGCGGGACGGCCTGCTGGCCAAGGTCAACGCCACGCCCGACTTCGGCGCGCTCAAGGACTGCGACCTCGTGATCGAGGCGGTGTTCGAGAACCGCGAGGTCAAGGCCGAGGCGACCAAGAAGGCCGAGGCCGCGCTGCCGAAGACCGCGGTGTTCGCGTCGAACACCTCGACGCTACCGATCACGGGCCTCGCCGAAGCCTCGTCGCGGCCCGATCACTTCATCGGGCTCCACTTCTTCTCGCCGGTCGAGAAGATGCCGCTGGTCGAGATCATCGTCGGCAAGAAGACTTCGCCCGAGACGCTCGCGCGCGCGATGGACTACGTCCAGAAGATCCGCAAGACGCCGATCGTCGTGAACGACAGCCGCGGCTTCTTCACGAGCCGCGTCTGCGGCGCCTTCATCAGCGAGGGCCATCGCCTCCTGAAGGAAGGCGTGCCGGCCGCGATGATCGAGAACTGCGCGCGCTACGCCGGCATGCCGGTCGGCCCGCTGGCGTTGAACGACGAAGTCGCGATCGACCTCTCGTGGAAGATCATGGATCAGACGCGTCGCGACGCCGAGGCTGCCGGCCAGAAGTACGAGGGCTCGGGCACCGAGGACATCCTCGAGCTGATGGTGAAGAAGCTCGAGCGCTTCGGCCGCAAGAACGGCAAGGGCTTCTACGAGTATCCGGCCGACGGCAAGAAGCGCCTGTGGCCGGAGCTCCAGAAGCACTTCCCGGCCGACCCGAAACTCCTCTACGGCGAGGGCGAGGAGAAGCGTGCCAAGGAGGACGAGATCAAGAAGCGTCTGCTCTACGTGCAGGCGGTCGACACGGCGCGCTGCCTGGAGGCCAACGTGCTGACCGCGCCGCAGGACGGCGATGTCGGGTCGATCATGGGCCTGGGTTTCGCGCCGCAGACCGGCGGGGCGATCAGCCTGATCGACCAGGTCGGTGTGAAGCAGTTCGTCGCGGAGTGCGATGCGCTGGCGCAGAAGTACGGCCAGCAGTTCGCCGTGCCGAAACTGCTGCGCGACATGGCCGCCAAGGGCCAGAGCTTCTACGGCAACTACCATCCGGCCAAGGCGGCGTAGCGCCTTGCACTGATCGGGCGACGCGGCAATTATCCCTCCCTCAAATCAGGAGGGAATTGCCGTGGACGCCAAGCAGATCGACGCACTCGCCGCCCGTATCGCCGAGGGGCGGCACAAAAGGGCGACGATGGATTGGCTCGCAGGCGAGATGGCGAGCGTGTCCGAGGCCGAGTCCTACAAGGTGCAGTTCGCCGTCCACGACAAGCTAGAGGCGATGGGCTGGAAACTCGCGGGCTGGAAGGTCGCCTTCGCAGTGCCGGCGCAGTACGAGCCGCTGAAGCTTTCGGGCCCGGCCTTCGCCGGCCTCTACCAGAGCGGCATCAAGCAGAGCGGCGCCGTGTTCGAGAAGGGCTGGCCGCTCAAGGCCGGCGTCGAGTGCGAGATGGTGGCGCGCATCGCCAGGGACGTGCCGGCCGGCGCGCAGTACACCGCCGACTCGATCAAGCCGTTCGTCGCCAACCTCTATTGCGGCATGGAAGTGGTCGAGAACCGCTACGGCGACGCCTCCAAGCTGGGCGGCCCCGGCCGCATCGCCGACGACGTGCTCCAGGCGGCCTGCATCGTCGGCACCGAGATAAAGGACTGGCAGAAGCTCGACTTCGCGAACGTGCAAGGACGCTCCGAGCACGAGGGCAAGGAGCTGGCGGCCGGCCCGGGGAGCAACGTGATGGGCGGCGCGATGATCTCGCTCGCCTGGCTCGCCAACAAGCTGATCGCCAACGGCAAACACCTCAAGGCCGGTGACACGATCCTCACCGGCTCGGTTCACCCGCCGCAGTTCCTGCCGGGCCCCGGCAAGGCAAGATCCGAATTCAAGGGATTGGGCTCGGCAGAGATCACCGTCAACTGACAGGCCCTCGCTGATCGCCGAGACGCTGCGCGAGCAGGCGATCAGGAAGTAGGCGTCGCGGCCAGCAGCCGGTGGAGGTGGGCCGTCTCGGACGACCACTCGCCCGGTGGCCACGGCAGCTCGTCGTGCGGCCGTGGCGCGGGATGAGCCTGACCGGACGGCAGGAACTCGACCTCGATCCGGAAATCCTCGTCCTGCTCGAAGCCATGCCAGTGCAAGAAGTCGATGTAGGGACGACGTCCGTCCCGTAGCTGCAGCACGAAGCCCGCCGCGCTGCTGTGCATGTCGCCGAAGGCCCAGAAGCTCTCCACGGACTCGATGTCGGCCCGTCCGAACCCATGGGTTTCGGCATCAAGGATGTGGAGGGCGTGGCCCCACTCGTAGAACCCGCGGACACGCATGAACTGAGTCTATCAGGGCGCGCCACTTGCTTTATCCACAAAAAGAACATATAGTGAACAACCACTGCAGAGGTGAGCAAATGCGAGGTCTTTTCGGGTCGACGGCAGAGGCGTTCGAGGGACAACTCCGGTTGCCGGGGCTTGCCGATCACAGTGTCTCGCGGGTGGCTGCCCAGCGCCTTCGACGACGTCAGGCCGGGCTTCGGCCCGCCGGCAGACCCGCAACGGACCGCCTGTTCTTCGCCATCCTGCCCGACGAAAAGACGGCAGCGGCGATCGCCGAGCATGCTGAGCGCTGGCGTCGTGAACATGGACTGACCGGACGGCTACTGAGGCCCGAGCATTTTCACGTGACCTTGCATGTCGCGGAGGAGAGGGCGGATGTCTCGCTCTCAGGGAGGATCGGCCTACTGGCCGAGCGGGCGTCGACGCTCGCCATGCCGGCTTTCCGCATCGACTTCGACCGGGTGCTGAGCTTCCGGAACGGTGCCTTCGTGCTGTCGGGCGACGAGACGACGATCGGACTCCAGGTGCTGCACCAGCGGCTGGGCGACTTGCTCGATCCGACGCCGCGGTCGGCACGTCGCTTCACGCCGCACCTCACGCTGCTGCGCGACGGCAAGCACGTCGCAGAACAAGACGTCGAGCCGATCGGCTGGACGGCCCGCGAGGTCGTGCTGGTGCACAGCCTGATCGGCCAGACCACGCATCGGCACGTGGCCCGCATCCCCCTCGGCTGATCTCCGCTCTTTAGGCTAAGCTGCGGCATATGAAGCCGTATGTCCTTTGCCACATGGTCTGCAGCGTCGACGGGCGGATCTGGGGAAGCCGCTGGCGGCCCAAGGCCAATGTCGTGCCCAACCTGTTCGAGAAGCTGCACGACCAGATGGGCGGCGGTTCGTGGCTGTGCGGGCGCGTCACCGCCCAGGAGTTCGCCAAGGGCGGGGAGCGGCACTATCCGCCGAGCCGCGAAGTGTTCCCGCGCGAGAACTGGTTCGCGCAGCGCGAAGCGAAGGCCTGGGGCATCTTCCTCGACGGCAAGGGCAAGGCGGTGTGGGCGCGCCGCGACATCGGCGGCGATCCGATCCTGGTGATCCTGACCGAGGCCGTGCTCGACAGTCACCTCGCGGGCCTGCGCGCCGACGGGGTGTCCTACATCTTCGCCGGCAAGAACGAGATCGACCTCGCCTCTGCACTCGAGACGCTGAACCGCGAGCTGGGCATCGAGCGGATCATGCTGGAAGGCGGCGGCGGAGCCAACGGCGCGCTGTTGCGGGCCGGCCTGATCGACGAGCTGAGTCTGGTGATCTGCCCGGTGATCGACGGCAGCACAGGCGGGCCGATTGTGTTCAACTCGGGCGACACCGATCTCGGCCCGGCACCGATCGAGAGCATGGTGCTCGCCAGCCATGAGGTGCTGGAGGGCGGTACGATGTGGCTGCGCTACAAGCTCGGCTCGAAGGTGTCGGCTTAGTCTGCAGCCTTTTGTTCGACGAAGGTCAGAGTGCCGTCGCTGCGCTCGCCCTTGAGGTAGCGGAACGTACCGGCGCCGGTAGCGATCAGGTCGCCGTTCTGGTCGTAGATTTCGGTCTCGGCGGCGAAGGTGCTCTGGCTGGTCGAGGGCCGCCAGGCACCCAGGATCTTCAGCACATCGCCTTCGCGCGCCGCCTTGATGAACTGCGTGGTGAAAGCGAGCGTCACGGAAAGGCGTCGTGCCGTCGCCGTCTCGTTGAAGGTGCAGGCGAAGCCGCTCGCCGAATCGAGAAGCGTCATCAGCACGCCGCCGTGCAGCAGGCCATTGGCGTTGCAGAGCTCGGGCCGCACCTTGAGACGCATCTCGACGAAGCCGGCACGCCAAGCCACGACCTCGTGGCCGATCAGGCCGTTGAAGCCGCGGAACTCATAGGGAGCGACCGGCCGAGCATCGGCCGGTCGTTGGATCGCCATGTCTGGAAAGCCGGGATGAAGGCGAGGGCACCCCTTAGCGGCGGCCCATCGTCGACATCGGGGTGCGGTGGCCGTTGCCGTTGCTCATGGCCGGGCGGACCGGCGCGCCTTGCGTCGACATCGACGGCTGCGCCGCCATGCCGGTGCGGATGTCGCGCGCGACCTTGACCAGGCGCGGGCCCCAGTCGGCCTCGAGGCGGTCACGGCTGATCTGGTAGATCGGCGCCGAGGCGTTGACCGCGTAGGCAGCAGTGCCGTCGGAGTTGCGCAGCGGCGCCCCGACGCCGCAGAGCTCGGGCAGCCACTCGCCCCAGGTGACGCAGAAGCCACGATCTGTCAGCTCCTTGAAAGAACGCTCGAGGCCGGTCTTCACCTTGGCCCAGTCGTCACGCCAGCGGCGGCGGATCGCATCGATCTGCTTGTTGCGATCGACGTCGGGCAGCGAGAAGAGGTAGGCGCGGCCCATCGCCGTGCTCGCCATCGGCACGCGTGTGCCGACGTCGTGCGTGATGGCCACCACGGACGGGCCGCGGCAGGCTTCGAGGTAGATCATCGAGTGACGGTCGCGGCCGCCCAGTGCCGTCGAAGCGTTGAGCGCGTGCGCGAGTTGCTCCAGCGGCTGGCGCGAGGCGCGGCGCACGTCCATCGACGAGATCGCGGCATAGCCGAGCGCCAGCACCGAGGCACCGAGCTCGTACTTGCGGAAGCGGCGTATGTAGTTGAGGTAGCCCAGCTCGGTCAGCGTGTGCGTGAGACGCGCGACGGTCGGCTTCGGCAGGCCGGTGCGGTGGGCGATCTCCTGGTTGCCCAGCATGCCTTCGCCCGCGTGGAAGGCGCGCAGGATGTCGAGGCCACGGGCGAGAGCGGTGACGAACTGGCGGTCCTTGCCGTTCGATCCCTCGGCGAGACCGTTCTCGACCGAGCTCTGGAAGGCGGCGGTCCGGGTGACGAGATGGCTGACGTTGCCCATGGGCGTTTGGCTCCTTGGTAAATGGCTGTTTATTTCTTTGCGGGGCGAAACGTGCCATTCGGCTGCCGGTGTCGCAATCGTGAGACGCGGATTTTGGCGTGCGAACATGCAAAGCGGCCATGTTACAGATGCGTGCATTGCTATCCACAGTTGAAAGCTGACGATTTTCCTCACGGAATCAGGCGTTTCCGCCCTCAAACCATGACGCGGCCGGCATCTTTCGACATGTCGGGGCCGGCCGGCTACGATCCGGCGCGACCCCCGCCAGAAGTGAATGAAGAGGCGAAATTGGCCAAGGAACCCGCACTGCCCAAGGACATCGCGGCACTCTCTTTCGAAGATGCGCTGAAGGAACTGGAGGGCATCGTCCAGCAGCTCGAGCGCGGCCAGGTTAAGCTCGACGAGGCGATTTCGGCCTACGAACGGGGCGCGCTGCTGAAGCGCCACTGCGAGCAGCGGCTCGCCGAGGCCAAGATGAAGGTCGATAAAATCGTGTTCTCGGCCGACGGATCGGTCGCCGCACAACCCGCCGACCTCGGCTAACCCGTCCGTCCATGCCGCTGTCGTCACACCGTCATTTCGACGCCGCTCTTGCGTTCGCCGCGGAGTCCGTCGAGCGCACCATGGATCGCCTGCTGCCTTCCGGCGACACGGGCGAGGCGCGTGTGTTCGAGGCGATGCGCTATTCGAGCCTGGATGGCGGCAAGCGGCTGAGGGCGTTCTTCGTGCTGGCGGGCGCCACCCTGTTCAGGGTGGGTACGATACCGGCGCTGCGCGCGGCGAGCGCCGTCGAATTTGTGCACGCCTATTCGCTGATCCACGACGACCTGCCGGCGATGGACGACGACGACCTGCGGCGCGGCAAGCCCTCGTGCCACAGGCAGTTCGACGAGGCGACGGCGATCCTCGCGGGCGACGCCCTGCAGGCGCTGGCCTTCGAAGTGCTAGCGCACGAGGACACGCATGGTGATCCGGCGGTGCGCGCGCATCTGGTGGCAGAACTCGCCAAGGCCTCGGGCGCGCAGGGCATGGTGGGCGGGCAGATGCTCGACCTGCTGGCCGAGAAACAGGGCGCGGAGGGCATGTCGATCGGCGCCATCACGCGTCTGCAGCGGCTGAAGACCGGTGCGCTGATCTCGTTCTCCTGCACGGCGGGCGCCGTCCTCGGCAAGGCGAGCGAGCCGATGCGGCTGGCGCTGCAGGCGTATGCCCACGATCTGGGGCTCGCCTTCCAGATCGTCGACGACCTGCTCGACGTCGAGGGCAACGTGGTCGAGCTCGGCAAGACTCCGGGTAAGGACGTGGCGGCGGGGAAGGCCACATTCGTGTCGATCCTCGGGCTGGAGCGGGCGCGGTCGCAGGCCGGACTGTTGGCGCGACAGGCGGCCGCGCATCTTGAACCGTTCGGCCCCTCTGCGGATTTGCTAAAGCAGGCCGCCAATTTCGTCGTCAGCCGGCGGGCGTGAGCCGCCGGGCAGGAGTATAGTGAGTGCCATGACCGGCCAGAGTACGACGCCGCTCCTCGACACCGTCGACGTGCCCGCCGACATCCGTCGGTTGAGGGCCGACCAGCTCCGGCAGCTCGCCGACGAACTGCGGCAGGAGACGATCTCGGCTGTCTCGGTCACCGGCGGCCATCTCGGCGCCGGCCTGGGCGTGGTCGAGCTCACGGTCGCGCTGCATTACATCTTCGACACACCTAGGGACCGGCTGATCTGGGACGTCGGCCACCAGGCCTATCCGCACAAGATCGTCACCGGCCGGCGCAGCCGCATCCGCACGCTCCGCCAGGAGGGCGGGCTCTCCGGCTTCACGCGCCGGGCCGAGAGCGAATACGACCCGTTCGGCGCGGCGCACTCCTCGACCTCCATCTCGGCCGGCCTCGGCATGGCCGTGGCGCGTGACCTCGCGGGCGGCAACAACAACGTGGTCGCCGTGATCGGCGACGGGGCGCTCAGCGCCGGCATGGCCTACGAGGCGATGAACAATGCCGGCGCATTGCGCTCGCGCCTGATCGTGGTGCTGAACGACAACGACATGTCGATCGCCCCGCCGGTCGGCGCCTTGTCGGGCCATCTCTCGCGTCTGCTGTCCGGCCGGCCTTACGTGACGCTGCGCAACCTCGGCCGAACTTTTGCCGAGACGCTGCCCAAGCCGCTCGAGATGGCGGCGCGTCGCGCCGAGGAGTTCGCGCGCGGCTTCGTGGCGGGCGGTACGCTGTTCGACGAGCTGGGCTTCTACTATGTCGGTCCGGTCGACGGTCACAATCTCGAACACCTGCTGCCGGTGCTGAAGAACGCCCGTGACAGCAAGCTCGACAAGCCGATCCTGGTCCACGTCGTCACCAAGAAGGGCAAGGGCTACGCGCCCGCCGAGGCGAGCGACGACAAGTACCACGGCGTCGTGAAGTTCGACGTCATCACCGGCAAGCAGGCCAAACCGGTCGCCAACGCGCCGCAGTATACGGCGGTGTTCGCCAAGGCGCTGATCGCCGAGGCCGAGGCCGACAGGAAGATCGTGGCGATCACTGCGGCGATGCCGTCGGGGACCGGCCTGGACAAGTTCGCCCAGCGCTTTCCCGACCGCAGCTTCGACGTGGCGATCGCCGAGCAGCACGGTGTCACTTTTGCGGCTGGCCTGGCGACGGAGGGTTTCAAGCCGTTCGCGGCGATCTATTCCACCTTCCTGCAGCGCGCCTACGACCAGGTGGTGCACGACGTCGCCCTCCAGAAGTTGCCGGTGCGCTTCGCCATCGACCGCGCCGGCCTGGTCGGCGCCGACGGGGCGACCCACGCGGGATCGTTCGACGTGGCCTACCTCGGCTGCTTGCCGGACTTCGTCGTGATGGCGGCGGCCGACGAGCTCGAGCTGATGCACATGGTGGCCACGGCGGCGGCGATCGATGACCGCCCCTCTGCCTTCCGCTATCCGCGCGGCGAAGGCGTCGGTGTCGAGCTGCCTGCCAGGGGCACGCCGCTCGAGATCGGCAAGGGCCGCATCGTGTGCGAAGGTACCAAGATTGCCCTTCTGAACTTCGGGGCCCGGCTCGGCGAGTGCCTGGTGGCGGCCGAGGATCTCGGCGCCAAGGGGCTCAGCACGACGGTCGCCGACGCCCGCTTCGCCAAGCCGCTCGACACCGACCTGATCCGTCGGCTGGCGCGCGAGCACGAAGTGCTTATCACCATCGAGGAGGGTTCGATCGGCGGCTTCTCGAGCTTCGTGCTGCAGCATCTCGCGAGCGCTGGCCTGCTCGACCACGGTCTCAAGGTGCGTCCGATGGTGTTGCCCGACCGTTTCATCGACCACGCCTCGCCTGCCAGGCAGTACGAATGGGCCGGCCTCAATGCGCCGCAGATCGTGGCCACCGCGCTCGCGGCACTCGGCCGGTCGTCCGAGCGCGCACGAGGCTGACGGGGCGATCAGCCCTTCGGCATCGGCACGATGCGCAGGTACGGCTTCGGCGCCTTCCAGCCGTTCGGGTACTTGGCCTTGGCGGCCTCGTCCGAGACGGCCGGGACGATGATGACGTCCTCGCCGTTCTTCCAGTTGACCGGCGTCGCCACCTGGTGCTTGGCCGTGAGCTGGCAGCTTTCGAGGAGCCGCAATACCTCGTCGAAGTTGCGGCCGGTGCTCATCGGGTAGGTGAGCATCGCCTTGATCTTCTTGTCCGGACCGATGACGAACACCGAGCGTACGGTGGCGTTGTCTGCAGCGGTGCGGCCCTCCGACGTCGTGCCGGCGCCCTCGGGCAGCATGTCGTAGGCGGTCGCCACCTTTAGTTCCGGATCGCCGATCATGGGATAGGTCACGGCGTGGCCTTGGGTCTCCTCGATGTCTTTCGCCCACCTGGAGTGGTTGGCCACCGGGTCAACCGACAGCCCGATGATCTTCGTGTTCATTGCGTCGAACTTGGGCTTGAGGCCGGCCATATAGCCGAGCTCGGTCGTGCAGACCGGCGTGAAATCCTTCGGGTGCGAGAACAGAATCGCCCAGCCGTCACCGATCCACTTGTGGAACTCGATCGGACCCTGGGTCGTCTCCGCCTTGAAGTCAGGCGCGATGGAATTGATGCGAAGCGTCATGAGGTCCTCCTGTGAAGCGGCGCACGTTCGCGCCCGGGCGGCTGCCGGTCAAGCCTTGGAAGGAATCCAGCTCATAAGGCCTATTCCACCATCAACTTCTACTGTCGTACCCACCACATATCGGCCAAATCTTTCCGACAGAACGGCGACAGCCATCTGGGCGACATCGTCGGGCGTGCCCGGGCGACCGAGCGGAATGTGCTCGACCAAGGCGGAGAGATCGTCGGCCACGAAACCGCCGCCGGGGATGGCACCGGGCGCGATTGCATTCACCCTGATTCCGGACGGCGCCAGCACGCGCGCCAGCTCCTTCATCACCATGGTCGTGCCGGCCTTGGAGGCGCTGTAGTGCGGCAAGTTGCGCGGCGTTTCGCGGTGCTGTGAGGTCACCAGGATCATGCGGCCCTTCACCTTGTTGTCCCGCATATGGCGGCCGATCTCGCGGGCGAGGAAGAAGCCGGTGCGCAGGTTGATGTCGGTCATGGCGTCCCACGTCTCCTCGCTGACCGACAGCGGTGTATCGACCTCGAGGCGGCGAGGGCTCGCAGCGTGGACGAAGAGAGAGATGGTGCCGAGCTTCTTCACCGCGGCGTCGAGCAGGCTCTTCCAGCCGTCGCGCTGGCCGAGATCGGCCTCGAGGAAGTCGATGCCGTCCTCCGCCGGTGGTGCGGCGATATCGCTGCCGAGGACGATGGCGCCCTCCCCCTTGAGGGCCTTGGCGATGCCGCGGCCGATGCCGCCCGCACAGCCGGTGATCAGGGCGCGCTCGCCGTCCAACAGATTCGTGGGCAGAAGTTTTGCGGTCATGCAGGCCATGCTAGCAGGGGAAGCATGGCGGCCAAGACAAGACTTGATGTGACGCTGGTGGAGCGCGGGCTCGCGGAGACGCGTGCCGCGGCGCAGCGCCTCGTCATGGCCGGGCTCGTCTTCTCAAGCGACAAGCGTCTTGACAAGGCAGGCTACGGTGTCGCGCCGGATATGCCGCTCGAGGTGCGCGGCCAGCCGCATCCTTATGTGTCCCGGGGCGGGTTGAAGCTCGAGAAGGCGCTGGGTCACTTCGCCATTCCCGTCACGGGACGCATCGCGCTCGATGTCGGCGCCTCGACCGGTGGCTTCACCGACTGCCTGCTGCAGCGTGGTGCAGCCAAGGTCTATGCCATCGACGTCGGGACCAACCAGCTCGCATGGAAGCTGCGCTCCGATCCGCGCGTGGTTTCGATGGAAAAGACGAACATCCGCGACGTTACGAGGGCGCAGGTCCCCGAGCCGGTCGGCCTCATCGTGTGCGACACTTCTTTCATCGGCCTGCGCACCGCGCTGCCGGCGGCGCTGGCGCTTGCGGCCGACGGTGCGCATCTCGTGGCCCTCATCAAGCCGCAGTTCGAGGTCGGCAAGGGCCGCGTCGGCAAGGGCGGCATCGTGCGCGAGCCCGAGCTGCACGAGGAGGTGCGGACCACCATCGCGGCCTGGCTGGCCGAGCAGCCGGGCTGGACCGTGCTGGGTACGACCGAGAGCCCGATCGAGGGCGCGGAAGGGAACAAGGAGTTCCTGATCGCCGGCCGCTTCAGCGCACCGCGCGCGTCACCCTGAACTTGTTATTGTCGGCCAGCGTCTCGAACGAGGCGAAGTGCGCCTTGAGCGTCGGCTCGTAGGGCAGGCCGCGGTTGGCGACCATGTAGAGCGCGCCACCGGGCTCGAGCGCACGGGCCGCCGCCTCGATGACCTTCTGCCCGAGCTCCGGCACCGACGCGCGGCCGGTGTGGAAGGGCGGGTTGCAGACGATCGCGTCGTAGGTGCCGGGTGGCTTCTCGGCCGTCAGGTCGAGCCAGTGGAACGAGGCACGCGGGTCGGTCACATTGGCGCGCGCCGCTTCCAGTGCGCGGTGCTCGGCATCGATGAGATCGAACGACGTCGCGGCGGGCGAGCGCAGCACCTCGCGCGCGAGGTAGCCCCAGCCGCAGCCGAAGTCGGCGACGCGGCCAGCGAGATCGGCCGGCAGGTGGCGAGCAAGCAGGGCCGAGCCGTCGTCGATCCTGTCCCAGGAGAAGATGCCGGGTTGGCTCATCCACGAGCCGTCGTCCACGGGCTGCAGCGTTGCGAGCTTCTGCCAGTAGTCGGGCGGCGTGCGTTCGCCCTTGGCGAACCAGAAAACGCGGCTGTGGAACTTGGAGAACGTCTCGACCGGGCCGAACGCCTTTCCGACATGCTTCTCGAAGCTCGCTGCGCCGTCGTCGTTCGCGCCGGCGCAGACCAGCGTGCCCCCGGGGGCGAGCAGCGCCCAGCCGCGTGCGACGTTGGCGAAGTTCTCCTCCTTGTGCTTGGTCAGAAGCAAAAGACCTTGCGCGTAGCTGCCGCCCTCCAGGCGCGGCGTCGCCCTCTGCAAGCGCAGGAAATCCGGTCGGAACGACTGCTCTGCATCCACCTCGCCGAGCTTCAGGGGCTCGGCGCGGATGAAGAACGCTGGCTTTGGTTTGAGTGTTGCCGTCTCGAAGGCGTAGGAGAGGGCGCGTCCGGCCTGGCTCACTGACGATGACTTACGGTACGAGGACGGCGCGCCCCATGATCAGGCCCTTGCGCAGTTCCTGCAGCGTCGCATCGGCCTCGTCGAGCTTGCGCTTGACGATCGGTACGGGCGTCACCTTGCCGCCGGTCACGAGGTCCATCATCTCCTTCATCTCGGCCGGGCTGCCGGTGACGGAGCCCACGATCTGGCAGCCGGTGAAGGCGAACATCGGCAGCGGGATCGAGAAGGTGCCGCCGAACAGGCCGACGATCACGAGGCGGCCGCCGCGGCCGAGCGCGCGCAGGCCGAACTGCGCCGAGCTCTCGGCGCCCACGAAGTCGATGGCTGCGCCGACGCCGGTGCCGCCGGTCAGCTGCTGGATCTGCTTGCGCGCATCCTTGTCGCGCGGGTCGAGCGCGGCGACGGCGCCGTTCTCCAGGGCGAGCCTGCGCTTGTTCTCGTCGATGTCGGCCACGATCGGCTCGCGGCCCAGCACCGACTTGGCGAATCGCACTCCCATCAGGCCGACGCCGCCCGCGCCGATCACCAGGATCGGTTTGCCGCCGTCCTGGCCTTCGGCCTTCTTCACGGCGCTGAAGGCGGTGATGCCCGAGCAGGCATAGAGGCAGGCGAGCTCGGTCGGCAGGCTGCCGTAGGGATAAAGGTACTTGCCGTGCGGCACGAGCACATGGTCTGCATAGCCGCCGTCGTTGTTCACACCGAGTGCGCGCGGGGTCGGGCAGAGATGCTCGATGCCGGTGTTGCAGTACCAGCACTTGCCGCAGCCGATCCACGGGTAGACCACCGCCTTGTCGCCGACCTTGGCGCCTTTCGCGTCGGGACCCAGCGCCACGACTTCGCCCACGATCTCGTGGCCCATGGTGCGCGGCGGGTTCATCGTCTTCTGCGTCGACACCTTGTTGCCGCCGCCCATGTCGAAGAAGCCTTCCCACAGGTGGACGTCGCTGTGGCAGACGCCGGCGGCCGTGACGCGCACCAGCACCTCGGTGCCCTGCGGCGCGGGGTTCGCCGCCTCGACCTTCTGCAGCGGCTGACCGAACTCGACGACCTTGTAGCTTTTCATTGGGCGAACTCCCGTTATTGTCGGAGAGAAGAATAGGTAGGGTGAGGACGCATGGGCAAGTACGGCATCGGCCAGCCGGTGGTGCGTTTCGAGGATCCGCGCCTGTTGCGCGGCCAGGGCCGCTTCATCAACGACGTCAACATGCATGGCCAGGTCCATGCGGTCTTCGTGCGCTCCCCGCATGCCCACGCGAAGATCACCAGGATCGACACTGCTGCGGCGTCGCGGGCGCCGGGTGTCCTAGCCGTCTACACCGGCCACGACGTCGCCGCCGACGGCCTCGGCATGCCCAAGGCCAACATGCCGAGGAAGCGGCCGGACGGTAAACCGATGTTCGCCCCGCAACGGCCGCCGCTGGTCACCGATCGCGTGCGCTATGTCGGCGATCCGGTGGCGATGGTCGTGGCCGAGACGCTGGCCGAGGCCAAGGACGCGGCCGAGCTGGTCGAGATCGACTACGAGGCGCTGCCCTCGGTGACGCTCACCGAGGACACGGTGAAGCCGGGCGCGCCCGCGGTATGGGACGACTGCCCGGACAACGTCTCGAACTTCACGGAGCGCGGCAACAAGGCGGCGGCCGAGGAGGCGATCAAGGGCGCAGCGAAGGTCATCAAGCGCCGCTACGTGATCACGCGCGTGCACGCCCAGTACATGGAGCCGCGCGGCACGCTCGGCGTCTATGACCAGGGCGAGGACCGCATGACGCTCTACGCCGACGTACAGTACCCCCACCGCGTGCGCAATATGCTGGCGCAAAACGTCTTCAAGGTGCCCGAGAGCAAGATGCGGGTGATCGCCCACGACGTGGGCGGCGGCTTCGGCACGAAGGGCTGGCAGTATGTCGAACACAGGCTGACCCTGTGGGCGGCGCGCAAGCTGCTGCGGCCGGTGAAGTGGACCTGCGAGCGCTCCGAGGCGGTGATGGCCGACGAGCACGGCCGCGACAATGTCGGCAAGATCGAGCTGGCGCTCGACGAGAACAACAAGATCGTCGCGCTGCGCCTCAACATGCTGGCCAACATCGGCGCCTATGTCGGCTCGGACCGCAACCTGCTCTCGCCGTTCGGCCAGATCGGCACGGTGCTGGGTGTCTATGCGATTCCCAAGACCTACATCAACGTGGTCGGCGTGCTCTCCAACACCAACCCGACGGCGCCCTATCGCGGCGCGGGGCGGCCAGAGGCGATCTACCTCATCGAGCGGCTGATCGACGATGCCGCGCGCGAGCTTGGCGTCGATCGTATCGAGCTGCGGCGAAAGAACATGCTGGCGCCTTCGGCGCTGCCCTACCAGAGCCCGGCCGGCCCGTTCTACGACTGCGGTGAGTTCGAGAAGAACCTAGACATGGCGCTCGAGCTCGCCGATGTCGACGGCTACGCCGCGCGTGCAGAGGAGTCGAAGAAGCGCGGCAAGCTGCGCGGGCTCGGCATCGTGAACGCGATCGAGCAGGCGGCCGGACCGGCACAGCCGGAGTACGCCGAGATCCGTTTCAATCCCTCCGGAACGGCCGCACTGCTGATGGGCACCAAGGCGCAGGGGCAGGGTCACGAGACCATGTTCAAGCAGATCCTGAACGAGCGGCTCGGCATCGACCCGAACGAGGTGCAATACATCGACGGCGACACCGACCGCGTGGCCTTCGGGATGGGCACCAACGGTTCGCGCTCGACCGTGCTGGGTGGCTCGGCGGTCTTCGAGGCGGCCGACAAGGTCATCGCCAAGGGCAAGCTGCTGGCCGGGCATCTGCTGGAGGCCGGTGAGCAGGACATCGAGTTCGGCGACGGCACCTTCCGGGTCAAGGGCACCGACAAGGCGATCACGCTCAAGGAAGTGGCCAAGGCTGCGTTCAATCCGACCAAATGGCCGCCCAAGGGAATAGGGGGGGCCAAGTTCGAGGGTGGCCTCTACGAGAGCGCCACCTTCAAGGCCGAGAAGGACACCTTCCCCAACGGCTGCCACATCTGCGAGGTCGAGGTCGACCCCGAGACCGGCGTGGTGAAGCTCGACCGCTACGCGGTGGTCGACGACGTCGGCACCGTGATGAACCCGCTCGGCCTCAAGGGCCAGATCCACGGCGGCGTGGCGCAGGGCGTGGGCCAGATCCTGGGCGAGCAGGTCGTGTGGGACCGCAAGAGCGGCCAGCTCCTGACCGCGAGCTTCCTCGACTACACGATGCCGCGCGCCGACATGCTCTGCAGCATGGAGATCAAGTCGAACCCGGTGCCGACCAAGTACAATCCGTTGGGCGCCAAGGGCGCGGGCGAGGCGGGCACGGTTGGCGCCATGCCGGTGGTGATGAACGCCGTGATCGACGCGCTGGCGCCGCTCGGCGTGAAGGACGTGGCGATGCCCGCGACGGCGGAGAACGTGTGGCGTGCCATCTCGGCGGCAAGTCCTGCCCGGTGAAGCGCAGTGAAGGGAGATGAGAAGTGAAGCTTTGCTATTTCGACGATTTCCGCCTGGGCGTCGTCAAAAGCGACCAGGTGGTCGACGTCACCGACGTCGCCAAGGACCTGCCGCACCGTGACACGCGCGACCTGATCGCGGGCGTGATCGAGCACTGGGACAGGTACAAGCCGAAACTCGAGCAGGCCGCCACCGGCAAGGGTGTGGCGCTGTCGAGCGTGCGGCTGCGCGCGCCGGTGCCGCGGCCGGGCAATATCGACTGCATGGCCGTCAACTACATGGAAGACGGCACTCTCAAGGAGAAGCCGGCGATCAACGCCTTCCACAAGGCCGCGACCGCGGTGATCGGCGACGGCGACACGATGGTGTTGCCCGACGTACCGGCCACGATCTTCGAGGGCGAGGCCGAGCTCGCGCTTGTGATCGGCAAGCGCGCCTCCAACGTGAAGGCAGCCGACTACAAGCAGTACATCTTTGGCTACACCTGCTTCGTCGACGGCTCGGCCCGTGGCCTGCCACCGCCGGGCAACGTCTTCTTCCAGATGAAGTCGCGGGCCACCTTCGCGCCGATCGGGCCTTGGCTCGTCACCGCCGACGAGATCGCCGACCCGCAGAAGCTCGGCGTCGAGCTCAAGAACAACGGCGTCACCATGCAGAAGTTCAACACCGACGACATGGCACACCACATCCCGCGCGTCATCGAGTGGCTCTCCTCGATTCACACGCTCGAGCCCGGCGACGTCGTCGCCACGGGCACCAACCATCGCGGCCTGCACTCCTTCATGGATGGCGACAAGGTCGAGCTGACCATCGAGAAGGTGGGCACGCTCAGGTTCAACGTGAAGGACGAGCTGAAGCGTACCTGGGCACGCACCACGCGCTCGCAACACAAGGATGCGGGCCACAAGGGACCGCACACGCCTCAGCTCACGGGCAAGTACGCGAAGTAGCTAGCGGCAGGCGTTACGCCACCGAAGCAGTGTGGCCGTCAGATTCGACGCGCTGAGTGAAACGCGCGTCGAACCGGCGATGTAGGTCATCGGCTGGCCTTTCGATAGCAGCTTGAACAGCGGATGCTCCAGGTCGAGGGTTGCCTTTAGCCAATAGCGCCCGTCCATCAATGATGGTTCGGAAATGCCGCTTACCGTGATTGGTGGCTCACCATTTACGGCTAGCGTGAAGCTGCTCTCGCGATCATTTGGAGGGTGTTCGCCGACACCGGCAAGGACCACGACTTTCCTCGTGCCCTCGAGGCAATAGGCAAACAGCGTGCTGAAGAGGGTGTCGCCTTCCAATACGTAGCCGAACTTCGCACCTTCGGACGCGGACGGAGGTCCGAACGCAACGGCCCACTGAGTTTGCGCGGCGGCGGGGAGTGCGGAGAGCAAGCCAAGAAGGAGTAGGGCGATCCAGCGCATAGCATGGACACTAGCGCGAAAGCCGGATGCCCGCCCAGCTGTCAGCCCTTGTAGCCGCCCTCGTCGAGATACGCCTGCTCCTCGGCCGTCATCGTGCGGCCGAGGATCGGGTTGCGATGAGGGAAGCGGCCGAAGCGCTTCACGAGATCGTGGTGATGGCGGGCATGCCTGAGATTGGGCTCGCCCAGTCGCTCGCTGAGCGCCACGCAGCGTGCTTGGTCGGCAAGGTCTTCGGAGTGCCCGTAGGGGAGGTACATGAAATGCGCCATCTCCTGCGGGATCAGTCGGTCTTGGCCGCGCGCGATCGCTTCGGCGGCCATCTCGCGCGCCAGCGCATCCGTGGCGTACATGCGCGGCGTGTTGCGAAAGCAGTTGCGCGGGAACTGGTCGAGCAGGAGCAGCAGCGCCAGCGCGCCGTCGGGCGTGTCGAGCCAATGGCGCAGCTCGCCGGCCGCGGCCTTCTCGTGCAGGGCGAGGAAGCGGCTGCGAAAGAGGGCGTCGAAAGCGTCGTCCTTGGCGAACCACTTGTCGGGCCCGGCCTCTTTCCAGAAGTCGAGGACGGCAACGGCATCGGTGGGGACGGCGAGGGGCGTGGCGGCGCTCATGGCGCCTATGTCGCGCCTTGCGGCGAGGGTCGCAAGAATGCACAAAACTGTGCCATAGGCACATGTCTGTACCTGTCAGAGCCCTCATCAGGACCCCATGAAGACATCGGATCTGGACGGCCGTTGTCCCATCGATCTCGCGTTCGAGGTGATTGGCGGCAAGTGGAAGCCGGTCATTCTCTACCAGCTCGCCGGCGGCACGTTGCGTTACGGCGAGTTGCAGCGCGCCGTTCCGAAGGCGACCCAGCGCATGCTGACCCTCCAGCTCCGTGAGCTGGAGCGCGACGGCATGCTGACGCGCACGGTCCACGCCTCGGTTCCGCCCAAGGTCGAGTACACGCTGACCGAGCCGGCGCGCCGCCTGCTGCCCATCCTCGAGACGATGGGGCAGTGGCTGTTAGACAACCACGGCGAGGTGCGCCCATGAACCGGACCATGTTGGCGCCGGCGGGCATCTTCGAGAGTCGGCCCTTCGGCTTTGCTCAGGTTACGGTGGTTCGCACACCGTTCGGTCGGTTGGTACACGTGGCCGGGCAGGTCGCGTGGGATGCCGACCGCAACCTCGTCGGCCCTGGTGATGTCGGCCGGCAGCTCACGAAGTGCCTGGAGAACGTTGCGACGGCCCTAGGCTGAATCGACATTCAACGTAACCATATGATTGCGCTGGCGAGTTTGATG
>CAYQAY010000032.1:0-55461 GCA_964415585.1 uncultured Reyranella sp.
GGCGCGCGAACTCGATCTCGTCTGAGCCTCCGGGACCGCGCGCGTCCCGCGCGCTCCTGAAGCCGCGCCGCGCCGCCCTATCGTTTGCGCCGCCGCGCGATCTGCTCGCCCAGCCAGTCGAACAGCGCGGCCGGCACCTCGACCGTCTCTCCGGCGAACGGCGCCGGCGCTTCGCCGAAGCCGCGGCCCTCGGGCGATCGTGCGGCATCGGCCGGCCGGAACTCGGGCTGCAGCTCGCGCAGGTGGCGCAGCGCGCTGTCGGTCAGGAAGGCGCTGCGGTTGCTGCCGGCCTCCGACGCGGCGCGATCGATGCGCGCCAGCACGCCCTCGTCGATGGTGACGGAGATCTTCACCGCCCTGGCCGGCAGCTCGACCGGCACCAGCACGCGGGCATGCTCCTCGACCTCGGGATCGTGCGCGACCTCGTCGAGACGCGCGGCCGGCGGCGGCGGCGTGCCGTGGCGCTCGTGGTCGTCGCGGATGTGATCGGCGGCGATCTCGGCCAGCCAGCGCAGCGCCTCCTCGACCGACTCGCCGGCCGCGGTGGCGCCCGGCACGTCGGGCAGGAACGCATAGAAGCCGTCCGCACCTTTCTCGATGATCGCCCAGTAGTAACGCAGCGCCATGGTCCTCTCCGTCCGGCACGATCGCAGCTAGCGCAGCCGCACGCCGCTCTGCCTCTCGATGCTCTTCAGGGTGCCCGTCGGGATGTCCTTCCGGGGATGGGGCACGGTCACGGTTCCGGGCTTGGTCGGATGCTGGAACATGTGATGGCTGCCGCGCGTCCGGACGAGCCGCCATCCCTCGGCTTCGAGAGCTGCGATGATATGCTTGCTATCCATATATATGGCGACTTATCCGGTCAATAGTATAGATAATAGCATCATGTATCAAGAGGGTCCGGGGTGTAAGCTCCCGATCCATGGCGGTTTCGACACGACATTGCGCACCCTGAGCCCGGCCCTCGCCGTACAGCGAGCGGCGCTTGGCACTGACGCGGTTCGAGGAAGTCACATCAGGAGGAAGGGGCGCATCTCGGGATCGTGGCTGAGCGTGCTTGTGCCGTCGAAGGTGAGATAGCCGGTGGATCGTAGCTGCAGCTCACGATGGCCACAGGACTACTCTTCCATTCAACCAACTTGTCCTGTCGCGTGCTCAGCAACTATGCGGCGATAGCTCTCTCGAAAGACTTCAACTGCCTTCGGATCCGCATCAAAGTATGACTCCCAAAAGCCGGGTGTCAGCCAAGGTTCCGGCTCCACTAGCATCAGTTTGCGAGGAATTAGTCGGACCTTCCATTCGGAAGGGATGAAGCCAGAAATAACTTGAAACTGACTTGCATCGTGGAGGGCAGGCGTGGAGTCGTCGTCACCAAGTAGTCGAAACTGAACCGTCGCGCCAAAAGACACATAGATGCCCAAGACGATGTACTGCTTTCCGACGGTCAGCCACGCGCTCTTTGTGAGAGTCTGACCGGTTTGCTCGTCCAGCAACTCAACGCAGCGGACGATCATGGCCCTAACCCTCGATTGAAGACTACCTTGTAGTCCAAATCATAGAATTGCTGGTTGATGTGAGGATTGCGATAGAAGTGCACTTGAAGGTTTCCAGATGGACTTTGGAAAGTCGGCGTTACGTACTTGGCAAACCCAGACGGCACTGCCGGATTGTTGACCTGTCCAGAAGAGATTATCTGACGAGAGCTTGCAATCACGTTGGGACTTAGAGTTCCGGTACTTGTGAATACAGAGCTGGCCTCTTCAAATCGAAGGCCTTGCGTCAGTCTTTGTGCTGCTGCGATGTTCGCAGCCCCGCCGCTGACCTGCGCGGCTCCTGCTCGAGCAAGGCTGCCGATAAGTGAAGTCGCAGCGTAACCTGCTCCACCAACAATGGCGCCTGGCGGCCCCATTCCCTGCATCGAGGCGTATAGGCCAGGATCTCCCGCTGGTGACTGAGCGACTGCGCCGAGCCCAGCATAGAAGGGCGCAACGATCGTGCGCTGATAGAAATCGACATAGGGCTGGATGGCCGTTTGTGCGAGGCCTCCGACTGCAGGGCCAACACTCTGTAGCAGGCTGGTGAATCCTCCCGAGATCGCGTCCATCAACAGCCCTTCGGGGTCGTTGAAGTTCAACGGATCGTTCTGAACGTATCCATATAGATTGATCCCGCCCTGGTACCCGATGGGATCGGCCTGGGTGAAGCGTCCCCATGCCGGCGAATAGTGCCGGGCGCGGTAGTAGTAGAGCCCGGTCTCCTGGTCGATCCTCTGGCCGGTGTAGCCGAACTGCGCCGGGGCGGCCGAGGTGGTGCCGTAGGGGCGGTAGGCGAAGGGCGCGACGGTGCCGGTGGTCGAGTCGACGGAGCCCACGATGGAGCCCAGCAGGTCGGGCAGCAGCGTGTCGCGGGTGCCTGCGGCGACGTTCATCTGGTTCAGAACGGCGTTTGGTCCGGCGCCGTAGGCGTACCAGCGCAGGATCTGGCCGGTGGCGCCGTCGTAGTCGAGCAGCTCGCGGTTGTCGGCGCCGGTGACGGTGACGGTGGTGATGCCGTTGACGTTGCGGACCTTGCGCCGGCCGCGCGGGTCGAAGGCATAAGCCGCCGTGTTGCCGCCGCCTGTGGCGCTCACGAGGCGGTTCTCGGAGTCGTGGCCCAGGGTCGTGGTGCCGTCGAAGGTGAGGTTGCCGTTGCCGTCGTAGGCGGGCGTCGTGCCGCCGACGGCCGTGTACTGGTTCAGGGCATTGGCGGTGTAGCTCGTGGTGGCGGGCGTGGCGGGCGGATAGCTGATCCAGGTCGCGTCGGAGGCGGTCTGGCCGGTCCACTGGTTGGCCTTGTTGTAGGCGTGGCCGAAGGTGACGACGGGCCCCGCGGTGGGCGCGGTGGCGGCGGGGGCGGGGGTCCAGCTCACCCCCATGGGACGGTTGAGCGCATCGTAGCTGGTGGTCGCGGTGTAGGCCGTCGTGCTGCCCGGCGTGGCGATCGGAGGGATCGCCGCGCTGGTGTCGGAGACCGAGGTCACGCGGCCCGCGAGGTCGTAGCCGTAGCTCACGACCGGCCAGGGCGACGGCGGCGTCTTGGTGACGAGCCGGTTGAGCCCGTCATAGGCATAGGCGATGGGCTGTCCCGCCCGCGTGCCGCGCGTGACGACGTTGCCGCCGGTGTCGTAGCCCAGCGTCTCGTAGCTGCCGCCCGGCCAGCTCGTGGTCGAGAGGCGATCGAAGCCGTCCCAGGTGTAGGTGGTGGCATTGCCGGCGGCGTCGGTCAGGCTGGCGCGCTGGCCGTTCGGGGTGAAGGCCTGCGAGACCAGCGGCGTCGCCTGGACGGCGGGGTTGGAGACCGAGACGGGGCGGCCGAGCGCGTCGTAGGCCCAGGTGGTGATCCGGCCCATCGGGTCGGTCGCCCGGATGCGGCGGTCGAGCAGGTCGTAGGCGAAGCGGGTGACGTTGCCGTTGGCGTCGGTCGTGGTCGCGGGCTTTCCGGAGGCCGTGTAGGTGGTCGAGGTGGTGCGCAGCACGCTGCCGGCGGAGGATTGCTGCGTCTGCAGCACGCGGCCCGCGGGATCGTGGGCGAGCGCAGCTCGCCGAGGGAGCGGCAGGACATTGCGCAGCAATGTCCGAGAGCGTCGACCGGTGGCGCGACCGTTAGAGAGACTGTTTGCGGTATAGGCGGTCGCGGCCGGTGCGGGGGCCAGTTCGCGCCCACGGATTTAGGAAGGTTCGACTGCCAGCACTGCCAGCAGCCATGCGCTCGCGTCACCCAGCCATGCGCCGATGGAGTTGCAGGTTCAGCAGGAATCTGGTAGGAAAAAGCCTAGGCTGGCGCCCCTCACGCCGGCCTTTCCCGTTCGGCGCGATCGTCCCGCCGCCCGCCTACCTGTTCTCGTACTTGTCGATCAGCCACGGCTCGTGCTCGGCCGCGTCGATCCACTCCTTCATCGCGGGGTGGCCGAGCACGGCGGCGCAGTAGGCCTGGGCGTCGGCGTCGAGGGTCACGCTGAAGGTTCTGAAGCGCGTCACCACCGGCGCGAACATGGCGTCGGCGGCGCCGAACTTGCCGAACAGGAAGCCGTCGTCCTGGCCGAACGCCGTCGAGAAGCGCTTGCGCGTGTCGCGCCAGATCCAGGTGATGCGCTCGATGTCGGCGCGCACGCCGGGCGTCATGCCCTTGCCGGGGAACGAGGCGCGGATGTTCATCGGCATGTTCTCGCGCAGGTCCATGAAGCCCGCATGCATCTCGGTCGAGATCGAACGGGCATGGGCGCGCGCCGCGGCCGAGGGCGGCCAGATGCCGGCTTCGGGCTTGAGGTCGTTCAGGTACTCGGCGATGGCCAGCGACTCCCACACCGCCAGCCCGCGGTGCAGCAGCACCGGCACCTTGCCCGAGGGCGAGTGCTTGCGGATCGCTCCTTGCGTCTCCGGCCGGTCGAGCGGGATCACGATCTCGTCGAACTCGATCCCGGCGATTTTGGCCATCAGCCAGCCGCGCAGCGACCACGACGAATAGTTCTTGTTGCCGATCACCAGCGTGAACTCGGCCATACCGCCTCCTTGCCAGCCATGGAGCTAGACCGGCAATGTTAACCATTCTCCTCTCGATTGCGAGCCTGCTCATGTCGCTGCCGTTCGTCGACCGTTCCTCTTCTTCGCTCCCCCTGCAGTTTGTCGCCGCCTCGAAATGGCGCGCCTGGCTGAAGGCGCAGTCCGCCGCGCGCCGCGGCTGGTTGGAGTCGCTGGGGCTCGGCGGATCGGCCGGCGATGTCGCCGTGCTGCCGGGCCGCGACGGCAAGGCCTCGGGTGCAGTCCTCGTGATTTCCAACAAGCCGGTGCTGTGGGACTTCGGCGCGCTCCCGTCGAAGCTGCCGCCCGGCGTCTGGCGGCTGGAAGGCGATCCCGCGCCCGTGCCGCCGACCGACGTCGCCGTCGCGATCGGTCTGGGCGCGTGGAAGTTCGAGCGCTACAAGGCGAAGAAGAGCAAGGCCGGCCCGCGCTTCGTGTGGCCGGCGGGGGCGGACAAGGCACGCGCCACCGCGATCGTCGAGGGCATGACGATGGCGCGCGACCTGATCACCACGCCGTCGGCCGACATGGGCCCGGCCGAGCTGGCGGCGGCGGCGCAGGATCTCGCCAGGAAGCACAAGGCCAAGGTGAAGGTGATCGTGGGCGACGATCTCCTCAGGCAGAACTGGCCGATGGTGCATGCGGTGGGCCGCGCCTCGACGCGCGCGCCGCGGCTGATCGATCTCGTGTGGGGCCGCGAGGGCGATCCGAAGGTGACGCTGGTGGGCAAGGGCGTGTGCTTCGACACCGGCGGCCTCGACCTCAAGCCCGCGGCCGGCATGCTCACCATGAAGAAGGATATGGGCGGCGCGGCGACCGTGCTCGCCGTCGCCTCGATGGTGATGGCCGCGTCGCTGCCGGTCAGGCTGCGTGTGCTGGTGCCGGCGGTCGAGAATTCGGTGTCGGGCAACGCCTTCCGGCCGCTCGACGTGGTGCCGACGCGCAAGGGCGTCAGCGTCGAGATCGGCAACACCGACGCCGAGGGCCGCCTGATCCTGTGCGACGCGCTGCACGAGGGCGCCTCGGAGAAGCCCGCGATGATGGTCGACTGCGCGACCTTGACGGGCGCGGCCCGCGTGGCGCTGGGGCCCGACCTGCCGGCGCTGTTCTGCAACGACGACGATCTCGCGGCGGCGCTGGTCGCGGCGGGCGAGGCGGTCGCCGACCCGATGTGGCGCATGCCGCTGTTCGCGCCCTACCGGCGCATGCTCGACTCGAAGGTGGCGGACATCAACAACGTCTCCTCGGGCGCGTTCGGCGGCGCGATCACCGCGGCGCTCTACCTGAAGGAGTTCGTGCCCGACGACGTGCCGTGGGCGCATTTCGACATGATGGCCTGGAACAACGCGAGCCGCCCCGGGCGGCCCGAGGGTGGCGAGGCGCAGGTCGCGCGCGCGATCTTCCGGACGATCGAGACGCGATTTCTGGACAGGTGATCATTTCTGGACAGTCGCTGTCCAGAAATGCCCGGATTGTCCAACGATTCCAACGGCCCGATTTCTGGACACTCATTTCTGGACAGCGCAGGCGTCCAGAAATGGTGTCCAGAAATCAGTAGCCCGACACGGGATCGACCGTGTGGATCAGCGGCCGGCCCGCCCGCATCCGCTTGATGTTCTCGATGACGCCCGGCGAGGCGGTGCGCGGGTTGGTGGCGCCGGCGATGTGCGGCGTCACGTGCACCCTGGGGTGCGTCCAGTAGGGATGGTCGGGCGGCAGCGGCTCGGCGTTGAACACGTCGAGCGCCGCGCCGGCGAGGTGGCCCGAGGCCAGCGCCGCCAGCAGCGCCTCGTCGACCACGTGCCCGCCGCGCGCCATGTTGATCAGGTAGGCGCCCTTCGGCAGCTTCGCGAACAGCTTCGCGTCGAGCAGTCCCCTGGTGTCGCGCGTGAGCGGCAGCACGTTCACCAGGATGTCGGCCCTGGCCGCCAGCCGGTCGAGCCCGTCGGCGCCGTGGAAGGTCTCGACGCCGTCGAGCGTCCTGGGCGTGCGGCTCCAGCCCATCGTGGGGAAGCCCAGCAGCGCGAACTTCTTCGCCGTGTCCTGGCCGATCGTGCCCAGCCCCAGCACGCCGATGCGGCGGTGGATCGTGTCGACGAAATCCTCCGGCTTCCAGCGCTTCGCCTGCTGGCTCGCGGCGTACTTGTCGATGTCCCTGTGGTGGCGCAGCGCCCAGTAGATCGCGTACTCGCTCATCTGGCCGACGAGCCCCTCGTCCATGATGCGCACGATCGGCACGCCCTTCGGCAACTGGTCGTCGGCCAGCAGGTGGTCGACGCCCATGCCGAGCGAGACGATCAGCTTCACGTTGGGGAACGAGGCGATCAGCCCGCGCGGCGGCTTCCACGCCAGCGCGACCTCGATGTCGGCCTTGTCGCCCAGCCGGTCGAGGGTGCGGAAGTCGACCGGGCCGAGGCCCGCCTCGAGCACCTTGTGCCAGTGGATGCCGTCGGTGTCGCGGCTGATGTAGGCGATGGCGTCAGGCATGGCGTGTCCGGAAAACGTAGTGTTGCAGGGCCCAGGCGAGCGCTGCGAGGAAAAGGCCGGCGAGGTCGGTGACCGTGCCCGGCGTGATCAGGCTGATCGCGGCGGCGGCCAGGATGACGCGCGGCACCGGCGACAGCGCCTCGGTGAGCCAGCCCTCGGTGGCGCAGGCCAGCAGCCAGACGCCGGCCGCGGCGGTGACGAAGACGTGGACGATCTCCCAGAAGCTGCCCTGGCCCAGCAGCACCGGGCTGTAGAAGAACATGAACGGCACCAGGAAGGTGGCCAGTCCCATCTTCACGGCGATCCACGACGTCTTCCACGGGTCGCCCTTGGACATGCCGGCGGCGGCGAACGAGGCCACCGCGACGGGCGGCGTGATCGCCGACAGGACGGCGAAGTAGAAGATGAACATGTGGGCCACCAGCTTGGGCACGCCGATCTGCTGCAGGCCCGGCGCCACCACCGCCGCGCCGATCGCGTAGGCCGCGGTGGTCGGCATGCCCATGCCGAGGATGGTGATGATCACCATGGTGAAGAGCATGGCGAGGAGCTGGTTCTGCCCGGCGATGGCCTGCATGATCTGGGCGAAGCGGCCGCCCACGCCGGTCAGCGCGATCACGCCGACGATGATGCCGGCGGCGGCGCACACCGCCACGAGCTGGATGCAGTCCTTGGCGCCCATCTCCAGCGCCTCGACGATGGCGCGCCCGCCCATGACGTCGTCGCCGCGCCGCCATCGCAGCCCGCCGCCCTCGCGGCGGAAGCCGTTCAGCCAGCTCACGGCGACGCACAGCGCCATGCCGAGGCCGGCCGCCAGGAAGGCCGAGTAGCCGGTGACGAAGGCCCAGATCAGCACGGCGATCGGCGCCAGCATGTAGAGCTTCAGCAGCAGCGGCCCGAGCCGCGGCAGCTCGGCGCGCGGCAGGCCGCGCAACCCGTGCTTGGCCGCGTGCAGGTCGCAGTGGGCGTAGCAGGCGATGTAGAACAGCAGGCAGGGGATGATCGCGGCGGCGGCGATCTCGGCATACTTGATGCCGGTCGCCTCGGCCATGATGAAGGCGGCGGCGCCCAGCACCGGCGGCGTGATCTGGCCGCCGGTCGACGACGTCGCCTCGATCGCGCCGGCGGTGTTCCGGTCGTAGCCGACGCGCCGCATCATCGGGATGGTGACCGATCCGGAGGCCACGACGTTGGCGACCGACGAGCCGCTGACCGAGCCGAACATGACGCCCGACAGGACGGCGACCTTGGCCGGCCCGCCGCGCGCCCAGCCGACCAGCGCCACCGACAGGTCGTTGAAATACTCGCCCGCCTTCGACCGTCCGAGGAAGGCGGCGAACACGGTGAACATGATGATGAAGGTCGACGACACTTCGAGCGTCGGGCCGAAGATGCCGAGGTTGGAGTAGATGTAGGGGAAGGCGAACCAGAGGTCGCGGAGCGACTTGTTGTGGTAGAGCGGCGAGCCTTCGGGAAAGACGTGGCCGAACATGGCGTACAGGATGAACGCGCCGGCGATGATGGTGAGCGCGTTGCCGGCGGTCCGCCGGGTGAACTCGAAGACCACGACCAGGCCGACCAGGCTGTAGACCAGGTCGGGCGTGTCGTAGAGCGCCCCCTGGTTCATCTGCAGCTCGTCGAGGTTGCGCCACATGTAGACGGCGCAGCCCAGCGCGCCCAGCATGAACAGCCAGTCGTACCAGGGGATGCCCCGCGTGCCTCGGCCCTTGGCGATGCTGTAGAAGCCGAAGCCCAGCGTGGCGCCCCAGGCGAGGTGGATGGCGCGGAACAGCTCCTGGTCGATGTTGGCGGCGACCGCGCGATAGAAGACCTGTCCCAGCCCGAAGGCGTTGTCGATCTCCTTGACGATGACCGGCCCCACCAGCACCCAGAGGTGAAAGGCGGAGAAACCGGCGCACAGCCAGAAGAACAGCTTCTGCTCCCACGGCCGCTGCTCCCGGCGACCGCCCGAGTATTCGAGGTCGTCGACGTCGACTTCCCCGACGTCACCCGCGTCGGCCGTCGCCTGGTTCTTGGTCCCCGCCATCATGCCTCCCGGTGGCCGCCGCGGACTGTCGCCGCGGTCGCCCGCACCCCTGTCGCTTCCTCCTTAGCAAAACGCCCGCTCCGAAGGGAGCGGGCGTTCCGTCGTCCGGGCCTGTGGCCCGGCGCTTCACTCGGGCTGCGTCACTTCGGCATCGTGGCCGCCGGGAGCTGGATGCCCTTCTCCTTGTAGTAGCGCACCGCGCCGGGATGGAACGGCAGGAAGGTGTTGGCCTTGGCGTTGGCCGCGATGGTCTCGGACGCGGCGGCGTGGCCCTGCACCATGGCGGCGTTGTTCTCGAGGATGGTCTTGGTGACGAGGTAGGCCACGTCGTCCGACATGCTCTTGTTGGCGATGGCGAAATTGTAGAGGCCGACGGTCTTCTGGTCGGCGGCCATCGACTTGTAGGTGCCTTTGGGGATCACCGAGTCGGAGAACTCCGGCATCTTCTTGCGGATCGCCGCGATCTCGGCATCGGTCCAGGTGAAGAACACCACCTCCTTCTCGGCATCGAGCTGGGAGAAGATCGGGATCGGCAGCCCGGCGCCGAAGCAGAAGGCATCGAGGATGCCGTCGCCGAGCTGGCTACCCATGTCGGCGCCCTGGCCGTTGCGGATCGTGGCCTTCATGCCCAAGGCGTCGAAGATCAGCGGGAAATAGGTGCCGGGCGTGCCGGCCCGGGGCCCTACACCGACCGTCTTGCCGTCGAGCTGCTTGAAGCTGGTGATGCCCGACTTCTTGAGCGCCACGCACTGCAGCGGCGTGTCGTACATCGGGAACAGGGCGCGGATGGCGTCGTACTTCTTGCCCTTCGTCCAGTCGCCGGTGCCGGTCCATGCCTGGAGGGCGATGCCCATGGTGGTCATGCCCAGTTCGATCTTGCCGTCTTCAACCAGAATGACGTTCTGGTTCGGCCCCTGGGTCTGCTGGGTCGAGACCTGAATGCCCGTCTTGTCCGTGAGGATTTTCGCCACCACGCCGCCGTAGACGAAGTAGGTGCCGCCCACCGAGGCGGTTCCGAGGGTCATGGTCTTGGGCTGAGCGAGGGCCGTCGCTGCGGTGAGGGTGATGGCGGCGACGATCAGGCCGCGACGCAGATACTTCATATGGATCCTCCCTTGGGCTGGGCTCGCTGACGCGGCGAACCCGCTCGGCTTCGATTCATATGGTCTGCTCAGTCGGACCGCAAGCGCGACGACTACTTCGGCAGCGTGGCCGGATCGAGCTTGATCCCCTTTTCTCTGTAGTAGCGCACCGCGCCCGGATGGAATGGCAGGAAAGTATTGCGCGCGGCGTTGGCCGCGATCATTTCCTTCGCCGCGGGGTGCGCTTTCACCATTGCGGCGTTGTTCTCCAGTATCGTCTTGGTGATCAGGTACGCGGTGGCGTCCGGCATGTCCTTGTTGGCGATCGAGAAATTGTACAGGCCGACTGTCTTCTGGTCGGTGGTCTGCTGCTTGTAGGTACCCTTGGGGATCGTCGTTTCGGAGAATTCCGGCAGGGCCTTGCGAATCTTCGCGAGTTCCTCCGGTGCCCAGGTGTAGAAGACCAACGGCTGCTCGGCGTCGAGCTCGGAGAAGATCGGGATCGGCACGCCCGCGCCGAAGCAGAAGGCGTCGATCAGCCCGTCCTTGAGCTGGTTGCCCATGTCGCCGCCCTGTCCGTTGCGAAACGAGGCCTTCATGCCGAGCGCGTCGAAGATCAGCGGGAAGAAGGTGCCCGGCGTGCCGGCCTTGGGGCCAATGCCGACCGTCTTGCCCTCGAGCTGTGCGAAGCTGGTGATGCCGGATTTCTTGAGAGACATGCACTGCATGGGCGTGTCGTACATCGGAAACAGCGCGCGGACGCTTTCGTACTTCTTGCCCTTGGTCCACGGTGCCGAGCCCTGCAGTGCCTGCAGCGCCACGCCCATAGTGACCATGCCGATCTGAACTTTGCCGTCGTCGACCATCATGAGGTTCTGGTTGGGACCCTGCGTCTGCTGGGCAACCACTTGCAGGCCGGCCCGGCTGGACAGCAGGTCGGCCATCGCGGCGCCGATCACGTAATAAGTGCCGCCGACCGAGGCGGTACCCAGTGTCAGGGGTTTCGATTGCGCCACTGCGACGACAGGGGCGGAAGCGACAAGGACTGCGGCGAGCAGACCACGGCAAAGACCGGCCATGGAAACTCCTCCCTTCTGGGCAACAACTCTAAAATTCGCGGCAGTAGGCTCGCAAGTGGCGTTAGCCTTCCTTTAGGCTGAAATAAGTCAGGTCGCGACCACCCGGCTGTCCGCGCCGATCGCCTCCAGATTGAAGGCCGCGGCGATCAGGGCCTGCGTATAGGGATCTTGCGGAGCGTCGAAAATCCGGCCTGCGGGTCCGCGCTCGACGACCTTGCCGTGACGCAGCACCACGACTTCGTCGGCCAAGGCGCGGACGACCTTGAGATCGTGGCTGATGAAAAGGTAGGCCAGCCTATGGCGCTGCTGCAGGTCGCGGAGCAGGTCGACGATCTGAGCCTGCACGCTCATATCGAGCGCCGATGTCGGTTCGTCGAGGACGATCAGCCGTGGCTTGAGGACCAGCGCGCGCGCGATGGCGATGCGCTGGCGCTGGCCGCCGGAGAACTCGTGCGGATAGCGGTCGCGCGCCGCAGGATCGAGGCCGACCTCGCGCAACGCTTTGTCGATCAGTGCGGTTCGCTCGTCTTTCGTGCCGACGCGATGAACCTCCAGGCCTTCGCCCACGATTTCGCCGACCGACATGCGGGGACTTAGCGAGCTGAACGGATCCTGGAAGACGATCTGCATCTCGCGGCGGAGCGGCCGGAGCGCGCGCTGGCTGAGCGCCTGCAGGTCGCGGCCGTCGAAGCGGATGCCGCCCTGGCTTTGCTCGAGACGGAGAAGGGCGAGGCCCAGCGTCGTTTTGCCGGAACCGGACTCGCCCACCAGACCGATCGTGTGGCCCTCGCGCAGTGCGATGCTGACGCCGTCGACCGCTTTCACGTAGCCGACGGTCCGACGCAGCACGCCGCGCTTGATGGGGAAATGCACCTTGAGCTCGTCGAGCCGCAAGATCTCCGGGGCGGCCGGATCGGCCGCGGCAGGTCGGCCCTTGGGTTCGGCCGACAGGAGGTGCTGGGTGTAGCTGTGCTGCGGGTTGTCGAACACCTCGGCCACCGGGCCCTGTTCGACGATGCGGCCCCGCGTCATGACGCAGACCCGGTCGGCAACCTTGCGCACAATGCCGAGGTCGTGGGTGATGAACAGCAGCGCCATGCCGTACTTGGCCTGCAGGCTCTTCAGGAGCTTCAGGATCTGCGCCTGGATGGTGACATCGAGCGCCGTCGTAGGCTCGTCGGCAACAAGAAGGTCGGGCTCGTTGGCAAGCGCCATGGCGATCATCACGCGCTGGCGCTGGCCACCCGAGAGCTGGTGCGGGTAGGCATCGAGCCGCTTGGCCGCCTCCGGGATGCCGACCTGCTCGAGCAGCTCGAGCGTGCGCTGGCGCGCCGCCGCGCGCGACAGGCGCTTGTGCAGGATCAGCACCTCGTTGACCTGCTGCTCGATCGTGTGCAGCGGGTTGAGCGAGGTCATGGGCTCCTGGAAGATCATCGAGATCCGGTTGCCGCGCACCTGCAGGAGTTCCTGCGTCGAGGCGCCCACCAGCTCCTTGCCCTGGAAGCGGATGCTACCTGTCGGATGGCGGGCCGCGGGATAGGGCAGGAGCTGTAGCACCGACAGCGCCGTCACCGACTTTCCAGATCCCGACTCGCCGACCAGCGCCACGGTCTCGCCGCGGCCGACCGTGAAGCTGACGCCGCGCACCGCCCGCACCGCAGCCTCGCCGGTACCGAAATCGACCGACAGGTTGTTGACGTTGAGGAGTGGCTCTCGGCTCATGCCATCACCTTGCGCGGATTGAACGCGTCGCGCACTGCCTCGCCGATGAAGACGAGCAGGGAGAGCATTAGGGCGATGACGAAGAAGCCGGTGAAGGCGAGCCAGGGCGCGTTGAGGTTGTTCTTGCCCTGCAGCAGCAGCTCGCCCAGCGAGGGCGAGCCGACCGGCAAGCCGAAGCCCAGGAAGTCGAGCGATGTCAGCGTCGTAACCGACCCGGCCAGGATGAAGGGCAGGAAGGTCAGGCTGGCCGTCATGGCATTGGGGAGGATGTGGCGGAACATGATGCGGAAATCCATCATACCCAATGCCCGGGCCGCCCGGACATAGTCGAAGTTGCGTCCGCGCAGGAACTCCGCGCGCACCAGGCCGACCAGCGCCATCCAGCTGAACAGCAGCATGATGCCGAGCAGGACCCAGAAGCCCGGCTGGATGAAGCTCGCCAGGATGATCAGCAGGTAGAGGGTCGGCATGCTCGACCAGATCTCGAGGAAACGCTGCATCATCAGGTCCACGACGCCGCCGAAATAGCCCTGGATGGCACCCGCGAAGATGCCGATTACCGTGCTCAGGACGGTGAGCGCGAGGCCGAACAGGACGGAGATACGGAAGCCGTAGATCAGCCGGGCCAGCACGTCGCGGGCCTGGTCATCGGTGCCGAGCAGATGGTCCCAGGAGGGCGGCAGCAAGGCCTTGCGGCCTTCGCCCTTGAGCACCGTGTCGTAGCTGTAAGGGATCGGCGGCCAGAGGATCCAGCCTTTCTCCTCGATCGACTTCTGCAACTCCTTGTCGGTGTAGACGGCATTGGTCGGGAACTCGCCGCCGAACGTCGTTTCGGGGTAGTCGCGCAGCAGCGGCGAATAGAACGCGCCGTCGTAGCGGATCAGGATCGGCTTGCTGTTCGCCAGGAACTCGGCGAACAACGACAGAAAGAACAGCACGCCGAAGACGGCGAGAGAGATCATGCCGCGTTTGCTCGACCGGAACGCCGCCAGCCGCCGCCTGTTGAGCGGATTCATCAGCTGCGGGCCTCGAAGTCGATCCGGGGATCGATGATCGTGTACATGAGGTCGCCCAGGATCCCCATGACCAGGCCGATCAGCCCGAAGAAATAGAGCGTGCCGAACATGATCGGATAGTCGCGGTTGAGTGCCGCCTCGAAACCGAGCAGGCCGATACCGTCGAGCGAGAAGATGACCTCGATCAGCAGCGAGCCCGTGAACAGGACTCCGATGAAGGCGGCAGGAAAGCCTGCGATGACGATCAGCATGGCGTTGCGGAAGACATGGCCGTAGAGCACGCGCCGCTCGACCAAGCCCTTGGCACGCGCGGTCAGCACATACTGCTTGTGGATCTCCTCGAGGAAGGAGTTCTTGGTGAGGAAGGTCAGCGTCGCGAAGCCGCCGATCACCATGGCGCCGATCGGCAGTGCCATGTGCCAGAAGTAGTCCAGTACCTTGTCGACCGTGCCCAGCGAACTCCAGTCGTCGGACACCAGTCCACGCAGTGGAAACCACTTCCAGTAGCTGCCGCCGGCGAACAGCACGACGAGCAGCAGCGCGAAGAGGAATCCCGGGATGGCGTTCAGTACGATGAGCACGGTCGAGGTCGAGACGTCGAAACGCGAGCCATCGCGAACGGCCTTGGCGATGCCCAGCGGGATGGACACGAAATAGATCAGCAGCGTGGTCCACAGGCCGAGCGAGATCGAAACCGGCAGCTTCTCGATGACGAGATCGACGACGCGCTTGTTGCTGAAGAAGCTCTCGCCGAAGTCGAAAAAGAGATAGTTCTTCATCATCAGCAGGAAGCGTTCGCCGATCGGCTTGTCGAAGCCGTACATCTTCTCGATGCGCTCGATCATCTCCCGGGGAAGACCGCGGGCACCGCGGTAGGCACCGCCTGACGCGTCGGTCGTGGCGCCGCGCAGGGTCTCCCCACCACTCGAGCTGCCCGAGAAGCGCTCGGTCGCGCTGACGGCGGTCCCCTGTATCTGGGCGATCATCTGCTCGACCGGCCCGCCGGGCGCGGCCTGGATGATGAAGAAGTTGACGATCATGATGCCGAGCAGCGTCGGCACCACCAGCAGCAGACGGCGCAGGATGTAGGCGGGCATCGAGCGGTCGGCCGACTACTTCTTGTCGCGTTGCAGGGCGCGATCCTTCGCTTCGTCGATCCACCATGTGTCGAACGCGACCGGCGCATACTTGGCACTCTTGGCCGGGCGGGCGAACCGGTTCCAGTAGGCGACGTAGGCGGTATTGCTGTGCCAGTTCGGCACGACGAAGTGGCTCCACAGCAGGACGCGGTCGAGCGCGCGGGTGACGTTGATCAGGCTCTCGCGGTCGGGCGCGGCGATCAGCGTTTCAATCAGGGCGTCGATCGCGGCATCCTTGATGCCGACCGTGTTGCGGCCGCCCTTGGTGTCGGCGGCCTTCGACCCCCAGAAGTCGCGCTGCTCGTTGCCGGGCGACAGCGACTGGCCGAAGCCTTCGACCATCATGTCGAAGTCGTACTCGTCCTCGCGCCGCTTGAACTGGGCAGTATCGACCGTCCGCACGTTCATGTCGATACCGATACGCTCCAGGTTCTGCTTGTAGGGCAGGACGACGCGCTCGAAGCTGGCATCGTTCAGCAGCATTTCGAAGGCGAGTTTCTTGCCCGTCTTCGTATCGGTCATCTTGCCGTCCTTGACCTCCCAGCCCGCCTCCTTCAGGAGAGCCAACGCGCGGCGCGCCAGGTCGCGGACGTTGCCGGTGCCGTCGGTTTCCGGGAGCTTGAACTCCTTTGTGAAGACCTCTTCGGGGATCTTGCCGCGGAAAGGCTCGAGGTACTTGAGTTCGGCAGGGGTCGGCAGGCCCGACGAGGCGAGCTCGGAGTTGCCGAAGAACGAGATGTTGCGCTTGTACATCCCATAGAAGAGGTTCTTGTTCGACCAGGCGAAGTCGAACATCGTGGCGATGGCCTCGCGAACGCGCCGGTCCTTGAAGTAGTCGCGGCGGGTGTTGAAGGCGAAGCACTGCATGCCTGTCGGCAGCTCGTGCGGGATTTCGGCGCGCTGGATGCGGCCGTCGCGGACGGCCGGAATGTCGTAGGCGGTCGCCCAGTTGCGGGCGATGTTCTCCTGGCGGATGTCGAGGTCGCCGCCCTTGAAGGCCTCGAACTGCACCGTGACGTCGCGGTAGTACTCGTAGCGCATGACCTCGAAGTTGTGGCGCCCCTTGTTCATCCAGAGGTCCTTCGCCCACCAGTCGTCGACCCGGCGATAGGCGATGGAGCGGCCGACGTCGAACGAGTCGACCCTGTAGGCACCGCTGCCGAGCGGAATCTCGAGCGAGACCTTCTCGAAGTCGCGGGACGCCCACCACTTGGAGGGCAGGATGGGGAGCTGGCCCAGGATCAGCGGCAGCTCCTTGTTGGTGTTGTCGCGGAAGCTGAACAGCACCTTGCGATCGCCGACCTTCTCGGCCTTGACGACGTCATGATAGTAGAGGCCATAGATCGGCGTGCCCTTTGTCTTGAGGATGTCGAGGCTGAAGATCACATCCTCGACCGTGATCGGGCTGCCGTCGTGGAAGCGCGCCTGCGGCCTGAGCGTGAAAGCCACCCAGCCGCGATCCTCCGGCCATTCGATCGTCTCGGCGATCAGGCCGTATTCCGTCGACGCCTCGTCACGCGAGTTCCAGCAGAGTGTGTCCCAGATCGCGGTGATGCCGGCGGCCGGGACGCTCTTCACGATGAACGGGTGAAGTGAATCGAACGTGCCGCGCGCGCCGAGACGCACGCTGCCGCCCTTCGGCGCAGCAGGATTCAGGTAGTCGGGCGGTCCCGCGTCGGCTGCGTACTTCGGCGTGCCGTGCATGGCGAATCCGTGGCTGACATTGACCTTCTGGCCCGGTGCGGACGTCTGCGCCCGCAGGATGGCCGGTGCGCAGAGCCCGCCGATCCAGAGGGCCACGCCGCCTGCAACTACGCCGCGTCGTTTGATCGCCATGCGATGCGCTCCCCGAAGCCAACCCGTCACGTCTTATATAGCGCGGCCGAGTTGGGCCGCACTATGGCCGCGGGCTCACTTCGCTGTCAGCTATCGCCCTTGATGCCTGCATCCTTCACCAGCTTGCCGTAGCGGGCATAGTCGGCTTTCCACATCGCCATGATGTCTGCCGGCGAGCGCGGCGGCGGCACTTCACAGCCGGCCTTGTTCAGCCGATCCCTTGTCTCCGCGCTCTGGAGAGCCTTCATCGCCGAGCCGTGAAGGCGCTCCACGATGGCGGCAGGCGTACCCGACCGAACGGAAATCACGTACCAGCTCATGACCTGGGCGTCGCCGAAGCCCGCTTCGGCGAAGGTCGGCACGTCGGGCAGGGTCGTTAGGCGCTTGTCGGCCAGCACCGCCAGCGCGCGCAGTTTGCCTGACTGGACGTGCTGGATGGCGAGCGGTCCGGGCAGCAGGCCGACCTGCAGCCGGCCCTCGAGCAGGTCGGTCATGCCTGGCGGGATGCCGCGATAAGGCACCGAGATCATGTCGAACTTGTACTGGTTCTTCAGGAGTTCGGCGGACAGGTGGATCGACGAGCCGTTGCCCGGATTCAGGTAGTTGAGCTTGCCGGGGTTGGCCTTTCCGTACTCGACGAGTTCCTTCAGCGTCTTCACCGGAAGGGACGGGTTCACCGTCGCCACCGACGTTGCGACGGCCACCAGCGCGACCGGCTGGAAATCGGCGAGCGCATCGTACGGCACCGTCTGCAGATGCGGCACCACGACGTGGCTGATGGTCGCCATCAGCCACGTATAGCCGTCGGCCGGTGCCTGCGGGATCATCGCAGTCGCGAGGGTCGAATTGCCGCCGGGCTTGGGCTCGACCACCACCGGCTGGCCGAGGTCGGCCTGCATGGGATCCGCGAGCGAGCGCGTCACGATGTCCACGATACCGCCCACTGGATAGGGGACCAGGAATCGGCTCGGCTTGCTGGGAAAGGCTTGAGCCTCCGCGAGCGGAGCGATGGCAAGGGCGCCGGCTGCGCCGAGCACGACGCGGCGAGTGAGCTGAACCATTGGAGTTCCTCCCGATTTCTTGAATGCGAAACTACGGTGCCCGCATTGGATTGTCATCCGGGCTGCGGGTTTGACTTCGACCCCGGGCAGAGCCAGTTTCAGGCATGGCCGACACGATGGACTTTGCGCCCGAGTACGATGTGCCGCTGGAGTACATGCGGCGCACGCGCGAGTACTATCTCGCGCTGGGCTACGACAATCCCTACCGTTGGGCGCACTATGTCGATGCGCCCTTCCAGCCGTTGAAGATGCCGCTGAAGGACTGCACGCTTGCCCTGATCTCGACGGCCGCGCCCTATCAGCCCGACAGGGGCGACCAGGGGCCGGGCGCCGCCTACAACGCCGCCGCTAAGTTCTATACCGTCTATTCCGGCGACACGGCGGTCGATCACGACACGCGCATCAGCCACATCGGCTACGATCGCAAGCACACCACGGCGAAGGACAGCAACACCTGGTTCCCGCTGCCCCTGATGCGCGAGTTCGCGGCCGATGGCCGTTTCAAGCTCGCCAGGCGCTTTCATGGTGCCCCGACCAACCGCAGCCAGCGCGTGACTCTCGAGACCGACGCCCCCGAGATCCTGGCGCGCTGCCGGCAGGACGAGGTCGACGCGGCGTTGCTCGTCCCCACGTGACCCGTCTGTCACCAGACCGTGAGTCTGGTCGCCCGATACCTGGAGCGGAACGGCATCTCGACGGTCGTCGTCGGAGCGGCGAAGGACATCGTCGAGTATGCGGGCGTGCCGCGCTTCCTGTTCAGCGACTTCCCGCTCGGCAACTCGTGCGGCAAGCCGCACGAGCCGGACACCCAGCGCTTCACGCTCGACCTTGCGCTGAAGGTGCTCGAGAGCGCGATAGGTCCGCGGACCACCGTGCAGTCGCCGCTGCGCTGGAGCGACGACGGCGACTGGAAGAACGACTACAACAACATCGCGCGAATGAGTCCCGAGGAAGTCTCCAAGCGGCGCGCCGACTTCGACAGGGTGAAGCAGGTCGCGCTCGGTCAGCGCCAGAAGGCCGGCGTGGCGTGACGCGGAGCGGCAGGCCATCCCGAGTGCAGCCGGGGGATCCCGGCGTTCCATGAGCAAGCCGTTTGCGGGTGTGAAGGTCCTCGACTTCACGCGCGTGTTGGCGGGTCCCTACGGTTCCTACCAGCTCGCACTGCTGGGCGCCGACGTGATCAAGGTCGAGAGCCGCGAAGGCGACGACATGCGCTTCGGCAACCGCGCCAACGAATGGGAGAAACGCGGCCTCGCAGCGCCCTGGGTAGCGGTCAACGCGGGCAAGCGCTCGATCACCATGGACCTCAAGCAGCCCAAGGCGATCGAGGTCGTGAAGAGACTCGTCCCGACCGCGGACGTGGTGATCGAGAACTTCCGGCCGGGCGTGATGGACAAGCTCGGCATCGGCTACGAGACCCTGAAGGCCATCAACCCGAGGCTGATCTACTGCGCCGTGTCGGGCTTCGGCCAAGTCGGGCCCGAGGCCAGGACCGCCGCATTCGACGGCATGATCCAGGCGATGTCCGGGCTGATGTCGATCACCGGCTTCGAGAACAACGGCCCGACGCGCGTGGGCTTCGCCGGCGCCGACGTGATGTCGGGCGCGACGGCGGCGCTGGGCATCGCCTCGGCGCTCTACCAGCGCACCCATACCGGCAAGGGCCAGCTCGTCGACGTCGCAATGATCGACGCGGTGATGGCCTATCTCGCCCAGCAGTTCACCGAGCACCTGATGACAGGCCGCGTCCACGGGCAGTCGGCCAACCTGTCGGTGACGCGCAAGCCCACCGGCAATCTCTTCAGGACGAAGGACGGCTGGATCGTGCTCGCGGTCATGACCGATCCGCAGTTCCAGCGGCTGATGAAGGAGGTGGGCCGCGCCGACGCGCTCGCAGATCCGCGCTTCGTCGACTGGCCGACCCGCATCGCCAACAACACCGCTTTGCACGAGATCGTCGAGGAAGCCCTCAAGAAGGAGACATCCGCGACCTGGGCGGCGCGCTTCGCCAGGTCCGACATCCCGGCGGGCCGCGTGCTCAGCATCCCGGAAACGGCGCAGCTCGATCTCTTCAAGCATCGCACCGTGCTGCAGACCGTCGAGACCGAGCATGGGCCGATCAGGGTCGTGGGCTCGGGCTTTCGCCTCGAACACGGCGGCGGCTCGGTCGATCGCCCGCCGGCGACGCTCGGCCAGCACACCGACGAAGTGCTGCGCGAGGCCGGGTATGCTCCAGCGGAGATCTCGGAAATGCGGGCTGCCAGGGTCGTCTAGCGTCCGGAATAGCTGAATCCGGCAGTGGAGTTCGGAGCGGACGATGTCGGCGATGCGGGGGTCTTTCGTCAGGAAACCGCGCAACAACTTCCTTTCTGCCCGGGCGGTGGGGGTCTTTCGGTCTCTCTGACGTCGATCCTCGTGTGAGGGCTGCCTTGCGTCCGCCTCGCGGGTGAGGGAGAGTCGATGCGGCGTCCCTTCAGCCGGGTCGGCCGATGCGAATGCGTGCGACTTTACACAACTTTACCCGGCCGAGACGGGTGCGAAACCGCCCCGCTTCATTTTGGCCGCAGTGGAAATTCAACCTCTGGCGATGATCCCGCACACCAAGACATTCAGCCGTGAGGGCCGGCGATGAAACGCCTGCGTACGCTGATGGGCATCGGCCTCGGGCTGGCCATCGTGGCCGGCGCCGGCTGGTACATGTCGCAGTCCGGGTCGGCCCCGCCCGCCCGTCAGGGTGGCGGCCGTTTCGCCGCCGGCGCCGCGGTCCCGGTCGGCGTCGCCGTGGCGGCCAAGGGCGAGGTTCCCATCGTGATCCGGGCTCTGGGCACGGTGACGCCCCTCCACACCGTCAACGTCAAGACGCAGATCACCGGCCAACTCGTCGACGTCTATTTCAAGGAAGGCCAGGTGGTGAAGCAGGGCGACCTGCTGGCGCTGGTCGATCCGCGGCCCTACGAGGTGGCGCTGCAGCAGGCATTGGGACAGCAGCAGCGCGACGAGGCTTTGCTGAAGAACGCGCAGACCGACCTCGAACGCTACCGCAAGCTCGTGCAGCAGGACTCGATCGCCCGCCAGCAGTACGACACCCAGGTCGCCCTGGTGCGGCAGTACGAGGCGGCACTGGTCATCGACCAGGCGCTGGTCGACGCCGCCAAGCTCAACGTGGCCTATACGCGCATCGTCTCGCCGCTCACCGGCAAGATCGGCCTGCGCATGGTCGACAAGGGCAACTACGTGACTATGGGCGATGCGACCAGCATCTGCGTGATCATCCAGGTCCAGCCGATCTCCGTGCTCTTCACGATTCCGGAGGACTTGCTGCCGCAGGTCCGCGACCGCCTGAAGAGGAATGCCGATCTCGAGGTCCGCGTGCTCGATCGCGCACAGAAGAGTGAGCTGGCGGTCGGCCGGCTCGACACGACCGACAACGTGATCGACACGACCACCGGTACGGTCAAGCTGCGCGCGGTGTTCCAGAACGCCGACGAGGCGCTGTTTCCCAACCAGTTCGTCAACGTGCGACTGCTGGTCGACACGGTGAAGGACGCGGTCGTGGTGCCGGTTGCCGCCGTGCAGCGCGGCCAGCCGGGCACCTTCGTCTATCTCGTGAGGTCCGACGACACGGTGGAGATCCGCGTCGTCGAGCTCGGCGCCTCCGACGGCGAGAAGGTCGCCATCGCAAAGGGCCTGCAGGCCGGTGACCAGGTCGTGATCGACGGTGTCGACCGCCTGCGCGACGGCGCGAGGATCCGCAAGCCCGCGGGCACGCTGCCGCGCGCCTCGGCCGGGCCGCCGATCGCCAACGCCCCGTCGGCCGCCCAGCAGCAGCAGCGGCAGCGCGCGAATGGTGGCACCGGCGGCGGGCCTGGGGCTGGCACCGGCGGCGCTTCCGCTGCCCAGCCGGCGCAGCCCAGCCAGTGACGCCGGCCGCGACATGAACCCGTCGCGGATCTTCATCGAACGGCCTGTCGGGACCTCGCTGTTGATGGTCGCGATCATGCTGGCGGGCATCATCGCGTATCGCTTCCTGCCACTCTCGGCCCTACCGCAGGTCGACTATCCGACGATCCGCGTACTGACGCTCTATCCGGGCGCCAGCCCCGAGGTGATGACGACGTCGGTCACCGCGCCGCTGGAACGCCAGTTCGGCCAGATGCCAGGCCTGAACCAGATGACGTCGACCAGCTCGGCCGGCGCCTCGTCGATCACCCTGCAGTTCGACCTCAAGCTCGGCATCGACATCGCCGAGCAGCAGGTGCAGGCCGCCATCAATGCGGCCGGCAACCTGTTGCCGGGCGACCTGCCGGCGCCACCCATCTACGCCAAGGTCAATCCCGCCGACGCGCCGGTGCTGACGCTCGCTGTCACTTCGCGCACCCTGCCGCTGACCAAGGTCCACGACCTGGTCGACACGCGGCTGGCGCAGAAGATCGCCCAGCTTCCGGGCGTGGGCCTGGTCAGCCTCGAAGGCGGACAGAAGCCCGGCGTGCGCATCCGCGCCAATCCCATGGCGCTCGCCGCCTACGGCCTCAACATCGACGACCTGCGCACCACGATCTCCAATGCCAACGTCAACACGCCCAAGGGCAATTTCGACGGGCCGGCGCGGGCGCTGACCATCAACGCCAACGACCAGATCACCGACCCGAATACCTTCCGCGATATCGTCGTCGCCTACCGCAACGGCGCCCCGGTTCGGATCCGTGATGTCGCGACGGTCGAGGAGGGTCAGGAGAACAATCGTATTGCGGCGTGGATGAACGACACCCAGGCGGTGATCGTGAACGTGCAGCGCCAGCCTGGCGCCAACGTCATCGAGGTGGTCGACCGCATCCAGCGCCTCTTGCCGCAGTTGCGCGAGACCCTGCCGAGTGCGCTCGACGTCGCCGTCCTGACCGACCGCACCATCACCATCCGCGCCTCGGTGCGCGACGTGCAGATCGAGCTCTCCTTCGCCGTGGTGCTGGTGATCGCGGTGATCTTCGCCTTCCTGGGCGATGCGCGTGCCACGCTGATTCCCAGCCTCTCGGTGCCGCTGTCCCTCGTCGGCACGCTGGCGGTGATGTACCTCGCCGGCTTCAGCCTCAACAATCTTTCGATCATGGCGCTGACCATCGCCACGGGCTTCGTGGTCGACGACGCGATCGTCATGATCGAGAACATCGCGCGCTACATCGAGCGCGGCGAGGATCCCAGGCAGGCCGCTCTCAAGGGCTCGCGGCAGATCGCCTTCACGGTCGTCTCGCTCACCGTCTCGCTGATCGCCGTCCTGATCCCGCTGCTCTTCATGACCGACGTGGTCGGCCGCCTGTTCAGCGAGTTCGCCGTCACCCTCTCCGTCACCATCCTGATTTCGGCCGTGGTCTCGCTCACCCTGGTGCCCATGATGTGCGCCCAGCTCCTGCGGCGGCGTACGCATGGCGAGCCGGCGGCAGCCACCGAGGCTCGCCGTCACGCCGGCGAGGAACAGGCTATGGGTGCCCGCTGGTTCGCGCGCCTGATCGACGTCTATGATCGCTTGCTGGTCGTCGTATTCCGTCACCAGCCGCTCACCTTGCTGGTCGCGGTCGGCACCGTGGTGCTGACGGTTGCGCTCTACATCGCGATTCCCAAAGGCTTCTTTCCGGTGCAGGACACGGGCCTGATCCAGGCCGTCACCGAGGGGCCGCAGAGCATCTCCTTCGAGGCGATGAGCCAGCGCCAGCAAGAGCTCGCCCGGGCGATCCTAAAGGACCCCGACGTCGCCAGCCTGACCTCGTTCGTGGGCGTCGACGGTACGAACCCGACGCTGAACTCGGGCCGCATGCTGATCAACCTCAAGCCGCGCGAGCAGCGCTCGCTGTCTGCGACCCAGGTAATTCGTCGGCTGCAGCGTGAGACGGCGTCGGTGCCCGGCATTTCGCTCTTCATGCAACCGGCGCAGGACCTCACCATCGATTCGACCGTGAGTCGAACGCAATACCAGTTCGTCCTGGAAAGCGCCCGGGCCGACGAGTTCGACGCCTGGGTCCCGCGTCTGATGGAGCGCCTGCAGCGCCTGCCCGAGATCGTCGACGTGACGAGCGACCTGCAGAACAAGGGCCTGTCGATGTTCATCAACATCGACCGGGATGCGGCCGCCCGTTTCGGCATCACGGCCGCCACTATCGACAACGTGCTCTACGGCATGTTCGGCCAGCGCATCGTGTCGACCGTCTACACGCAATCGAACCAGTATCGCGTGATCTACGAGGTCGACCCGGCGGTCGGCCGTTCGCTCGACTCGCTGAACAATCTCTATCTTCCGGGCTCGCAGAGCGGCAAGCAGGTGCCGCTGTCGGCGATCGCGACTTTCGAGGAGCGGACGGCGCCACTCAGGCTCGATCGCTTCGGTCAGTTCCCGGCGACCACCATCTCCTTCAACCTGGCGCCGGGCTACGCGCTCGGCCAGGCGATCGACGCCATCGTCGCGGTCCAGCGGGAGATCGACATGCCGCGCTCCGTCACGACGCACTTCCAGGGCGCCGCGCTCGCCTTCCAGAAGTCGCTCGACAGCCAGCTCCTGCTGATCCTTGCGGCGATCGTGACGGTCTACATCGTGCTGGGCGTACTGTACGAGAGCTACATCCACCCGATCACGATCCTGTCGACCCTGCCGTCGGCCGGCATCGGCGCGCTGCTGGCTCTCATGATCGCCGGCACCGACTTGAGCGTCGTCGCCATCATCGGAATCGTGCTGCTGATCGGCATCGTGAAGAAGAACGCAATCATGATGATCGACTTCGCGCTCGACGCCGAGCGCAATGAAGGCAAGACGCCGCGTGAGGCGATCCACCAGGCCTGCCTGCTGCGCTTCCGGCCGATCCTGATGACAACGGTGGCAGCTCTCGTCGGCGCCCTGCCGCTGATGCTGGGCACTGGCACGGGCTCGGAGCTCCGCCAGCCGCTCGGCCTGACCATCGTGGGCGGCCTGATCGTCAGCCAGGTCCTGACGCTGTTCACCACGCCGGTGATCTACCTCGCCTTCGATCGCCTGGGCCGCCGCCTGCGCGGCCTGCCGCCCGACGCGCCGCTCCATCCGATGCGCACTGTTCGGGGCGGTGACGGCCCGTGAACCTGTCGGCTCCTTTCATTGCGCGGCCTGTCGCCACGACGCTGCTCACGATCGGGCTGGCACTGGCCGGGCTTGTTGCGCTGCTCGGCCTGCCGGTGTCGCCGCTGCCCAAGATCGACTTCCCGACCATCCAGGTGACGGCGAACCTGCCGGGCGCCTCGCCGGAGACGGTCGCGACCAGCGTGACGACGCCGCTCGAGCGACGCCTCGGGGCGATCGCGGGTGTAACGGAGATCACCTCTTCGAGCACCGTCGGCAATGCGCGCATCACGCTCCAGTTCGACCTGTCGCGCGACATAGACGGCGCAGCACGCGATGTTCAGGCGGCGATCAATGCCGCGCGTGCCGACATGCCGGCCGATCTTCGCAGCAATCCGCAGTACCGGAAGATCAACCCCGCCGACGCGCCTGTCATGGTGATCGCGCTGACCTCGAACATTATCGGGCAGGGGCGTCTGTTCGACGCGGCCTCGAACGTCCTGCAACAGAAGATCAGCCAGGTGAGCGGCGTCGGCCAAGTCACGCTGGGTGGCAGCTCCCTGCCGGCGGTGCGGGTCGAGCTCAACCCGACGGCGCTGACCAAGTACGGGATCGGGCTCGAGAGCGTGCGAGCGGCGCTGGCGGCGGCCAACGCCAACTCGCCCAAGGGCGCGATCGAGGTCGGCGAGCGGCGGTACCAGCTCTATGCCAACGACCAGGCGACGACGGCCGACCAGTACCGACACCTGATCATCGCCTGGCGCAACGGCGCCCCGGTCCGGCTGTCCGACGTCGCCGACGTAATCGACGCCACCGAGAACATCCGCAACGAGGGCCAGGCCAACGGCAAGCGCTCTGTGCTGGTCATCATCTACAAGCAACCGAACGCCAACATCATCGAGACTGTCGACCGGATCCGTAACCTGATGCCCGAGCTGCAGGCGGCGATGCCGAACGACGTCGAGCTGCAGGTCGTGAGCGACCGCACCACGACGATCCGGGCGGCGCTCCGGGAAGTGGAGAGCGCGCTGGCGATCGGCGTGATCCTGGTCGTGCTGGTGACCTTCGCCTTCCTGCGCTCGGTCCGCGCCGGGTTCATCGCGGCCGTCACCGTGCCGGTATCGCTGATCGCCACGTTCGGCGGGATGTATCTCCTAGGCTACAGCCTCAACAACCTCTCCCTGATGGCGCTGACCATCGCCGCGGGCTTCGTGGTCGACGACGCGATCATCGTTCTGGAGAACGTCTCGCGCCACGTCGAGGAGGGCATGTCGCGCTTCGACGCCGCGCTCAAGGGTGCGCGCGAGGTCGGTTTCACCGTGGTCTCGATGAGCGTGTCGCTGATCGCGGTGTTCATCCCGATCCTGCTGATGAGCGGCATCGTCGGCCGCCTGTTCCGCGAATTCGCCGTGACGCTCTCGGTGGCGATCCTGATCTCCATGGTGGTCTCGCTCACCACCACACCGATGATGTGTGCCTACGTGTTGCGGCCGCCCGGGGAGAAGCCGCCCGGCTTTTTCTTCCGGCTGAGCGAGCGACTGTTCGGTGGCTTGCAGCGCCTCTACGGCCGTAGCCTGGAGCTGGTGCTGCGCCATCCGCTGCTCACCATGGTCGTGTTCCTGGCGACGGTGCTGCTGAACATCCACCTCTACGTCACGATTCCCAAGGGATTCTTCCCACAGCAGGATACCGGCCGCATTGTCGGTGGCATCCGTGCCGACCAGAGCATCTCGTTCCAGGCGATGCGGCGAAAGTTCCGTCAGTTCATGGAGATCGTGCGCTCGGACCCCGCGATCGAGAGCGTCGCGGGCTTCACCGGCGGCTTCCAGACCAACTCCGGCTTCGTGTTTGCCACCCTGAAGCCGCTTTCCGAGCGCGACGTCTCGGCCGACCAGGTCATCGCGCGACTTAGGCCGAGGCTCGCCCAGGTGCCGGGTGCCGTGCTGTTCCTGCAGGCGGTCCAGGACATTCGGGTCGGCGGCCGCCAGGGCAACGCCCAGTATCAGTTCAGCCTGCAGGCCGATTCGCTGCCCGAACTCTATGCCTGGGCGCCCCGGCTCACCGAGGCACTGCAGCGCGACAGCTCGGTCATCGTCGATGTCGATTCGGACCAGCAGCAGCGCGGGCTGCAGGTCAACCTCACGATCGATCGCGACGCGGCGAGCCGGCTCGGAGTCTCCACGCGCAACATCTCGGCCACGCTCTACAATGCCTTCGGTCAGCGCCAGGTCTCGACGATCTACAACGCGCTCAACCAGTATCAGGTGGTCATGGAGGTCGCGCCGGAATGGTGGGAGAGCCCGGAAGCGCTGAAGGAGATTTACGTCAGCACGTCGGGTGGGGCGCTGAGCGGCACGCAGGCCACCGGGGGCATCGCCAGTGGTGCCGCCTCGGCCTCCGGCCGCACCCAGTCCGCCGGGTCGACGGTCGTCGATCCGGCGCAGGCGGTGCGCAACCTGAGGACCAACCAGATCGCCGTCCGGGGTAGAGGCTCGGCGTCGACGGGTGCCGCCGTCAGTACGACGCCCGAAACGCTCGTCCCCTTGTCGTCGGTGACGCGCTGGGAATACGGCACGGCGCCACTCGCCGTGAATCACCAGGGCATGTTCGTGGCCAGCACCGTTTCGTTCAACCTGGCGCCGGGCAAGACGCTGAGCGACGCAGTCCAGTACGTGAACGACACGATGCGCGAGATCGGCGTGCCGTCGACCCTACACGGCTCCTTCCAGGGCACGGCACGCGCCTTCCAGCAGTCTCTCGACAACCAGCTCCTGCTTGTCCTGGCGGCGCTGGCGGCCGTCTACATCGTGCTGGGCATCCTCTACGAAAGCTACATCCACCCGCTCACGATCCTCTCGACCCTCCCGTCGGCAGGCGTCGGCGCGCTGCTCGCGCTGCAGTTCTCGAAAGTCGAGTTCAGCATCATCGCCATGATCGGCGTGCTGCTGCTGATCGGCATTGTGAAGAAGAACGCCATCATGATGATCGACGTGGCGCTGGAGCGGGAACGCAACGAGGGCCTCGATCCTTCGGTCGCCATCCACCAGGCCGCACTGCTGCGCTTTCGGCCGATCCTGATGACCACGATGGCGGCAATCCTGGGCGCACTGCCGCTCGCGCTGGGCTACGGCGACGGGGCGGAGCTCCGCCGTCCGCTCGGTATTTCCATCATCGGCGGCCTGGTCGTAAGCCAAATCCTCACGCTCTACACCACGCCGGTGATCTATCTCTACCTCGACCGCTTCCGCCGGCGCGACCGCGACAGGCCGAGCCGCATCGCGCGCGCGATGGGAAGTGCAGGAGCCCCTGCATGAGGCGCTGGGTTGCGTTGCTGGCTTTGCCTCTGTCGGGCTGTCTCGTCGGACCCGATTACCAGCGCCCGCCGCCGGCCAATCCGCCGGCGCCTGAATACAAGGAGTCAGCACCTGTCAGCGGCATCGCCGCAGCGTTCCGTCCCGCCGATCCGCGCGACAATGCCGATCGCGGCCGCTGGTGGCAGGTGTATGGCGACCCGACGCTCGATCGCCTCGCGGCGCAGGTGAACATCTCAAACCAGAATCTCAAATTCTACGAGGCCAATTACCGCCGCGCCCGCGCGTTGGTCCGCCAGGACACGGCGGCCCTGTTCCCCACCATCACCGGCACCGGCGGCGCGGCGCAGACCGGTACCGGCGGCCAGCGCGGCGCGAGTGGTACGACCTCCACCATCGTCCGCTCCGACTCTTCGCAGGGCCAGTACACGACCGGCGCCACCTTCACCTGGGAGATCGACATCTGGGGCAACCTGCGCCGACAGATCGAAGCCGATTCGGCCGCGGCGCAGGCCAGCGACGCCGATCTCGCCAATGCCCGGCTCTCCGCTCAGGCCGACCTCGCGACCAATTACTTCGGCCTACGCATCTCCGATGACCGCAAGCGCCTCTACGAGGCCACGGTCGCGGCCTACGCGCGCTCGATGCAGATCGCGCAGAACCAGGTCGACGCCGGTATCGTGAGCCGCGTCGATCTCGTGCAGGCCCAGACGCAGTACGAGCAGACACGGGCCCAGCTCGTGAACGAGGGCATCAACCGAGCGCTGCTGGAACATGCGATCGCGCTCCTGATGGGCAAGGCGCCGTCGGAGGTGACGATCGAGCCGGAACGCACGCAGATCAACATCCCGAGTGTCGAGGCCGGCATCCCGTCGAGCCTGCTCGAGCGGCGGCCGGACATCGCCTCGGCCGAGCGCTCTATGGCCTCGGCCAATGCGCAGATCGGCGTCGCCATGGGCGCCTACTATCCGCAGATCTCGCTGGGCGCGACCATCGGCTTCCTGAGCGGCGGCGTCGGCTCGCTGCTGCAGATCGCCAATGCTACCTGGTCGGTCGGGCCGCAGCTCGCCGGTACGTTCCTCGACGGTGGCGCCGTGAAGGCGCAGGTCGAGGGCGCGCGCGCCAACTACGATGCCACCGTCGCCACCTATCGCCAGACCGTGCTGACGGCCTTCCAGCAGGTCGAGGATGCGCTGGCACAGCAGCGCATCCTCGTGCAGCAGGAGCAGGTGCAGCGTGCTGCCGTCGCTGCCGCGCGCGAAGCCGAGCGGCTGTCGCTGAACCAGTATCGCGTCGGCACCGTGCCCTACACAACCGTGGTGCAGACGCAGGCGGCCGCGCTCGCCGCGGAGCAGACTCTACTCACTATCCGTCTCAACCGCATGGTGGCCAGCGCCAATCTCGTCAAGGCGCTGGGCGGTGGATGGCGTCAGGAGGACCTGCCGGCGCCCACGCCGATCGGTGGCCTGAAGCAGGACAATCCCGCGCCGCCGGCTTTCCCGTCGCCGACACCGCCCCAGACCGTCGCGACGCAGAAACAGTGGTGGAAGTTCTGGTAGCGTGCCACGCCGCCGGGCGCTTTATACTCGACGAATGCCGGAGCCGGAGATCCGCAAGATCATCCACGTCGACATGGACGCCTTCTACGCGTCCGTGGAGCAGCGCGACGACCCTGGGCTGCGCGGCCTGCCGGTCGCGGTCGGCGGGCGGCAGCGCGGCGTCGTCATGGCGGCGAGCTACGAGGCCCGGAAGTTCGGCGTACGCTCGGCCATGCCGTCGGTGACCGCCAAGCGCCTGTGCCCCGAGCTGGTCTTCGTGAAACCGCGCTTCGACGTCTACAAGGAGGTGTCACGCCAGATCCGCGAGATCTTCCTCGACTACACGCCGCTGGTCGAGCCGCTGTCGCTCGACGAGGCCTATCTCGACGTGACGACCAACCTCAGGGGCATGCCGCTGGCGTCCGACATCGCGCGCGAGATCCGAGCCCGCATCCTTGAGCGCACCGGCCTCACCGCCTCAGCCGGTATTTCCTACAACAAGTTCCTCGCCAAACTCGCCTCCGACCACCGTAAGCCGAATGGCCAGGCGACCATCCCACCGGAAAAGGGCCCGGCCTTCGTCGAATGCCTCGACGTAGCGCGCTTCCACGGCGTGGGGCCCAAGACCGCCGAGAAGATGAAGCGGCTCGGCATCCACACCGGCGCCGACCTCAAGGCACAGACGCTGGAGTTCCTCGAGCAGTATTTCGGCCGCTCCGGCACCTACTATCATGCGATCGCACGCGGCCACGACGAGCGGCGTGTGGTTCCGAACCGGCCGCGCAAGTCGGTCGGCTCCGAAACGACCTTCATGGAGGATCTCGACCGTCCGGCGAAGGTCGAGGAGGGCGTGGCGTCGGTACTCGACGATGTCTGGTCCTATTGCGAGCGCACCGGCATCGTGGGCCGCACGGTGACGGTGAAGATCAAGTACGCCGACTTCCAGATCGTGACGCGCAGCCGCACGCTAGAGGAATCGGTCGGCAGTCGTGACCTGCTGGAGCGCACCGCTCGCGAGCTGGTGCGTTCGGTGTTCCCGCTGGAGAAGAGGGTCCGGCTACTGGGCGTCTCATTGCACAATCTGCACGAGCGCCAGGAGCCCAAGGTGTCGCCGCAGATGACGCTGGCGCTCTAGAACCAGCTCCGCCGGAACAGCGGGGCGACGGTGGAGATCGCCGTCTCGGCTTCGCGGCGGTCGGGCATCTCGTTGTCGTTGCCGTAGCCGTACATGTCGCTCGGGCCGGTGTCCTGGACCACGATGCCTTCAGGATGGGGCAGCACGACGACATGGCGGTAGAACAGGCCGTAGCGCACCTCGGGCTGCGGCAGAAGCCACGCGATCTGGCCGCGCACCGGTATGATCGATTGGTCATTCCAGAGCGCTCGGGCGCCGTAGCCCGTGCAGTTCACCACCACGGGCTCCGGGAGCCGCAGCAGGTCGGCCGGCGTGGCGAAGCTCATCTCGACGATGCGGCCGCCTTCGCGCCGGAAGTCGTCCATGAGTCTCTGTCCGAGCGCGGCGATGTTGAACTGCATGGACGAGCCCATGCGCGCCTCGGCGACGGGAAAGGGATTCTCGCTGGCCGAGAGGGTGCGATACGGCGGCGTGAGACCGGCCAGTCGCCGCCCGTAACTTGCAAAGTGAACCTCCTCTTGCGGTGTAGGCGTCGTCGTACCCCCATCGTCCAGCACGTAACGGTCGCTCATGGTGACCGGCTCGCCGGGCAGGCCGATATAGGTCTGGTAGGTGGCGTAGGAGGTCCGCGCCATCTCCTCCCACTGGGCAGGAAAGCCCGGCGCTACCTTGTCGGAGGCGGCGATGCGCGAGTCCGGCGACCAGGTGCCGGTGGCGCGGGCAGACCGGGACTGCGGAAGACGCTCCTTGGCATAGATCGTCACGCCTGCACCGGCGCGGCGTAGCAGCAGAGCCGAGGTGAGGCCGAGCGCGCCGCAGCCGATCACGGCGACATCCCGCGTGCCACCTTCCAAGGCCATGCCGGCTGCAACGGTGCTGGAGCCCCAGGCGAGCGACCAGCCGCTGCCGCCGTGGCCGTAGTTGTGGACGACCCGCTTGTCGCCCAGCGACTCGACCTCGAGCCGCGGGCCGGCGGCGCGGAACGGACGCAGGCAGACGGTGATGCGGTCGAGGCGGCTCATCTGCAGCCGCACGGGCGGCAGCGGCCGGCCGGTGAAGCTCGTGCTGCTCGCGCAACCCGAGAGGCCCGCCACGCCGAGGCCCGCAAGACCCGTGATGACGGCCCGTCGACTGCGTCTCGCCGCCTCGGCCATGCAAGCCTCGCTGGAAGTCCCGGAGCGGGCGATAGTAGAGGCTGCGCGGCCACGGCACCACGCGATATGCTGACCGCATGATCGACAAGCTCGAATATCTGCTTGCGCTGGCGCGGGAGCAGAACTTCAGCAAGGCGGCCGAGCAGTGCGGCGTCACGCAGCCGACTTTCTCCGCCGGCATCAAGCAGCTCGAGGATACGTTGGGGGTGATGCTCGTCCAGCGCACCTCGCGCTTCATCGGTTTCACGACCGAGGGCGAGCACGTGCTCGACTGGGCGCGCGGCATTGTCGCCGACGCGCGCGCCATGCGGCAGGATCTCCAGGCGCTGAAGCAGGGGCTGACGGGCCGGTTGAAGATCGCCGCGATTCCGACGGCGCTCGCCATGGTATCGGCACTCACCACGCCGTTCCGCGCCCGCCATCCCAACGTGAAGTTCACGATCCTGTCGCGCACCTCGATCGAGATCCTGTCGATGGTCGAGAACCTCGAGGTCGACGCGGGCCTGACCTACGTCGACAACGAGCCGCTCGGCCGTATGCGCACGGTTCCGCTCTATTTCGAGCAGTATCGGCTGCTGACGTCGGAAAGCAGTCCGCTGGGCGACCGAGAGCAGGTGACGTGGGCCGAGGTCGCAGGCATCCCGCTATGCCTGCTGACGCCGGACATGCAGAACCGGCGGATCATCGACCAGCTTCTCGGGGCGGCCGGCGGGCGGGCCGAGCCGACGCTCGAATCGAACTCGATGATCGTCCTGTTCTCGCATGTCCGCACCGGCCGCTGGGCCAGCATCATGCCGGAGAAGCTCGCCGATACGCTGGGTCTCACCGAACGCCTGCGGTCGATCCCGATCGTCGAGCCGACGGCAGTCCACCAGATCGGCCTCGTCGTGCCGCCGCGCGAGCCGATGACGCCGCTCACGGCGGCGCTGGTGGCCGAGGCCCGGCAGCTCGCCCTGGCGCATCGTTAGTGGCACCCCGTCGATAGATTTGTTCTATCGCAGCATCGGACGGCTTTAATGCCCTGTAAGCCGCGACAGCCGATCATGCCAGCATGCCAGCGACATGGAGCGCGAGCCGGGTTGACGAGATCGTCCGGAGGCACTGCAACCGGGACGGTCCACTGCTGCCAATCCTGCACGACGTGCAGTCGGCCTTCGGCTGCGTTCCGGCTCCGGCCGTCCCGCAGATCGCCGAGGCGCTGAACCTCACGCGCGCCGAGGTTCATGGCGTCGTCTCCTTCTATCACGACTTCCGCGAGGTGCCGGTCGGCCGGCATGTCCTGAAGCTCTGCCGTGCCGAGGCCTGCCAGTCGATGGGGAGCGAGGCGCTTGCCGAGAAGGTGCTGCGCCATTTCGCGGTGGAATGGGGTGGCACGACTCCGGACGGCCGCCTCACGATCGAGGCGGTCTACTGTCTCGGCCTCTGCGCCTCTGCGCCGGCCGCCCTGCTCGACGGCGCCCCGATGGCGCGGCTGACACCGGCATCGATCGACGAATTCGCGCACGAGGTCGGCCGATGACGCAGCGCCTCTATGTGCCGCGCGACGCAGCGGCCCGGGCCGTCGGCGCCGACAAGGTCGCCGCCGCCCTGCTCGACGCAGCACGACGCGCCGGACGGGCGGTCGAGATCGTGCGCACCGGATCGCGCGGCCTCTTCTGGCTGGAGCCGCTGGTCGAGATCGACACGCCGGCCGGCCGCGTCGGCTTCGGCCCGGTCACGCCGAAGGACGCGGCCGATCTGCTGGCGGGCGGATTCGCGGCGAGCCATCCGCTCTGCGTCGGACGGGCGGAGGAGATTCCGTTCCTCAAGTGTCAGACGCGGATCACCTTCGCGCGGTGCGGCATCACCGATCCGCTGTCGCTTGCCGACTATCGCGCCCATGGCGGCCTGCGCGGGCTGGCGCGCGCGCACCATCTCGGCGAGGCGAAGACGCTGGAGGTGGTCACGAAGTCGGGCCTGCGCGGCCGCGGCGGCGCCGGTTTCCCGACCGGCATCAAGTGGAAGACCGTGGCCGATGCCGAAGCCGACCGGAAATACATCGTCTGTAATGCCGATGAGGGCGATTCGGGAACCTACGCGGATCGCATGATCATGGAAGGCGATCCCTTCCTGGTGATCGAGGGCATGGCGATCGCAGGCTTCGCGGTCGGCGCCTCGAAGGGCTACGTCTACATCCGCTCCGAATATCCCGATGCGATCCGCGCGATGCAGAAGGCCGTGGAGCTTCTCCCGATCGACGGCTTCGAGATCGAGATCCGGGTCGGTGCCGGCGCCTATGTCTGCGGCGAGGAGACGTCGCTACTGGAGAGCCTGGAGGGCAGGCGGGGGCAGGTGCGCGCCAAGCCGCCGCTACCGGCACACAGGGGCCTGTTCGGCCGGCCGACCGTGGTCAACAACTTGGTCACGCTCGCCACCGTACCCGCCATCCTGGCCGACGGCGCCGAGGCCTATGCCGCGCTCGGCTCGGGCCGGTCGCGCGGCACCATGCCGATCCAGCTCGCCGGCAACGTGAAGCAGGGCGGTCTCTTCGAGACGGGTTTCGGCCTCACCCTGGGCGAGATCGTCGACGAGATCGGCGGCGGCAGCCGAAGCGGCCGGCCGGTGCGTGCCGTCCAGGTCGGCGGCCCGCTCGGCGCCTATTTCCCGCGCGGCCTGTTCGACACGCCGTTCGACTACGAGGCCTTCGCCGCACGCGACGGGCTGGTCGGTCATGGCGGCGTTGTGGTGTTCGACGACACAGTCGACATGGCGCGCCAGGCACGCTTCGCCTTCGAGTTCTGCGCCATCGAATCCTGCGGCAAGTGCACGCCCTGCCGCATCGGCTCGACGCGCGGCACCGAGACGATCGACAAGATCATCCGCGGCGAGCGTACCCAGGCCAACATCGCGCTGGTCGCCGACCTCTGCCAGACTCTGAAATTCGGCTCGCTCTGCGCGCTCGGCGGCTTCACGCCCTATCCGGTCATGAGCGCTCTCAATCACTTCCCCGAGGACTTCCATGTCGCTCGTTCCTGAAACCGACTACGGCACGCCCGCCAGCCGAGCGACTGGCCAGGTCAGCCTGACCATCGACGGCCACGCCGTCTCGGTGCCGGCCGGTACTTCGATCATGCGCGCCGCCGTAGAGGCCGGCATCCAGGTTCCCAAGCTCTGTGCCACCGATTCGGTGGAGGCCTTCGGCTCCTGCCGGCTTTGCCTGGTCGAGATCGCAGGCCGCGCCGGCACGCCCGCCTCCTGCACGACGCCGGTGGCGCCGGGCATGGTCGTGTCGACCCAGACCGAGCGCCTGAAGCAGGTCCGGCGCGGCGTCATGGAACTCTACATCTCCGACCATCCGCTGGACTGCTTGACCTGCGCTGCCAACGGCGACTGCGAGCTGCAGGACATGGCGGGCGCCGTCGGCCTGCGCGAGGTGCGTTTCGGCTACGACGGCGAAAGCCACACGCACCAGGAGAAGGACGAGTCCAACCCCTATTTCACCTTCGATCCGTCGAAGTGCATCGTCTGCTCGCGCTGCGTGCGCGCCTGCGAGGAAGTGCAGGGCACCTTCGCGCTCACCATCCAGGGTCGCGGCTTCGACTCCAAGGTTTCGGCCGGTGCAGCCGGCGACGACTTTCTCAGTTCGGAGTGCGTCTCGTGCGGTGCCTGTGTGCAGGCCTGCCCGACCGCGACGCTGTCGGATAAGAGCGTCATCGAGATCGGAGTGCCCGAGCACTCGGTGGTGACGACCTGCGCCTATTGCGGCGTCGGCTGCTCGTTCAAGGCGGAGATGCGCGGCGAGGAGCTGGTGCGCATGGTCCCTTGGAAGGACGGCAAGGCCAATCGCGGGCATTCCTGCGTCAAGGGTCGCTTCGCCTGGGGCTATGCCAACCACAGGGAGCGCATCCTGAAGCCGATGATGCGCGAAACCATTGACCAGCCGTGGCGCGAAGTGAGTTGGGACGAGGCGATCGGCCGGGTCGCCTCTGAGTTCAAACGGCTGCAGGAGAGGTACGGGCGGCTCGCGATCGGCGGCATCACCTCGTCGCGCTGCACGAACGAGGAGACCTATCTCGTCCAGAAGCTGGTCCGTGGCGGCTTCGGCAACAACAACGTCGACACCTGCGCGCGCGTCTGCCACTCGCCGACCGGCTTCGGTCTTCGCACCGCCTTCGGCACCTCGGCCGGGACGCAGGACTTCGACTCCGTCGAGCAGGCCGACGTCGTCCTGGTGATCGGCGCCAACCCGACCGACGCCCATCCCGTCTTCGCCTCCCGCATGAAGAAGCGTCTGCGCCAGGGCGCGCGGCTGATCGTGATCGATCCGCGCCGCATCGACCTCATGCGCATGCCGCACATCGAGGCCGACTGGCATCTGCCGCTGCGGCCGGGCACCAATGCCGCGATCCTGAACGCGCTGGCGCATGTGGTCGTGACCGAGGGGCTCGTGAACGAGGCCTTCGTCCGCGAATACTGCGACCGCGATGCCTTCGAGCATTGGGCGGCCTTTGTCGCCGAGCCGCAGAACAGCCCCGAGGCGGTCGGTCTCGTCGCCGGCGTCTCGCCCGGCGCGATCCGCGGTGCCGCCCGCCTCTACGCCGTCGGCCCCAACAGCGCGATCTACTACGGGCTGGGCGTCACCGAGCACAGCCAGGGCACCACCGCGGTCATGGCGATCGCCAACCTCGCCATGGCGACGGGCAACCTCGGCCGGCCGGGCGTCGGCGTGAACCCGCTGCGCGGCCAGAACAACGTCCAGGGCTCGTGCGACATGGGGTCGTTCCCGCATGAACTCACCGGCTATCGGCACATCTCCGACGATGCCATGCGCGCCACCTTCGAGGAGCTGTGGGGCCGGCGGCTCGACGCGGAGCCCGGTTTGCGCATTCCCAACATGTTTGATGCGGCGATCGAGGGCACCTTCAAGGGATTGTATGTGCAGGGCGAGGACATCCTGCAGTCCGATCCCAACACCCACCATGTCGCGGCGGCGCTGAAGGCGATGGAATGCGTGGTGGTCCAGGATCTCTTCCTCAACGAGACGGCCACCTACGCCCACGTCTTCCTGCCGGGCTCGACCTTCCTCGAGAAGGACGGGACCTTCACCAACGCCGAGCGCCGCATCAACCGCGTACGGCGCGTCATGACCCCGAAAAGCGGCATGGCCGACTGGGAGATCACCCTGGCGATCGCGAAGGCGATGGGGTTCGAGATGATCTACGGGCATCCGTCCGAGATCATCGATGAGATCGCCAGGCTCACGCCGACCTTCGCCGGCGTCTCCTACGAACTCCTCGACAGGGTCGGCTCCGTCCAATGGCCGTGCAACGAGAAGGCTCCGACCGGCACGCCGGTCATGCATGTCGGCGGCTTCGTCCGCGGCAAGGGCAACTTCATGATCACCGAGTACGTGCCGACCGACGAGCGCACGGGGCCGCGCTTCCCGCTGCTGCTCACCACCGGCCGCATCCTGTCGCAGTACAATGTCGGCGCGCAGACGCGGCGCACCGGCAACGTCGTATGGCACAGGGAGGACGTGCTCGAGATCCATCCGCACGACGCCGAGCAGCGCGGCGTGCGCGACGGCGACTGGGTGAGGCTCGACAGCCGTGCCGGAAGCACCTCTCTGCGCGCGCACGTCACCGATCGCGTGGCGCCGGGCATTGTCTACACCACGTTCCATCATCCCGGCACGCAGGCCAATGTCGTCACGACAGAGCTCTCCGACTGGGCAACCAATTGCCCCGAGTACAAGGTGACGGCCGTTCAGGTATCGCCGTCCAACGGGCCCGGCGACTGGCAGCGCGAGTACAACGCGCAAGCCGAGCGGAGCCGGCGCATCGCCAGGGCGGCGGAGTAGCCCTCATGTCGGCGGACAAGCTGGTGGCGATGGCCAACCATATCGGCCAGTTCTTCGTGCCGCAGCGCCGCGGCGACTCGGTCGCCGCCATCGCCGATCACCTGCGGAAGTTCTGGGACCCGCGCATGCGCGCGGCTATCGTCGCCCATCTGGAGAAGGGTGGCGAAGGACTCGAAGGTCCGGTACGTCAAGCCGTGCAGCGCCTGGCAGAGCTGGAGCGAACGAGGCAGCCATGAACATCTTCCTGACCGGCGCGACCGGCTACATCGGCGGCACCGTCGCGCGCCGCCTACTCGGCGACGGCCACCGGCTGCGCGGCCTGGTGCGCGACGCCGACAAGGGGAGGCGCCTTGCCGCGATGGGCGTCGAGCCGGTGATGGGCGGCCTCGACGACGCGACGATCCTGACCGTGGAAGCCCGCCGTGCGGACGCGGTGATCAATGCCGCCAGCAGCGACCATCGCGGAGCGGTCGAGGCGTTGGTCGAGGGGCTGGCCGGCTCGAACAAGCCCTTTCTGCACACCAGCGGCTCCAGCATCGTCGCCGACGAAGCACGCGGCGATTTTGCGTCGGACAAGATCTACGACGAGGACACGCCGTTCGTTCCCGTCGCAGGCAAGCAGGCGAGGGTCGCCATCGACGACATCGTCCGCGGCGCGGCGGCGCGCGGCGTGCGATCGGCCATCGTCTGTCCAACCATGATCTACGGCTTCGGGCTCGGCCTCGCGCGCGACAGCGTGCAGATTCCCAGGCTTGCGGCGCTGGCGCGCAAGGCCGGTGTCGTGCGCCATGTAGGCAAGGGTTTGAACGTCTGGTCGAACGTCCATGTCGAGGACGTGGCCGATGTCTTTCGCCTGGCCCTCGCCAAGGCTCCGGCCGGCGCCTTCTACTTTGTGGAGAACGGCGAGGCCTCGTACCGCGACGTCTGTGTGGCCATCGCAAGGCGACTCGGCCTGGGCGCTCCGCAGGTCTGGCCGTTCGCGGAGGCGGCGAAAGAGCTGGGCGAGAGCAGCGCCGCCTATTCCTTCGGCTCCAACAGCCGCGTGCGGGGCAAGCGGACGCGTGCGGAGCTCGGCTGGCAGCCCAAGCACGCGTCGGCGCTCGACTGGATCTCGAAGGACCTGCCGCTCTAGGACCTTCCTAGACGGCGATCTCCGTCGTCAGACGCTTCAGAAGGACGGCATCGGGGTAGCTCCCGATCCCAGCCTGCAGGTTGTCCCTCATGTGCTCGGGCTTGCCGGTGCCCGGGATCACGCAGGTGACGGCCGGGTTGGCCAGCACGAACTTCAGCAGGAGCTGTGCCCAGCTCGCCGCGCCGATCTCGCCCGCCCAGTCGGGCAGCTTGCGCGCCATCAGCTTGCGCAGGAGGCCGCCGCCGCCGAACGGCTGATTGACGATCACGGCGATGCCGCGTTCCTGGGCGAGCGGCAGCAGGCGGCGCTCGACGGCGCGATCGTCGAGCGCGTAGTTGAGCTGGACGAAGTCCCATGTCTCGGCGCGCATCACGCTCTCCAGCTCGTCGTGGGCGCTCTGCGTGTAGTGCGTGACGCCGAGATAGCGCAGGCGGCCTTCCGCTTTCCATTCTTTGAGCGCAGGCAGGTGAGCGCGCCAATCGACGAGATTGTGAATTTGCATCAGGTCGACGCGGTCTGTCCTCAACAGGCGGAACGAGTTGCGCATCTGCGAGACGCCGCTGTCGCGGCCCGTCGTCCAGACCTTGGTGGCGATGAAGGCCTTGCTCCGCGTGCCGGCCGCCGCCAGCAGTTCGCCGACGACCGCTTCGGCCGAGCCGTACATCGGCGAGGTGTCGATCACCGAGCCGCCGGCCTCGAACAGCAGTCGCAACACCTCGGCCAGCGGTGCGCGATACTCGGGCTTGCCGCCGACATCGAAGGTCCGCCACGTGCCGACGCCGACTACGGGCAGCATCTCGCCAGAAGAGGGGATTCTGCGCCGGTGCATGCGGGCTCCCGTCTGCGCGCCGGCACTCCCGGCGAGCAGGCTCGCTCCGGCGAGACCGAGCAGCGTGGAACGCGTCAGGGCGCTGGTCATGAGTGGGGGGTCATGAAAGGGCGATCTGGAAGGCCTTACCGGCAGCGGTGACGTTGGTCGCCCGGCCATTCAGGGTCACCTTGGGGGCCTCGGCAAGTCCCGAGATCGTGATCGTGCGGGCGAGACCCGTCTGCTCGGGCTTGGGCGTGTGGTCGATCTCGACCTCACCCGCCCAGGGCCGGTACTCCAGCCGCATCAGTCCGACGCGGCCGTCGGCCTCGAAGGTCGCGCCGTCGCGTGCCTTCAGGGAGAAGCTCTGCGGATCGGGCAGGGGGTTGTAGCCGACGACGGCGCCGCTGCGCGGGTCGGCGATCAGGTAGGCCTTGCGGCCCGGATCGGTCGCCAGCACGGCGCCTGCCTTCTCAAGTCGCCCAGTCGTGCCCTGCTGGGCCCAGAAGCTGTCGCGGTCGATGCCCGCCGGCAGGTACGGCCAGTTCCCGTTGAGCCGGCGATAGGGCATCGCGCGCTCCTGCTGCCCGCCGTCGATGGCATAGGTCGAATCGGCCGACTGGCCGAACTCGGTCGAGAAGGCCGCCTCCATCAGGTCGCCCCCGCTGCGGTAGGAGACCTCCATCTGGCGCCTGCCGTCGTTCCAGACCGTCCTGAGGTCGGTCGCGGCGATATGGCGGCGGAACACCTCGAAGCTGTCGTACTGCGCTTCATCGCCCATTTCGAGTACGAAGCCGTTGTATGTGCGCGTCGTGATCGCGCGCATGTCGAGGCTGCGGATCTCGACCGGCTGCGGTCGCCGAAGATTGAACAAGGAGATGGTGAGTGCCGGACCGACCTCGGCGCTGTTCGGCTCGCTCTTGCCCTTGATCCCGGGCGCGATCTCGATTGGGGTGTCGCGGCCGAGATCGGCGATCGGCAGCGGCAGGATCGCGAGGTAGCTCACGCCGTCGCGGATCAGCACGCGCTGGCCGGCTGCGAGCTTCACCGGGAAAGAGTCGAGTCGGCGGTCGCCGGCGTAGATCTCCCATGTCGGCCGGTCCAACAGGTTCCAGAGGCCGATCACCGTGGCGAGCGAGGCGACGCGGTCCTTGGCCGCGGCAAGGAAGCGGTCGCGGCTGGTGTGCGGCTTGGCGAACACGATGGCGCGGTTGCGGCTCTGGAAGCAGAGCGTGACGCCGGCCTGGACCACCATGCCGCCCTGTGTCGTGGCGAGGTCGGGCGCGTTCGCGACATAGCGCACGGTAAGGAGGCCGCGCTCGGCCGGCGCCGTCGCGACCTTGGGCACGCGCACCCACTGGCCCATGACGTCGATCGTGCCGCCACGCACATCCTGGCTCGCAAGACCATGCCAGCGGCCGAGAAAGGTGCGCCGCCACAGTGGTGGCTTGTAGGTGCCGCGCGTCGAATCGGTCGAGGTCTCCTCGCAGGGCAGCGGCTTGTCGTCGATCGGCCCCGACACCCAGTCCGGCGCCCAGGGCGCAACGAGGCTCTGCATGGCCACGCGGCCGGGCGGGAAGTCGTAGCCCCAGGCGGGCATGCCGTGCTCGACCGCGTCATGCGCCTTGTCGAGATGGTTGACGGTGCCGGCCTTGGAGACGGTGTGCAACGCCCCGAAGATTCCGTCCTGCTCGACCAGCGCGCCGGCGATGCGGGCACGATGGGCGGCGGCCACGAAGCGGCGCAACACGGGATGGTAGGCGCTGATCAGCAGCTCGAGCGTCCGGTCGACCAGGATGCGCCCCATCAGCCGGTCGATCGGCTGCGGCCCGAAGTCCCGGAACATCTTGAGAGCGCTGAGCGTGATCGAGAGGTAGTAGGGGTCCAGCATCTCCTGCGTGCTGCCGTCCAGGAAGCCCCAGAAGCGCAACGGCAGATGCTCGAGCCCGTGCCGTCCGTCGCCCATCGCGTGGGCGGAGTCGATCAATGCGCCGCCCAGCAACGCCCCCATCGCCGCGGTGTGGTTGAAGTTCTGCGTGCTGACCGAGTAGTTGAAGCCGTCGCGGAAGAACGATGCGCGGCCGCGCCAGTCCTTGTTGCGCCGCCAGTAGTCGATCGCGTCGTTGCCTTGGGGAAACACGAAGGCGCTGGTCGGCAGGTCGGGCTGCAGCCAGGCCGTCCAGTAGTTCTTCATGTGGTCGCGCACCGGATCGGGCAGCAGGCCTCCGAACAGGTGCCAGATCAGCAGATGGTCCGCGATCTCCCAGCCTATCCAATAGCGTGGCGGCATCGCCATCAGTTCGGTGAGGCGCCTGCGGTAGTTCTCCTCGCCTTTGCGGCCTGCGACGTCGGCCCATGGGCTGACATTGTCGCCGCCCACCTTCTGGAGCTCGCGGATCCGCTCGACCTGCCAGGGAGGCCGGCCTGACAGCGCAGAGTCGATAGTTCGTTGCGCGCGCCGTACGATCTCCGCCATCGGCGCCAGCACCGCGGTCGGCTTGCTGCCGTCGGCCGTGCGCAGCGGGGGCCCGCGGTCGGCCGGCAGGGTCACGGCCACCGTGCCCGTGATCGGCCGAAGCGTCAGTACGAGGCGTGCGGATGCGAAGGTGAGGCCGTGGCCACCGATCGGCATCTGCCATTCGTAGGCGTTGCCGCGCTCGCGATAGCGGGTGTCGTAGGTCTCGACCTTGCGCAACACGAACCCGCAGCGTTCGGGCATCAACAGCCGCTCGCCGGCCGACGGCGCCAGTGCGCTGGTGGCGAAGAGAGGCGTGAGGTCGAAGCGCGCCTCGCGATTCTGGAAAGACAGTTCCCGTGGCTCGATCAGGCCCTCGAAACGGTCGCGCAGGGGGTCCGTGGCGCCGTAGCGCGCCCAGTAGCGATGGCCGTTCACGCTGGCGTTGAAGGTCGGGCCCGTCGCGGGATCGGCGGCCCATGGCCGGCGCAGCGGCCAGGCCTGCACGTGCCAGGTCGGCGGATCCTCGGTCCAGACCTTGCGTCCCAGCCCATCGCGACAGGTATAGCCGTCGGGAACGATCTCGTAGCCCTCGTAGTCGAGGACCAGCTCCGCCCTGGCGAGCACGCGGCCGCGCCGCAGGGCGAGCGCGATGGCATCGGCGGCACCGGGGAAGCGCAGGAGCACGGAGCGATGCACGGCATCGACGGTACGACCGCCGGGCAGCGGCTTGTCCCACTGGCGGCCGTCGATCGTCGACGTCTCGAAGGTCCTGACATCGACCGTTTCGAGGTCGCGCGCCGGCTGCGCCGAAGCGCGATCCGCTGCCAGCAGGGCCGTCGTGATGCCGGCGCCGCGCAGGAAGCGCGAACGGGTCAGTCGATGTGACATCTCGTTGTCATTCTTTCGTCAGCTTGACCGCAACGCCAGCAGGGAAAAGCACGCACCGCCTTATTGATGCCGTAGGCGAAGGATTTGCTGTGCTCCTCACCGAGTTCGGCAACGACAGCCATTGCTCCGGCATTGTGTCGACACCATGTGGGCAGCGAACGCGACACTTCAGCCAAGAGGGAGACAGCGCCATGCCCGAACCCTTCGTCGTCGAAATCTGGGGCCAGCCGGCCGGCGTCGTCCTGAAGGAAGGCAATGCGTTCCGCTTCCATGCCTTCGCGCGTCCCTTCTTCGAGATCGACGGTGCGCAGTTCAGCACGCCGGGCCAGGCCAGGCTCGCCGCGGCCAAGCTCCAGCCGCCGCGCGGAACGTCCTTGGACCCTGCATCGCCCCGAGCCTAGCGAGGGGCTTTCTTGCCGTCATAAAGTCCTCAGGGACCAAGGACGGAGGAAAGCCAGGTGATCGAGCGCAAGCAGCGTATCCCGATGCGCGATCTCGCGACCATGAAGGCCGAGGAGCGCGAGACTGTCGAGAAGAATGCGATGAACGGGCAGGTGTTCAACATCTTCAAGGTGTTGGCCCACCATCCGGCGCTGGTGAAGCGATGGACGCCGTTCGCCGGGCACATCCTCAGCAAGCAGACCCTGCCGTTCCGCGATCGCGAGATGCTGATCCTGCGCATCGGCTGGCTGAACCAGGCCGAGTACGAGTTCGCCCAGCATGAGCTGATCGCCAAGCGCGGCGGGTTGAGCGATGCCGATGTCGAGAGCATCAAGACCGGCCCCGGGGCGAAAGGGCTTTCGGAGCACGAAGCCGCGCTTCTGCAGCTCGCCGACGATCTCTACGAGAACTCGGTCGCTTCCGACGCGACGTGGGCCACGCTCTCGAAGAAGTACTCGACCGAGCAGCTCATGGACGCCGTCTTTACGGTCGGCCAGTACAACCTCGTTTCCTGGGCACTGAACAGCTTCGGCGTTCCGCTCGACGATTTCCTGCCCGGCGCGAAGAAATAGGCGATCTCGAATCCCGTTGGATCTGCTGCAGGTATCGATGTTGCCCGGCGGGGAAGCGCCTCCTACAGTCGCTGCAGGGGAATCACAAAGGGGGTCCGTCATGGACATCAAGCGCCGTCACGTCGTCTCGCTCATGGGGGGCGCCGCTGCCGTCGGCGTCGCCGGCCGCGCCGTCGCGCAAGCCGAGCCGCCCAAGCCCGCCCAGCTCGTGGTCAACCATTCCGGCGGCTCGATGGGCACCGCGATGCGCAAGGCGTTCTTCAACGGGTTCGAGAAGAAGTACGGTATCCGCGTCGTCGAGACCTCGCCGGTCGACTTCGGCAAGCTGCGCGCCATGGTCGACTCGGGCAACGTAGAGTGGGACCTGACCGAGATCGGCGGCCAGGACGCGATCCGCGCCGGCAAGGCCAACCTCCTGGAGAAGATCGACGCCAAGGTGGTCGACCGCTCCAAGTATCCCGACACCGCGCAGAACCCATTCGTCTTCGCCTCGTCGGTCTACACGACCATCATCGGCTACCGCACCGACGTCTTCAAAGGCGGCAACCATCCCAAGAGCTGGGCCGACTGGTGGGACGTCAAGAAGTTCCCGGGCGCGCGCTCGATGCGCAACCACCCGACCGACAACCTCGAGTTCGCGCTGCTCGCCGACGGCGTGCCGAAGGACAAGCTCTATCCGATCGACTTCGACCGTGCCTTCAAGAAGCTCGACCAGATCAAGCCGCACGTGAACGTGTGGTGGTCGACCGGCCAGCAGCCGGCGCAGCTCCTGCTCGACAAGGAGGTCGTGCTGGCCACGGGCTGGAATGGCCGCTTCTACGACATCATCAAGAAGGGTGCGCCGGTCGAAATCGAGTGGGGCGAGGGCGCCCTGAAGCAGGGTAGCTTCGCCATCCCGCGCGGCGCCAAGAACCCATACTGGGCCAACAAGATGCTGGCCGAGCTGGCGATCCCGCAGCAACAGGCGGTTTACGCCTCGGAGCTCGGCTATCCCGGTCTCAACCTCGAGTCGCTGAACTTCGTCGACGCCAAGGTGAAGCCCTATCTGCCGACGGCGTACCTCGACAAGCAGTTCTGGGTCAACGACTCGTGGTACGCCGAGAACGGCACCAAGGCCGCCGAGCTGTGGAACGCCTGGATGCTGAAGAAGACGTGAGCCCGGCTTGAGTGAGAGTACGGGGTCGGCCGAACTCCTGATCGAAGGAGTCGGCAAGCGCTTCGGAGACGTGGTCGCGCTCGACCGCGTCTCCCTCAGGGTCGCCAAGGGCGAGCTTCTGACCATCCTCGGCCCAAGCGGCTCGGGAAAGACCACCCTGCTGAAGGTCGTCGCGGGCTTCGAGACGCCCGACGGCGGCAGCGTGAAGGTCGGCGGCGCGGAGATAACGTCGCTGCTGCCGGCGAAGCGCGACATCGGCATGGTGTTCCAGAACTACGCGCTCTTTCCCCATCTCACGGTGAAGGCCAACGTCGCGTTCCCGCTGCAGATGCGGAACGTCGCCAAGGCGGAGATCGACCGCCGCGTGGCCGAGGCGCTGGCGATGGTCGAGCTGGCGGGCTACGAGGCGCGCCTGCCGCGCCAACTCTCGGGTGGCCAGCAGCAACGTGTGGCTCTGGCCCGCGCCATCGTCTTCAATCCCAGGCTCCTGCTGCTCGACGAGCCGTTCGGCGCGCTCGATCGCAAGCTGCGCGAGACCATGCAGCTCGAGGTGCGGCGCCTGCAGCGTCGCCTCGGTCTCACCACCATCTTCATCACCCACGATCAGGAAGAGGCGCTCGTCCTGTCCGACCGCATCGCGGTGATGAACAAAGGAGCGATCCAGCAGGTCGCGACCACGACGGAGATCTACGAGCACCCCGCCAACGATTTCGTCGCCGACTTCGTGGGCGAGAGCAACATCTTCCACGGCACGGTCAGTGCGCCCGGCGCGGTCGCACTCGACGGCGGCGGCGGTGTGAAGGTTGCGAGCGACAAGCCCGCCGGCTCTAAGGTCGGCGTGCTGATGCGGCCGGAGCGTTTTGGCGCGACAGGCGCCAACCTGTTCGCCGGCGAGGTGATCGAGTCGGTCTATCTCGGCACCAGCTTCAAGCTCAGGTTGGCGGTCGAGGGTGGGCGCGAGCTGCTGGTGCGCCAGCCTGCGCGCGGTGCGCTGCCCGCCGCTGGCAGCCGCGTCACCGTCGGAATCGAGCCGGACGCGATTCATGTTTTCTAGCCGCAGCGGCTTCTGGCCGGCGCTGCCGGCGCTGGTCCTGCTGTTCGCCTTCTTCCTGTTCCCGGTCGTGCGCATGCTGGGCTTCAGCGTCGAGGCCGGCACGCTCGACTGGTACGCCAAGGCGCTGGGCGAGGGGCTCTACGTCCGCGTGATGTGGAACACTTTCGAGATCGCGCTCCTCGTCACGCTGTTCTGCCTGCTGCTGGGCTATCCTCTTGCCTTCCTGATGGCCACCACGACGCCCGGCTGGGCGACGCTGGGCTTCGTGTTCGTGCTGCTGCCGCTCTGGACCTCGGTCCTGGTGCGCACTTACGCGTGGATGGTCCTGCTGGGGCGCAACGGCGTCTTCAACCGCCTGCTGGTCGAGTATGGCATCGTCGAGAACCCGATCCCCCTGCTGCACAACTTCACCGGCGTGCTGATCGGCATGGTGCACGTGCTGCTGCCCTACATGGTGCTGCCGATCTACGGCGCGGTGCGCAAGGTCGATCCGGCGATCCCGGCTGCTGCGGCAGGCCTCGGCGCCTCGAACTGGCGCGTCTTCTGGCGAATCTGGCTGCCGCTCACGCTCAACGGCGTGTTCGCCGGCTGCGTGCTGGTGTTCATCCTGTCGCTGGGCTTCTACATCACGCCGGCGCTGCTGGGTGGCGGCCGTGTCATCATGATCGCCGTGCTGATCGAGCAGCAGGTCCGCGAGGCGCTGAACTGGCCGTTTGCCGCGGCCCTTTCGGCGGTGCTGCTGGTCGCCACCTTCCTGGTCTATACGCTGGCCCAGCGTTTCAGCCAGCCGACGGAGACTGCGCGATGAGTCGCCGTCTTCTGATCGCGTCCTGTGCGCTGATCTATTTCTTCCTCATGCTGCCGCTCCTGGTCGTGTTCCCGATCTCGCTCAGCTCGGCGCCCTACATGCAGTTCCCGCCGCCGGGTTTCTCCTGGCAATGGTACGAGCGTTACCTGGACGATCCGCAATGGATCGAGTCGACCTGGCGTTCGCTCTACATCGGCGGCGCCACGGCCGTCTTCGCCCTGGCGCTCGGCGTGCCGCTGGCCTTTGCACTGGTGCGCGGCAGGTTCTTCGGCCGCACGATACTCGACCGCGTGGCGCTGGCGCCCATCATCGTGCCGCACATCATCTTCGCGGTCGCCGTCTACGGCCTGTTCGCCAAGGCGAAGCTGATCGGCACCTGGTACGGGCTGGTGATCGGCCACACCGTGCTGGCACTGCCCTTCGTCGTGCTGGTGATCGCCGCCGGCCTGCGCGACTTCGACCGCTCGCTCGAGCAGGCGGCGGAGGGGTTGGGCGCCAGCCGCTGGCAGACTCTCGCCAAGGTGACGCTGCCGCTGCTGCGACCGAGCCTGGTGTCGGCGGGCCTGCTCGCCTTCATCTCGTCGTTCGACGAGGTCGTGGTGGCGCTGTTTCTCGCGGGTGCGAACATGACGCTGCCGAAGAAGATGTTCGACAACATCATGATGGAGATCGACCCTACCATCGCGGCGGTCTCGGTCATGCAGATCCTGCTGGTGTCGGTGGTGCTCGTGCTGATCGGCCGCTTCGGCCGCGGCCTCAAGGACAGCGCGCGTTAGGAGACGATCATGCCGGACAGCGTGTTCCACAAGGACTTCAAGGCGATGCCCTGGTGGTGGGAGTGGTGGCATCCCTCCAACGAGCTCTCGCAGGATCCGCCCCTCAAGACCGACGTGCTCGTCGTGGGCGCGGGCTATGGCGGGCTGTCGACGGCGCTCGAGCTGGCGCGGTCCGGCGTCGAGGTCACGGTGCTGGAACGCGGCGACTTCGGAGTCGGCGCCTCGACGCGGAACGGCGGCGGCGTCAGCGGCGGCACCACCATGGGCAAGGGCTTCTCCGGCAAGGGCGTCGGCGGGGACGCCGAGGCGTGGAAGCAGATCATGGCGCGCATGCTGGCCGATGCCGCGGATTCGCTCACTCAGGTCGAGACGGTCATCAGGCGCGAGGGCATCGAGTGCCACTGGCGCATGAACGGCCGCTTCTCCGGTGCCTACACGCCGCGCCACTACAGGGAGCAGGAAGCCAAGGTCGGCACCTACAACGAGAAGGCCGCGCTCGGCACCTACATGGTCCCGCGCGACCGCCAGCGCGAGGAGATCGCGTCGGACTACTACCATGGCGGCATGGTCGTGGAGCGCACCGGCCAGCTCCATCCCGCGCTCTACTACGGCGGCCTTCTGAAGGCCGCGCACCGTGCCGGCGCGAAGCTCTGCGCCAATTGCAACGCCGAGCAGATCGAAAGGAAGAGCGGCGGCTTCCGCGTGCTGACAGCCAAGGGCCCGATCGAGGCGCGCGAGCTGGTGATCGCGACCAACGGCTACACGACGGAGCTGACGCCGACGCTTCGCCGCAAGCTGGTGCCGGTGGCCAGCCACATCATCGCCACCGAGGAGCTGCCCGAGGATCTGGTGCAGAGCCTGATCCCCAAGAACCGCGTCGTCTCCGACACCAAGCGGGTGCTCTGCTACTACCGCCAGTCGCCCGACAACAGGCGCGTGATCTTCGGCGGCCGCGCCCGCTTCACGCAGGTCCCGCCCGAGGTCAGCGCGCCGGTGTTGCACGGCTACATGCTGGAGCGCTGGCCGCAGCTCGAGGGCGTGAAGGTCACCCATGCCTGGACCGGCAACGTCGCCTTCGCCTTCGACTTCCTTCCGCACATGGGACAGGAGCAGGGCATGCACTATCTGATGGCGTGCAACGGCTCTGGGGTCGCGATGATGTCGTATTTGGGCTACCAGACCGCGCGCAAGATCGCCGGTGGCTCGAACGCGCCGGTCAACGCCTTCGACGGCCAGCCCTTCCCGACGGTGCCGTTCTACGACGGCGACCCCGAATGGGTGTTGCCCTTCGTCGGCGCCTGGTACCGCACGCGCGACTGGTGGGACCGCGTCACCGCCTGACGCGACGAAAACGGGCCGCCGTGGGGCGCGCAAGCCGGAAAAAATCCGGCGCACCCCTTGTTTAGAACAATTCCAATATATAGGTTCGGTGGCATACGAAAGCGCAAGGAATCCACGAGGGAGTCAGCATGACGAGCCAATCCAAGTGCCCATTCGGCGGCGGCAACCGTGGCCCGGCCAATCGCGACTGGTGGCCCGACCAGCTCGACCTCAAGCCGCTGCACCGGCACTCGGCCAAGTCGAACCCGATGGACCCCTCGTTCGACTACGCCAGGGAATTCGCGAAGCTCGACTTCGATGCGCTGGTCAAGGACCTGCACGCGCTGATGACCGACTCGCAGGACTGGTGGCCGGCCGACTTCGGCCATTACGGCCCGTTCTTCATCCGCATGGCCTGGCACGCCGCCGGCACCTATCGCGTCGGCGACGGCCGCGGTGGGGCGGGCGGCGGCCAGCAGCGCTTCGCGCCGCTGAACTCGTGGCCCGACAACGTCAACCTCGACAAGGCGCGGCGGCTGCTGTGGCCGATCAAGCAGAAGTACGGCAACCGCATCTCCTGGGCCGACCTGCTGATCCTGACCGGCAACGTCGCGCTGGAATCGATGGGCTTCAAGACCTTCGGCTTCGGCGGCGGCAGGATCGACACCTGGGAGCCCGAGGACGACATCTACTGGGGCCCCGAGGGCAAGTGGCTGGCCGACGAGCGCTACAGCGGCGACCGCGAGCTGCAGGGCTCGCTGGGCGCCGTGCAGATGGGCCTGATCTACGTCAATCCCGAGGGCCCCAACGGCAAGCCCGATCCGCTGGCCGCCGCGCGCGACATCCGCGAGACCTTCGCGCGCATGGCGATGGACGACGAGGAGACGGTCGCGCTGATCGCCGGCGGCCACACCTTCGGCAAGACCCACGGTGCGGGCGACGCCGCGCTGGTCGGTCCCGAGCCGGAAGGGGCGCCGATCGAGGACCAGGGCTTCGGCTGGAAGAGCGCCTACAAGTCGGGCAAGGGCCGCGACGCGATCTCGTCCGGCCTCGAGGTCACCTGGACCACGACGCCGACGAAGTGGAGCAACAACTACTTCGAGAACCTGTTCGGCCACGAGTGGGAGCTGACCAAGAGTCCGGCCGGCGCGCATCAGTGGACGGCCAAGGGCGCCGAGGCGACCGTGCCCGACGCCTTCGATCCGTCGAAGCGCCACGTCCCCACGATGCTGACCACCGACCTGTCGCTGCGCGTCGACCCGGCCTACGAGAAGATCTCGCGCCGCTTCCTCGCGCACCCCGAGCAGTTCGCCGATGCCTTCGCGCGCGCCTGGTACAAGCTCACGCACCGCGACATGGGTCCGGTCGCGCGCTACCTCGGCCCGCTCGTGCCGAAGGAACAGCTCGTGTGGCAGGACCCGGTGCCCGCCGTCGACCATCCGCTGGTCGGCGCCGCCGAGATCGCCGACCTCAAGGCGAGGATCCTGGCGTCGGGCCTCACCGTCGCGCAGCTCGTGTCGACGGCCTGGGCCTCGGCCGCGACCTTCCGCGGCGCCGACAAGCGCGGCGGCGCCAACGGCGCGCGCATCCGCCTCGCCCCGCAGAAGGACTGGCCGGTCAACCAGCCGGCCGAGCTCGCCAGGGTGCTGGCGAAGCTCGAGGCGGTGAAGCAGGCGTTCGAGACGGCTCAGGGGGCCGGGGGCAGGAGGATCTCGCTCGCCGACCTGATCGTGCTGGGCGGCGCCGCCGCGATCGAGAAGGCGGCGAAGGCCGCCGGCCACGAGGTGAAGGTGCCGTTCACGCCGGGCCGCACCGATGCCACGCAGGAGCAGACCGACGTCCACTCCTTCTCGTTCCTCGAGCCCACCGCCGACGGCTTCCGCAACTTCATGGGCAACAAGTTGCCGCAGTCGCCCGAGGCGCAGCTCGTCGACCGCGCGCAGCGGCTGACGCTGACGGCGCCGGAGATGACCGTGCTGGTGGGCGGCCTGCGCGTGCTGGGCGCCAACACCGGCGGCAGCCCCCACGGCGTGTTCACGCGCAAGAAGGAGACGCTCTCCAACGACTTCTTCGTCAACCTGCTCGACATGGCGACGGAGTGGAAGCCCGCGACCGACGGCGTCTACGAGGGCCGCGACCGCAGGACCGGGGCGGTGACGTGGACGGCCACGCGCGTCGACCTGATCTTCGGCTCGCACAGCCAGCTCCGCGCGCTGGCCGAGGTCTATGCGCAGTCCGACTCGAAGGAGAAGTTCGTCAAGGACTTCGTCGCGGCCTGGACCAGGGTCATGGACCTGGATCGGTTCGAGGTCGAGCGCAGCTCGACCAGATAGCGACAGGACATCGCAAGGCGATGTCCGAGAGCGCCGCGAGGTGCCCCTACCGCGGCGCTCGTCGCTTGTGATTGTACGACGATCCAGTAGATTCATTCGCTCGTTCAAAGGAGAGCCACATGTGCACCATCTGTCTGTCGCGCCGCGGCCTCTTCGCCGGAATGGGCGCCCTCGCCGCGACGGCGTCGCTGGGCGCCGCGACGGCCTCGGCCCAACCCGTCGTCCGCTCGGCCGACTCGCCCGATGCCGCGATCGCCCGCCTGATGGAGGGCAATGCGCGCTACGTCGCCGGGCAGACGGTGCAGAAGGATTTCTCCGCCGGCCGCGCGGCGCGGGCGCAGGGCCAGAAGCCCTTCGCCGCCATCCTCGGCTGCGCCGACTCCCGGGTCGCCGGCGAATATGTCTTCGACCAGGCGCCGGGCGAGCTGTTCGTCGTCCGCGTCGCCGGCAACTTCGTCACGCCGGACGGGCTGGGCAGCCTCGAGTTCGGCGCAGCGGTGCTCGGCACCAAGGTCATCATGGTGCTGGGCCACACGAGCTGCGGCGCGGTCAACGCCACCGTCGAGGCCCTGCAGAAGGGCAACAACCTGCCCGGCCACATCGCCGGTCTCGTCACCGCCATGAAGCCCGGCATCGAGCCGGTGATGAAGACGCCGGGCGCCGACCTGCAGCAGCGCGCCGTCGTGGCCAACGTGCAGCACAACGTGCGTCGCCTGCAGACCGCGACGCCGATCCTGAGCGACCTGGTGGCGAAGGGCCAGCTCAAGGTCGTCGGCGCCTACTACGATCTGCCGACCGGCAAGGTGGTGACGGTCTAGGCCGGTGAGGGCTCTCGCCGTCGCGCTGGTCTTTTCCGTCGCCCCGATTGCCCAGGCTCAGCCCCAGGTTCCGGCCCAGTCCGAGGCCGCCCTGAAGGCACGCTGCGCGCAGCTCATCGCCTACTACGACCGCTTCGCGGTGGGCCGCAGCACCGACTCCGACGGCCGCCGCAACCACACGCGGATCGGCGCCAGCATCGACTGCGCCAAAGGCAGGTACGCCCAGGGCATCGCCGCCATGGAGGCGCTCCTGACGCGCCGCCGGTTCACCGTGCCGCCGCCCGGGCCGGACGTGCCGGAAGACGACGACTGACGCGCGCCCTTGTGACGCGCACCCGTGCTCGTCCGGTTTTTCTTTGCCTCCGACGTTTCGGGCAGGGCGATCGCATATGGCTGTCTTCCGTCGTCCCGAGCGGAGCCGTCCGAAGGACGGCGCAGCCGAGGGACCTTCGCGCAACGATCAGCCGTGTGCCTGTCGAGGCAAGGTCTCTCCACTCGGGCCTTCGGCCCTCGGTCGAGACGACGGAGAGATCACTGTACGATTGCCCTGCGGGAAGATGATTGTGAGTCGGTCGGAAAAACTCTAGGGCTCGCCCATGCTCCAGGTTGCCTGCCGCTGCGGCCGGGTCCGCGGCACCCTCGACGAGCCGTCGCCGCGCGCGCTCGGCCGCATCGTCTGCTACTGCGCCGACTGCCAGGCCTTCGCCCACCATCTCGGCCGCGCCGACCTGCTGAACGGAAAGGGCGGCTCCGACATCGTGCCCGTGGCGCCGGCTTCGCTGGTCTTCCGCGAGGGCCGTGACCGCATCGCCGCGGTCCGCCTCTCGCCCAGGGGCCCGCACCGATTCTACGCCACCTGCTGCAACACGCCGGTCGGCAATGCGGCGGGACCGAAGGTGCCCTTCGTCGGGCTGCTCACCGCGGCCCTCGCGACCGCCGGCCAGAAGCCCGACGAGCTGCTGCAGCCGCCGGTCGGCGCCATCTTCGGCGAGTCCGCCGTGGGCGGCCCGCCGCCCGGATCGAAGGGCGTGCGCTTCGGCTTCATGCTGACCGCCATCCTGCGCATCGTCGGCTGGCGCCTCGCCGGCAAGGTCTGGCCGCACCCCTTCTTCGACCGCGAGTCGAAGAAGGCTCTCTATCCCGTGACGATCCTGACGCGCGAGCAGCGCGACGCGCTCCGGCCGAAGTGCGGACCCACGCCGGCCGTTTCCTGACGCCTACATCCCCATGCTGGCGAGATCGGCGACGGCGCCCGCGATCAGGCGCGTGCCGATCGCCATCATCAGGATGTCGTTGGCGACCCGCACGTACTGGTAGCCGGCCGGCGCCGGGGTGAGCTGGCCGAGCAGCGCGGCGGGCAGCGGGTAGTAGACGACGCCCGCCGGCAGCGGCTGGCCGACCGCCCACAGCTTCTTGGCCTGGCCCGGCGGCAGGCAGCCGTTGTTCTTCTTGGCGAGGCCGGGCGGGCAGTTCCCGGCGGCGTACATCGGCTGGTAGTAGCCGTAGATGGCGCTGCGATCGCCCGCGGTGACGACGATGTTCGGCTGCCCGGCGCCCCCGCCCGGAGTGCCGACACCCTGGTTTCCTTGCCATTGGTTGCCCTGGCCGCGGCCCTGTCCCGGCGGATCGCCGGCATTCTTCGGCCCGCCTCTCTCGGCATTGCCCCTCTCGGAGTTACCGCGCCCCTGGCCCTGACCCTGACCGGGATTGTCCTTGTCCTTCTGCGCCAGCGCCGGCGACGACGAGAGCGCGGCAGCGGCAAGCACGGCGACGAGGAGCGACAGCTTCTTCATGACGGGACGACCTCCGAACCTGCTCGTTGGACCCGCGATCGTGGCGGGACGCGAACCGTTCAACGCCTGACGAAGACGAATGTTTCTCCTGAAAATCGTCGGCTTTGCGTTAAACTCGGGCTGTTTTGGGGGAAGTCTTGGGAATTCGCCGCAACCTGTCCGGGCTCGCCGCCGGCGCGCTCCTCGTCCTGCTCGCCGCCTGCTCCAGCCCGTCGGTCCAGGAGCAGGCCATGGAGGCCTCGCAGGCCGGCGACCAGAGGAAGGCGATCGAGCTGGCCCGCAAGGACATCGAGCGCTTCGCCGCCGCCGACCAGTGCTCGCCCACGGTGACGGTGAACTGCGGCACCCTGGCGCTCGCCTACTCCACCGTGGCGCAATACCAGATCCTCGACGGCGACTGGCGCGCCGGCGAGCGCAGCTTCCAGGCCGCCAAGCGCACGCTGGGCATGGTCGAGCCCGCCAACCGGGCGAGCGCCACCGGCATCGTCTATCGCGACGTCTCCGAGGCCTACTGGAAGGTCGGCAACAAGCCGCGCGCCGTCGCCGTGTTCAACGAGGGCCGCGAGGCCGGCGGCGACGTCTGGCTCTATTCCAGCTCCGCCGCCGCCATCGCCGACGGCGGCAACCCTGTGCGGCCGCCCCAGGCCGACGGCACGACCGCGCCGGAAGCGACGCCCGAGGCCGCGCCCACGCCGACGCCCGTGTCTTCGCCCGCGCCGCCGACCACGGCGGCCCCCAAGGCGCCGCCCGTCATCGTTCCCGCGACACCGCCCGGCGCGCTGCCGCCCGGGCTCCCGGCAGGAACCTCGCCCCGCCGGACCTGACGCGAGCTTTTCCGTCGTCTCGACCGGAGCGCGCAGCGCGTAGTGGAGAGACCTCGTTTCAACGCCAGTAGTCTTTGTTGGGTAGAGAAGGTCCTTCGACTACGCCGCCCTGCGGGCGTCTCCGCTCAGGACGACGGACAGGTCCATATCCCTTCCCCTTGGCGGACTCCGCCAAGGGGAAGGGAAGAATGATGAGCCTAAAGCTG
>CAYQAY010000033.1:0-53745 GCA_964415585.1 uncultured Reyranella sp.
ATACGCTCGCCTTCGCCGGCATCGCCGTGATCGTGGGCTCCGGCCTCTACATCCTGCACCGCGAGCGCGTGCGGCGATGAACTACTTCGCCACCCACTTCTCGTAGTCGCGCGCCACTTCCTCGACGGCGGTGTCGTAGAAGCGCTTGCCGTGCTCGGGCGTCGCCTGGTTGGGGTCGGAGCCGATGCGGCCGTCGGGGAAGGTGCGGCGATAATCCTCGGCGTCGGCGAAGCTGCCGTTCGGCGCGATCCTGGGATCCATCTCCTTGCGCTGGATCGTCTCGGGATACTTGTACCAGGTGAGCGCCACCTCGGAGGCGGTGGCGTGGCTGCCCTCGCCGGTCGGATAGAGTTCGGCGCTCAGCTTCCTGATGCCCGGCCCGTCCCACCAGTTGCGCAGCGCACACTTGATCGAGGGCTGGTTGCTCATGCGCTGCATCGAGCGCTCGGCGTAGATCTCGGAGAAGGCCGCCGTGACCGTGGCGATGTTGCCGCCGTGGCCGTTCACGAAGAAGAAGCGCGTGAAGCCGTGCCGCGCCAGCGACACCACCGTGTCGCGCACCACCGCGATCAGCGTCGTAGGCTTGAGCGTGATCGAGCCCGCGAAGTCCAAGTGATGCTGCGCCATGCCGACCGAGATCGTGGGCGCCACCAGCGCGCCCACCTTCTCGCCCGCGCCGCGGCCGATCATCTCGGCGGTCAGCGCGTCGGTGCCGATCAGGCCCGTGGGCCCGTGCTGCTCGGTCGAGCCGATCGGGATGATGATGCCGGTCTTGGTCTTGAGATAGTCGTCGACGAACTGCCAGGTCTTGAGTTGAAGCTGCACGAACCGGACTCCTGCGGGGATTGCCTTGCTCCCCGCAGGATGCGTCGCTTCCCCAGGACGGGCAAGACTCAGCTCGACGGCACCACCCTGGCCTGCAGCCGCCGGCGGTCGAGATCGGCCAGCGCCTTGTCGCGCGCATCGGTGAGGTTCTTGACGTCGACGTTGCACAGCTCGCGGTTGGTCGAGCTGCAGCGGCTGTTGATCAGCTTGATCTCCGCGTCGGCGCCGGCCTCGATGCGCTGGCGGATGCCGGCATAGTGCGCGTCGCGCGCGGCGTCGCTCGGGAAGGACGACGGCGTCAGCACGACCATGACGCGATCGGGATACTTGTTGTTGGCGCCGGAAGCGGCGTCCACCACGACGCCGACCAGCCCGCCCAGCAGCAGGTTGCCCACCGTGGCCCCCGTGAAGCTCGACGCCAGCACCTCGTTCGACTGCTCGTAGCCGTCGAGGCTGCAGCTCACGATGACATTGTCCTTGGAGCGCGAGACGTTGACGCGGCCGGGCGTCGGCCGGACCACGCCGATGTTTGCGCCGAGACGGTCGACCTTGCAGTCGGCGCCGCTGGGCTCCGATTCGACCAGCACGTCCTGGGTAGTGCCGCCGACCACCGTCGCACAGGCGGCCGTCATCGACAGCAGGCCGACAGCCACCACCAAGCGGCCGATGGCCGCCAGTTTCATCGAGTTCACGAGCGTTTTCTCCCCCAATGCCGGTTACGTCCGGCTGGGAGATTGCTACCACGACGCGCAGACCACCTTCCAGTGCAACTTTGGCGTCACGCCGGTGGCGGCCGGTCGCCTCGCCAGAAGTCGGCGGCGCCCGGGGGCAGCGTCGCCAGCACGCGATCCAGTGCGGCTTCGTCGACGTTCCTGCGGAGCGCGGCGGCGACGTCTCCGATCGAGGAGTCGGGCGAGAGATTGTGGTCCGGCCGCAGCGCCTGGACCTCGCGCGTCATGGCGGCGCGGTCTCCGAACGGAAGTGGCGGCGCGTCGATGTCCCAGTCGGCCACGAAGATCGCCCGCAGTACCGGCGGCAGCACGTCGGCGAAGCGCAGCGCCTGGTGCGTGGAGAGGCGGCGGCGGAACGCCAGCAGCACGCCCTGCACCATCGTGTAGGCCTGGTTGGTGGTCTGCAGACCCGCGATGTCGCGGGCGTCGACCAGCAGCTTCTCGAAATCCGGCGACGCGCGCTTGTAGTCAGGAGGAACCGGCATCGCGTCAGTCCGGCAACGGTTCGCCGAGATCGCCTTCGCTGTTGATCAGCAGCACGCGGCTCTTGCGGTCGAGGCCCAGCGCCCTGAACGCCGCTTCGTCGGCGCAGACGCGCACCAGGCCCGCCAGCCCGGCAGAGCCCGAGGGGCCGGAGGTCACGGCGGGATCTCCCTCCAGCGGATGGGCGAGAAGCCGCCGCGCCGGCAGCACATGCTCCTCCTCGATGGTCATGAACCAGTCCGCGCCCTCGCCGATCACCGGCCAGCAGACGGGCGAGATCTCGCGGCAGGCCAGCCCACCCATCGACGTGTCGGCATCGCCGCTCGCCGGCGCCGGCTTGCCGGCGAGGTTGCTCTGGAACCAGCAGTCGGCGCTCTTCGGCTCGACGACGACCGAGAGCGGACGCCTGTCGCAGATCGCCCAGAGATAGCCGATCGTCGAGGCTGCCAGCCCACCGACGCCCGCCTGCACGAAGACGTGGGTCGGCGCCACCTTCCACTGCTCGGCGATCTCGTGCACCAGCACGCCATAGCCGCGCATGATGCTGACCGGCGCACGCTCGTAGCCTTCCCACGACGTGTCCTGGATGATCGTCCAGCCCTTCGCCGCGGACTGCCGCTTGCACTCGGCGACGGCGGTGTCGTAGTCGCCGTCGACCCGCACCACCTCGGCGCCGCGCGCCCGGATCGCCGCCTCTTTCTCGGCGCTGGTGAACTTCGGGAGAAACACCACGCAACGGTTGCCGAACAGCCTGGCGCCCGCCGCCACCGCGCGGCCGTGGTTGCCCGAGCTCGCGGTCGAGAAGACATAGGCGCCGGTGATCTCGCGGTAGCGGCCCTTCATGACCGCTTCGAAATCGGCCTGCGTGTGGTAGGCCTCGCCGATCGCGCCGGAGAGCTCGTTGTAGACGGCGAGCACGCCGCCCAGCGCCTTGAAGGCGCCGAAACCGAAGCGCTGGCTCTCGTCCTTGATGCGGATCTCGCCCACGCCCAGCCGCTTCGCCAGCGCCGGCAACTCGTGGAGCGGCGTCGTCCTGTGCGCCGGGCACTGGCTCAGCGAGGCGGTCAGCTCGGGAATGCCGTTGGGATTGATCACGCGCTGCTGCTCGCGTGCGAATTTCTGGCCGCGGTCGGCGCGCGGATTGCGGGCGAGCCAGGCGGGAAGCGGAGGAGGCGTCGACATGCTATGGTGCAATGCCTCACCCTGAGGAGCCGCGCAACGCGCGGCGTCTCGAAGGGTGGGATCAGTCTTGGTGTTGCCCACCCTTCGAGACGGCGCTGCGCGCCTCCTCAGGGTGAGGAGAGCAGGTCGCAGAAAGACCTCATCCTGAGGAGCCACGCGAAGCGTGGCGTCTCGAAGGATGGGGACCAGTCGTGGTGTTGCCCACCCTTCAAGACGCGGCCTGTGGCCGCTCCTCAGGGTGAGGCGAGAGGCAGATGGAGACAGAGCCATGAAAGTGAACGTCGAGGTCACCTGCACGCCCGAGGAGGCGCGCGCCTTTTTCGGCCTGCCCGACATCAAGCCGATGCAGGATCGCATCATGGGCGAGATCGAGGAGCGCCTGCGCTCCAGCCTCGGCGCCATGAACCCCGAGACCGTGTTCAAGACCTGGCTGCCGGCCTCGATGCAGGGCATCGACCAGATGCAGCAGATGCAGCAGGCCTTCTGGAGCCAGCTCGCCAGCATCGCCACGGGCGGCACGCCGAAGAAGGAGTAGAGTTTCCGCGATGAGCCAGCGTTTCAAGCCGACCGATCCCGCGCCCTACTACGAAGCCCATGTCTTCTGCTGCACCAACCGCCGTCCGGCCGGCCATCCGCGCGGCTGCTGCGCCGAGAAGGGCGGCGAGGCATTGCGCGACCACATGAAGAGCAAGGCCAAGGCGCTCGGCCTGAAGAACGTCCGCATCAACAATGCGGGCTGCCTCGACCGCTGCGAGCTGGGGCCGACCCTGGTGATCTATCCGGAAGGCGTCTGGTACACGGTACCGACCAAGGAGGACATCGACGAGGTCCTCGACACGCATCTCGTGAAGGGCGGAAGGGTCGAGCGGCTGATGCTCAGGACGACGGACAAGCTGCCGGCGGATCGGGTGAAGTAGTCGATAACCCGTCGTCCCGACCGAAGCGCCGAAGGCGCGCAGCGGAGGGACCTTGTGTCCATCTACATGGCGTTGGTGAGGAACGAAGGCCCCTCGACTACGCCGTCCTGCGGACGGCTTCGCTCGGGACGACAGTAGTCCCATTCGGACTCCTCTCCGCCGCGAGAGGGAGTGCGGAGTAGTCTCCGCGCTGGGGTAAGGGGGCGAAGGGCCTTGTGCGTAGCTCAGGGTAGATGAGTTGGGTAATCCTCGGATGAAGCCGCACCTGGCCTCTGGCATCCTGCGACGTCACCGGAGAGTCGAACCATGGGCGAGTTCTCTAAGAACATGCGGCGAGCGCTGGACGCAGTGCGTGATCTGTCGCCGGACCAGCAGGACCTTCTTGCCGCCGAGGTGATGGAGCATGCGCGGCTCCTGACGTTGCCGCCGACGAGCCTGTCGCCGGAGGAGCGCGCCGAGCTCGAAGCGGCGCTGGCCGAAGCCCGGCGCGGTGAATTCGCGAGCGACGCCGAGGTGAAAGCGATGTACCTCAGGCTTGGCCTATAGAATCCGGTATCTGCCGACAGCCGTACTATAGCTCGACAAGATATTCGCCTACATCGACGCTCGCAATCGGCTGGCAGCTCAGCGCGTGGCTGTTGCGATCAGGCGCAGCGTCGAGCGTCTTGCCGATTTCCCGCACAGTTCCCGGTCGAGCGTTGTGCCCGGCATCCGAGAGCTGCCGATCGTCCGCTATCCCTACATCGTGTTCTACGCCGTGGACGACGACGCGAAAGAGGTCCACGTCCTGCGCGTCACACGGCGCAAGACCCGGCACGGCACCTATCGGATTAGAGGTTCCCGCAGGTTGCCAGCCTTGCAGATTTGCGTTGCCGGCGTCGCTGGATGTCGCGAAACCGTGATCGGGTGCGATCGGGCTTCATCGAGATGTCACGCGATGCTCACCGTCCCGGAAACGAAGCCGGTGTTGAATGCCGGTCATGCAGACGACCGAAATTGCCGATTCACTCGGCCCGTCCGAATGGGAAACCTTGAAAGCGCTCAGTGCGCCGGCACGCGACAGACGCCGCATCCACCAAGGCGCGCTTCGCACGCTGGTCGAGTCGGACCTCGTGACGGTCGAGAACGACCGGCCGCTGGTCACGGCAAAGGGCCGCCAGGTGATGATCTCGGGATCGCCGCGGCTCTGGGAAAGCGCCGCGTAGCGGGGCAACCGGCGCGTCACCCTGCGGGGTGGTCGTGCCTCTTCCGCCGCTGGCCGAGGCCCCACATGTTGTCGACGAGGTTGGGATAGCGTCGTCCGACGCGGGCGGCGCGGTCCTGCGCCTGTTCCTTCTCCTGCGGCGTCAGCTTCTGCGCACCGCACCGCCGCGATACCGCCGACAGTTTGCGGCGCTACGGCGGCTGCGGCTTGGCGGGCCCGTCGGCCATTTCCTTCAGCTACTGCGCTCCTGCGAGGGCTGCGGCTCGCGCAGCCTGAAGCGCAGGATGGCGAGGACGAGCGCCAGGCTCACCACATTGGCGCCGACGATCACGAGATCGCCCTTCAGGATGCCGTAGCCGATCCACAGGGCGATGCCGCCCGCCAGGGTCAGCAGCATCTTCAGGGAGAGATCGCCGGCCGAGCCGGTTTCCCAGCACTTCTTGAGCTGCGGGATGTGGCAGCCGGTTGTCAGGATCGCCGCGACCGTCCCGACGATGGTGTCGATGTCCATGTCCGGGTCAACGCGGCCGCGGCGAGAGGCTGCATCGGCCTACCAGCTAAATCGCCAGGTGAGCGCCGAGCCCACGACGAACTGGTTGCGCGAGCCGGCGGGGCCCTGCACCAGCGGCGAGGCGGCGGGGATGTCGGCCAGGTAGTTGTAGGCGCCGAACGCCACGAAGCTCAGCCTGTCGTGGATCCGCCAGAGCGCGCTGGTGCCGACGCCGACGCTGCGCAGGCCGGCGCCGGGATAGTATTGCGCATAGCCCGAGTTGAAGGACTGGCCGGCGTTGATGCCGAAATAGGCCTGGTTGAAGGTCGCGTCGGTGACGGAAAGGCGCGGGCCGCCGGAGAGGAAGACGCTGTCGCTGACCCGCAGCTTGCCGTCGACCAGCGCATCGAAGATCAGGCCGTTGGAGCCGCCCAGGCCGCGGCGCAGCTCGATCTTGGCGGCGAACCAGGGCTGGTCGTAGCGCAGGAAGCCGCCGCCCTCGACGGTGAAGGGCACGCTGCCGGTGCCGAACAGGCCCGGCCCGTCCCATTCGTTGCGCGGGAAGCGGTAGCGCAGGATCGGGCCGGCCTTGAAGCCCGCGGCATCGAACAGGGTGGCGCCGACGCCGTCGCGGGCCGAGATGAACACCTTGTCGCGCTGGTAGCGCAGGTCGAGGTTGGGGATCGGCAGCACCCGATAGTAGGCGCCGCCCTCGAACCACGGCGCCATGACGACGCCCGGTCCGATGTCGAACGTCCAGTCCTTGGGCGGCGGACCCGAAGGCTCGCTGCCGATCGAGCTGGGCTGGGCGTGCGCCACGCCGGCGCCGAGCAGGATGGATGCGAAAAGCCAAACAAAAATGCGGGTCATTACTGTCCTACGAAAACGCGATCGATCCGGATCAGTCCGGATGAAGTCTTCGTATCCCGCGATTGTCAGGCCCGCGCCAGCAGTTCCTTCGCCAGCGCCGTCCACTCCTCTTCGAGCGACTGGCCCTCGGGCATCGTGCGCCCGGCGCGGCGGTACCAGTAGCCGGCGTTCGAGAGATCGCCCTCCTGGCGATGGAGATGGGCATGCACGCTGTCGCAGTCGCGCTCGCCTTCATGAGCCTGGACGCATTCGTGCGCGCGGGTCCAGTCGCCGCGCCGCAGCCACCATAGTGCTTGCACGGCGGGCGTCGCATCGGCCGGCGGCCGGTCGCTGCTGGCAGTGCTGGCACGGAAGGCGTCGAGGGGCGTCATGAGGGAAGTCTAGCGGTTGCGGCCGGTTCCGGCAGCCCCTGCCGCGGGAAACCGGGTCGCCACCTATATATTAGGTGGCCCGCCGGCAGGCCGGCTGGATCAGTCTCCGGCCTACTCGACCACCGGATAATAGGGCCGCCCCCAGTCGCGGTCGGGATGGTCCATCATGAGGTCGATGAACAGCGGCAGCATCCACGCCAGCACGGCCGCGCCGTCGCGCACCTGCGTGCGGTTGACGCCGCTCTTCCACGTCGCGCCGCCATGCACCAGCTGGTTGCGCAGCACGTAGAGACGGTCGAACACGATCCGCAGCAGGTTCGCCGTGTCGAACCGCGTCATCGCCGCGGCGATCTCGCGCTGGCTCGAGGCCAGGTGGCGCTCCCACTTCTCGTGGCCGGGCACCCCGTTCTGATGGTGCCAGAACGGCGCGAACACGTACTTGTTGGCCAGCAGCGTGCGGATCTCCTGCGAGAACCTCTCCCACACCGCGTCGTAGATCCGGTGCCGCGTGTCCAGCGCGACGAGCTGCTCGAAATAGCCCTTGAAGGAGCCGCGTTCGCCGGCATCGGCGTCGAGCTCCCGGGCATAGGCGGCATTGAAGCCGACCCACAGCAGGATGAAGCGCACGTCCGGATCGTCCGTCTCCGCCATCGCCCGCCCGAACCAGCTGATCGCCCGGTGCACGCGCAGCCCGACCGCTTCGGGGAATCCGCCGCGCAGCCGGCGCTGCTTCGTCTTCAGGCTCTCGAAACGGCGGGCGGCGAGGACGGGTTTGGCTTGCATGGTGGGGCTCGGGCTACGGACGGTTCCCTCTATCAGACTTCGCGTGGTGTCGAACCTCATGTCCGCTTCTGACACCCCCTGATGCGACATCCTTCCGGCGGACGAGCCGCGCCGTGGGGCGCCGGCATGGGGCGTGGGCGGCCGAATGAAGACCGGATAGTGGATCGTGCGATGGCAAAGGACCGGGATAGCGGTGAGGCCCGGGCGGCGACTCCGGAGGCAATCGGCGCTGCGCCGGCCACACTGAAGGGCGCGCGCGGCGCCGTGTCCGCCGCCACTTCTGCGTAACACACCATCCTCGATCACCGCGCCACTCCCCTCGGGCCGGTTGCGCCGATCCTCGGATCGCGGCCGGCCACGTCAGACTCGTCGCCCGCGGCCTTGTCTCACAGACTTTGGGTTACAATGGTTCAGTGCGTTTCGAAGTTTGAATACTCGGGCTCAGCAATGCAGCGAGTTGCAGAACAGGCTGAAACGCCTGGGCCCCAATAGTCACATTCGATTGGCGCCCCTCAACGGTCGTTTCCATGATTGGACGGCGCAGCCATCGACGCAAAGCCGAGCACGCCGCTCTTGGGCGGAAATCTCTCAGGCGTTCGGTGCGGGCGGCGGCGCTGCCGGCGCCGGATGCATGGCCGGAAGGCGGCAGGACGCCGTGCAGGCCTTGGCACGGCCGTTCCGGCCGATATCGTAAGCACTGCGACCACAGTAGGAGCAGCTTCGGTAATACATCTGTTCCTCGCGCTGTCGCGAACTCGCTTCTCCCCTGACATCAAACATGCCCGGCCATAGATCATAGGCCAGATCGCCCGATACCACGCGACGATTGTCGGCATCCTCAGCCCTGACAACGTTGACACGGAAGGCAACGCCGGGGCCGCCCCGCCGCCCGCCATCGGATGATCCTTCCGGCTTCAAGGCCGGATTACCCTCGCCTGGATCGTCTTCCGGTTTGTCGCTCCGATAGGGCAAGGCCAGACCGAAATCCAGCCGATGGAATTCCGCCGCCATTTTGGCATCGCGACCACGCGAATGCACTTCTACATGAGCGATGTAGTCCGAATCTATGCTGAGCGTGCACGAGAGACGCTCCAGCAGGGGCTTGGCTTCAGGATCAACGGGCAACACGACCTCTCCCAATGTCTCCCGCTCCGCACCTGCATCCACTTGAAAGGCTCCGCGCGGCTTGGCGAATTCGAATACCGCGACGCCGTTGCGCGGATCGGCGCAGACGAACTGCTCGTTTGTCACCGGCTTCGTCTGGTTCTCGACCGGCAGGGTGAAGCTCGCTGGCACCAGCACGTGATAACGCCCACGGAAGGAGCCGTCGGCGACACGTACTTCGATCGGCTTGGCGAGAGTGAGCTGCGTGCGGTCATGGGCAATCCAGGCCGCGCCCTCGGATATGATGCGGTCGCCATTTGGCAGCATCGGCACCCGGGCGCCGAAGCGCTCGACCAGACCGTGGCGGATCGCCGGCATGTTCACCATGCCCCCCGTCGGCAGGCAGATCTCGATGCTTGCATAGTCAAGTCGTGCATCCTCCAGAAGCCGATCGATAAGCTTCAGGCCCTGCTGGACCAGCGGCAACACGACGGCTTCGAGCTCGCTCCGCGTCACGGCGGCAAGAAGATTCGCCTTCGATCCCGGCGCTCTCAGATAGTCACGCACGATCAGGCGGTGCTCAGCCTTCTGATCATCGGACAGGGCGATCTTCGCCTGCTCGCACTGGGACAGGAGCTTGGCGCCCATGCCGGGGCGCTCGTCACGGAGCAGATCGTCGATGCCTCTTTCCCTCGCGAACTTGTCGCGCACGAAGTTCCGCAGACGTTCGTCGAAGACATCGCCACCGATCGTGTTGTCGCCGGAACTGGCGACCTGGACCAGGGTTCCGCCGAGAACCTTGCACAGCGTCAGATCCAGCGTGCCGCCGCCCCAGTCGAATACGACGACGAACCGGTTCTCGAGGCGGGCCAGTTCCTCGCGGAAATCCGGCCTGCTCCTGAGGTAGGCGTAGAGCGCCGCCGCCGGCTCGTGAACGAACTGGACGACACCGATGCCGGCCTTTCCTGCCGCCTCACGCAGGGCGCGGCGCTGCCGACCTTCAAAATCGACCGGCACCGTCATGACCGCCTTTGCCAGCTCGAAGGGCTTGCCCCCACCGCGGGGCCGCGCCGCATCCTCGCGCAGGTGCCGCAACACCTCGGCGACGACATCGACCGGTTCCCGCATCTGGCCCTGGACGTAGAGCGGACTCGACTGCCTGAGCTTCATCTTGGGCGATCGGACGAAGCCGTCGGATCCCGCGCTGTCGATGTTGTCGAGGTGTGCGCGCGCCTCGCTGCCCACGACCTTCTCGGTGCCGCGATACCACACGACCGACGGGTGAGGCTTTCTCGTGTCGCGATCGACCAGTCCGAGCGGCTTCCCGTCCTGAACGATTGTCGCCAGACTGTTGGTGGTTCCAAAGTCTAGGCCGAAGATTTCAGCCATTCCACTTCCTCCCTGATCGCCTTCACCGCTGCCTGGAGCCGATCGACGGCAACGCCAAGGGCCATCTTCGTCTGGGCGGCATCGGATCCGGCAATCTCCACGCCGGCCAGCGCATCTTCCAGCAGCGACCGAAGCCGGCCATCGAGGAAGGTTCGCGCCTTGTCGCGCAGATCGGCCGCCTGGTGATGAACGACCTGCAGCTGCTCGGCATGGCCGCGCCGGACGCCCGCCATTTCGCTGGTCAGCGCCGTGATCCTGGCCTCGGCATCAGCACGCCGTCGCGACTGGTCGTCGATCTCCGCCTGCCGATCGACGACCAGCCGCTCCAGGCGGCCATTGTCGACCCGCAGCCGGTCCCTCTCGCCACGGAGCTCCTCCTCCTGCTCACGGGCAAAGGCCCAGATCGCCCCCATCGTCTCGAGGGCCGGGACGCCGGCCTTGCGCAGTTTCCGCTCGATCTGCTGAGCAAGGGACCGGTTGCGACCCTTTCCCGGCGAGGCAAGGGCGCCGCCCAGCGCGAGCAGGATAGGTCCCAGCAGATGCCGACGGCCCTCCAGATGCTGCCCGATCAGCAGCCGCAGGAGATTTTCCGCGCGCCGTCGCTGCTTCTTGTCCTTCGCCCGAAGATCGAAGCCCGGTGCCGCCAGAAGCAGCGGGACGCGACGCTCGTCGATCACCGGTCCCTCGGCCGCCTCGCCGATCAGCCCTTTCAGCAGTGCCGCAAGAAGGCGATCGACCCAGCGGTGAACGAGGAGTGGTGCGTTCCGCGCATCGGCGAGCTGCATGGTCTTCTGCAGGACGGGATCCAGCGCATCAATTCCGTTCAGGGTTTCCCCAATGTCTTCGGCGGCAAAGACCGCCACCCTTTGCTGCTTCAGGAGCCTCAGCCAGTCGACGGCCTTCGGCCGCGCTGCCGAGTAGAACGCGCGCAGGGTCGGTTCCAGAACCGCCGGCGCCCCTTCGTTGCGGGCTCCGTCGGGCGGTATGCCGGCCAGACCTTCACCGTTCTCTGACTCCGTCAAGATGCGCTCCTTTCACGTTCCTTCGTGGCCCATCGGTCGAACGGATGACTGGCCGACAGTTGCGCCAGGGGCTCCTGTGCAGCCGCGTCAATTTCGAGCCGGAGGGCGGTGCCGGCCCACAATGCCAGCACCTTGTGCCGATCGGAAACATCCAGTGCTTCGGCTTCCGCAGCCTGCCGGCATTCCTCCTCCAGCACCGCCGTCCACTTGCGCGCCCCGGCGAGACGCCCCGCCAGGGCAATCACCCGCGAGATGCCGTCATCGATCGGGCATCGAGCCTGCCCATCCGCACCGGAGGAGGGCCATTGACCAGGCCTGGCCCAGCCGTCCCCTGCAGCGAGGTTCGCCAGGACTGTCGCGGTCGCATCGAGTGGTGTGAAGCCCGTCACAACACCTCCTGTGCCGAAATCGTTGAGCGCGAAGTGCACAGCGCCGCAGACGAGCCGCGGCAGCGGCCGTTTGAAGTGGCGAAGCACCGATTGCGCCTTCTGATACAGCACGCGGTACTCGGCATAGGGCACCGAGACGACGACATGGGCCGGGCGATCCTTGATGAGGACGCCGCGCGCATAATCTGCAAGGCTCTCGGCATAACGACGCGCCGGCCGACCCGGCGGACAACTTTCGAGGAAGCGGACGACGGCCGAAAAGTCGAGCCGTTCGCTGGCCAGATGCCGGCTGAACTGACGATCGACCTGGTCCAGCTCGGCTTTTCCGGGAATGAAGAAATCCAGTACGTACGTCTGGTGCAGCGGCGCGGCCAGGGTGTGAAACCTGTTCTCCAGATCGATTTCGACCCTCGACCCACGCTGCCCCACCAAAAGCGGCGCAAGATCCGCGATCGTCTTCGCCGATGCCACCGCGCCGTCGACACGAACGGCGATGCCGGTGCAATTGCTCACGTGAATCTTGTCCGCTTCGAGCGCCGCATAGACCTCCTCCGAGCGACCGGCTTCCCGACCGTCGATCAGCAGCACGGGCCGATCGCCGACATGCGCTGACGAAAGATGTGCGAACAGCTCGCGCGGGTTGCCGGTTTGGAAGCTGCAGAACGGACAGAACTTTTGCGGTGGACCGGGCGGCGGGACGCGGATCGGCCGGACCCATTCAAGGGCCTTCTCGGCGGCTTCGGCAATCCAGGCGGTCGTAGGCATGGGAGCGCGGGGCCCTAGGTCACCAGATCGCGCATCTTCGAGGCCACCGCTTTCAACCTGTCCATGTCGAGCCCCTTTTCGTCCTTGTCTTCCGTTGCAAACAGGTTCCTGTCCAATTCAAGTCACTCTGACGGTGCCACGCTAGCTTCCATTTCCAGTCTCGGACTTTGCCGGATCGTCCGTCTCCGCCATCGCCCGGCCGAACCAGCTGATCGCCCGGTGCACGCGCAGCCCGACCGCTTCGGAGAATCCGCCGCGCAGCCGGCGCTGCTTCGTCTTCAGGCTCTCGAAACGGCGGGCGGCGAGGACGGTTTGGGCTTGCATGGCGCTCTCGTTTCGGGAGGGCCCGATGTCGGTCTCCATTCTCGCGTTGGCGTTGGTCGTCGCTGCATTTGTTGGCAGTATGAACACGCGACCTGAGACGGGCTGGTGGATGTAGGACCGGAGTTCCAGAATGACTGTAGCCTACGTGCAGCTCTTCATAGTTGCACTCCTCCTCCTGACCTATTTTGCCACTCAGCGGCTCGGCGGGCGCTCGCTCTTCGTCACGGCCGTAGTTGCCGCCCTGTTGACGGTCGTCACGTTTGTCGCAGTGCGCACTTCCGGGCTGCTGATTGTCCAGTTGCTGGTGATCTGGGGAACGTGGTTCATCTTGCATTCCTTGCGGGGCCGAACCAGGCGGATCGCCGATCTGGAAGACTTGCTTGACGACGCACTGTCGGACCTGCCCGCCGATGTGGCCAGACACGCGGCGCAGGCAGGCAAGGCAGGCTATCGGGTCATCGCCGGCATGGAACACCGGCGAATCCTTGTGGAGGCACTGCAGCGCGCGAGCAAGGAACTGATCGTCGCCTCGGGCTGGGTATCGACTGGCGTCGTTGATGAACGCTTTCTCGCTTCCTTGTCGGAAGCCCTGTCGCGCGGCGTCAAGGTGCGCCTTCTCTTCGGGTGGCAAGCGGCGGACGCGTCTACATCTGGAGGATCGCACGAGAAGGCCGTTCGTCGGCTCCGGAAGTTTGCTGAAGGCGCGGCCCAGGGGAAGGGGCGCCTGCTGTTGCACGACCTGGGTTCTCCGAGCGCCGCGATGTTCGGCAATCATGCCAAGGTTCTTGTGTGTGACGACGCCTTTGTCGTGTGCGGCAGCAACAACTGGCTGGCAAATCGCAGCTTCCGGAACGCAGAGCTCAGTATACTTCTGGAGCAACCCGAGCTGGTTGCTGAAGTTCGGCGCGCCGTGGGCGACATCCTGAGGAACTCAAGGCTCTGAGACCGGCCGCCCGCGGGCAAGCCTGGGGGACGCGACCGGCGGCATGTCCGCTTCTGACACCCCCTGATGCGACATCCTTCCGGCGGACGAGCCGCGCCGTGGGTGCGCGGGTCGCCGGGCAGGAGCAGGGGGTAGGGACGATGGCCAGGAGCAGCGCGGCGAAGCCGGTCGCGACCGGGACGGGCGAGGAGCTTGTCGATGAGCTGACGGCCCTCGCGCAGGAATTGCGCGGGCGGCCCGACGCACCGTCCCGCGTCCCGGCCGTCGCCCGGGCCCTAAGGCTGCTTGCCGATCTCCTGCAGGCGCCGCCGCGAGAGCCCGAATACGCCTCCGTCCTCGATCATCGCGGCACGCCCTTCGGCCCCGGCGAGCCGATCCCGTACCGCAAGGGCAGCCGGCTGCACCGGGCGCTCGCCATCTTCCGCGACCATTCGCTTCCCATCACCCGCGCGCGCTTCGTCGCCTGCGGCGGCGATCCGCGCGACCTCGATCGCCTGGTCGCCGCCGGTCATGTCGCCCGCTTTGGCGGCTGATCGCCGTCGCCGTCGCCGCCGCCGTCGCCGTCGTCTGCGCCCGCGGCGCGGGGGAAGTGCCCCTGCCGAGGCGAAACAGGTGGCCGGATCCACCGCGAGGCGGCGTGACGCCGTGCCCGGCCGGCGCAGTCTGGTCGCCGTCGCGCTCTGGGGGCTGTCGGTGCTGGCGCCGGGACCCGCCGCCGCCCAGGCCGGCCGCGCCGTCGTCGTCGACGGCGACACGCTCGAGGTGGCGGGCGTGCGCGTGCGCCTCTGGGGTATCGATGCGCCGGAGAGCCGGCAGGCCTGCCGGGCGGCGGGCGTCGATTACCCCTGCGGGCAACGCGCGACGGCGCATCTCCGCACGCTGGTGGCGGGCCGCGAGGTGCGCTGCGTGCCGCGCGCCCGGGATCGCTGGGGCCGTGTCGTCGCCGTCTGCCGGGTCGGGGGGCTCGACCTCGGCGCTGCCATGGTGCGCGACGGCTGGGCGCTGGCCTACGTGCGGTACAGCCGGGACTATGTGGGTGAGGAGCAGGAGGCCCTGCTTCGACGGCTCGGCTTATGGTCGGGGTCCTTTACGCCACCTTGGGAGTGGCGCGTCGGCGAACCTTCTCGAAGACGATGACGACGCCCAATCGCCGCTTCTACTTGGCGTTGATTTCGCGGTAGGTTTTTGCCTTCATCGCAAGTGAATTCGGCCCACCCGCTTGACCTCCAATCCCTTCTTCGACCACCCGATCCTGAATTCTCCCTATGAGCGGCCCAGCCGCCACTGGGAGCTGGACGATTCAGGACAGCCCACGCAGCGCATTCTCGAGCGGCGTCGTCCCGCCCAGTTCATCTCTCCCATCCCCAAACCCAAGAAGCACAAGGCCAAGGGTGCGCAGAAGGATCTCGGCCTCGAGGAAGGCAAGGGACTGTCGAGCGAACAGCAGAAGTACGACGTCACGGCGATCATCAATGAGGTCCGCAGCCAGGTCGACAGTTGGCGCACCCTGCCCAATCCCAATCAATGGCAGGTGACTCCGGAGACGACGCGACTGTTGCAGCACTGGCGGCACCACGACTTCACCGGCGTGCGCCCCTTCTTCTGCCAGGTCGAGGCCGTGGAGACGGCGATCTGGCTGGCCGAAGTTGCGCCGCAGTCGGCGCGCGGCAAGCGCTTGCTGGACCATCTGGCATCGGCCAACCGCGATGCCAATCCCGAGTTGATGCGGCTGGCGCTGAAGCTAGCCACCGGCGCGGGCAAGACGACGGTCATGTCCATGTTGATCGCCTGGCAGACGGTCAATGCCGTGCGCCATTCCTCCAGCAAGACCTTCTCCAAGGGATTCCTCGTCGTCACTCCCGGTCTTACCATCAAGGACCGGCTCCGCGTTCTGCAGCCCAACGATCCCGACAGCTACTACGCCAGCCGCGAGATCGTCCCGAAGGACATGCTCGACGACCTCAACAAGGCAAAGATCGTCATCACGAATTATCACGCATTTCAACGTCGGGAGCGCCTCGACCTTTCGAAGGGCGGCCGCCAGTTGCTGCAGGGCCGGACCGGCGAGGAACTCTCCACACTGGAGACCGAAGGCCAGATGCTCCAGCGTGTCATGCCCGAGTTGATGGGCATGAAGAACATCCTCGCGCTGAACGACGAGGCGCATCACTGCTATCGCGAAAAGCCGCCGGAAGACGACGACGAGACTTTGAAGGGCGATGATCGCAAGGAGGCCGAGCAGGCCAACGAGGCGGCCCGCCTCTGGATTTCGGGACTCGAAGCCGTCAATCGCAAGCTCGGTCTTGCACGCGTCTTCGACCTCTCGGCGACGCCCTTCTTCCTGCGCGGCTCGGGCTATGCAGAGGGCACGCTGTTCCCCTGGACGATGAGCGACTTCTCCCTGATGGACGCCATCGAATGCGGCATCGTCAAGCTGCCGCGTGTGCCGGTGGCGGAGAACATCGCCGGTGACGAGATGCCCAAGTATCGGGACCTCTGGAAAAACATCGGCAGCCAGATGCCCAAGAAAGGCGTCGGCAAGGGCGGTCCGCTCGATGCCTTGGCGCTGCCCGTCCTCCTGCAGACGGCACTTGAGACGCTGTACGGACACTACAAGAAGACGTTCGAGCTGTGGCAGGAGAAGGGCATCAAGGTCCCGCCGTGCTTCATCATCGTCTGCCAGAACACGGCGATCTCCAAGCTGGTCTACGACTTCGTCTCCGGCTTCCTCCAGACCAATGCCGATGGCGTGACCACTTTTCACAATGGCCGGCTCCCGCTGTTCCAGAACTTCGATGAGACGACGGGCAATCCCCTGCCGCGGCCGAACACCTTGCTCATCGACAGCGCGCAACTCGAGGCAGGCGACGGCCTCGACTCGCAGTTCCGTACGATCGCGGCGGATGAAATCGACCGTTTCCGCCGCGAGATCGTCGAGCGTACCGGCGACCCCAGGGCGGGCGACAACATTTCCGATCAGGAGCTGCTGCGTGAGGTGATGAACACGGTCGGCAAGCCCGGCCAGCTCGGCGGCTCGATCCGGTGCGTGGTTTCCGTTTCCATGCTGACCGAGGGCTGGGACGCCAACACGGTGACTCACGTCCTGGGCGTCCGTGCCTTCGGCACCCAGCTTCTCTGCGAACAGGTCATCGGCCGTGCCCTGCGCCGGCAGTCCTACGAGTTGAACGACGAGAAGCTGTTCGATGTCGAATATGCCGATATCTTCGGCATCCCGTTCGACTTCACCGCCAGGCCCGTCGTCGCGCCGCCCCAGGCGCCGCGCGAGACCGTCTTGGTGCGCGCCGTCAGTCCCGAACGCGATGCGCTGGAGGTTCGCTTTCCGCGGGTCGAGGGCTATCGCGTCGAACTTCCGGAAGAGCGCCTCACCGCGCAGTTCAATGCCGAGTCGGTCCTCGAACTGACGCCGGCCCTGGTGGGCCCCGCCGAAGTCGTCAGTTCGGGCATCATCGGCGAGGACGCCAACATGGCCCTGCACCACCTCGGCGACATGCGAGCCTCGACACTGCTCTTCAAGCTCACTCATCGTCTCCTCTACACGAAGTGGCGCGACCAGGGCGAGGAACCCAGGCTCCACCTCTTCGGTCAGCTGAAGCGCATCACCAAGCAGTGGCTCGACACCTGCCTGGTATGCAAGGGCGGTACCTATCCTGCCCAGCTCGTCTATCAGCAGCTCGCCGACATGGCCTGCGAGAAGATCACGGCCGCGATCACGCGGCACTTCATCGGCGAGAATCCGATCAAGGCCTTGCTCGATCCCTACAACCCGGTCGGGTCGACCCGCAATGTCCGCTTCAACACGTCGAAGGCCGATCGCTGGGAGACCAGCGCGCAGGCCTGCCACGTCAACTGGGTGGTGCTGGACAGCGGCTGGGAAGCCGAGCTCTGCCGCGTCGCCGAGCGGCATCCCAAGGTCCGCGCCTACGTGAAGAACCACGGCCTCGGCTTCGAGGTGCCCTATCGCTACCAGTCCGTGATGCGGCGATATCGCCCCGATTTCATCGTCCGCGTCGACGACGGACGCGGCGGCGACGACCTCCTGAACCTCGTCGTCGAGATCAAGGGCTATCGCGGCGAGGACGCCAAGGAGAAGAAGTCGACGATGGAGACCTACTGGGTGCCCGGCGTGAATCACCTGGGCACCTATGGCCGCTGGGCCTTCGCCGAGTTCACCGACATCTACATGATCGAAGCCGACTTCAAGTCGAAGGTCGAAAGCCAATTCAATGAGATGGTCGCCGCTGCGGTGGCTAGACCGGCGGGGACACCATGAGCAAGACCAGCTTCAAGACCAATCCGAGAAGCCTCGAGGAGCTGCTGCGGTTCTGTGGCGATGGAAAGATCCAGCTGCCGGATTTTCAGCGCAGCTGGGTCTGGGCAGAGGATCGCATCCTCGGGCTCATCGCGTCGATATCCCGTGCCTTTCCCGTCGGCGCGCTCATGACCCTGGAATCGAAGCGAGGGGAAGCTGAGTTGTTCGCGCGGCGCCCGATCCAGGGCGCGCCGGCTCAAGCGGCCAGCATCAAGCCGGAGGAGCTTCTGCTGGACGGTCAGCAGCGCATGACCTCGCTCTACCAGTCCTGCTTTCGCCGTGACGTCGTGCAGACCATCACGCCGAAGAACAAGGTCGTGCGGCGCTGGTTCTACATCGACATCCTGAAGGCGCTTCAGCCCAACGCGGATCGCGAGGAGGCGATCTTCGCTATTCCCGAGGATCGTCTCCGCAAGACCAATTTCAACAAGAGCGTCGACCTCGATCTCTCGACGCCTGAGCTCGAGTACGAAAAACTGATGTTTCCGCTCAACCGCGTCTTCGACTGGGACGAGTGGCAGGAAAGCTTCGGCGACTACTGGATCGCCCGCAACGACGCCCCCAAGCGCGAGGTCTTCAAGCAGTTCAAGAACGAGGTGCTCGCGAACTTCAAATCCTACCAGGTACCGGTGATCACCCTCGCGGACGACACGTCGCATGAGGCGGTCTGTCTTGTCTTCGAGAAGGTCAACACGGGCGGCAAGCCACTCGACGCCTTCGAACTGTTGACCGCAATGTATGCAGCAAGGGGTCACAAGCTCCGTGACGATTGGCTAGGTGCCGGCGATACGCTGGGCCTCCAGGCGAGGCTTGCCGCCTATGGATCGGCAGCGGGCCAAACAACCGGCGTCCTGGCCAAGGTCGCCAGCACGGACTTCCTGCAGACGATCTCGCTGCTCCACACCAAGAAGGTGCGAAACGCCAGGGCTGCGGCCGGAATTCCCGAGAACGATCTCCCTGCCATCCGTGCCACCCGCCAATCCCTGCTCGACCTGCCGCTCGAGGCTTACCTGGAATTTCGCGAAGGTGCGGAGCGAGGCTACAAGCAGGCTGCTAAGTTCCTGCGCGCCCAGCATGTCTATCGCGTTCTGGACCTGCCCTATCAAAGCCAGCTCGTCTCGCTCGCCGCCATCTTTGCCGAGTTGGGCGACGCGGCCGAGCATGCCGCGCATCAAGCCAGGATCGCCCGATGGTACTGGTGCGGCGTCTTTGGCGAGCTTTACGGCTCTGCTGTGGAAAGCCGGTTCGCTCGGGACATCGTCGAAGTGCCGGCTTGGTTGGCCGGCGGCGGCGAACCGTCGACGGTCCGGGAGGGCCTGTTCCAGGCGGATCGCCTGTTCACCATGCGCACCCGCCTGTCGGCCGCCTACAAGGGCATCCATGCCCTGCTGATGCGGAAGGGCGCCAAGGACTTTCGCAGTGGCCAGCGGTTCGACATTACGGTCTTCTTCGACGAGTCGGTGGATATCCATCACATCTTTCCCGAGGCGTGGTGCAAGAAGCAGGGTATTGACGCCAAGCTCTACGACACCGTCATCAACAAGACACCGCTCGGCTACAGGACGAACCGGATCATCGGCGGTGCCGCACCGTCCGAATATCTCGCCCGACTGGAAGCCGGTAAGCGCGGCGCCGGCGGACAGGCAGAGGTTCCGCCGCTGCGGCCAGAGGATCTCGATGATTGTCTCGTCTCGCATGCCATTCCGGTTCCGGAGCTGCGATCGGACGATTTCGATGCCTTCATGACGGCGCGCAAGCGGGCCCTGCTCGCCCTGATCGAGGAAGCGACCGGGCACACGATTGCAGACACGTCAGTTGCCTCGGACGGTGACGAGCCCGATGCCGAACTGACGCGAGACCTTGACCTCCAGATTGCCGCCGAGTGAAGCCGATGGCGAAGAAAACTGCTCCCAGGAAGACGGTGGAAGCGCTGAAGCACGACGAGGCGAAGCGGAAGAACATTCCCTCGGCCGAGCACCAATCCATCCTCGAAGAGCATCAGCAAAATCCAGTCAGGGTTCGCTACCCGCGCAACACCGATCTCGATCCACAGCTCGTCTGGCGCGGCAAGGACGAGCAGGACTGGAGCGACCTCGTCGTCCAGGCGCCGCCGCTCTATATCCAGGAGAAGGTCCATCCCAAGGTTCTGATCGACGACCTGCTGCGTTCAACCCGGGAGCGCGCCCACGAAGCGGGCGATACGACGCCCGACCTGTTCGCCGATTTCAACGGCATACCGAAGGGAGCCGACAAGACCGAGTTCTATCAACACGACCAGAACTGGTCGAACCGGATGATCCTCGGCGATTCGCTACAGGTGATGGCGAGCCTCGCCGAGCGTGAGGGGCTACGGGGCAAGGTCCAATGCATCTATTTCGATCCACCCTACGGCATCAAGTTCAACAGTAACTTCCAGTGGTCGACGACCAGCCGTGACGTGAAAGACGGCAATGCCGGTCACATCACGCGCGAGCCTGAGCAAGTCAAAGCCTTCCGCGACACCTGGCGCGATGGCATTCACAGTTACCTAACATACCTTCGTGACCGACTCACAGTCGCCCGCGATCTCCTCGCCGATTCGGGCTCAATCTTCGTGCAAATCGGCGATGAAAATGTCCACCGCGTTCGGGCAGTTATGGACGAAGTGTTTGGCGACCGGAACTTCGTATCGCTGACTTCTTTTCGAACCACTGCGAATCTGATCGGAAACTATCTTGGAAGTAACAGCAACTACTTGCTGTGGTATGCAAAATCCATCGATTCCCTAAAGTATCGGCAACTCTACAAATCGCGAACTTTAGCGGATGACATTGGCCTTCGTTACACTCGCATTGAGATGCCGGATTTTTCACGACGCTCAATGAGCACTGAAGAGCGTAATGATAACTCTCAGTTACCAAAAGAGGCTGAGCCTTACACACACGGCGACCTAACATCGCAAGGCGCGACAGAGTCGGGCGGTTACCTTTTCGATTTCGCAACGCACACGTTTCGTCCGGCCGCAGGCCGGCACTGGACGACCTCAATCGAAGGCATGCGGCGAGTGAAGGCCGCAGGACGAATGGTGGCACCCTCAACAAATTCTCTGCGGTTCGTGCGCTACTTAAAGGACTTTCCCGCTGCAGAACTTTCTTCGGTCTGGTCGGACACCGCGACCGGAGCCTTCACTGACGAGAAGGTTTATGTCGTCCAGACCAACACGAAAGTCATCGAACGCTGCATCCTGATGGCCACCGATCCCGGAGACCTCGTGCTCGATCCGACCTGCGGTGCCGGCACTACCGCCACAGTCGCCGAGCAATGGGGCCGCCGCTGGATCACGATCGACACCTCGCGAGTGGCGCTGGCGCTGGCCCGTGCCCGCATCATGGGTGCGCGTTATCCCTTTTACCTGCTGGCCGATTCCCGCGAGGGCCAAGTCAAGGAAGCCGAAGTTACCCGCGCCGCGCCGAGTTCGCAGCCCGTGAAAGGGAACATTCGCCACGGCTTCGTCTATGAGCGCGTGCCGCACATTACGCTGAAGTCCATCGCTAACAACGCGGAGATCGATGTCATCTGGGAGCAGTGGCAAGCAAAGCTGGAGCCGTTGCGCGAGAAGCTTAATGATGCACTCAAGAAGAGCTGGCAGGAGTGGGAGATTCCGCGCGAAGCTGGGACTGCATGGCCGGAGGATGCAAAGAAGCTGCACACGGATTTGTGGCAGGCCCGCATCGCTCGCCAGCAGGAGATCGACAAGTCGATCGCCGCCAAGGCCGAGTCCGAATATCTCTACGACAAGCCCTACGACGACAAGAAGAAGGTCCGCGTCGCCGGCCCCTTCACCGTCGAAAGCCTCAGCCCACACCGTGTCCTGGGCGTGGACGAGAACGACGAATTGATCGACGGTCTCAGGGAGGACGGTGCCGAGTATCAGGCTAAGCAATCCTTCCCCCAGATGATCCTGGAGAACCTCAAGACCGCCGGCGTCCAGCAGGCGCACAAGGAGGACAAGATCGCCTTCACCGCCCTCGTGCCGTGGCCCGGCGATCTGGTCTGTGGCGAAGGGCGATATATGGAGGGCGGCACCGAGAAGCGCGCGGCCATCTTCATCGGTCCCGAGTTCGGCACTGTGCAGCGCGCCGATCTCGTGGCCGCCGCTCGCGAGGCGGGGGATGCGGCGTTCGACGTGCTGATCGCCTGCGCCTTCAACTACGAGGCGCATACGACGGAATTCAACAAGCTCGGCCGCATCCCGGTCCTCAAGGCGCGCATGAATGCTGACCTGCACATGGCGGAAGACCTCAAGAACACTGGCAAGGGCAATCTATTCGTCATCTTCGGCGAGCCCGACATCGACTTGATCTCCGAGAAGGACGGCAAGCTGCGCGTGAAGGTGAAGGGCGTGGACGTGTTCAAGCCGCAGACCGGCGAGGTGGTGAGCGACGGTGCCGACGGCATCGCCTGCTGGTTCATCGACACCGACTACAACGAGGAAAGCTTCTTCGTCCGCCACGCCTATTTCCTGGGCGCCAACGATCCCTACGGTGCACTCAAGACGACGCTTAAAGCCGAGATCGATCCGGAGGCCTGGGCGACGCTGAACAGCGACACGTCACGGCCGTTCGAGAAGCCCAGGACCGGACGCATCGCAGTCAAGGTGATCAATCACCTCGGTGACGAGGTGATGAAGGTGTTCAGGGTGGCATGAGCCGTACCATTCTCTTGTTGCGCGGTGTGCAACACTACGAAGGTCAGAAGGCCTATGAGGCGGGTCGACTCAAGCCAGGCGTGAGCCTTAAGCTCCGATGGGAACCGGACAATCCCCATGATGCAAATGCGGTTGTCGTCCTGTTGGCGTCATCCAGCGAGAAGCTGGGATACATCTCCAGAAAGATCGCTTCCAGGTACAGGGATGCTTTGGTCGCCAAACGAATTACGGCTGCCAAAGTCAGCAAGGTCTCTCGAGGACGTCGCGGTTCTCGCGATCTGAGCATATACGTTTCGATTGGCAGGAGAGCCGACGGATCGGAAGAGGTTGTCCAGTTACCGGCTCATCTGACGAGCGTGATTCAAGAACTCGCGATCGGTGGGGGTGTGTACGAGATCACGAATGCACAGACGGGCCGACGGTACATTGGATCGTCCTCATCAGTTCGCCGTAGGATCCGACAGCACTTCACCGATGCAGTGCTGGGTCGGCATCAAAACGCTCTGTTTCAAAAAGACTTTGCCGGCCAACGCGGCAAGGATTTTGCCGCGCGCGTTCTCACCCTGACGGACTCGAGCTCGGTACGAGCGTCAGAAGAAGAGGCCTGGATTCAGCGAGCCTTGCGCGCTGGAAAGCCGCTCTACAATTTGACCAGCGATGGCCAGGGGCGGCGCCGTTCGCGTGACCCGCGCGAAGAGGTGCCACCTATCTCCGATTGGAACTCACGATATCGCAGGCGACATAAAGACACCTACCGCAATCCCGCCACCGGAGAGGTGCGTTCCCCGCAGCATTTTGGCTCTTGGGAGGACAAAGCCCGACCGTCGTCGGTTGGCGATCCGGATGGTTCGCCGTCCCATTTCCCATCCCCGATCGAGGCAAGAGCCGCATTCGCCGCACAATTGCGGAAGCTCGACCAGGAGGAACGAGAACGCAGATCGCCGTCTATGGTTCGGCGGATCTTTCGCTGGCTTTGGCCTTAGAGCGATGGAATTCCGCATCGCCGACACGTTCACCGGCAGCCTTGCTCGCCTGACCGCCGACGAGCAGAAGGCGGTCAAGACGACGGCGTTCGACCTGCAGGTGAACCCGGCACATCCCAGCCTGCAGTTCCACAAGCTCGACCGGCCCAAGGATCCGAACTTCGCTTCGGTGCGGGTCAGCAAGGATATTCGCATCATCGTCCACCGGACGAACGCCAGCCTGCTTCTGTGCTACGTAGACCACCACGATGAGGCCTACCGGTGGGCCGAGCGGCGTCGGATCGAGACGCATCCGAAGACGGGGGCCGCGCAGCTCGTCGAAGTTCGGGAGACCGTGAAAGAAATCGCGGTTCCGAAGTACGTGGAGGTCGAGCAACCGGCAGCGGCGACGGCAAAGCCGCTACTGTTCGCCGACGTGACCGAGGACCGACTTCTCGATTATGGCGTGCCCAAGGACTGGTTGCGCGACGTGAAGGCGGCGACGGAAGACTCGCTGCTTGGCTTGGCCGATCACCTGCCGGCCGAGGCAGCGGAAGCGCTGCTGGAGCTGGCGACCGGCGGAACGCCGCGCATGCCGATAGAGATGCGGCAACCAGAGATTATTGAAGCCCAATACGAAGCCCATTACAGCGTCCGCTCATCGGAGCTTGTCAGCGAAGACTCCTTTGCGCACCCGGATGCCCAGCGTCGCTTCCGTACCATCCAGACCCGAGGCGAGCTGCAGCGGGCGCTCGATTACCCCTGGGAGAAGTGGACGGTGTTCCTGCATCCCGCCCAGGAACAGCTCGTGCGGACGGCGTTCAATGGGCCGGCGCGGGTGTCGGGCTCGGCCGGCACCGGCAAGACCATCGTGGCGCTGCACCGTGCAGCGTGGCTGGCGCGCGGCAATCCCAATGCGCGTGTGCTGCTGGCGACCTTCTCCGATCCGCTCGCGAACGCCCTGCAGACGAGGCTGCGGCGGCTGCTGGGCGACGAGCCCCGGCTGGGGGAGCGCATTGACGTGCATTCACTCGATGCCATCGCTTTGCGGCTCTACAAGGTGCACATCGGCGAGCCGAAGCTGGCAAGCCGCGAGGACATTCGTGCCGAGATCAAGGAAGCTTCGGATGCCGTCCTCGGGCACAAGTTCAGCGCCCATTTCCTGCTGACCGAATGGGAGCAATTGGTCGATGCCTGGCAACTCGATGGGTGGGAAGCCTATCGCGACGTGGCGCGGCTGGGTCGCAAGACGCGGCTGCCGGAAGCACAGCGCCAGGTGCTGTGGTCGATCTTCGACAAGGTGCGCGCCGCGCTCACTGCGCGCGGCCTGATCACCCGGGCGCAGATGCTCACCACCTTGGCGGCAACGCTCGCGAAGCTGGGCAAGGCGCCGTTCGATTTTATCGTAATCGACGAGGCGCAGGACCTTTCCGTGGCGCAGCTCCGCTTCCTGGCGGCCATGGGGGGTGGTCGGAAGGATGCGTTGTTCTTCGCCGGTGATCTGGGCCAGCGCATCTTCCAGCTCCCCTTCTCGTGGAAGGCGCTCGGGGTCGATATCCGTGGACGCTCGCGCACGCTCAAGGTCAACTACCGCACCTCGCACCAGATCCGCACGCAGGCCGACCGTTTGCTGGGGCCGGTCGTGACCGACGTGGACGGCAATGGCGAGGATCGTCGGCACACGGTGTCGGTGTTCAACGGCCCGCCGCCGGTCGTGCGATCGGCAAAGGATGCGGTGGCAGAAAGCGAAATCGTTGCCGCATGGATCGCCGAGCAATCGGGGGCCGGGCTCCTGCCGCATGAATTCGGAATATTTGTGCGCTCCGAGGCCCAACTCGACCGGGCGCGGGCCGCACTGGAGGCCGCGGGGCTGCCGTTCAAGGTGCTGGACGACAAGGTCGAAACCGCGAGCGGCCACGCCTCCATCAGCACCATGCACCTCGCCAAAGGGCTGGAGTTCCGCGCCGTCGTCGTGATGGCGTGCGACGACGAGGTCGTTCCGTTGCAGGCCCGCATCGAAGCGGTGGGGGACGACGCCGACCTTCAGGAGGTCAACGACACCGAACGCCACCTGCTCTACGTCGCCTGCACCCGGGCAAGGGATCACCTGTTCGTAACCGGCGTAAAGCCGACATCGGAGTTCCTCGACGACTTGAGAGAGCAGGCGCGGTGACCAACTGGACAGAAGCCGAGCTGATTGCTCAGCGCTGGCTCGAACATGATTTCAAGAGGCAGCGGCCGCACGTCGACTTCCGTATCGGAAGCCCACTGTTTCGTTTGCGGTGCACTGATCAGGAGCTGTCGCGGCTACGCGAGATACTAAGTAAAGGAGACGCCGCGCTGCATTCGGCGCGCAAACACAGCTCGGCCTTGTTTTGCCTGTTTTCGGCGGAGACGTTGCGTAGAGAGTACGATGGTGGCGCCTGGAGCTGGGAAGTCGTGAACCGCCGCCTCGGTAAGCGCTTCGATCATGCAACGGTCGCAGCAATTACCCAAGCAGGCCTCGCATATTGGAATAGGCCACTCCGGACGGATGGCCGCGGCCGACAGTTCCTCCGCACCTTGATCGTCGAAGGCGGACTGCCACGTCATTTGATCGAGAGTAGCAACGCAGGCCTCGTCCAGTTTCTGCGGACTTTGCTCCGGGATGTTGAAGCCTACGATCTATCGTCGACCGACAAGGTCGAAGCCTTTGCGCAACAGCGGGAATACCTGCTGCCATCGGCTTGGCGCAATGGCGATACCTTCGCGCTCTCGGCGGAGCTGGTGCTGGGCTTGGCCCAGCTGCGCAAGCGGCTCTCGAGTGATCTCTCGACGGTGGAGGCCATCCGGCAACTCGATGCAATTGAGCCAAATTGGCGGGATTCTCTCCCCGTCGACGTTGGTGATGCTGCCGCAATGCGGTTGGTTACGGCGGTGGTGGGGGCAAGCCGGGAGCCGAGACCGCAACGTAAGCTGGAAGCGCTGTGCGGGCGCATGTTGGTTAAGGACGGTGATCGCCTCGAAGCTCGAATGTGTCTTGCCGGGCCGGGGCTTATCGCCGGCATCTTGCTGAATGCTCCGATCTTTGCCGATGATGATGTTCAACGCGTCAGGGTTCATCTCCTGGATGAAAATGGAATTGGCAGACCTCGGGCGGCTGCGGTGCTGGAGCGTAGCGGGGATTTCTGGAAGTGGGTGCCGATACAGGAACAGCCGGTAGCATTCGCGTTCGATCGTACCGTTCGCGCACAGCTCGTCGTGGACGGCAATGAGGGCGGCCAGGTCGAGCTGCCGGGCGGAGAGTCCCTACCGTCGAGTGGCCCCTGGATATTCGAAGATGACGAGGACCACGCCGACAGTGGTCCAGCTCAGAGTCTACAGTATGTCGGCAGCGGCAGCCGGGATACGAGACGAGCGCGAGTTTTCCTGGCGGTGGATCCATCGGAAGGGGCAGTCAAGGCATTGGATGGCACAGCGACGATCGTCGCGCGGCTCGAAGGGACCGCCCGATCGCTCTTCGAGGTCGATAGCGCTGCAATCTGGCAAGCTTTCCAGGAACGGTACGGCGTTCGCGTCCGGGCGAAGCGCGCGCAAGCACGGAGCGAGACGTTTGGCCTCAGACTGACACCGCCGCCTTGGCGGGTCGAATACGCGAGAACCTCTCTTGGCGCGCCGGTCGGTCGGGTCGTAACCACTCACAGGGATCCGCCGCAGACGCTTTGGCGCTCTGTTGGAGACAGTGGACCGTGGCGACGGCTCGACGTCCGTCAAGATTGGCCGACAGGCGAATTGGAGCTCGCCCTCGCCAAAGACGAGATCGTATGGGATCGCACGCGAATACTCGTGCTTCCCGACTCCGCGCGCATCAAAGCCAAATGGGTTGGCGACCGGCAAACCGAGATCGACGTGGTCGGATTTGGGGACTGTGCTGTGTCCGTCGAAATGACGAACACCAAGATCGCCGTCAGCCTTTCGCCGATTGCGGCGGGACAGCGCATGGTTGTGACTTGGGACGGCTCCCCCTTGTCATACATCACCCTTCGAACGCGGCTGCTTTCCGCGGCAAGGCCGGTCGATGTTCGCCATCGCGTCCGCGTTCCCTTTTCGAAGGGGTTCTTCACCGACGCTCAGGGACAATTGGTTCCGAACAATCACCGTTTGCGTTTCACTGAGCTGGCCCACCTGTGGGCCCAATCGGCGGGTCTGGAGGGGCGCCGGTCCGAGTTGATGGCCCGCTTGGACGTAGTTCGGTCGGGGCCCTGTGCGGGCCGGCGATTGGCCTCAGTCACGGGATTTGACAATGAGATGGCTTTGTCTCGGTCGCAGCGCACCTTGGAGCGGCTCTACGCGACGAGTGCGACGCTGGATGCGGATATTCGCATACAGGTTCTGACCAACGGCATCGAGGGGGGGCAATTGAGGGTATCCACCTTCGACCGTGACGTCACGATCGATCCCGAACGGCAGACCTGCGCACTGCGCTTGGACCACGTAAAGTTGCATGACGACATTGGCACAAAGCTCGCCGCCTGGTCGATCGGTCGGCCGGATGAACCGCCCCTGGAGCTTCGAGAGACCGGGAGTGGCAAATGGGCGATTCCTTCCGAACCCGGCGCCGGTCCTTGGCTGATATTGGGCCATGGCGACCATGCGGGCCGGATACGCCCTCGAGTGGTCGCCGACGAAGCCAGCACCAATGGCGAGGCACCCCTCGTTACCGCCATCCGCATTGGTGACCAAACGCTGCGTAAGGTGGCGCTGCGCAACAAACTGGATGACATCGCCTCGGCACCATGGGCTCTGGACCACTCGGACGATTGGAGTTTCCTCGACAGGCTTCTGGAAAACGCCGAACTTCGCGTGCCGCTGCTCGCGCTCGACGTCTTTCTGGAGATCGCGCGGTCGCCTTCGATTCTTGCGGTATGGCTGCTGCGGTCAGGAGGAAGGGTGCGGCGGCGCGTTGTCGATATGGAAGACGGGCTACCGTTTCTGTGGTCTCTTATTCCGATGTCCGTCTGGCGCGCGACAGCGACGGCTGCTTCTCGGCACTTCGAAAAATTGGTCGGCAGCAATGATCTTGCCCGCACGATCATGACGGAGACACTTCAAGAAGTTTCCTCATATTGTCCTCAGGCCAACAGCGGTTGTTGGGTGGCGCGCGAAGCGCTCGGGTTGAGCCATCCCGAAGGAGAGCCGACTCTGCCCAATCTGCAAACGCCGGCCTGGCAAGCCATCCTGCGCGCTCAGATCGGAGAGACGCTGCCCTTGCCGACATGGCAAGCCAAGGTCATGGCGGAACGCGACTGGCTCAATCTAGAGGCCGACGTTGTGAGTTCGTCACCGGTCATCGCGGCGACTCTCGCTCTCAATGGACAAGAGCCTTCGCCTTTGATGGTTCCGGCGCTTCGATTCTGCCGTGATCGAGGCCCGGACAACTTCGACTCACGATTTCGATGTGCCGTCCAGCTTCAGCTGAGCCAGACCACTTCACCCTAGCTGCGAGACGCTCCTATGAGCCATGGCCTTCGACAACTGATCTGCGATCTCGAGGACCGCATCGCCGATGCCGTCATCTCCAGGAGTCGAATCGTCAACGCTCCTCTGCGGCAGTTCCTGCGCGAGCGCGTTTCGCGGCCGGCCGGCTCGTCGGGCGCATTTCTGGCAGACCCAGTCTTCGAAGCCGCCTTCGGATGGGAGCAGGCCGAGGCGACGATGAGTGACCTGGTGGCCAGCGGCGTTCTTCATCGGCAATTGGTCGATAGCCTGGCGAAAGCGGAACCATTGGACGTGACGGAGCGCAACTCTCGCAACGCATTTCCCGTCGACCGGAGGCCATTCAAGCATCAGCTGAAAGCTTGGCAAGCACTGACAGGCGACAAGGTCCGAAGTGCTGTCGTTTCGAGTGGGACCGGATCCGGCAAGACCGAGGCGTTTCTTGTGCCGATCCTCGACAGCCTCAGCCGCCAGCAAGAATTGCAGGGAAGGCTGGTGGGCGTTCAATCTTTGCTGATCTATCCCCTGAATGCATTGATCGCGAGTCAGCAAGATCGTTTGGCGGACTGGACCGAGCCCTATGGCGGCAACATCCGGTTCAGTCTGTACAATGGCAATACCCCGGAGCGGCGACCGGCGAGAGACTACCGGTCCGCGCCATGGGAAGTCCGCGACCGCAGGGAACTGCGGGCGAGTCCACCGCCTATCCTCGTCACCCATGCGACCATGCTTGAATACATGCTCATTAGAGCGGCTGACGCCCCAATTCTTGCTGCGTCTCAGGGCCAATTGAAGTGGGTAGTGCTCGACGAGGCACACACCTATATCGGCTCGCAAGCTGCAGAGATGACCCTTCTGCTTCGCAGGACGCTGCATGCGTTCGGCGTTCAAGCAAAGGACGTCCGCTTCGTCGCGACATCTGCTACTCTGGGCAATGACGAGAATGCGCGCCTGCAACTCCGCCGCTTCCTCGCAGATCTTGCGGGTACAGACGAGAGCAATGTCGATGTCATCGAAGGTAAGCGGCAAGTTCCTTCCGTGGAAATCGCTCGTGACGACTATCAAGGGATAGCCAAGGACAAGCGAGCTCTTGCCATTCGCAGCGCTCTCGTCGAGCGGCCTTTGACGCTCTCGGAGATCACATCCAGCCATTCCGGAGAGTCTACATTGGAGGTGCTGGAGCAGGCGGCGAGCAGCATGAGCAAGGAAGGTCAGTCCTTCCTGCCTCTTCGACTGCATCTCTTCCAACGCGCAAACGCGGGCGCGTGGGCTTGCCTCAATCCGAAGTGCTCGGGGCGTCAGGGTACGCCGTTGGAATCTCTGCAATGGCCCTATGGCAAAGTGTTCGAGCGAGACACGCCGCACTGCGACGCCTGCGGCTCCCCGACCCAGGACGTATTGCTGTGCGACGATTGCGGGAGTGTCTTCTTGGATGTCGCGACCGATCGGGCCCGGCAACACATCGGCAGATGGCGGGACGAGCGAGCGCTAGACGAGTTTCTTGCTGACGCCGACGAAGCAGAAGACGAGGAGCTAGACGAGGGAGAGGTTGAAGGCCAAGGCACCAGGTACCTCCTGGCTCCCTCGTCGCTTGTGGGCGGCACGTATGTTTCGATCGATCCATTGTCGGCAGAGATTCGAGATCGAACGTCCGACAGCACAGTTCAATGGGGCCTTTTCGATCGCTCGAGTTGCCCATGCTGCGGTGCGGGAGCGGCGAAAAGACGCCTTTTCCGGTCGCTGCGGCTTGGCGGCCCGTTTATGGTCGCGACGGCTGCCAATGTCCTTCTCGACCATGCACCGGAGCGAGCAAGAGCCACCCACGAGATGCCCTTTGGCGGCCGCCAACTCATTACGTTCACGGATAATCGGCAAGGAACTGCTCGGTTCGCCGCCAAGTGGCAGCAAGACTCCGAGAGAAACTACTTCCGATCGGTCATCTATCACGCCCTTCATGCGGTGGATGTGACGGCTGGCGACGATACGCGGCAGAAGCGAGACGAGCTGCTGGCTTTAGAGCCTCTTGCAGCCACCAATCCGACGATTGCTTCCATCGTCGAGAAGCGACGCGCCGAACTGCGAACGTTGGAACGACGAGGTGCTGTCCAATCCTGGTCTGACCTCAAGTCTGAACTCTCGGCACGCAATCGGGATCAACGGCAATTGCTCGATCTTTGGGCCGACAGGGATCCACGCTTCGCCGCTGCAGACGAGTTGGCGACTCTGCAACTGTTCACGGAGTTTCTGCGTCGCCCTGTTCGTACGAACAGCCTTGAGACGATGGGCATGTCCGCCATCCAGTTTCCGGCAATCGAGCGACTCAAGGAGGCGGATATTCCACCGCTTTTCGCGCGAAGCTCGGCGAGCATCGAGGATTGGAAGGACTACCTCCATATCCTTGTGACCTATTTTCTGCGCGCAAACTCCGTTGTTCATATCGATGATGGTCTCAGATGGTTGATCGGGCAGAAGGTCGCGCCAAAATCTGCTCATCACCCGGACCATGAAGGAGGGGCGGCATCGGCACATATTGCATGGCCGCGGCTTGTTGGGGCTGGAGGGCGTGGAAGTCGGCCGGTGCTTCTCCTGCGCGATGGGTTGGGGCTCGACTTCGGCGATCGCGAGGTTCGGGAGCAGGTTAACGAAACCCTCCGGCGCGCCTATGCCTGCCTTTCGCCTTTGCGGGTAGGGGGAGCGACAGATTTCAAGCTGGATCTGACGAAAGCAGAGTTCACGCGAGTTGGAGAAGCTTGGCTGTGCCCTGTAACGCGCCGTCTACTCGATCGGACCTTTCGCGGCCTGACGCCCTTTCTATCTCAAATTCAGAACAGTCGTCCGTCGAAATGCGAGAAGGTGACGATGCCCGCACCTCCGGCGCCGTGGCTGCGAACAGCGCAAGGCGATGACGCGCGTGCGATCTGCATCGATTGGCTTAAGGACGACGGAACCGTAAGGGAGCTTCGGAAGGATGGAATTTGGACCGATCTCCATGATCGCCTCGTCCTGATGAATCCCTTCGTGCGTGTCGTAGAGCATTCAGCGCAACAGCCGCCGCCGCGACTACGTGGCTTCGAGCGAGACTTCAAGCTCGGGAAGTTGAATGTCTTGTGCTGCTCGACGACGATGGAGATGGGCGTCGATATCGGTGGGATATCGACGGTGCTGATGACCAACGTGCCACCCTCCCCGGCGAACTATAGGCAGCGTGTCGGCCGGGCGGGGCGGCGTGGCGAAGCGCTCGCGATCGGGTTTGCCTACTGCTCCGACTCGCCACTCGGATGGGCCACGTTCGATCGACCGAAAGAGCCATTGGTCGCGAGAATAGCGCCTCCGCGCGTAGCCCTCGAGAGCCGCCCGATAGTTCAGCGCCACGTGAATGCATTTCTGCTGGGACAGTTCCTGCGCTCGCACAGTATCGCAAGCAACGCCACCACGCTCGAGACAGCCTCGTTCTTCGCCTCCGACAACGATACGGAAGCACCGAGCACGCGTTTTGTGGCTTGGCTTCAGAATCCGGGTGATCAGCGCCAAAGCCTCGATGTCGGCATCGCCGCGATCGTGTCGCGAACAGCACTACAGCGTCACGGAAATCTGCTGGAGGAGTGTTCTGCCGCACTCGCTTCCATCGCCTCCACTTGGTCGGCAGAGTATCGGGCCCTGAAGGAAGATCTTGATGCCACAATCGATGCGGCAGCCAAGAAGGCGCTTGAATTGCAGTTGAAGCGATTCTCTGGAGAGTATTTGCTGGCGTTTCTTTGTCACAGCGGCTTCCTTCCCGGGCATGGATTTCCCACGGATGTCGTGCCACTCGTCGTTCACTCGCCGGCGGAGTTGAGAAGCGGTGGTTTGGCTCGAGTCCGCGAGGACACGACTATCCGCAGCCGGGGCTATCCGACCCGACAACTGGGGCAGGCTCTGCGAGAATACGCGCCGGGCGCAGACGTCGTGCTCGATGGGCTGGTCTATCAGTCTGCCGGGTTGACCTTGAACTGGAAGCGTCCAGCAGGTGAGTCTGATACGACGGAAATTCAGTCTCTTGCCTGGTTCTGGCGGTGTATCAGCTGCCAATCGATCGGGACGTCGTACGGTAAGCCGGAGATCTGCTCGTCGTGCGGATCGGACAGAGTTCGAAGCGAGCGTGTCATACGACCCGCAGGGTTTGCCGTGGATGCCGCAGAGAAGCCGACCAACGACGTGGATCATGTGAGCTATATCCCGCCCTCCCAACCAGCCTTGGGGATGAAGGGCGTACCATGGCTGCCACTGGAAAACCCGGAGCTGGGGCGGTGTCGCGCCAGCGCCGAAGGTCGGATTCTCGCGCTGAGCCGTGGGGCTGCACAATGCGGGTACGCTCTCTGTCTCCTTTGCGGCAGGGCGGCGCCCGAGAGTGCGACCCCACAGGCTGGGGAAGCAACGCCCCTGCCTCGCAATATGCAGGGTCACCGTGCCCTTCGCCGGTCTAAGACGCGCAGTGGGCTAAGATGTAACTCCGCCGAAAGGGCTTTTGCAATTCAACGCAACATATCGTTGGGATACTCCCGCCGGACGGACATGTTCGAGTTGCAGATCAAAGGGCTTGCCGACGAGACAACGGCGACAACCCTTGCGCTGGCGGTTCGCGAGAGTCTCGTTCGGTATCTTGGCATCGAACGCGATGAAGTCAGTTGGTCCATCCAGCAAGAGCCCGACGACCAGGGCGGGATGGTCTTCTCGATCTATCTCTATGACACTGCAGCCGGAGGTGCGGGATACGCTTCGGCGGCTGGCAGCGATGTGGCGGCGCTGCTGCGTGGCGCACTCATGGCATTGGATTGCAGCAATACGGGCTGCGCTACTGGTTGCCCGGCCTGCTTGATCGTCAGGGACAGCGCTGCGGTGTCGGACAAGATCGACCGAGAGATGGCGCGTGCATTCCTGAGGCCGCTTCTCGACCGCCTCGTCTTGCCGGCTTCGGAGAAGGTTTTTGGAGCTACCGTCCACCAGCGCGCCTCGACCACTGACCTTCCGAGACTGCTCGATCAGGCCTTGGCGTTTCGCGCCGACAATGAGCTCTGGCTGTTCCTCCCGGACGATGTCGAAGAATGGAATTTTGGAGCCTGGTGGGCTTCGTCGCTGATCGAAAGGATCGGTCGGCAGGGCCAAACGATTCGTCTCGTGCTTCCGCCGGGATCGGAAAGAAAAATCAGCTTCGACTTGGCGCTTTCCATGCAAACACTCCTCAACCGCGCGGGCCCAACCACGAGCTACTGGACCGCCGCACGATCTATCGCCCCGACCTCGCTTGTGGCAGGGGTCAAGACTGGCACGCTCATGAAGGCCTGGGCGCATTTGGCGTCAGTCCGGCGCTCTCGCATGGAGAGCAACGCGCCGGAGATGCTTGTTCAAGCGGATGACTTTAGCGCACCCGAACTAGGAGATCGGATTGCCATTGCCGATCTATTGCGTCAGTTCACCACGAGTGTGGTACGCATAGAGGTGGGTCAAGAGCTCGATGGAGCAGGAGGAGAGTTTGGTCAGCGCTTCTGGGCAGTGCTCGCAGGGGCAAGCCCGCTCATTCGCTCGGCGCTTAGACCCGACCGTACGATCGGGGAAGTAATCTATACGGATCGATACCTTTTTAATCCTCTCGCATGCCGACTCTTGTTTCAGATTGTGCGAGACCTTCCTGGATTAAGGCGACAGACGCCATCTGCTGCCCTGAAGATCTTGACGCAAGGCGATCGGCGGGACTCTCGGCTGGGTGTACCAGATCAGCTGCATCATGACTGGCCGAGCGCGACATTGCGGAAAGCAGTGATGTCCGTCGCCTTTCAGACGTCCACGTTCTCTGCGTCCCTCGAACTTAAGGATCTGCGCGACTTGCCTCACAGGCGGTCAATGGAGATCAGGTACGAGGACGGCGGACGAATTGAGATTCTGCTGGATCAAGGCCTGGGGTATTGGCGAGTGCGGGGGCGAAGCCCCTTTGATTTCAATGCCAACGTCACCCGACAGGCGGCGGCGCTCGCTAATTCGGGAGCAGTCGTTGTGGGAGACCGGACACACAAGACGACGATTCTGATCGATCTTAGCCAATCCGCCGGGTAACGGAGTTGACCAATTCGCCATCGCTCGAAGCTCGCGCGCCCATTCGTTGGAACCTGCTAACTAGTACTATGCAGAAGCGGCGATCTGTACGCGATGTCCGATGTACGCGTCGATGTAGGTAGATCCGCCGTCGTTGATCAGCAGCCGAGGTAGATTGCAGCTGGGGCAATCCTTGAAGAGGATAAAGGGTTCGACGGGCAGGTATTCCCTTTCATTGGAATCAAAAAGGTAAACCGCTCCCGTTTGCTGCAACCCTAAATTTTGCGGTGGCTCGTCGAACAGCATGTCGATCTTGGGAAAGAAAAGATTGCTGCCGACGAGTTGTTCGGCGCGCACCCGGTTCCTCCCTGCTTCGATCGTTACCTGTTGGGGAACCACGAGTTGATAGCGCCGGAGCAATGGATCCGCAGCGGTCTCGATTTGCTCAATCGCCTCTTCGAGAGAGGCCGCATGGCTTTGATAGACTGCTTCTGAGTGGTTTAGCCATCCGTGCCCTCGCAACTCATTTCTTTTCTGCACGATATGCGCGGACTCGGCTACTTTCAGGATATCCCGAAGGCGATTGTCATCCCGGCTGGATTGCCCGAGTTTCTGAACCCACCACCCTAAGGAGGGACGATCTTCGATCTTGAACTCGCGCTTCGCGATGGCGTTTTGTGCGATGACCAGATAGCGAACCAGGCAATCAAAGTGATCCAGCAGCAGGAAGAAGCGAATGGTCGGAAGTTGCGCCTGAACTGCTTTTTGACGGGTCGCCGCGACAGGGAAGGGCCAAGTTTCGAAGGGATAGGGTCGAGACAAGAAAGCTTGGGTATTGATCGCGGACAACCGGCCTTGTTCCATGATCTTGACGGTTTGGCCGATCAGGGCTTCGGGCACTTCCAGGGAGCGAAGCACCTGCATGCAGTCGCCACAAATATCTGCGGTGCGAAGCTTGAAAGTTATCTCCCGCTTGTCTGAACAGAAGTCGTAGAAGCAACCGCGTGGCTTCTTATGCCAGAGTTCCGACCAATGCGTCCCGCGCTCAGTGACCAGAGCGTTGAAAATCGCTTTGAGGATGTAGTGTGCGGATATCACCGACGAAGGAGCTGTCGTAGCCCAGCTAAAATCGCCGACATGGCCGAAGCCGTTCCGTATTTGTTGTTCGTCTTCGGCCGCGAACCAGTTCTCGGCATTGGGCGATTTGGTTAGAAGGAATACGAAATCTTCAGGCGGGATGGATTTCTGACTTCGCAAGTCACGCAAGGCGCGAAAAATGCTGTCCCATGTAAGTGCCCCAGCGCGATCTTGCTCCACTGAGATGGACATGGCTTGCTTGTCTATGACAACTGGACCGGGGTTAAGTTCAAAAATTCGGATCACGTCATCGAGATGACGTCTGCCCAAGCCGCGTTCTGCGAACAACCACACACGTAGACGATCGGTCATGACTGGCCTCGTGGCATGGTAGAACGCAAAGGCACTCGGACTACAACGGTTGCCAGTTTGCAGGCTGCTAAGAGCTTAGTCGGCCTCTGTCCTGAAGTGCTGATGTTTGTTGGCATTGGCCATCATTTTCTTCAGCTCTTTCGGCGCCAGCACCTCGACATGGGCGCCCCACGTATAGAGGTGCCAGCACATCTCCATCAGCCCGCCGGCGCGGAAGCGCACGGTGGTCGAGCCGTCGGCAGCGCGCTCCATCGTCTGGCCGGGGTGGAAGACATATTCCTGCACCGCATCGGCCACGTCGGGGCTGAAGCGCCAGGCGATGTCCTGCGGCGCCTCCTGGAAGACCCCGAAGGAGCGCTCGGCGAACTTCTGCAGCGAGAAGTCCGGCTGGCGCACGAAGCTGCGGTCGAGCAGGCTGACCCGCTGGATCTGCGCCAGGGCGAACAGCCTTGCGTCGCCGGGATGCCGGTCGGGCGACATGCCGACCAGGTAGTGCTGCTTGCCCAGCAGGAACCCGTAGGGATGCAGCCGCCGGCCCGAGCTGCGCCGCGTGTGCCGGCTGCGGTAGGCGACGTAGATCTCGCGGCCCTGCTTGATGGCGAGCCGGATCGTGTCGATCACCTCGCCGCGGATCACCGGTCGCGGCCCCGGCCGCATGGCCAGCCCCTCGGCCTCCAGCAGCGCCTCGATGTCCGGCTCGAGGCGCGAGAGCGCCCGGGCGGGCAGGCTGGCGCGCAGCTTGCGCGCCATCGCCTCCAGGGCCTTCGCCCGCGCGCGCAGGCCCCTCTGCCGCAGGAGCTTCGCCGTGGCCTCGAGATCGACGATCTCCTCGGCGGTGAGCGCCCCCGGCGTCACCGCCCCGTCGAGCGGGATGCGCCAGCGCGGCCGGCGCTCCTCGTCGAGCAGCTGCTCGGCCTGCGGATAGTTGCGCAGCACGGCGTCGCGCATGCGCTGCGCCGTCCGCCGGCTCACCTCGAAGTCGCGCTCGATGTCGGAGAGGCTGAGGCCCACCCGCGAGCCCTGCATCGCGAGCGCGAGCTGCAGCACGCGGTCGGTCGGTTCGTAACGCATCCCTCTCCCCGGTTTCGCTGTTCGCCGATCGCCCGGCGACGCCGACAGGACGCTAACAACACAACCCCCGGACGAGAAGCGTGAAGCATCTCGGATGAAGACTGGGGCGACGAGTCGAGTGGCTGGATTGCATTTCCGGCGAGGTGCTGCTATTGTGGTTTCAACATTGAGAGATGGGTCGACGCCCACGCCAACCTGCCCGCCGGGCAAGGTGGTTTCGCGAAAGCGGATGTGGCTCGCAAGAGCAACGAAGCGGCAAGCGTCGGCCCTCCTTGCACGGAGGGCTTCATGTTTCTGGGAACACACCTTGCCGCGTTCGAAGACTCGGCCATCCCTCGCAAGACGATCGCCTCCTATCTGACGACCGAGTACCGGATCGACGGGCCGGACCGTTTCGTGCTCCTGATCGGCCGGCGGCACCATGGTCTCGCCGCGCTGCTGGCCTGCCGCAAACGCCCTTCTGCCGCCGTGCTGACGGCCTGGAATCCCTACAGCAGGCGCACGCGCAAGGCGGAGAACAGGCGTGCCCAGGAACGCCTTGCCCGGGAGCTCGATCGGCAACGGCTTTCGCACTACCCGGGGTATGGGGCCGATCCCGCAGGCAAGTGGCCGGTCGAGGACTCCCGCCTCGTCCTCGGGGTCAGCCTGACGGCGGCAACCGCCCTCGCCCGGCGATTCCGGCAGAACGGCTTCGTCTGGGCTGCCGGAGATGCGCTGCCGATGCTGGTCCTGCTGCGCTGAGTCATCGGGATGGCCCACCTGACGGGCTGGGGGGATTTGTTTCCAGCTTGCCGTCCCCGGCATTCGCCACCACGGCTAAAGAGGATCGACCCATGAACGCTCATGCATCCCGGAACTCCACCGCGCCGGACACACCGTCATTGATCATGCCGCCGCATCCATCGGACACGGCCCTTCATGCCCACCTGTCGCTCGGTTCGGGTCGTCTGACGGGCGAACACAGGTACCTCGGGGTCGAGATCGTCGCCCAGAATCCCGAACTGGCCTCGTCGCTCGCCCGCGACTCCCGCCGGGCTGAAAGGGCCGGCGCGACGGCAGAGGCGATCGACCGCCTCACGCGCGCCATTCGCCTCGACCAGGCGGCAGCGCTCGATCGCACCTGGCTGGTGCGCCGGGCGGTGCTGATCGAGGCGACGGGAGAGTCGGGGCCGCGTCGTGCGCTGGAGCTCTACGAGATCGGATGCACCCTGAGGCATCTCGGCCTGTGGTCCGATGCCGAGCGGGCCTACGATGCCGCGGCGCGACTGGACCGGTCCTTCCTCTGGCCCGCGAACAACCTGTCCTGGATGCTGGCGACGAGCGCCGACGTGCAGGCGCACAATCCCGCGAAGGCAGTGCTCGCCGCCGAATGGGCGTGCCACAGGTCGGGCTTCGGCTATTGGGGGTTCATCGGCACCCTCGCCGCCGCCTTCGCCCGCAACCGCGATTTCGAGCGGGCCGTGGCGTGGCAGCAAGTCAGCCTCCGGCTGACGCCGGAAGCCCATCGCGAAGACGCGCTTCGTGAGCTCGCAGGCTACCGGCGCGGCGATCCGTGGGTCGACGACGGCGAGGGACCTGCCGCCGGCGATGTCGTCGATGGGAAATGCCTGACCGGGGTGAACGTGCCCGAACTCCTGGCGCGCGCCGCCGCGCTTGCCGGCGGCGGAGCGGTGACGTTCCACTAGAGCCTTCCGGACGCCTGCCAGCATCTCTCGCCCTTCCCCTTGGGGAATCCGCCAAGGGGAAGGGTGCCCTCGTCATGTGGGGGCGATGGGCTTCATGGCCCCGGCGAGAGGCAATCCCCGCCATGTCCCGACGGGTCTCAGGGCCGATTCATTCGATCCGACCACCTTATGAAATCCGACTGCGCGGTCTCGGCCAGCTCCTGCAGCACGTCTATGCCGTGCCGTTTGCCATTCGCCACCAACTCGGTGGTCACCGTATGGAATGCGCCAATGGTCCGTTTGCCAGCATCATCCACTACTTCGACAGACCAGGTGTTGCGAGACGCAGACTTCTTGGCGCGCACTTCCAGTTTTCGACTGCCGTAAGCGAATGTCCGAAGTTTTTTCACTGTATCAGGCATTCAGCGTGACCTCCTCTCCGCCACGATAGCAGCTCCCGCGACGTCCAGCGGCGAGCGAATGCCGTGGCTGCCCCCTGCCGGGATGACCGGGCAGGGCTGCGTTGGCCTTGCCTGGGCAGGAGTGACACTTCGTTCGGCCCGGCCTGGTCTCATTCTCCGGCAGCGCATCGGCCGGCGTGACGTGGATGTCCCGATGTGACACCCCCTGCCGCCATATCCGGTCATCCGCAATCCCGTCCGGAGACCGAATGCCCGTTGCCGCCCTGTCCGCTCTCGCCCCGCGCCTGTCGCTGGGCGCTCCCCAGTCCTTCCGTGGCCTCGTCGTCGTGCCGCTGGTCGATGCCGCTGCCGGTCCCTCGGGGCTGCTGACGCTCGACGAGGCGCTGGCGTCGGGGGCCGCCGAGGTGACGGAGGTTTCCGAGGCGGGCGCCGTGCCCCATATCCGCCTGTCGAATCGCGGCGCCGGCGAGCTTTTCCTGCTCGACGGCGAGGAGCTGGCGGGGGCGAAGCAGAACCGCATCCTGAACCTCAGCCTGCTGGTGCCGGGCGGCACGGCGCTCGATATCCCGGTCTCCTGCGTCGAGCAGGGCCGCTGGAGCTGGCGTGACGGCAAGCGCGGCTTCGCCGGCACCGGGCGCGTTGCCTTCGCCAAGCTGCGCCGCCGCAACGCCGAGGCGGTCAGCTTCTCGATGCAGGGCACCGGCCGTGCCGGTTCCGACCAGGGCGCTGTGTGGGACAGCATCGCCGAGAAATCCGTGCGCATGTCGGTCCATTCGGACACCGGCGCTGCCGCGGCGCTCTTCGAAGGTCATCGCGCGGCGCTCGATGCCTTCGTCGAGGGAATCGTGGCGGTGCCGGGCCAGGTCGGCGCGGCCTTCGCCGTCCATGGCCGTTTCGCCGGGCTCGATCTGCTGGCCGGGCCGGACCTGCTCGGCCGCCTGCTGCCGAAGCTGGTGCGCTCCTGCGCGCTCGATGCGCTGGACGAGGCGGGGGCGCAGGAAGCGGGCGGGAAGGTGCCCACGAAGGATGCCGGCCTGAAGGCGATCGAGACGGCCGTCCGCGACGCCCTGGCGCGCGCGGCGACGCTCGAGGCCAGCCGCCACCAGGCGATCGGCCGCGGCCATGCGCTCCGGCTCAAGGGCGAGGCGCTGCTGGGCGCCGCCCTGATCGCCGACGGCGCGCTGGTCCATCTCGGCCTGTGGGCCGACGGCTATCGCTGAGGGGATCCGGGTCGCGATCGGCGTGGCGATCCGGGCGTCGCTCGGAGCGCCTGCACCGGTCGGCATCGGCACCAGTCATTTCATCACGGCAGATTGGGGGGGAATCATGACGGCATTGACCATTCGCAGGTTCGTGGCGGTTTCGGTGTGTGCGGCCCAGGCGGCGGCCTGCGCCTCCAGCCCGGATTCGATCGAGGCGCGCTACGTCAGCCCGAACGTGTACCAGAACTGGACCTGCGAGCAGCTCGTCGAGGAGCGTACGCGGCTCACCCGGGAGGTCCAGCGCGTGTCGGGCCTGCAGCGCGAGAACGCCAACGCCGACGCGGCGATGATGACGGTGGGCGTCATCATCTTCTGGCCGATGCTGTTCGGCCTCGCTGCCACCAAGGACCGCAAGGACGAGCTGGGGCGCCTCAAGGGCGAGTACGACGCGGTCGACCTGTCGATCAGGACCCGTCCGTGCACCGTGCCGCCACCGGCGGGCGTGCCCGGCATCGGCGCTGGCGCCAGCGTGCCCGCCGTTCCGGCGGCTCCCGCGGCCGAAACGGCGGTACAGGCGGACGGCCTCTGGCGCGGCAAGGGGCGCACCGATTCCTGGTGCCAGCCGCCCACCCTCGGCCTGACCCTGCGCGGCAACCGCATCGAGGGCACGCTCTCGGAAGTGGCGAGCGGCGCCACGACCAGCACGGTGTCGGGCGTGCTCGATCCTGCCGGCGTCGCCAGCCTCGATTTCAAGGCCACGGGGGCGGACTATTTCGCCGGCAGGGTCGACGGCGCGCTGGCCAATGGCGTCCTGAGCGTGGCCTTCCGCTCCAGGACGGCGCGAGCCTGCAGCTACGCCTTCGAGCTGCGCCGGACGGCGGCGGCGGAGTAGCGCCGCCGGCGCAGGTCATCCGGTTGCCTGCACTGCCAGCAGCCGCGCACGTTGTTCTGGTCAGCCATGCGCCGGCAGATTTGCAGCTTCAGCAGGATTATGGTAGGAAATGTATTATGTTGGCCGACTTGCACCCTGCGGGGGCAAGGCCCGCCCGGTGTCTCTCGGAGGGGCTAGGAATCGGTCCGGCGGCGCCTGGGGTCTCCACCCCGGGAAGGAAAGAGCAGGGCGCTCCACGAGCGCCATCACGTTGAGCCGCCGAGGTACGGAGGGATTGGCCTCCGCCTGATCAACAAGCAAACAGGGATGCCCCGACCGCTTCGGCCATGAGCGCCGGGGGGCCCGCAAGCAGAGGACGTGAGGGACCCTACCCACGCCGTAAAATACTCTTCCATGGAAACTGCAGCTCGCCACCGGAGCTCTGGGGGAATCACGGATCGATCCCTCATCTGGGGCTGCAGGGGCATGATGTTGGCCACCGACGACCAAGACCGGACCCCGAACACGTAGTCCGTGATGGATCCTGCCGACCAGGCCGGCAAGAGGATCCTGTAGGGGACCCAAAAAGCAGAGACCGAAGCGCCCGCGTTGCAGGGGTGCGGAGGTCGGAAGGCGGCAAGCCCCATCCGCTTTAGGCGCAATCCCGAGGAAATGCGCCTCGTCCCGGACCAAAGGACGAGAACCTCGGCCCTGCAGCACTGGCCTCACAGTCTCGAGGCGCCTCCCGTGGAGCACGGGGAGGCGATTTTTCGAGACGCGCCTTTTACCTACACCCCCGGACTCTCTCCGGATGGACAACGAGATACACCGAGGAACATGCCTTTTTGTGCGTAACTCGTTGTCCTCGTGGCCGGAGAAACGCCCGTTCCATCGGCACTTGTCGTGCCGCAGGGCGTGGCCGGGGGCGAACACTTTCCGTCACCGATCGGGGGTCCGAAAAAGGATGAAATCGAAAACACGCCTGCGCGAAATGCACCGGCAGTTGCCGGGCGGCCGCCGATCACTCCACCAGCTCGGCCAGCCGCTTGATGATCCGCGTCGGCTGCGCCGTCGCATTGGCGGGAATGCCGGCGTCGAACGGGTCGTACCAGATGCCGCACATGCCCAGCGCCTGCGGGGCGACGACTTCCCACTCGTAGTTGTCGCCCACCATCCAGGCCTCGCCGGGCTCGACGCCCAGCCGCTCCAGCGCGTGGCGGTAGACGGCGAGCTCGGGCTTGCCCTGGCCGAACTCGCCCTCGATCTGGATGTGGTGGAAGCGGTGGGCGAGCTCGAAGCGCTCGATCTTGGCGCGCTGCGTCTCGGAAGCGCCGTTGGTCACGAGGGCGAGCCGCACGCCGGCCTCGCGCAGCGCGTCGACCGTGGCGTGGGCGTCGGGATAGAGCCGGTACTCCTTGCGGCGCAGCTCGGTGAAGGAGTCGGCGATACGGTCGGCCAGCACGTCGTCGGGACGGCCGAGCTTCGCGAGGCCGCGGCGGACCGACAGGCGGCGCGCGCCCGGGATGTCGAGCCGCCACTTGGCGGCCTCGGCGCGGTCGTTCCAGAAGGCGCGGGCCTCTTCCATGATGGCGACGCGTACCGCCTGGATCGACGCCTCGTCGTGGGCGTCGAGATGGGCGGCGAAGACATGCAGCAGCCGGGTCCACGCTTCCTCCGGCTGGGCGTAGGCGCGGATCAGCGTGTCGTCCATGTCGAACAGGACGGCCTTCGGGAGCTGGAGAGGCATCAGTTGGTGGGCTGCCCTGCGAACGTGGTGGGCGCGGGACTCACGACCACGCCGCGGTCGCCCTGGATGCCGATGACCGCCAGCGCCCGCTCCGACCGGCCGTCGGGCAGGAAGCGGAAGATGCCGTCGATGCCCGACCAGCCCTGCGGGTTGGTGATCGCTTCGGCGGTGAAGTCGCCGCCGGGCTTGAGACGCGCGAGGTGGCCGGCGAGCGCCACGCCGTCGTAGGCCAGCGTCGCCAGGCGATGCGGCGCCTTGCCGTAGGTGGCGAGGAACTTGCGCTCGAAGTCGGCGCGTCGCGCGGGATCGGGCGCCGCGTACCAGGCGCCGCGCAGCATCGTCTCGCTGCCGACGCCGGGGAAGTCCCACACGCCGGTGCCGATGTATTGCGCGGTGCGGTTGTCGAGGCCCGCGATGGCGAGCGCCGACAGCGCGGCCGAGAGGCGCGGCGGCGCCACGGGCACCAGCACCGCGATCTTGCCGTCGCCTTTCGCGGCGTCGGCGAGTCGGCGGGCCGGAACGGCCAGCTCGCTGCTGGCGGCGGGGTCGAAGAACTCGACGCCGACCACCTGCGCACCGCGCTGCGTCGCGTAGGTCTGCATGGTCTGCGCCATCTGCTGGCCGTAGGGCGTTTGCGGCGCGAAGGCGGCGAAGCGGCGGATGCCGGTCTCGATGGCGTAGTCGACGACACGGCGGACCTGCGGCGGCGCGGCGATGCCCATGATCCAGACGCCGCGGGCGGCGACCTGCTCGTCGTTGGAGAAGGCGACCACGTTCATGCCGCCCTGATTGACCAGGGGAACGAGGGCGCTGGCCGAGGTGCCGTAGAGCGGACCCAGCACCATCGCTGCACCGTCGATCCGGGCCTTGCGGTAGGCCTCGACCGCGGTCTCAGCGCTCTCGCCGGAATCGTAGGCCGAGAGGGCGAGCTCCCTGGCGCCGGTGTCGAACAGCGCCATTTCGGCGGCCTGCTGCATGGCCTGGCCGATCGGCGCGGCGCGGCCCGAAAGCGGCAGCAACAGCGCGATGCGGGTCTTGCCCGAGGCGGTGAGCGGCGATCCGGCCTGCGCCTTGACCGTCACCGGCGGCGTGGCCGGCGTGCTAGTCTTGGGCGGCTCGTTGCAGGCCGCGAGGAACAGGGCGGCGGCAGCGAGCACGAGGATTGACTGGCGCATCGGCGCGGAACTCCGGCGGTCGGAAGAGATGAGCGTGGACGAACGGTTACAAGCTACCGGCGAGGCGGGCCCGCGTAAACCGTTAGCCCCGGGGCTGCACATTGTTGCCACACCGATCGGCAATATGCGCGATATCACGCTGCGTGCGCTCGACACCCTGCAGGCGGCGGACCTGATCGCCTGCGAGGACACCCGCGTGTTCGCCAAGCTCGCGAGCCACTACGGCATCGCCGCCCCCACGATGGCCTACAGCGACGCCACCCAGGAGGCGGCCGAGCCGCGCATCGTCAAGGCGCTGGGCCAGGGCAAGCGTGTGGCGCTGGTGTCCGACGCCGGCATGCCGCTGATCTCCGATCCCGGCTATCGCCTGGTGAGGGCGGCCATCGCCAACGGACATGCGGTGACTTCCGCGCCGGGCGCTTCGGCCGTTCCGATGGCGCTGGCGCTGTCGGGCCTGCCTACCGACCGCTTTTTCTTCGCGGGCTTCCTGCCTGCCAAGTCGACCGAGCGTCGTCGCGCGATCGGTGAGGCCGCCACCGTGCCCTCGACGCTGGTGTTCTTCGAGGCGCCGCATCGTCTCGCCGAGTCGCTCGCCGATCTCGCCGAGCTGCTGGGCGACCGGCCGGCCGCCGTCGCGCGCGAGCTCACCAAGCTCTTCGAGGAGGTTCGTCGCGCGCCTTTGTCGGCGCTCGCGAAGCACTACGGTGCGCAAGCCGAGGTGAGAGGCGAGATCGTCATCGTCATCGGCCCGCCGTCGGCCGAGACCGAACGCAGCGCCGACGCCGTCGACGAGGCGTTGCGTGAGGCGATGGATGGCGCGTCGGTCAAGGACGCGGCTTCCGAAGTCGCCGCGCGCTACGGGCTTAGGCGCCGTGATGTCTATGCCCGCGCGCTCGAGTTGAAGCGGAGTGCAGGGGGCGCTGCATGACCGTCGAAGCCCGCCAGAAAGCCTATCGGATGGGCCATGCCGCCGAATGGCGCGCGGTCTGGCGGCTGCGGCTCGCGGGCTACTCGATCCTGATGCGGCGCTACAGGACGAAACTCGGCGAGATCGACATCGTGGCGCGCCGCGGCGACCTGCTGGTCTTCGTCGAGGTCAAGGGCCGCGCCAGCGTCACCGCCGCTGCCGACGCGCTGGTTGGGCGGCAGTTCGGCAGAGTGGCGCGCGCGGCCAGCCTGTTCATCGCCAACCATCCGCGCTATGCCGCCTGCTCGGTGCGCTTCGATGCGGTGCTTGTGGGCGGATTCTGGCCGCGGCATCTCCCCGGCGTCTGGCAACCGCCGGAGTAGTTCGTGTCGCTCAGCGAGTCCGACGACCAGCGAAACCTCGAACGCCTGCGCGACCTCTGTGCCGGCGACGGCGAGCGTCTCGATCTCCTCGAGGCGGGGTTCGTGCTGAGCGCTCTGGCGAGCGACGAGCCTATCGACCTCGCGCCGTTCCGCCAGCACGTGACCTCCATGGCATCCGATCTCGCCGACCTGGTGCATCGCCGTGGCGCCAATCCGGAGTCGCTGGCCGAGGTAATCGCGCGGTCCTATGCCTATCGCGGTGACAGCGAGACCTACGATGACCTGCGCAATGCCGACATCGTGCAGGTCATCGAGCGCCGCAAGGGCCTGCCGGTGGCACTGTCGATCCTCTACCTGCATGTCGCGCGCGCTCAGGGCTGGGATGCCGAGGGGCTGGCCTTCCCCGGCCACTTCCTGATCCGCGTCGGCATCGACGGCGGCCGCCACGTCGTCGATCCGTTCCACGAGGGCGTGGTGCTCGAAGCGTCGAACCTGCGGAAGCTGCTGCAGCAGGTGCTCGGTCCGGACGCCGAGCTGGAGCCGGCGCATTTCGATCCGGTGAGCGACCGCGACGTACTGCTGCGGCTGGAGAACAACGTCCGCCTGCGGCTGGCCAGGCGTGAGGACTGGTCGGCGGCGGCGCGCTCGCTCGACCGCATGCTGGCGATCGCGCCGGACCGCGCCGAGCTGCTGTTCGAGGCGGGCCAGATCAACACGCGGCTCGACAAGCGGCGCGCCGCCATTGCCGCCTACGAGCGCCTGCTCGGCCTCGACACCGATACCGGCCTGCGCAGGCGGGTGGCGGGCCTGTTGCAGGAACTGCGCCGCGGGCTTAACTGAAACCCGAATCCCGATCATTCAGCCCGGAACCTGCCATGAAGCTCAGCGTCGCCATCCAGATGGACCATGTGTCGACCATCGACATCGACGGCGATTCCACCTTCGTGCTGGGGCTCGAGGCCGAGCGCCGCGGCTACGAGGTCTGGCACTACACGCCGGCCGACCTGATCTTCCGCGATCGCAAGGTCATGGCGCGTGCCCAGCCGATGAAGCTCCGCCGCGAGAAGGGCAACCATTTCACGCTCGGTGCGCCACAGCTGCTCGACCTGTCGACGATCAACGTCGTCCTGCTGCGGCAAGACCCACCGTTCGACATGTCCTACATCACGACGACGCATCTTCTGGAGCACGTCCATCCCAAGACGCTCGTCGTCAACGATCCGGCGAGCGTGCGCAACGCGCCCGAGAAGCTGTTCGTCACGCACTTCGACAACGTCATGCCGCCGACCCTGATCACGACGGACGTGCGTGCCATCCGCCAGTTCCGCGACGAGCACAAGGACATCATTCTCAAGCCGCTGTTCGGCAATGGCGGGGCCGGCGTCTTCCGCGTCCGGCCCGACGACGAGAACTTCGCCTCACTGCTCGAGATGTTCTCGCAAAGGAGCCGCGAGCCGGTGATCGCCCAGCGCTACCTCCCCGAGGTGCGCCAGGGCGACAAGCGCATCATCCTGATCGACGGCAAGGCGGTCGGCGCCATCGACCGCGTGCCGGCCGAGGGCGAGGCGCGCTCCAACATGCATGTCGGCGGCAAGGCGGTGAAGGCGGGCCTCACGAAGCGCGACATCGAGCTCTGCGAGACGATCGGGCCGGAGCTCGCCAGGCGCGGACTGATCTTCGTGGGAATCGACGTGATCGGAAACTACCTGACCGAGATCAACGTCACCTCGCCCACCGGCCTGCAACAGATCAACCGCTTCGACGGCGTGTCGCTCGAGGCGCAGATCTGGGATCGCATCGAGGTCCGCTACCAGGAAACTCGCGGAGGATGATCATGCTTCGTCGGACACTCATTGCCGTGATGACGGGGGGCCCGGTCGGTACGGCGTTCGCGCAGGTCGGCGGCACGGAGCTGTTCGGTGAAAAGCAGATCGTGAAGGCGGTGCAGGAGGGCGACGACGAGAAGGTTCGCGCAGCTCTGCTGCGGCGCGAGAATCCGAACCAGACGGCCAACAACGGCGTTCCGCTGCTGATCGTCGCCGTCCAGGCCGGGCATGTTGCGGTCGTCGAGGTCCTGCTCAAGGGCGGCGCCGTGGTCGACGCGGTCGATCGCGAGGGCTACACCGCGCTGATGCGGGCGGTAGAGAAGAACGACATCGACATCGCCGACATTCTGCTTCGGCGCAACGCCAACACGCGGCCTCAGGGTCGTCAGGGCCAGACGGCACTCATGATTGCCGCCGGTCGCGGCAACACCGAGCTTGTGCGCATGCTCCTCGAGAAAAAGGCCGATCCCAACGCGCGCGACTACACCGGGCGCACGGCGCTCACCTACGCCAGGCTAAACAACCGGAATGCGGTCGAGGCCATGCTGCGCCGCGCCGGCGGCAAGGAATGACGGTCGCTCGAACGGCGCCGATCTGGATCTCGGGCTCGCTGACGATCGACCCGACCGAGATCGAGGAAAGCTTCGTGCGCGCCGCCGGCCCGGGGGGGCAGCACGTCAACACGACCTCGACCGCGGTGCAGCTTCGCTTCGACGTGCGGCAGTCGCCGTCTCTTCCCGAGCCGGTGCGGCTGCGACTCGAACGGCTTGCCGGTCGCCGTCTGACCGGCGACGGCGTCCTGGTGCTGGTGGCGCAGGGCCAGCGAAGCCAGCTCCGCAACCGCGAGGAAGCGCTTGCCCGCCTCGTCGAGCTGATCCGTGAGGCAGCCCGCGCGCCGGTCCCGCGCAAGAAGACGAAGGTCAGCAAGGCCGCCAAGCGCCGCCGTGTCGACGACAAGAAACGGCACGGTGCGCTCAAGTCCCTGCGGCGGTCGAGGGCATCGGACGACTGACGCGCCGGCCTCGGTGGGCTAACGTCCCGGCCTCAACCGAGAGGTGCCAAGTGGCGGACGTTCGCAAGGAAACCGACAGCCTCGGCGAGGTGAGCGTGCCGGGCGACAAGCTTTGGGGCGCGCAGACCCAGCGCTCGCTCGAGCATTTCAGCATCGGCAGGGACCTGATGCCGCGCGAGATGATCACGGCCTATGCCACGCTGAAGAAAGCCTGCGCCAACGCCAACCACGCTGGCAAGCGGCTCGACGACACGACACACAAGTTGATCGTCCAAGTCTGCGACGAGATCCTGGCCGGCCAGCATCACGACATGTTCCCGCTTCACGTCTGGATGACCGGCAGCGGCACGCAGTTCAACATGAACGTGAACGAGGTGATATCCAACCGCTGCTGCCAGCTCGCCGGCACCCCAGTCGGCTCCAAGCAGCCGGTCCATCCCAACGACCACGTGAACATGTCCCAATCCTCGAACGACACGTTCCCCTCGGTCATGTACATCGCCGCCGCCGTGAACACGAAGGCACGGCTTCTGCCGTCGCTCGAGGCGCTGCGCGACGCGATCGACGCCAAGGCAAAAGCGTGGGACGGCATCGTCAAGATCGGCCGCACCCACATGCAGGACGCCACGCCGATCACGCTCGGTCAGGAGTGGTCGGGCTACGCCGGGCAACTCGCCGACAACGTCGGCCGCATCGAGGCTTCGCTGAAGGACGTCTACCGGCTCGCCCTGGGCGGCACAGCGGTCGGCACCGGCATCAATGCGGCACCGGGCTTCGCCGAGGCTGCGGCGGCCGAGATCGCCAGGCTGACGGGTCTGCCGTTCGTGAGCGCGCCCAACAAGTTCACGGTCCAGGGTGCACACGACGCGCTGGTGCAGCTCTCCGGGGCCTTCCGCACGCTCGCGGTCTCGCTCTACAAGATCGCCAACGACATCCGCCTGATGTCGTGCGGTCCGCGCGCCGGCTTCGCCGAGCTGCACATCCCGGAGAACGAGCCGGGCTCGTCGATCATGCCGGGCAAGGTCAATCCCACCCAGGCCGAGGCGCTGACGATGCTGGCGGTGCAAGTGATGGCCAATGATGTCGCGGTGGGGTTCGGTGGTGCCGGCGGCTATCTCGAGATGAACGTCTACAAACCGCTGATGATCTACAACATCGCCCATTCGATCACGCTGATGACCGATGGCTGCACCAACTTCCGCAGGTTCCTGGTCGAGGGCACGGAGCCCAACCTCAGGAAGATCAGGGAGTACGTCGACCGCTCGCTGATGCTGGTGACGGCGCTGGCGCCGGTGATCGGCTACGACAAGGCCTCGAAGATCGCACACTACGCGACCGATCACGACCTGACGCTCAAGGAAGCGGCGCTGAAGCTCGGTTATGTCGACGAGGCCGAGTTCGATCGCGTCGTCGATCCGTCGAAGATGGTCCATCCCTACGTCGCGAAGTAGGGCTCAGCGCTCGACGATCCAGTGCCGCTCGCTGATGAAGCGCGCGGTGGCGAGCCCGAGCGCCATGCCGCCGACGATGAAGCCGCACATCGCCGCGGCCTCGAGTGCGGCCAGCATCTCGCCCTGGTTCAGCAGTACGATGGTGCGGAAGGCGTAGATGCCCGGCGTCATGATGATGATGGCGGGGACGGTGAGGGTGATGCGCGGCTCATGGAGGTGGCGTCGTGCCAGCGAGGCGAGCAGGCCGACCGTCAGGGCGCCGACGAAGGTCGCGGGCGGCAGGGCCATGCCGAGATCGTGCAGCGCGAGTCTCAGCTCGTTGCCGGCGAGCGAAAGGAGGCCGACGACCAGCACGGTCCGCCACGGGCTGTTGTAGAGCAGCGCGAAGCCGCAGCCGCCGGCGAAGCTCGCGAGGGCCTGCCACAACAAGGTGACCGTCGCCACGTCCTGGCCGGCCGGCACCGCGCCGAATGCCGTGAGACCGGCCGCCGCCGCGGCGATGGACAGGCCGAAGGCGCCGCCGAGCAGGATCATCAGAGCATAGGCGAGCCGCGCCAGGCCGGCGGTGATCTGATGCTGCACCAGGTCCAGAAGCGACGCGACCAGAGGAAAGCCCGGAACGAGGAACAGCGCCGAGGAGATGAAGCCCGCGGCAATACCCAGCGTGAAGTCGTGGCCGGCGATCCCCATGACGACGAGGCAGTAGAGGCCGGAGGCGAGCAGGGCCGTGAAGGCGGTGACCGCATACTGGTTTAGGCGGCGACGGAGAAGCAGGGCGCGCGCCGCCTGTCCGACGGCGCCGCAGCCCATGGCCGTGCTGACGGCGAGCAGTCCGCCGCCGTTCAGGAAGGCGAAAGCCCCAGAGGCGAGCCCGATGGCGACCGCCACCGTCGTCAGACCGTGCAGCGAAGGCGTCGCATCGACTGCGTCGAGCTGGGCCCCGAGCTCCTGCGGCGTCAACGTGCCGTCACGATGTGCCAGCGCGGTGAGCGTGTCGATACGCGCAGCGTCGATGCCGGGCGGGGCCACGTCGACCGCCAAGGTCGTTGCCCGTCCGCTTTGCCAGGCCGTGGCGGTGATGCCGCCCAGGGTGACGTGCAAGGCGAGGCCATCCATGCCGAGACGCTCGGCGAGTTGCGCCGTCGATTGACGGACGCGAAACGCGGTGTCGCCCGCGCGCAGCAGCATCGCGGCGAAGCGCAGCAGGGCGGGCAGCGCGTCGGTCATCAGACCGTGCGCAGCCCCAGCACCTCGGCGGTCTCCCTGCGCACACGCTCGACCAGCGCGGCATCCGTCTTCAGGTCCTGGCCGTAGGAGGGGATCATCTCCTTGAGCTTCGGCACCCAGTGGCCGGCAAGCTGCTCGTGGAAGCAGTTCTCCAGCATGTGCACCATGATCCAGACCGCGGTCGAGGCACCAGGCGAGGCACCGAGCAGCGCCACGATCGAGGAGTCGGCGGAATGCACGATCTCGGTGCCGAACTCGAGCTTGCCGGTATGGACCTTGTCCTTGCGGATGATCTGGACACGCTGGCCGGCGACGTCGAACTCCCAGTCCTTCTTGTCCATGTTGGGGTAGAAGTCGCGCAGGGCCTTGAAGCGGTGGTTGTTGCTCTGCAGGACCTGGCCGACGAGATATTCCTCGAGTGGGAAGTTATCCCGGCCGACCGCGAGCAACGGCAGGATGTTGTCGGATCGCACCGACATCGGCAGGTCGAGCAGCGAGCCGTGCTTCAGGAACTTGGTCGAGAAGCCGGCGTAGGGACCGAACAGCAGCCAGCGCCTGCCGTCGACATAGCGGGTGTCGAGATGCGGCACCGACATCGGCGGCGAGCCGGTGGCCGCCATGCCGTAGACCTTGGCGAGGTGGCGCTCGGCGACTTCGGCCTTGCCGCAGCGCAGCCAGATGCCGCTCACCGGGAAGCCCGCGAAGCCCCTGGCTTCGGGAATGCCCGACTTCTGCAGCAGCGTGAGGGCAGCGCCGCCCGCGCCGAGGAAGACGTACCTCGCGTCGATCGACTTCCGCGCCCCCGACTTCCCGTCCTTGACGGCGAGACGCCAGCCGCCGCCGGGTTTGCGGCCGAGGTCGGTGACGGTATGGGAGAAACGGATCGCGAAGCCGTCCCGGCGCCTGAGATACTTCAGAAGAAGGCTCGTCAGCGCGCCGTAGTTGACGTCCGTACCGGTGACCATACGCGTGGCCGCGACATGCTGCTTGGGATCGCGCCCTTCCATGATCAGCGGCGCCCATTCGGCGATCTGCTTGTGATCTTCAGAGTACTCCATGCCGCGGTAGCAGTGATGGGCGCTCATCGCTGCGTGCCGCTTCTTCAGGAAGGCGGCGCGGTCGGTGCCGATCACGAAGCTCATGTGCGGCACAGGGTGGATGAAGGCATCAGGCAGGTCGATCGCGCCCTTCTTGACGAGGTACGACCAGAACTGCCGCGACATGTCGAACTCGACGTTGACCTCGAGGGCCTTGGCGATGTCGATGCTGCCGTCGGGCCGCTGCGGCGTGTAGTTGAGCTCGCAGTTGGCAGCATGGCCGGTGCCGGCATTGTTCCAGGCACCCGAACTCTCCTGCGCTTCTCCCTCCAGGCGCTCGACGATCTCGACCTTGAGATGGGGCTGCAGTTCCTTGAGGAAGGTCGCGAGCGTCATGCTCATGATGCCGGCGCCGACCAGGACGACGTCGGCGCTCTGCGGATGATCGTCTGTCATGGAGAAACCACGCGCTTGAAGGGTACCGCCGCATCCTTGGCGAGCACGACGTAGAGCCGCCGCCACGGCTGGTCGTCGACCAGCCGCCAGGTGTGGCCGCCGCCGGCCGTGTCTTCGGCCAGCAGGATGTCGCCGGGCGCGATGACGAAGTGCTCGCCGCCGCGCGTGAGGAACTCCAGAGTGCCGCTCAAGGTCACAACGAGCTGGCGCACCGGCGCAGTATGCCAAGCAAGTGTGCCGCCGGCCTTGGTCTCCTGAAACTGGGCGCTGACAGCATCGCTTTTGCCGCTGATCAGATCGCCGTGGGCGCCCGGTTCGATGTCGATCCAGCCTTCCTCGAAGTGCGAATTCTGGTCCGCCCCCGTCCAAATCCGCACACACCGGATCATCGCCCATGCCCTGACTTGCCGCTTCTGTGAGCGACGGTAGTACGCGCTCTGCCGGCTGGCAACAAAACGGGCGATGGGCTAAGAAGCCGCCACGTCCCCGTAGCTCAGCCGGATAGAGCAGCGGTTTCCTAAACCGGAGGTCGG
>CAYQAY010000034.1:0-17768 GCA_964415585.1 uncultured Reyranella sp.
AGGATAGATGCGGCTGACCCGTCCAGCAGGCAGTCAGGCATGGCCATCCAGTACTTCGCGAAAGTCACCGCGTCCGACCACGAGACCTTCCAGAAGATCGTGAAGCACTATCCGCTCAGCAGCTACAACGACTGGCACCTGAAGGAATCGAGCCGTATCGCCGACTGGCGGGCCCGACGGCACACGATCAAGATGGTCGCGGTGACGCCGAAGGAGTTCACCGACTACTGCGCGCGCAAGAAGGCGCCGCAGGACATCATCACCTTCAAGGCCTTCCTCGAGGAGAAGGGCGGCGCTTGAACCGCCGCCAAGCGGTGCCCACGTCCCGGTCATGGCAGCGCTCAATCACCTGATCGTCCATGTGAAGGACAAGAACGCCTCGGCCGAGTTCCTGGCCGACATACTGGGCGTCGAGGCGGGCAAACAGTGGGGCCCGTTCCGCCCCGTCCAGACCTCCAACGGCGTCACCCTCGATTTCATCGACACCGACAAGGTCAGCCCGACGCACTACGCGTTCCTGGTCGACGACCAGGAGTTCGACCGCTCGTTCGCCAAGATCAGGAAGGCGGGGCTGCGCTACTACGCGCGGCCCGACAAGAGCGGCGCGGGCGAGATCAACACCTTCTACGGCGGCCGCGGCGTCTACTTCGAGGATCCCGACGGCCACCTGCTCGAGCTGATCACCAAGCCCTACGGCGAGCACCCGGTTTAGCCTTCGTCGACGACGGGGTGAGCTAAAGTTCCCGGGCGCGGTTGCCGGCCAGGACGCCGGCGCGCCCCGTGGCGGCATCGGTCTGGCGGATCGTGCAGGTGTGATCGCCGGGCCGCATCTGCACGTCGACGAAGTGGGTCGTGCCTGCCGCCAGGTTGACCCAGCGCGCATTCACCGACTCCCCGCGGCGGCAGCGCATCACATGATGGCCCGCCGCGATCTCCGCCCGCATCCAGGTGCGCGTGTCGAGGCGGCCGATCTCGCGGCCGTCGACGGCGACGCCCACCGGCGGGCTCGCATCGGGATTGTAGAAGTATACCGCCGCCATGCCGGGCGGCGGCGGCGCGAACTGCTTGCCGGCCGCGTCCTGTGCCGGCGTCGCCAGCGCGACGGGCGGCGTCGAAGCCTGGCAGGCCCCGACAGCGGGCAGCAAAGCGGCAATGATCAGATGGCGCATCGGTTGCTCCTCAGCCGCCGGCCGGTTCGCCGGCCTTTATCCAGGCCTGGTAGAGCTTCTTCGTCTCGTCGTTCGGCGGGTAGGTGCCCTCGATCGGGTGGCCCTTCCCGATCCTGATGGCGACGAACTTCTCCAGCCGCTCCTGCTCGAAGGAATCGCGCGCGACCTCGTCGGCGAGAGGACGCGGCACGATGACGGCGCCGTCCTCGTCGGCGACGACGACGTCGCCGGGATAGACCGGCACGCCGCACACGCCGAGCGGTACCTGGGTTTCCACGGGCCGCAGGTTGGCCATGCTGGGTGGTGCGGCGGCGGCGGCGCAGTAGACCGGGAAGTCGAACTTGCCGATCACCGGCGAATCGCGCATCGCGCCGTCGCTCAGCACGCCGGCGAGGCCGCGCACCTTGAGGCGCAGCGCCAGGATGTCGCCCAGCGTGCCGGACCTGAGGTTGCCTTCGGTGCCGATCACCAGCACGGAACCGGCCGGCGATTCCTCGATCGCCGTGCGCTGCGGGCTCGGCGGATCGGCGGGCGACGGCGGCTTGTCGAGATCCTCGCGGCCGGGAATGTAGCGCAGGGTGAAGGCCGGGCCGACCATGCGCGCGGCCTTCGGGTTCAGGGGCTTCACCCCGCTCACCGCACAGTTGCGGAAGCCACGCTTCAGCATCTGCATCGAGACGGTGGCCGTGCTGGCATACAGGAATTTCTCGATCGTCTCGGCCGACAGCGGCGCGGTTGTCATTCGAATCTCTCCCTTTCCGTCGCCTCAGGCGGGGTAACCCCCGCCCTGGAGCGTAGCCGAGGGGCCTTGCTCGCAACAGGCAAGGTCTCTCCACTCGTCGCTGCGCTCCTCGGTCGAGACGACGGATATCATCTTCACAACAACGAACCTTGATTGCCGCTGCCGCCCTGAGGGCGGCGCGGTGCGGATGGCGCGGCGGGCTTCGGTGAGCGGCCGGCGCCTTCGGTGATGCGGGCGCCGACGCGGCCGTCGGCGAACTCGATGCCGATCGTCTGGCCGGCGCTCGTGGCCGCTGCCGTCAGCACCGGCTGGCCGTCCTGGTCGCGCACCAGCGCGAAGCCGCGGTTCAGCACGGAGTGGAAGGAGTAGCTCTCCAGCAGCTTGCCGAGCTGCGCCACCCGATCGGTGCCGCGCGAAAACATGTCGGCGCGGTGGCGCAGCAGGCGATCGCCGAGCTGCACCACGCGATCGAGCTGGCGCTCGACCTTCTGCTTGACCTCGCTCTTGTAGCGCTCGCCTGCGCCGCGCAACGCCCGCGCCTCGGCGGCGATCTGCTGCTGCTTGACCTCGATGACGCGCTTCGGACCGAGCGCCAGCCGCTCGCCCGCGACGTCGACGCGCTGCTGGCGCTCCTCGATCATCTGCCGCGGGTCGCCCAGGCCGCGCGCCAGACCGGCGAGCTCGGTCGAGGCCTCGCGCAGCGCGCGGTTCATGCAGGAGATGGTGCGCTTGCCGTAGTCCATCACCTCGGCCAGCAGATCGGCCCGCACCGGCACGGCCATCTCGGCGGCCGCGGTCGGCGTCGGCGCGCGGCGGTCCGAGGCGAAGTCGATCAGCGTCGTGTCGGTCTCGTGGCCGACGGCGGAGATCAGCGGGATCTGCGAGGCCGCCGCGGCGCGCACGACGATCTCCTCGTTGAAGGCCCAGAGATCTTCCAGGCTGCCGCCGCCCCGCGCCACGATCAGCACGTCGGGGCGTGGCACCGGGCCCTCTTCCGGCAACTTGTTGAAGCCTGCGATGGCCGCCGCCACCTCGCCCGCCGCCTTCTCGCCCTGCACGGCAACCGGCCAGACCAGCACGCGCAGCGGGAAGCGGTCGGAGACGCGGTGCAGGATGTCGCGGATGACGGCGCCCGACGGCGAGGTCACGACGCCCACCACGTTCGGGAGATACGGCAGCGGCCGCTTGCGGTCCTGGTCGAACAGGCCCTCGGCCGCGAGCTTCTTGCGGCGGTCCTCGAGCAGCTTCAGCAGAGCGCCCTCGCCCGCAAGCTCCAGCCGGTCGACGATGATCTGGTAGCGCGAGGAGCCGGCGTAGGTCGTGAGCTTGCCGGTGGCGATGACCTCCAGCCCCTCCTCGATCTTGATGCCGAGCCGCGGGATGGTGCCCTTCCAGGCGACGCCGTCGATCACGGCGTTCTCGTCCTTCAGGCGGAAGTAGCAGTGACCCGAGCGCGGGAACGAAGGTTGGCTGATCTCGCCGCGCACGCGCACGCGCGGGAAGGCCGTCTCGATCTCGCGCTTCAGGGCGAACGAGAGTTCGGAGACGGAGAATTCCGGAACGTTGCTGGGGGCGTGATCGGGCGCCGTCTGGTCCATGGCGAGACGCTACACCCGCGCATCGATGCAGACGAGCGGGCCTTTCCAGGCGAGCAGCCTGGCATCCGACGTCACGAGCGCGGCTTGCATTCTGATCGCAGTCGCTGCGATGAAGCGATCGCCCGGATCGCCGTGGAGATCAGGTAGCATCACGGCCTCGACGGCGATCTCGCCATTCAGCGGCACTTCCTCGATGCCCGAACGCAAAGCGTCGATGCGCCACTGAACGACTGGTCTATCGAGACTGATGCGCTTCTTGACCGCCAACACCGCGACTTCCCAGAACGACGCGGCCGATGTCATCAGCCGACTGTCCCGCGAGGCACTATTGATAGCTCGCCGTGCGAGCGGCCCCAATCGATGGACGTCCTCGAGGGACCAGATCAGCGCATTGGTATCGAGGACGACGCTCATTCCTTTAGAACTTCCCATTCGACATCCAACGGCTCATCCAGGTCGCCCATGATCGTCACCGATCCCTTCAGGGCGCCGATGATGGACTTGGGCTTCTCGACAAAGGGGATGATCTCGGCGACCGGCTTGCCGTTCTTGGTCACGATGACGCGCTCGTGCTTGGCCGCGACCTCGTCCAGCACGCCCAAAAACTTCGCTTTGCACTCCGACGCTTTCATGGTTTTTGTCATGGCAGGACCCGCGATATGACCATGGTCATTGACTATGGTCATATTGTCAGAATAGAGCGATATTTCAAGGGGCTGGGGCGATGAGGATCCTGGTGGTGGGCGGCGGCGGCCGCGAACATGCGCTCTGCTGGGCGATTTCCGCGTCTCCACTCTGCACCAAGCTCTACTGCGCGCCGGGCAATGCCGGAATCGCCGGGGTGGCCGAATGCGTCGATGTCGGCGCCGAGGACATTCCCGGCCAGGTCGCCCTCGCGCAGCGGCTCGCGATCGACTTCGTGGTGATCGCACCCGACGCGCCGCTGGTCGCCGGCATGGCCGACGCCTTCGCCGCAGCCGGCATCCGGGCCTGGGGGCCGACCAAGGCGGCCGCCCGGCTCGAAGGCTCCAAGAGCTTCACCAAGGAACTCTGCCGCGCCAACGACATCCCCACGGCGGCCTACGAGCACTTCACCGATCCGGCCGAGGCCGAGGCGTACATCCGCAAGCAGGGTGCGCCGATCGTCGTGAAGGCGGACGGACTCGCCGCCGGCAAGGGCGTGATTATTGCCGAGACGGTCGAACAGGCCGTCGGGGCGGTGCGCGACATGCTGGGCGGCAACAAGTTCGGCGCCGCGGGCTCGTCCGTCGTGATCGAGGAGTTCATGCAGGGCGAAGAAGCGAGCTTCTTCGTGCTGAGCGACGGCGAGAACGTGCTGCCGCTGCTGGGCGCGCAGGACCACAAGCGCGCCTTCGACGGCGACAAGGGACCGAACACCGGCGGCATGGGCGCCTACTCGCCCGCGCCGGTGTTCGACGCGGCCATGCAGAAGCGCACCATGGACGAGATCGTGCTGCCGACCATCCGCGCGATGGCCAGGGCCGGCACGCCGTTCAAGGGCGTGCTCTATGTCGGCCTGATGATCGACGTGAAGGGGCCGCGGCTGGTCGAGTTCAACTGCCGCTTCGGCGATCCCGAGTGCCAGGTGCTGATGCTGCGGCTGAAGTCCGATCTCCTGCCGGCGCTGATCGCCTCGGCCGAAGGCGGCCTGAAGCATCTCGATCTCCGCTGGTCGAACGACGTGGCCATCACCGTGATCATGGCGACCAGGGGCTACCCCGACTCCTATCCCAAGGGCAGCGAGATCCGCGGTCTGGACGCCGCCTCGAAGGTCGAAGGCGTCACGATCTTCCACGCCGGCACGAAAGCCGACGGCACGCGCATCCTGGCCAACGGCGGCCGCGTGCTGAACGTCAGCGCGCTCGCGCCCACCGTCGAGGAAGCCCGCGCCCGCGCCTACAAGGCGATCGGGCTGATCGACTGGCCGGAAGGCTTCTACCGCCGCGATATCGCATGGCGGGCAGTCGCGCGCGGGTCGTGACACCCACCGCTTGCGGCCGGTAACATCCAACCATGCCCGACTCGCCCGATCTATCCCAACGCCTGCTGGCGCAGCTGCGCTTTCCGTGCGGCGACGTGCCGGAGCCCGGCGACATCAAGAACGTCGCTCCCGGCATCTGGTGGCTGCGCATGCCGCTGCCCTTCCAGCTCAACCACATCAACCTGTGGCTGGTCGACGAGAAAGACGGCTGGACGATCGTCGACACCGGCATCAATACGCAGGACACGCGCGACCTCTGGGAGAAGATCTTCGCCGAGAAGCTCGGGGCCAAGCCGGTGAAGCGCGTGATCGCGACCCATCTTCATCCCGACCATGTCGGGCTGGCGGGCTGGCTGTGCGCGAAGTGGAACGCGCCGCTCTACATGTCGCTCGGCGAGTACATGAGCGCGCAAGCCGCCCGCAACGACTTCGTCGAGAGCGAGGAGACACGCGCCGCCCACGTGGCGCGCAACGGCGTGCCGGCCGACCGCATCGCCAACTTCCACCGCCACAAGGGTGGCTACGCCAAGGGCGTCGCGCCGCTGCCGACCGCTTTCCAGCGGTTGATCCATGCGCACCCGATCACGCTGGGCGGCCATCGTTGGGACGTCATCGTGGGCCGCGGCCACGCGCCCGAGCACGTGTCGTTGTGGTGCCCCGAGCTCAACGTCATGATCGCGGGCGACCAGGTGCTGCCCAAGATCAGCACCAATGTCGGCGTGTGGCCGAACGAGCCGCTGGCCGATGCGCTGACGTGGTTCCTCGACGGCTTCTCGCGCTTCCGCCGCCTGCCGGCCGACGCGCTGGTCCTGCCGAGCCACGGCTTCCCGTTCGTCGGCCTGCACACCCGCCTCGACCAGCTCGTGGCGCACCACGACGCACGGCTGAACGACATGGCCACCGCCATCGCCCGTGCCGGACCCGCCGGCGCGACCGGCTGGGACATGGTGCCGGTGCTGTTCCCGCGGCATCTCGACAACAACCAGATCGTCTTCGCCTTCGGCGAGACCCTGGCGCATCTCCATTGTCTCGAGACCCGCGCCCGCGTGAAGCGCGTGGTGGTGGACGGCGTCCATCGCTTCGTGGCGCTCGTCGATCCGTCCAGCGAACCGCCGGCCGACGACTCTTCTCCCGATGTGATGGATGTCGGCGCCGTCTGAGAGAAGATGCGCGTCGACCTCTTCGACTTCGAGCTTCCCGAAGACCTGATTGCCCAGCGGCCCGTGGTGCCGCGGGATGCGGCACGGCTGCTCGACGTCACCGGTGAGGGCTTGCACGATCGCGTCGTGCGCGACCTGCCGGCTCTGCTGCGCCGGGGCGACCTGCTGGTCTTCAACGACACCAGGGTGATCCCGGCCCGCCTGATCGGCACGCGGCCGGAGGGCGGCAAGGTCGAGGCGCTGCTGATCCGCGATCTCGGCGACGGGCGCTGGCTCGCCTTCGCGCGGCCGGCCAAGCGCATGAAGCCGGGTCACAAGCTCGCCTTCGAGGGCCTGTCGGCCACCGTCGCGGACAAGCGCGCGGACGGATCCGTCATCCTGGAGTTCGACCGCAGCGGTCGTGCGTTCATCGCGGCGCTGGAGCAGACCGGCGCGGTACCCCTGCCGCCGTACATCCGCGGCGGCACCGCCGACGCCCGGGACCGTACCGACTACCAGACCTTGTTCGCCCAGCATGACGGCTCCGTGGCCGCCCCAACCGCGGGCCTCCATTTCACGCCGGCCCTCATGGACGCGCTGGCTGCGGCTGGTGTCGCCACTGCGGGCGTCACGCTGCATGTCGGCGCCGGCACCTTCCAGCCCGTCCGCGTCGACGACACCGACCATCACACCATGCACGCCGAATGGGGCGAGGTCCCGCAGGCGACGGCCGATGCGATCGCCGGCGCCCGGCGCGTCGTCGCGATCGGCACCACGTCGCTCCGGCTGCTGGAAAGCGTCGCGCGCACCGGGCCGATGCGGGCATGGAGCGGCGAGACCGACATCTTCATCACGCCGGGCTTCGAGTTTCGCGCCGTCGACCTGCTGCTCACCAACTTCCACCTGCCGCGTTCCACGCTCTTCATGCTGGTCGCCGCTTTCGCGGGCCTCGAGCGCATGAAGGCGGCCTATGCGCACGCGATAAGCGAGCGATACCGCTTCTATTCCTACGGCGATTGTTGTCTGTTGCGCCGATGAGCCTTTCCTTCGAGCTCGAGAGCCAGGACGGCGCGGCGCGGCGCGGACGGATCGCGACGGCGCACGGCACGATCGAGACGCCGGCTTTCATGCCGGTGGGCACCGCCGGCACGGTGAAGGCGATGATGCCGCAGTCCGTCGCCGCCACCGGCGCCGAGATCGTACTGGGCAACACCTTCCACCTGATGCTGCGGCCGGGCGCCGAGCGCGTGGCGGCCCTGGGCGGCCTGCACAGGTTCATGAACTGGCCGGGCCCGATCCTGACCGACTCCGGCGGCTTCCAGGTGATGTCGCTCAAGGAGCTGCGCAAGCTCGACGACGACGGCGTCACCTTCCGCTCGCCGGTCGACGGCACGCAGCATCGCCTCACGCCGGCGCGCTCGATCGAGATCCAGCGGCTGCTCGACGCCGACATCACCATGTCGTTCGACGAGTGCACGAGCTGGCCGGTCGAGGAACCGGCCGCGGCCTTCTCGATGCGGCTCTCCATGAAGTGGGCCGAGCTCGGCAGGAAGGCCTTCACCGAGCGGTCGGGCTACGGGCTATTCGGCATCGTGCAGGGCAGCGTCTTCCCCGGCTTGCGCGAGGAGAGCGTCAGGGCGCTGACCGCCATCGGCTTCGACGGCTACGCGGTCGGCGGCCTCGCCGTCGGCGAGGGCCAGGCCCTGATGTTCCGCACGCTCGACACCACCGTGCCGATGCTGCCGGCCGACAAGCCGCGCTACCTGATGGGCGTCGGGCGGCCGGCCGACATCGTGGGCGCGGTGGCGCGCGGCGTCGACATGTTCGACTGCGTGATGCCGACCCGCGCCGGCCGCACGGCGCAGGCCTTCACGCGGCGCGGCGAGCTGAACCTCAGGAACGCCCGCCACCGCGACGACCCGCGGCCGATCGACGAGCGCTGCGCCTGTCCCGCCTGCACGCACCACAGCCGCGCCTACCTGCACCATCTGATCCGCAGCGAGGAGATCCTGGGCGCGATGCTGCTGACCTGGCACAACCTGCACTACTACCAGGACATCATGCGCGGCCTGCGCGAGGCCATCGAGAGCAAGAGCCTCGGCCCTTGGATGGCCGCATTCCAGAGCGATCAAGAGCTTGGCGACATTCCCCCCTTGTAGAGTAGCGGAGCGTAACGGATGCCCAACGAGGCGCTGATCGTGGTCGACGTGCAGAACGACTTCTGCGAGGGCGGTGCGCTGGCCGTTCCCGGCGCCAACGCGATCGTGCCGCTGGTCAACCGCCTGATCGCGCGCCACGACCATGTCGTGCTGACGCAGGACTGGCACCCGCCGCGCCACGCCTCCTTCGCCACGAGTTGGGAGGGCGCGGAGCCCTTCACCTCGGTCAAGTTCCCCTACGGCCCGCAGACCCTTTGGCCGGACCATTGCGTGCAGGGCACCGCCGGCGCCGATTTCCATCCCGACCTGCAGGTCACCAAGGCGCAGATGATCGTGCGCAAGGGCTACCATGCCGGCATCGATTCCTACTCGGCGTTCCGCGAGAACGACCGCATGACGCGCACCGGCCTCGACGGCTATCTCAAGGCGCGCGGCTTCACGCGGCTGGTCTTCTGCGGCCTGGCGCTGGACTACTGCGTCGCCTGGTCGGCGATCGACGCGCGCCAGGCCGGCTTCGACGTCGCCGTGGTGCTGGAAGCCACCGCCGCCATCGACCTCGACGGCAGCCGCAGGCGCATGCTGACCGACATGCGCCAGGGCGGCATCAACCTCAACGCTACCGCGTAAGGATCAGACGCGTTCGAGGGCCAGCGCGATGCCCTGGCCGACGCCGATGCACATGGTGGCGAGCGCCCGCTTGCCGCCGGTGGCCTCGAGCTGGTTGAGCGCGGTGATCATCAGCCGGCCGCCCGAGGCGCCGAGCGGATGGCCGAGCGCGATCGCGCCGCCGTTGGGATTCACGTTCTCCTGGTCGTCGGCGAGGCCCAACTGGCGCAGCACCGCGAGCGCCTGGGCCGCGAACGCCTCGTTGAGCTCGATCGTGTCGAAATCCCTGATCGAGAGTCCGAGCTTGGCCAGCAGCTTCTGCGTCGCCGGCACCGGGCCGATGCCCATGACGCGCGGCGGCACGCCCGCCGACACCGCGCCCAGGATACGGGCGCGCGGCGTGAGGCCATTGGCCCTGGCGGCGGCCTCCGAGGCGATGATCATGGCACAGGCGCCGTCGTTCAGGCCCGAGGAGTTGCCGGCCGTCACCGAGCCACCCTCGCGGAACGCCGCCGGCAGCTTGGACAGCGTCTCCATCGTGGTGTCGCCGCGCGGATGCTCGTCCTTCTCGACGATCACCTCGGTCTTGCCCTTCTTGACGCAGACCTTGACGATCTCGCGCTCGAAGAAGCCGCGCTCCTGCGCCGCCTTGCAACGGCGCTGGCTGCGATAGGCGAAGGCGTCCTGGTCGGTGCGGCTGATCTGATGCTCCTGCGCCACGTTCTCGGCGGTCTGGCCCATCGGGTCGACGCCGTAGGCCGCCTTCATCTTCGGATTGACGAAGCGCCAGCCCAGCACGGTGTCCTCGAGCTTCATCGAGCGGTCGAAGGCGCTTTCGGGCTTGCCCATGACGTAGGGCGAGCGGGTCATGCCCTCGACGCCGCCGGCGATCATGATGTCGGCCTCGCCGAGCTTTACGGCGCGCGCGGCATGTCCGGCGGCTTCGAGACCGGAGCCGCACAGCCGGTTCACGGTGGCGCCCGCCACCTCGACCGGAAGACCCGCGAGAAGGCCCGCCATGCGCGCGACGTTGCGATTGTCCTCGCCCGCCTGGTTGACGCAGCCGTAGATCACGTCGTCGACCGAGCCCCAGTCCACGCCGGCGTTGCGCTGCATCAGCGCCTTGATGGGATGGGCCGCGAGATCGTCAACGCGCATGGCGCCGAGGCCGCCATTGTAGCGGCCGACGGGCGTGCGGATGGCATCGCAGATGAAGGCTTCGGTCATCTTGGGTACTACTCCCTACTCGATCGTTCCCGCCCGCGTAGCATCAGCCCGGGCACCCCGCCAATGCCTTACCGGCAAAGGGGCCATGCGCGGAGTCGCCTGAAACGCGAAAAATAAAAATTCCGGATCGCGTTCGCCGTCCTTGCCGGCATCCGCCTTCAAGCGGTTGAACCGGCTGATCTTTTCAGGTCGGCGCCGCCGTATTCCGAGTCGCATGGACGGCGACATCGAAAAAATCCGGATCGATACTCCTCCCGTGACCATGCCGGTCCTCGCCGGCGTTCGATAGGGTCAATTCCTATCCTTTCCGAGAAATCCTGTCAAGCGACACCGGACGGCGTCGTTCGATCGCGATGGCGGAAGGACTCTAGAGAGCGACGGTCGGCACACCGAGAGCGCGGGCGACGGCAAGCTGGCGGTCGTCGTAGCTCGCGAGCTGCAAGACCTGACCGCGCGAGCGGAGGAATTCCAGGGACGCAAGATGAAGGGCGTCGAGCGTACGCACGGCGACCGGAAACGGCTCGAGCGCCCGCGCGAGGATCGGCGGCGCCAGCTCGACCAGCGCGATCCGTCCGATGAGTGCCCGAGCGCTCTCGCCGTGCGACTTGCCGATGCCGCGCGCGTTGAGACGCGTCCACACTTCGTATTCGAGCAGCCGGCTGGAGATCAGGGTCTCGGCCCAAAGGCCGGCGGACGGGACACGATCCTCGGCGAGGATCTGCGCGAGGGCCACCGAGGTATCGACGTAGTAGATCAACGGGAGTCGCGATCGTCGTGCAGCTCGGCGAGAATGTCCTGGAGACGCGCGATCGGCTGCCGCGGCGGTACGCCAACTGCCGGGAGAGCGGGCGGCGTCACCCACCCCTTGCGGACGGCATCGGCGAGAAGCGCATCGGCCGGCGTGGCGCTGCGGCCGGCGGACGGCGGGACCAGCTCGGCCACCACTCGATCCCGATCCGTGACCAGTACGGTTTCCCCCGCCGATGCGGCGCGGACATACTCACTGAGCCGGTTTTTCAGGGCCTTGATGCCGACGACCTTCATGAGGCCAATGTAGCTACTGGTAGCTACTTCTTCAATGAAACTTCTACTATCCAACTACTACCCAACTTGACGGGATGACAGGTTAGGTAGGAACCTGCCGCCATGACGGCGTCGGCCTTCACCCTGTTCGACACGCCCATCGGCACATGCGGCCTGGTGTGGGGTGCGCGCGGCATCGCCGGCCTGCAGCTTCCCGAAAGCACCGCCGAGGCGACGCGGGCGCGCGTGAAGCGGCGCTGGGCGGGCGTCGTCGAGACCACGCCGCCGGCCGGCGTGCAGCGTGCGCTCGACCGCGTGCAGGCCCTGCTGGCCGGCGAGCCCGCGAGCCTCGGGGACATCCCGCTCGACCTCGACGCCGCGCCCGAGTTCCACCGCAAGGTCTACGAGGTGGCGCGCACCATCCCGCCCGGCCAGACCATGACCTACGGCGAGATCGCCAGACGCATCGGCGCGCCGCACGAGTCGCGCGCGGTCGGCCAGGCGCTGGGGAAGAACCCGATCGCCATCATCGTACCCTGCCACCGTGTGCTGGGCGCCGACGGCAAGATGGGCGGCTTCTCGGCCGGCGGCGGCGTCGCCACCAAGCGGCGCATCCTCGAGATCGAGGGCGCGCCGGCGTTGGGTGCCGGGCCATTGTTCGCGTCACGATGACGGGCTTTGCTTTCAGACCGGCCACGGCGGTCAGGCATCTCAAGGCGGCCGATCCGGCGCTGGCCGCGATCATCGAGCGGGTCGGCCCGTTCCGCATGGAGCTAAAGGCCTCGCGCAGCCTGTTCGGTGCGCTGGCCGAGGCGATCGTCTACCAGCAGCTCTCCAACAAGGCGGCCGCCACGATCTACGGCCGCGTCGAGGCGCTCTATCCGCGCAGCGACGGCATGTTCACCCCGCGCCACGTCCTGAAGACGCCCGACGAGCGACTGCGCGGCTGCGGCCTGTCGCGCGCCAAGGTGCTGGCCCTGCAGGACCTCGCGCGCCGCGTCGCGGCCGGCGAGCTGCCGACGCTGGACGAGGCCGCGGCGCTCGACGATGAGACTCTGGTCGAGCGGCTGGTGCAGGTACGCGGCATCGGCCGCTGGAGCGCGGAGATGTTCCTGATGTTCCGACTGGGCCGTCCCGACGTGCTGCCGCTCGACGACTACAGTCTGCGCAAGGCCTACGCGAAGGCCTTCAACAAGCGCAAGCTGCCCACGCCCGAGGCGCTTGCGAAGGCCGGCGAGAAATGGCGCCCCTACCGTACGGTGGCGAGCTGGTACCTGTGGCGGGCGCTGGAGACGCCTTAGGCATTGGGGCGCCCCGAGCGCAGCCGAGGAGCCTTGTCCCAGCGAAAAGGCAGCCTGTCGTAAAGGAAAAGGTCTCTCCACCCCGCTTCGCTCAAGCGCCGAGTTTACTCCGCGTGCGTCGAGACGACGTAAAGGGCTATTCATCCGCCGCCACTGGAGTGACACGTTCGGCGTGACATAATCGGCGTATGGCTCTCACCCTTTCGACCACCGTCGACCGCACGCTCGAACGCCTGCGCAACGCCTTCATCGACACCGCCCGCGGCGCCCGCGAAGTGGTCGGTGTGCCGATCCGCGCCGACCTTCCCGACGACGACGTGCCGCGGCTGCGCGGCCGCATCGACGCCTGCCTCGAGGGCAAGGGCGGCGAAACGGCGCGACGCGCACGGGCCGCCGAGCTGGGGCAGGTCTACCTCTCGCTGTCGGCCGCGGGCCGCAGGAAGTTCCTGACCATCCTGGCCAACGACTACGGGCTGCCGCGCGAGGCGGCGATGGCCGCGGTCGAGCAGTGGCGCGCCTCCAAGGAGCCGGCGCGGGCGCTGCGCCGCGCGCTCGAGCCGCCGGCGGTGCGGCTGCTGCGCGAGTTCGTGGGCGTGCCGCAGGGCGTGAAGTTCGTCGTCGACCTGCGCGCCGAACTGCTGGCGCTCGGCCGGACCGACGCCGCGGCCAAAGCGCTGAGCGAGGACCTGCGCCCGCTGCTCGGTGCCTGGTTCGACGTGGGTTTCCTCGACCTGGTACGCATCGACTGGCGCTCCTCGGCGCTGCTGCTCGAGAAACTGGTCGACTACGAGGCGGTCCACGCGATCCGTTCCTGGCGCGACCTGAAGAACCGGCTCGACTCGGACCGGCGCTGCTTCGCCTTCTTCCATCCGCGCATGCCCGACGAGCCGCTGATCTTCGTCGAGGTGGCGCTGGTCGACGGCATGGCGGGCAACGTTCAGCGCCTGCTCGACGCGCGCGACGAGACGCGGGACGCCAAACAGGCCAACACGGCGATCTTCTACTCGATCTCCAACTGCCAGCAGGGGCTGGCGGGCATCAGCTTCGGCGACTTCCTGATCAAGCGTGTGGCCGACACGCTGGCCCGTGACCTGCCCAACATCAAGGATTTCGCCACGCTGTCGCCGATCCCCGGCCTGCGCCATCACATCGACGGCCGCCTCAGGACCGAGGGCGACGAGGCGCTGACGCAGGCCGAGATCGCCTCGCTGATGCCGGTGACCTCCGAGGCACGCGGCGCGGCGGCGGTGCGGAAACTGCTCGACCGGCCGAACTGGCAGGAGGTGCCGGCGATCGACAAGGCGCTGCGGCCGATCCTGACCCGGCTGGCGGCGCGCTACCTCACCGACACCGACGAGAAGGGCCGCGCGCTCGACCGCGTGGCGCACTTCCATCTCGGCAACGGCGCCATCGTCGAGCGGCTGAACTGGCTGGCCGACACCAGCGCCAACGGCTTCAAGCAGTCCTACGCGATGATGGTGAACTACCGCTACAGGCTCTCCGACGTCGTGGCCAACCACGAGGCCTACGCCGCCGGCAAGATCGTCGCCAGCCGCGAGGTCCGGGCGCAGGCGAAGGGGTAGCAATCCCTGCGGCCAGCAAAGCCTCACCCCGAGGAGCATCGCGCAGCGATGCGTCTCGAAGGGTCAGCACGTTGCGTTGCCCATCCTTCGAGACGCGGCCTGCGGCCGCTCCTCAGGATGAGGTTTGTTACCGGTTCAAATACTTGAGCGGGTGGCCGGGGCGCGGCCATTCGAAGCTCACCAGCTTGCCGGTCATGGACAGCGTGACGAAAGCGGTGCGCAGGTCCGGGCCGCCGAAGCACACGTTGGTAACCATCGGATCGGGCAGCTTGTACTGGGTCACCGACTTGCCGTCGGGCGAGATATCGGAGACGGCGCCGGTGATCAGCGTCGCCACGCAGATGTGGCCGGCCGAATCGACCGCCAGCGAATCGAACATCTGATAGCCGCCGAGGCCCGCGATCACCCGGCCCTTCTCGCCGCGATAGGGGCCGTTGGCATCCTTTATGACTCCGGGCGCCGAGAGCTCGAACGCCCAGCAACGCGCCGTCGGCGTCTCGACGACATAGAGCGTCTTCTCGTCCGGCGAGAGGCCGCAGCCGTTGGGCCGCTCCAGCGGAAAGACCTTCTGCTCGATCTTCGAGCCGTCGGCGCGCGCGTAGTAGACCGCGCCGCGGTCGCTGTCGTACTCGCGCGTCTTGCCGAGGTCGGTGAACCAGAAGCCGCCGGCGTTGTCGAACACCAGATCGTTCGGACCGTTCAACCTGCGGCCGTCGCAGGAATCGTAGAGCGTCTCGACCTTGCCGCTCTCGGGATCGACGGTCTGGATCGAGCCGCCTTTGTAGGAGGCCGGCTGGGTCCCTGGGAACAATCGTCCGTCGGGCCGCTTGATCCAGTTGAAGCCGCCGTTGTTGGTGACGTAGATCTTGCCCTTCGGGCCCATCGCGGCACCGTTGGGGCCGCCCGGCATCTTGGCCACGATGTGCTGCTTGCCGTCCGCCGTGACCCGCGTCAGCGTTTCGCGGGCGATCTCGACCAGGATCACCGAACCGTCGGGCATGGCGATGGGGCCTTCGGGGAACTGCAGGCCCGAGGTGATTTCCTTGTGCGGCGTCGTCATGGTCGTTTCCCCTATTCTCCCCTGAAGGCGGGCTTGCGCTTGGCGAGGAAGGCGGCGACGCCTTCCCTGAAGTCGCTGCTGCGCCCCAGCTCGCGCTGGAAGTCGCGCTCGACGTCGAGCTGCTGGCTGAGCGTGTTGCCGCTGGCGCGGCCCAGCGCTTCCTTGATGCGCGACAATGCCATGGTCGGGCCGTCGGCGAGACGGCGCGCCAGATCGGTCGTGGTCTTCATCAGCTCGGCATCGTCGACCACGTCCCAGATCAGGCCCCAGTCCTTGGCCTGCTGCGCACTGATCTGCGGCGCCAGCATGGCGAGCGCTCGGGCGCGCTGCTCGCCCACCAGGCGCGGCAGGAACCAGGTGCTGCCGCCGTCGGGCAGCAGGCCGATGCGCGCGAAGGCCTGCAGGAACGACGCCGACTTGCCGGCGATCGCGATGTCGGAGGCGAGCGCGAAGCTCATGCCGACGCCGGCCGCGACGCCGTTCACCGCCGAGACGATGGGCTTGGGCAGCGCGCGCATGGCGCGGATCGTGGGATTGAAATACTTGTCGAGCGCGGCACCCGAGTCGGCCGTGGCGCTCGCCTCGCGGTCTGGATCGGCAAGGTCGGCGCCGGCGCAGAAGCCGCGGCCCGCGCCGGTCAGCAGCACGGCGCGCACCGAAGAATCGGCCGCCAGCTCCTCCCAGCAGGTCTTGATCTCGGCGATCATCTTGCGTGAGACGGCGTTCAGCTTGTCCGGTGCGTTCAGCGTGATGGTCGCGAGCCCCTTGTCGCGGCTGAGCAGGATCGTGTTGTAGGTCATGTCGGTCATCGTCCCGTGAAGTTGGCCGGCCGCTTGGCGAGGAATGCCGCCACGCCTTCCTTGAAGTCGGCACTGCGGCCGAGCTCGCGCTGGCGGTCGCGTTCCAGGTCGAGCTGCTGGTCGAGCGTGTTGGTTGCGGCGGCGGAAATCGCCTCCTTGATGGCGGCGTAGGAGAGCGTCGGGCCGGCGGCGAGCCTCCGCGCGATCTTGCCGGCCTCGTCCATGAGGGCTGCATCGTCGACCACGTCCCACACCATGCCCATGCGCTTGGCCTCCTCTGCCGGCACCGGGCTGCCGAGCATGGCGAGCGCGCGGGCGCGGGCGTCACCCACCGTGTGCGGCAGGAACCAGGTGCCGCCGAGGTCCGGGATCAGCGAGATGCGCACGAAGGCCTGGTCGAAGCGAGCCGAACGGGCGGCGATCACGATGTCGCTGGCGAGCGCCAGGTTGGCGCCGCCGCCCGCCGCCACGCCGTTCACCGCCGCCACGATGGGCTTGGGCAGCGCGCGCATGGCGCGGATCAGCGGGTTGAAGATGCGGTCCATGGCGGCGCCGACGTCGCGCTCGCCCGAGGCCTTCGCGCCGCCCGCAGGATCGCCTGGCCCGGGGCCGGCCAGATCGGCGCCGGCGCAGAAGCCGCGGCCGGTGCCGGTCAGCAGGACGGAGCGGATCGACCGGTCCTCGCGGGCGCGCTTCAGCTCGGCGATCAGCCGCTCGATGAGCTGGTGGCTCATGGCGTTGAGCCGCTGTGGGCGGTTGAGCGTCAGGGTGAGCACGCCGCCGTCGAGGGCGGCTAGAACAGGAGTTTCTGCGGGCGTTTCGTCCATGGAGCGACAGACTGACATGGCGCACCGGCCCCGCGCCATCCGGTCGCGTCGCATGGCGGCACGCCCTCCCGTATGTCCGGGGGCGATGTCCACGATCCTGATCCTGGTCGGCACCGAGTCGGGCAATGCCCAGATGGTGGCCGACGCGCTGAAGCCCGTGCTGAAGGGCGCCGGCCATGCGGTCGATGTCACCGACTCGGCCGCGACGACCGCCGACCTGCAGGCGCACGACGTGCTCCTCGTGGTCTGCGCCACGCACGGCTCGGGCGATATCCCGACCAACATCCTGCCGCTGATCGAGACGCTGGAGCGCGACCGGCCCGATCTGTCGGGCCACCGCTACGGCGTCATTGCGTTGGGGGACATGACCTACCAGGACACGTTCTGCGGCGCCGGCAAGAAGGTCGACCAGGTGCTCGAGACCTGCGGCGCCAAGAAGGTCGGCGACCGGCTCGAGGTCGACGCCTCGACGCAGCCGCTGCCCGACGAGGAGGCGCTGACCTGGATAGAAGGCTGGAAGGCGCAGGTCTGA